>NZ_ABIZ01000001.1:1264747-1897120 GCF_000172155.1 Verrucomicrobium spinosum DSM 4136 = JCM 18804 | reverse complement strand
ACTGACCTCCCGCAATCCGGATTGGCGCGACGGACTCCACGGCATGCTTGGAGGTCTGGCGGGCTTGTTGTTCCGGTTGGCCTGGCATCAGTCGCGCCATCGAAAGTGGGGACTGCTCGCAGTGTCTGTGCTGCTCGTGCTTACCGCCTCCTGGCCGTTGATCTGGTATGGAGGCGCATTGATTCCCGGGAAGGCGGCTTTCCCTCATCTGACTCCCTTCACCTGGCTGGGGACGACGCCATTTTGGGCGATGGAAACAGAAGGCATGGAGCGCCCCGTTAAATACGAGGCGGGCATCGTGGTCTGGCCAGTGGAACCGCGCGGCCATACGAGTCTGCAGTATTGGCCCCCGACCGCATGCTGGTCAGGCTTCACCCGGCTCTCTATCAAGTGCCGGTCAGGAGCGAACTCGCCTTTCGTGCTGGGAGTGCGGGTAGATGGACAGGATTCTTCCCGTCGTCTGCGATTCCAGGCGACGGTCATCCCCGGTCACAATGAACTGCTGATCCGGTTCCCCGATCAGGGTGATGCGGGGCAAGTGCTCCGCGCTGTCCACAAACTGACCTTGTTCTCTCAAGACCCCGGCACTCCGGGTCGCCTGTGGATTGAGAGGATCTCACTCCTCCCGTAGTCCCTCACTGCTCGTACCGCTTGAGCGTGTGCAGGCCCAGCAGGCCAAGGCACAAGAGGAGCGGCACGCTGAGGAAGTGGACAATGGCCACCAGGGTGTGGGTAAGATTGAGCCCCGCAAAGCTGGAGCCTGCCCAGATGACAAAGACGGAAAGCACCACCAGGGCGATGGCCAGCATCACTCCCGAGAGCAGGAAGAAAAGGGTGCCCTCGTCCATGTTGATCAGCCAGCGCGTGATGCCTGACGGCTTATCACTGGAGCGCAGGTAGCACATGCAGGAATACATGTAGAACTGCGTGCCCACCAGCCCGGCCAGCAGCAGGAGAGCCTGGCTGTGGAGGTCAAAGATATTGAGCCCCAAGAAGTTCACAGGGCCAGTGATGACGGCAAGGATCTGCAAGAGGGTGGCAAAGACAACAGCGATGAGGCCGAGCCACTCAAACATCTGGGGCCGCTCTGAGAAGATGAAGAGCAGGTGACGCATGCCGTCCCGCCAGGTGCGCAGATGAGGCACGCGATCCGGCGGGTTGGGGTTCAGACCGGAGGGGATCTCCACGCATTGGGCCCGGTGCTTGAGCGCCTTGATGAGCAACTCAGAGGCGAACTCCATGCCGGAAGAACGCACCGCCCAGGCCTGAAATGAGGTTTTACGCAGGCAGCGGAACCCGGAGTTGCAGTCTGAGAGACGCCCCTGGAAGAAAAGATTGATCAGGGAGGTGAGCACCGGGGTGCCCAGATAGCGGTGCAGCGTGGGCATGGCTCCAGGCTTGATGTCACCCTTGATACGGGAAGCGATGCCCATGTCCGCCCCGGCGGTGGAGGTCGCCTCATAGAGAGGCAGCGCGTGCTCGTAAAGGTAGGTGTTGTCCGCATCAGCGAACATCACATACTTTCCCTCAGCCGCCTCAATGCCGCCACTGAGCGCGGCACCATAGCCCCTCCTGGATACCGGCACGACCCGGGCTCCCAACGAGGTGGCAATCTCCCGTGAACGGTCGGTGCTGCCGTTGTCGGCCACGACAATCTCATAGCGGAGCCCGGCCGCTTTTTCCAGCGACTGGCGCACCTTGGTGATGCACTCACCCAGGGATTTTTCTTCGTTGAGACAGGGGAAAACAAACGTCAGATCCACGGCGCGGCAATCTGGGGAGTTTGGCAACTGACGCGAGTCTTTTTCGCTTCAAAATTACCTCTTACGCCAGCCCAGGCTGAAGTGGCGTCCCCGGCAAGAATCGAACTTGCATTTAAGGTTTAGGAAACCCTCGTTCTATCCATTGAACTACGGGGACACGGGAGCGGGGAATATGCGCGACGATTCGCACGTGGCAAGGAGTTCCTCAGGAGCAGGTGAGACCGGGCTAGCGGGGATCCACGGGCTGGAAGGGGAACGGTTCGGCGGGCTCGAACCTGCTCGCGGCATTGCCAGCATAGACCTTGCCCCAGGCCACGGTCAGCTTCATCACCGGCGCGCCTTCTTCGAAACCCAGTTCCGACATTGGTACCCAGAAGGCGTTCGGACTCGTGGCGGAGTCAAAGAAGAGCACTTGGTTTTTGTGATCGTACACGGTGCGCCAGAGGGTGGAGGCTAGGTTGGGCTTCGTAGGGTGGGTGATGCCCAGAGGCACGCTGATTGAACGCATGACGCTCAGCACCGCCGCGGCGGCCTGATTTTGATAAGTGGCACCCGGCACGGCCTTGATCGTCCGGGGATCAAGCCGGGTCGGAATGGCCTGCACCAGGAAGGAAACTCGCGCAAACCGGTCGGCCGCGTTGTTTGAGCCGGGGAGAAAGGTCAGGGGATCCACGCCCTTCCAGTACTTTTCAATGGCGAGCTGCTCTTCGAAGATCGGCGAGTTCGTCATCACGCGGTAGTCCTTGCTGTGATGCACCACCACCTTGCCCCCCAGCCACTCGATGATGGCGGAATCGCCAGAAGCATCGGACAGGGACATGTGGAGCGTCGCGCCGCGTCCGTTGGGCAGCACGGGCGCGATGATGCGGATGGCATCTTTCTGCAAGGCGTTCACAGCCTCTGCGACGGTGGCAAAGTTGTCCAAGACGTATTGGCCAAATCCCATGATGGAAAGGCTGGGGCGGCCATCGGCCTTGCCATAGTCTGACTCCACCAAGTAGAGCCCATTCATGACGAGCCCCTTCTCATTCATGCCATCGGCGGAGCCTGCCTCATAACCAGAGACCACGAGACTGCCATACTTGGAAACCCAGGTGACCGTGTTGGGGCCTGATGCACCGTCACGTTTCATGCCTCTGGGGAAAACCCACAAGTTAGAATACATGTCCTCGGCCCAATCCATCGAGCGGCCCGTGATCACGAGCCCCCCCTCCCCCACATAGACAACGCGGGTGCAGGCATGACTCGCGGGTGCAAGGAGGAAAAGTGCAAGAATGCCAAAAAGTGTTTTCCGAAGTGGCTTCATCGAGGAGGCGGGTTGAGTTGGAGCACAGGGGGACATAGGCCCCTGGGTGAAAGCGCGGGCTTGCGGGGGAGGTCTTTCCTTCCGCGGTTTTTTTGACGTAACCTCCTGTTGTCAGGGCGGGTTCTACGAGGACGGAAGAAGCTTGAAATGTTACGTTTCCCGGAGTCGGATCCAAGGTATCCGTTTTTCGATTTGAAGACAAGATTCTTCTTTGGGAGGTGAGGCGCGTTCAGCACAAAAAAAGAAAATGCCCCGCCCCCCCTGACATAGGAATGTCAGTGACTTGAAGCAAACTGCCTCGAAACCCCACCCGTCTCCAGCCCGCTCCTCCCTCTCTCCGCATGTCTGACACCGACGACTCTCCCGCTGCCGCTCCCGCCCTGAAAGACTGGTTCGACGAGGCGAGGTTTCGTCGCACAGGCCAGGAGATGGGGGCGGTGCTGCCCGCCTTCAAGCAAAAGGCGTATCTGGCCCAGGCCCTGCCCGGACTGGAGGATCTGAGCCTCATGCAGCGGCTGCGGAGAATGACGGAGAGCCTCCACGCGGGGCTTCCGGGGAGCTATCGGCAGTCTTTGGACGCGCTGCGACAGTTGGCTCCGCGGATCGACCACAACTTTGTGACGCTGGTGCTGCCGGACTACGTGGGTCTGTATGGGTTGGAGGACTTCGACGCCTCCATGGCGGCGCTCAAGGACTTCACGGTGTATGGCTCCTCGGAGTTTGCCGTGCGCGAGTTTTTGAAGCGCGATCTGACCCGAACTCTGAAGGTGATGAAGAAGTGGTCCGAAGACGAGCATGAAGCCGTGCGCCGGCTGGCCAGTGAAGGATCGCGGCCGCGGCTACCGTGGTCGTTCCGACTGGAGGAACTGGTGAAGGATCCCTCCCCCACCCTGCCCATCCTGGAGAACCTGAAGGCGGACTCCAGCCTGTATGTGCGCAAGTCGGTCGCCAATCATTTGAACGACATCGCCAAGGATCACCCGGAATGGATGATGGACCGGCTCGCAGGATGGCCTCTGGGGGAAGTGCATACGGCATGGATCGCGAAGCGGGCGTTGCGCACGCTGATCAAGCAGGGCGATGCACGGGCGCTGGGCTTGGTGGGGGCAGGCGAGCCGCCGGAAGTGGAGGTGCAGAGTTTTACCCTCAACCCCAGGAAGCTGGAGCTGGGACAGCACCTGACGTTGGAGCTGCAGTTCAAGTCAGCGGCAAAAAGGGCCCAGCGACTGGTGGTGGACTACGTCATCCACTACGTGAAGAAGTCCGGCGGCACGGCGGAGAAGGTCTTCAAGTGGAAGGAGCTGGAGCTGGCACCCGGTGAGGCCGTGACGTTGACACGACGCCAGCAGATCAAGGACTTCACGACCCGCGTGCACTATGCGGGGAAGCACGTGGTGGAGGTCGCAGTGAACGGGCAGCGACTGGCGAAGGCGGCGTTTGTGCTGGGGTGAGGGAGGGAGTGACACAGCCGTCCCGGCGGTGCGGGCTACCGGCGTCCCGCCGGTTCAGTGAGAGCGGAGCAAGGGTGACATCGACACCGATGCAGGCGCTGCGCCGGCCAATGCAGTCACAGGCTTCAGCCTGTTCAGTCGCACTGCCCTACACGCCCAACGGCAGGCTAAAGCCTGCCACTGCATTCTTACAATCTCCGGCGAAGCCTCCCCAAACGTTTGAGCGGTTCTCACCTTGAACCCTGCCGCTCCGTGATCGCCGCATCGTGTTCCTCACGGGTCAGGGTCCCGTCGCCATTGCGGTCCAGTCGTTGGAACAACGGCGCCGGGCCGGAGAATTCCTCCTTGGTGATTTTGCCGTCCTGGTTCTTGTCATCCTTGCGGGTGATGAACTCCCAGGGGATGCGACGGCGACCGCCTGGCAAGGTTTCGGACCCGCGGGCTTCCTCGGCCGTGCTGTCAGTAGCCAGGGCATCCACCGTGCTGCGGCCCTCTTTCAGACGCTGGTCGAAGAACTTGGCCACCATGTCTTCGATGTTCTTTCCCGAGAACCCCGGGCCGCCATGCCCGGCCCCGTGAATGGTGTGGAAGTGGGCGCTCACCCCGGTCTTCTTGAGGGCATCAAAGAGAAGTTCGCTCTGGTTGATCGGCACGGTGGGGTCCTTGTCACCGTGCACGATGAGGAAGGGAGGATCGGCCTTGTCCACGTAGGTGATGGGGTTGGCCTTTGCCGCCTTGTCCAGGTTCTCCATCACCACACCGCCCAGCAGTTTGCTTTCGGGAGAATTGGAATCGGCATGCCGCTCATAGCCTGGCCGGGTGACGAAGGCGGCGAGATCGGTGGGGCCATAGTAGTCGCAGACCGCCTGCACCTTGCTGGACTGGTCGAGATTTGTTTTTACATCGAACTCCTTGACCTCCCCGCTGGTGCCGAGCAGGGCCACGAGGTGTCCGCCGGCGGAGCTGCCCCAGACACCGAACTTGTCCGGGTCCAGACGATACTCTGCCGCATGGGCCCGCAGCCAGCGGACGGCGGCCTTGCAGTCCTCGATCTGGGCCGGGAACACCGCGTGACTGGTGAGCCGATAGTTGATGCTGGCCACAGCGTAGCCCCGGGCTACGTACCCTTCGCGCAGAGGCGGACAGCCGTCCTTGCTGCCATTCTGCCAGCCACCGCCATGCACCCAGATGATGAGGGGAACTTTGCCGTCCACTTTCGCGGGCAGGTAGAGGTCCAGTTTGTGACGCTCGTGGCCATCGGCCACGTATTCCAAATCGCGGTGGGCAGTGACGCCAGGGGAAGTCTGTGCCGAGAGGGGCTGCAAGGTGGCTGCGGCAGCAATGACCATCAAGAGCGGACGGAGCGTGGTACGGAGGATAGGTCCCATGTGAGCGAGCGGAAAGGTGTTTGGGGTTCAACCAGCGTGGGGAGGAAAGGTTTCGGCGTGAGCGAAGATTGGGACCTGGGAGCGGTGCGAAAATCCGGAGACGATGGATGCGATGGGCCTACCGCTCCGCGGTAGAAGCGGTCTGGCCGTTTTCCATGGGTAGTCCTCGCTTCACTCGGCCGACCCATGGCTAATCATGGTGAACCCTCCGGGTTCGGAGAGCGGATTTGTCGATGCAACATTTGATGTTCACCATGACAAACCTAGAAACATTGTACGTTGGCACATTGTGCATTGAACCCGGAGGGTTCGCCATGCGTAGCCATGGGTGAAGCGAGCGTAGCGAGTGCAACCCATGGATAGTTTGCGCGAGTAATTCTACCGCGGAGCGGTAGGCCCATCGGGTGCCTTCTGTCTTTCGGCGATCGAAATCCCCATCCGCGCCACGCAGGTGCAACTTGCCGCTTGATCTGTGCTCCCAACTCTGCCCCCTACCCTCCCTTGTGAAACACTGGTTCCGTCGCCTCCTCAAACTCGCCATCGGGGTCTGCCTGATCGTGGGCGCGTTGTTGCTCTGGAACCTGCGGGCCCCTGCCGTCCTGGAACCGGCCGTCTTTAGCAAGATTGATCTGGACGCCTGGACAAAATCCCCTCCCCTCAAACTACGCGTGGTCACCTGGAACGTCTGGGGACTGCACTGGATCACACCACTCCGTTCGGAACGACTTCGCAAGGTGGCCGAGGAGGTTGCCCGCTTGAAGCCGGACATCGTCGGGTTTCAGGAAGCATTCGTGGAGGCAGACCGGGCGGAGCTGACGCAGGCGCTGCAAGTGGTGGGGCTGGAACATTCCCGCTATTTTCACAGCGGCCTCGTGGGCAGTGGGCTGCTCATGGTGAGTCGCTATCCCGTCCTCGCGGAAGGGTTCATCCGCTATGCCAGCAATGGACGTCCAGAGGCACTGCAACATGGCGACTGGTGGGCGGGCAAGGGCTTGTCCCTCTGCACCCTGGACCTGGGTGAAGGGCGGCGACTCTCCTTCGGCAACACGCACCTGCATGCGCGCTACAAGGAGAACCGCTACCACGCCACGCAACTGGCGCAGACAGCACAACTGATCCCGTGGGTGAAGAAGGTTCGCGAGACGGGTGCACCAGCCTTGTGGACGGGTGACTGGAACAACACGCCAGATGGCGATGTGCTGAGCCCGCTCATGGAAGCGGGAGCGTGGAAATTACTCTCCACGGACCAGCCGCGAGTTGATCACGTGTTTGGCAGCGGAGAAGGTTGGGAGTGGCAGGTGGTTGACCAGGGAAAGGTAAACGGGAAGCTGGAGAGCGATCCGACGGTGCCGTGGAGTGATCATGCGGCGGTGTGGGTGGACGTGGAACTCCGATCCAAATTATGAATTAGGAATTAGGAATTATAAATGGACGCGTCTGCGTTTAGTGCCGCATCTTCTCCCGATGCTGCGCCAGAAGCCCCATTCCTCATTCCTCATTCCTCATTCCTCATTCATAATTCATAATTCCTCATTCCTCATTCATAATTCATAATTCATAATTCATAATTCATAATTCATAATTCATAATTCATAATTTCCCCTCTATGCGGCACTTCCTCCCAGCTCTTGATGCCCAGGATGGGCAGGGCGAACGCACTCGCCTTCTCCCACTCAGGGGTGCCGATGGCACGGTAGAGATGCCAGATGGGTTTGATGCCCAGGGGGTCTTCGGCGTCATCGCGAAATTTCCGTAAACCCAGGCGCAATCCGCCTTCCGACCGGTCATCGGCCCAGAGATGATAATGGAAAGCGGTGACGGTGGGCAGGGATTCGATCTTCTTCCACGCGTAGGCCATGCCGGCGGCTTGTTCGGCCAGAGTCTTCTCGGAGTAGTCGGGGGAATTCAGCCCCTGCTCGGTCAGTTGGATTTCGCGAGGCTGCCCCTGATAGGCCACCCTCGGCAGGCGGGCCCAGGCATCCAGCACCTCCATGTTCTTGAAGGTGATGAAAGGGGCATTGAAATCAAAGGTCGCGCCGGGATCCTCCCACGCCCGGGGATTGCGGAGGTCTTCCGCATACGGGTGATAAGCGATGCCCCAGGGGAAATCACCCTCCTTTCGGCTGAATTGGACGAGGTGCTCCAGCAAAGCGCGACCGGCATAAGCCCGTGGATCGAGCTTCAGCGTCCAACCGTGCTCCAGGGAGATGAGGGGTTTGGCATGGGCATCGTACTGGCCCGCCAGCAGCCAGGCGACGCGCATGGATTTCTGATAAAGGCCAAGGTAGGTGAGATCCGTCTTGTCGCCGGCATTGGTCCAGTAGAAGCCACTATTGACCTCATTGTGCATGATCCAGTGGTGCACGCGGCCGTACTTGCCATCCGGGCGGCTGTAGCGCTCGGTGATCAGGTTCATGGCCGCGGCGTACGCCTGCACCCCCTCCTGGGTGGTGAAGTTGGGCATGACATAGAGGCCGACTGGCTCGGCATGCGGATGCCCGGCCACTTTGATCCACGATCCCGCTGCGGCCTCACGCTCCTGAGGCAGCAGGATGATGGCAGAGACCATCAGTTGCTTCCTGGCAGCGAGGGTCATGTAGCGGTCATAGCCCGCCAGCACGCCTTCGTTCACATACCACGTGCGACCGGCATAGGTGTAGGGAGTTCTGCCCTCTCCCGGCGAGGTGAAGAGCAGATGATTCAAGAGAATGTTGAGGGTCACAGAGGTGATCCCCAGCCTGTCCATGTCTTCATGATCAAAGTCACACCCGCCGAGCCCCTTCTTGGACCGGGGCCGCATGAGAGGCAAATCGGCACGCGGCGTCTGTTTTTCCACGTATCGCAGCGCCGAAACAGGCACCACTCCCTCCGCCGTCCTTTGCACCACGGCCCAACCGGAGAGCAGAAGATCCCGATCCTTCACTGCATCACGCGGAACGCTGACGGTGAAAGCGCCTTGGGCATCGGCATTGATCGCGTGAAGCGAGGCGGGTTGTTTGAGGGCGGTGATGTCCTCCCACATGGGCACCTCCGCGAGCCACAAGGCTTCCGCGCTCCCGGTAATGCGTCCTTCAATCTTGATCTGAGAGGGATCTGCTGAGACGGAGGAGAGCTGCTGAGGGAAGTCCTGGCCAAGGTATTTCCTCAACCTTTTCGCCAACGCCCGATCATTCTGGAACCGCGTTTCCCGAGTGGCAGCCAATTCAGCCTCCTGAGCCGTGGCCGCGCGGACTTTGAGATTGCGGAATCGAGCCACCAATCCGGGTGCCTCTCCCCATGTAAGGCGCAACGTTTTGACCGGGAGGGCAGGTTTTGCGGAGGTGTCTCGCAAATCAATGGCCTGTGCTCCCCACCCTTCCCTGCGCCCCACGCCTTGGTGCATGATCAGATGTGGGATGTCCAGCACCGGGCCGACAAACACCAGCATGCGCCCCACGCCGGTGAGGCTGATGTACTCGAACGACAAGACGGACTCCTTGACCAGGTCGAGCCCCTCCCCTTCCACTCGCACGTGAAAATACGGGTCCGGCCCCGTCGTGCGCACCTCCCACTCGCCGTTTTCCAGGGGCGTGAGTTCCACTTGATTGGCTCCCTCTTTGAGCGGGGTGAGGGTGACGTCGGCGTGAAGGATGTCCAGGCTAGACCAAAAAAGGAGCGCAACACCCATCCAAAGGGTAGCCAGAGAGGAGGAAATGGGACAACGAATGGGCATGTGAACCCCAGTTATACGTTCAATGACGGCTCCTTGATTCACTCCCTCGCGACGAGCGAAGCCAATGGAGGATATCCTCGATAGCTTGTAGCGTGAACCGCCTGAAGGCCAATGCCATCAGGGAAATAGAGTTTGGGGCCCGTCATCGCATCAAATCAAGTACCTGACTGATACATGGAATTTACCCGGCGGCCTGACTCGCAGTGGCGGAGCAGAAGCTGAGGGCCAAGGGCCCGGAGTGATATCAGCCCTGGGCAGCGCCCAGGGTTTGGGGGCAGAAAAGGATGCTGAGGGCTGAAGGCCCGGAGTCATTCAGGGTTGTTCTTCGTGGGCAGGTTTGATGAGTCCGGGCCTTCAGCCCTGAATCCAATTGGGAATTCCAAACCCTGGGCGCTGCCCAGGGCTGGTATGATGACGGACCTTCGGCCCTCCTGAGCGGGGCCCTGCTGCCAGATTGAACCTGGGCTTGTAGAGTGAGCCTGCCGCACCCAGGCATCCCAGTCGTTGAGCCTGGTCAATTTTTCCCTGATGGCATTGGCCTGAAGGCGGTGCTCCAACCCTCTCCGTTGCGCCGGAGGCGTTGGAGTACCGACTTTAGTCGGCTCAGTGTGTCGTTTCCCACAACCTTTCCTCCCTCAATCGAGACCGCACCCCTGCCTTCACGCCGTCCCGAACATGACCCTTCTGCCGTCGGGATCCACCACGGTGATGACCACGTCATCCTGGGAGTCCACCGGCACATTCATGACCACGAGCTTTTCGAGGAAGGTCTTATGATCAGAGATTTGGAAGTAGAGGTGCGTTAGGTTGGATTCACGCAACGCGGGATGAGTGTGGGTGGCAAAAGCTTTGGCATCATGGAGTGCGAGTTGCACGCCATCGCGATCCAGCTTCCAGTACACATAGCCGCTTCCGGTGCCCACTTCCTCCCAGTCCAGACCCGCCACATCACGATAAAACGCGGCGGTGGCGGGCGGATCTTCGGAAGTGAGAAAGATGCCTCGGAGGGCGGATTTCATGCGTCAAAAGCCAAGCACGAGTTCACAGTCCCTTCGGATAATCGCCGCCATTCAGACTCTTGACCACGGATTTCAGCCAGTCGTTGAGGGCTTCCTGCATGGCGGGCAGGCGATCGGGCTGCTCGGCAAAGAGGACGCGGCTTTCTTTGGGATCGGCTTCCAGATCGTAGAGTTCCCAAGTGACATCGTGGGTCTGGGGGTCCTCGATGCGGTGGAGTTTCCACTGGCCATCGAGCCATGCAGCGTGACCGGGGAACTGGTTGGACGGCTCGGGCTCGCCAATGACGCCGGCATCGGGATTGAGCCGGGCGGGATCGTTGGGCTCGCGGCCTTCCTTTTGCGCGGCGAGCAGTTCATCCATCCAGAGTTTCGAGGGCGTCTGGATCCCTTTCTTTCCTCGATCCCAGAAGCCGATGGGCTTTTCCCGTTCTTTGTCCCGCTCGCTGATCACTCCTAACAGGCTGATGCCATCCAGCACGGGCTGATTGGGCACCGTGACGTCCACAACATCCAGCAGGGTGGGATAGATGTCGGAGGTGACGCAGGGCAGTTTGACCATCTTGGGCGAGGCAAAGCGGGCGGGCCACTCCAGCAGCGCGGGCACGGCGAGACCGCCTTCATAGATCTTGCCCTTGTTGCCGCGGCGACCGCCCGTGGAGCCAACCTTGGGCAGGGCCCCGTTGTCACTGCAGTACCAGAGGATGGTGTTGTCCCGCAGGCCCAGATCCTTGATCTCACTGCGAAGCCGACCGAAGGCGCGGTCCATGGCGGTGATTTCTGCGTAGAAGTTCTGCTGGGCCTTGGTCAGGTCAAGGCCTTCATAAAGAGCGCGGTCCGACTCCAGTGGCTGATGAGGTGCGTGCGGTGAACCGAACCACACGACTGTAAAGAAGGGTTGCCTGGCCTCCGCCTGTTTGCGGATGAACTTCAGGGCGAGGTCCACCGTGACGTCCGAGCTGTCTCCTTCGAACGGCACCGCGCGTCCCTGATCGCTGAGCACGGGATTGAGGTCGAAGTAGTTGGGGGCCGAGATCCACTCCTCGAACCCACTGTTGCCGGGATTCACCGGACTGTCTTTCTGCACGGAGCCCAGGTGCCATTTGCCAAAGTGCCCGGTGCGGTATCCGGCGGATTTGAGCACTTCCGCAATCGTGACCTCCTGCGGCCGCAGGGTGTTGCCCCAGGAGAAGCAACCAAAGCGGTTGGGCGTGCGCCCGGTCATGACACTGCCCCGGGTGGGGGAGCAGACCGGAGCGGCGGCGTGGAAGTTATCGAAGCGCACCCCTTCTGCCGCCAGCGCGTCGAAGTTGGGCGTCTTGAGATGGGGATGCCCGTTGTAGGCCATGTCCCCCCAGCCCTGGTCATCGGCCATCACCAGCACGATGTTGGGGCGGTTGCTGGTGCCGGGGGTGTCCTGGGCGGAGGATTGGGCCAGGGTGAGCGAGAGAAGGCCCAGGGCGAGGAAGCTGGCGGTTTTAAGCAAAGGCATAGGAGTATTGACGCACAAAAGGGGGCGAGACTTCAAGGCTCAAGATCGGTGGGGCGGAAAGTTCGTGGCAGGTGTTGGTGGAGGTGCTACGCGGGCGGGCCACCCTTGTGGCAGTCGAGCCGACTGCGCTCCCCAATGCGGTTGTACGTCGTTTGGAGGATCAGGTCTGGAGTCTGACGTCTTCTAGTCTTGTGTCTCCCCGCGCAGCGGGGCGGGCTTGACAAGAGGGCAATCTGGGGAACTTTTCCGGCACAAATGGCGCTCACTTCACCTGCCTCGATCATGATCATTGCGATCATTATTGGCTCCCATCCGGGGCAGGGCTGAGCGTGCACTGATTTTCGATCACGACTCTCCTCCGCAGCCCTGGGTGTTCCACCCGGGGCTTTTTGTTTATCTGCCCAGACTTTTCCTCCCATCATGAATCCTTCCTCCACTGCCAAACCCGCCTCCTCAGCCGCCAGCGTTTCCCTTTCGGAGATCGTTGCCGCCCGTCTGCGCATCCAGGGGGCGGTGGCCCGGACGCCCTGTGTGGAGTCGGCCGCACTGAGCGAGCTGACTGGAGCACATGTCTATTGCAAACAGGAACACCTCCAGCGGACGGGGAGCTTCAAGGAACGAGGGGCGCGCAATGCGCTGGCGCAACTCACGGCGGAGGAGACCCAGCGAGGGGTGATCGCCGCCTCGGCCGGCAACCACGCTCTGGGCCTCGCCTGGCACGGTCGCCAGATGAACATCCCGGTGACGGTCGTGATGCCAAGATTCGCCCCGCTGGTGAAGGTGGCCCGCTGCCGCCGGTTTGGGGCCAATGTGGTGCTGCATGGCGACACCTTTGACGAGGCCCGCAGTGAGGCCATGCGGATGGCGGCGGCGCTGCAACTCAAGTACGTGCATCCCTTTGATGATCCGCAGGTGATCGCCGGCCAGGGTACGCTGGCCTTTGAGATCCTGGAGCAGGTGCCGGATGCGGACGCGATCATCGTGCCAGTGGGTGGAGGTGGTCTCTTGGCCGGGGTGGCCACGGTCTTGCACGCGCTGAAGCCGGATCTCCAGATCATCGGGGTGGAGCCTGCCAATGCCGCCTGCTTTGCCGCGGGGCTCCAGGCAGGCGAACCCGTCCACATCTCCACGAGGTTCACGCTGGCCGATGGCCTGGCGGTGGCCGAGGCGGGCAAGAACACGCTGCAAATCGCGAAACCACTGGTGCATCGCATGGTCAGCGTAGGGGAGGAAGCCCTGGCCCTGGCCATGCTGCGCCTGGCCGAGCTGGACAAGTGCGTCATCGAAGGAGCAGGCGCCACCGGGCTGGCCGCCATGCTCGCAGGACTGCTGCCCGATCTGGCGGGCAAGCGCGTGGTGCTGCTGCTCACCGGTGGAAACATCGATCCCCTCGCCCACAGCCGGGTGATCGAGCGCGGCCTGGCAGCGGACGGGCGGATCTACCGCTTCGACGCGCTCATCAGCGACCGCCCCGGCGGGCTGGTGCATCTCTCATCCGTGCTGGCCCAAGCCGGGGCCAATGTCACGGAGATCGTGCACAACCGCACCTTCGCAGGACCTGACTTGTCCCGGGTGCACGTACTATGCACCGTGGAAACCCGGGACCGGGGGCATATCGCAGAGGTGCAGGCCCGGCTGGCAGAGGCAGGCGTGGAGCTGGCGGGTGCGGAAAGGCCGTTGTTCGCGGCGTAGGAAAGCAGGAGCTATAAATTTGAAATGATAAATGATAAATTTCGAACCAGCATCCAGGTTGCCTGGCGCCGACTGGATAGAGGAAACTTCATTTATAATTCATCATTTATCATTTATAATTCGCACCGAAGGTCCTGAAGGTGAGGTTCACTCTCGGCTCACTCACTTTCTTTGTCGGCGGCAGGCGATGGAGCCAGTGGGTTTGGGTGGCACCTTTCATTTCCAGGAGGCTGCCGTGTTCCAGGAGGAGGGAGATGGTGCCGAGGTCGGGGCGGGCTTTGTGTTTGAAGGCGAACTTGCGCTCGGCCCCGAGGCTGATGGAGGCAATGGAGGTGTTCTTACACATCACCTTTTCATCGTCGCTGTGCCAGCCCATGCCTTCCTCGCCAGTGTGGTAGAGATTGGCCAGGCAGGAGTTGTAGGTGGTGCCGGTGGTCTTTTCGACGAGGGCTTTGATTTCGCGCAGCTCGGAGGTCCAGGGAAGAGCGGTCTTGGTGGTGCCGGAGTAGGTGTAGGCAAAGGGGGCCTCGCCATACCAGGCCACCTTGCGAGCCGTGGTGATGCGACGGCCGTAGAGGACGACTTCGTCATGCGCCCATTGCAGGGTGGCGGTGAGGGCAGTGAGGTAATGGTCCGCGTTGGTGGGAGTGAAGATGCGACCGTGGTAGAGCGTGATGCCATCGCAGGGCAGCAGGTTGGCAGAGGGGTCGGGCGCGAAGAGGTCCATTGGGTCAGTACGTCAGTACGTCAGTACGTCAGTGGGCAGTGCGTCAAGGTGCTGAGGGTGGGATTGGACGGAGGATACGGGCTCGGCTTGCGGAGGTATCGAGTTGAATCTGGGAGTGACGCAAACTCGCAGAGAGATCCGTATTTTATCCCTGAAAGGGATACGTAGCACAGCCCAAGGTTGACGAGCCCTAAGCGAGTCAACCTTGGGTTCTCTGGGGATAGAGCTTCAGGTGCGGAAGCCGACGGATTATTCTACGATTCTCCGGCAGACTTGGAGACCCATGAGGGTGGTGGGCGCGTGAGGTGGTGCGACTGAGGAGCTACGACCGACTGAAGTCGGTACTCCAACCCGCTACGACGACATCTTGGCGTGGTGAGTTTGAGGTGAGCGTGAGCGCCGCCAGATGTGGGTCGAGCTTCACCGCTTAAAAACGAAACTCCAACCCGCTTCGTTGGAAGTCACAGGTTGGAGTTCAGAGGGGTTGGTTCCTAGATCGAACCGCGTCATCTGCCTACTCAAACTTCAGCGTCACCTTGGGCAGGAGTTCCTTCACCTTGGCCTGCACTTCAGGGGTGTAGCCCTTGGGGCGATTCACGATGCGCAACTCCTTGAGATGGGAGAAGGATTTCAGCAGAGGGAGGCGTTCGTCGGTGAGTTCCACACTGTTGAGCTCGAGGCTTTCCAGGCCCTTGATGCCGGCCACTGCCTGCAGGTCGGCATCACCAAGGGACTTGGCGTTGGTCAGGGTGAGGCGGCGGAGGGTGGTCATGCCTTTGATGGCGGCAATGCCTTCCGGGGCATCGAGACCATCACCCAGTTGCAGGTACTCCAGAGACATCTTGGCCACGTGGACGAGGCTGCCGGGAGTGGCGTTCTTGCTGCCGAGCTCCAGGCCTTTCAGCTTGGTGAGCTTGGGCAATTGGGCGACGCCGGCATCCCCGCACTTCGCGTGGGCGAGGCTGATGCTCTCCAGATTGGGAAACTTCGCGCAGAGCAGGGTGAGGCCTTCGTCATCGATGCTGCTGCCGCGATGGCTCACGCGGGTAAGGGCTGTCCACCCCTCAAACTTGGCATACGCATGCCCCTGCATCCCGGTGCCGACAAACGAGAACGCTTCGAGCTGGTTCAGTCCGGCGAGCTTCTCCAGACCGGCGTCGCTGAGTTTGCCGTTGTTCGTGAACTTGAGCGTCTTCAGGGTCTTGAGCTTGCCCAGAGGGGCGATCCAGTCATCGCTGCACTTCGTGGCGATGATGTTGAGCGACTCAATCTTGGAAAGCTGGCCCACGTGCTCGAAGAAGGCCGCATCATAGGGATCGGTCTTGCGGTGGTCATGTGGACCGGCGTTGGGGATGCCTAGATCCACTGTCTTCAGAGTGTCGAAGAGGGCGATGTCCCCACCCGCAGCTTGTTTGAGGCTGTCGGGCGTGGCATTGATCTTCTCCACCTTTCCAGGCGAGATCTCGATGGCCTTCAGGATGGCCTCCACGTGCGTCTTCTCATTGGCGGCGGCGAGAATGGCGGCGGCGTTGTCTTTGATGGCCTGCTTGAGCTTCGCATCCGCCGTCTCCGCTATCACCTTGTCCAGATCCGTCTGCGTCTTCACTCCAGCGAGGGCAGCTCCGGGTGCGGCAAAGGCGAACGGAGAAACAGAGACCAAGGCGGCCAGGGAGCAGGCCACGAGCACGGAAGAGCGACGACGGAGTTGGAAGTTCATGAGAGGGTGGGATGCGAGACGAGGCAAAGGTACAGAAAAACTCCACTCCCCTGGCGCTTCTTATACATATCCGCCGGAACCCCCGAAAGCTCGGGGGTTCCCGCTTTGGGAGAAGTTGCGCCACCCTTCTGCAAGACATGGGCCGGGCCGTCGTACCTGTGCCCCGATCCTCCTATGAAACTGCACCGCCTTCTGCACACCTTCACTCTCGCTGCGGCCCTGCTGGTCGCCGTCACCGCCACCGCAGCGGACAAACTCAAGGTCCTGATCGTGGACGGTCAGAACAACCACAACTGGCAAAACACCACGCCGGTGCTGGTGCACGCGCTGGAGAGCAGCGGGGCCTTCACCGTGACCGTCTCCACCGCGCCAGTGAAAAACTCGCCCGCCGAGGCCTGGAAGACGTGGCAGCCGAAGTTCGCCGACTACGCGGTGGTGGTGAGCAATTACAACGGGGCCGACTGGCCGGAGGACGTGCAGAAGAGTTTCGAGACCTTCGTGCAGAACGGCGGCGGCTTCGTCTCTGTGCATGCGGCCAACAACTCCTTCCCCAACTGGAAAGCCTACAACGAAATGATCGGCGTGGGTGGCTGGGGAGGGCGGAACGAGAAAAGCGGCCCCTGGCTCTACGTGAAGGATGGCAAGCTCTTCCGCGACACCACGGCAGGCAACGGCGGTGCCCATGGCCCTCAGCATGAGTTCCTGGTGGAGACCCAGAACGCCGACCACCCGATCACCAACGGTCTGCCGAAGACCTGGATGCACGCCAAGGACGAGCTGTACAGCAAGCTGCGCGGCCCGGCGGAGAATGTAGAAATCCTCACCGCCTCCAAATCTGACCTGACGGGCGTGCTGGAGCCCAACTCCATGGTGCTGACCTATGGCAAGGGACGTGTCTTCCACACCACGCTGGGCCATGCCGACTACTCCATGCTGGATCGCGGCTTCTACACCCTGCTCCAGCGCGGCACTGAGTGGGCCGCAAAGGGCAAAGTGGAGGCCACGGCAGCGGTCCCGGCGGACTTCCCCACGAAGGAGCAGGTGTCCGTGGTGAAGCTGGAGGGCTACCCGAAGCCGGCGAAGTAAGTCGCTCAGCCTGATCCCTTTTCCCCTGCAAGCCAGCCCCGGCCGGGCTGGCTTCTGCGCATCCCGGGGTCAGGATTGTCAGCGCCCCCGGCTTGCACATTGAGTCTGGCACCGCTACAGACTCCCTTTCAGTCGATTCGTTTTCCGTCACACCCCATGCAGCTTCGCTCCTTCCAGGGCCTTGTGCCCACTCCCGAACTCGCGCCTCAAGTCGCGGCCGTGCCCTATGACGTCGTCAATCGTGCCGAGTCCAAGGCACTGGGTGAGGGCAACCCGATCAACCTGATTCACGTGGACCGTGCGGAGATCGACCTGCCGGACAGCGTGGGCGACTACGACGACGCCGTGTACGCCAAGGCGGTCGAGAACTTCAAAAAGCTGCAGTCCGACGGCGTGCTCGTCCGTGAAGCCGCCCCCTGCATGTACCTGTACCGTCAGGTGATGGGTGAGCACGCCCAGACTGGCCTGGTGGGAGTGTGCAATATCGAGGACTACGAGAACGACATCATCCGCAAGCACGAGAAAACGCGGAAGGTGAAGGAGGACGACCGCACCCGCCTGGTGGACGAGCTGAGCGCCAACACCGGCCCCATTTTCCTGACCTACCGTGACCATGCAGGCGTGCTGGGCCTGACCAAGAAACACGAGACCGAAGACGCCCCGATCAACGACTTCGTGGCACCCGATGGCATCCGTCACCAAGTATGGCGCCTGCCCGCAGAAACCTGCGACGCGATCAGCAAGTACTTCGCCGAGGAGATCCCCCTCGCCTACGTGGCGGATGGTCACCACCGCAGTGCCAGCGCCGCCCGCGTGGGCAAGGAGCGCCGGGAGAAAAATCCCCATCACACGGGCGAGGAGAACTACAACTGGTTCCTCAATGTTCTCTTCCCCGCCAGCGAGCTGAAGATCCTCCCCTACAACCGGGCGGTGAAGAACCTCAACGGCCACAGCCTGCAGGAGTTCCTGGAAAAGATCGGCTCCATCTTCTCCATGGACCCCAATGGCAAAAAAACGCCAGAGAAGGCGGGCGAGGCCTGCATGTACCTCGGCGGCGTGTGGCACGCGCTGAACTGGGAGCCCACCCCGGACGCAACGCCGGAAGACGCCCTGGATGTGAGCATCCTGCAGCAGCGGGTGCTGGCCCCGGTGCTGGGCATCGACGATCCTCGCACGAGCGACCGGATCGATTTCATCGGCGGCATCCGCGGCACGGCGGAGCTGGAAAAGCTGGTGGACAGCGGCTCCCATGCCGTGGCCTTCAGCATGTACCCCACGACGGTCTCGCAGCTCATGGACATCGCCGACGCCGGCCAGATCATGCCGCCCAAGAGCACCTGGTTCGAGCCCAAACTCCGCTCGGGCCTCTTCATTCACACCCTCGACAGCTGACGCCGGATTTCGCGCCAAGGCGGTGGCACCGCATTTTTGCCACCGCCTTGGCCCACATCCGGCATCTGATGTCTCTCCCGGGATGGCCTTCATTTGAGGACGTCCCTGCATTGCGATGAGTCTGCTGGTGCCTGTCATACTATCCCTCGCCTTCGTGGTGCTGCTCTATGTGGCAGCCAGTTTTTCGGCGCTGGAGACGGCATTGTTTGTCCTGCGCAAGAAAGGCCCCCCTGCGGAAGGTGTGCCGGGCGTGCGAGGCCGGGCCCAGCATGCGCCAGAGATCAAGGACCCCCTCTCCGCCCTGCCGGAGGTTCTGCTCCTCGGCAGCTTTTGCAATCTCGTGCTGGCCACCATCGGCCTCTGGCTGGTCCTGGGTCCCCTGCGCGGACTGGGTGGCAACCCATGGGTCAGCGGCCTAAGCCTCTTTGGCACCGGCTTTGTGGTCGTGGAATTCCTGCCCAATGCGCTGGCCTTGCGCTCCCCCACCCGCACCCTGCGGCGTACCCTGCCGCTCTTCCTGGCCGTGCGCGGTTTTTGCCGGCCCGTCACCCGGCACCTGCGGCAGTTTAGCGAGGGACTGGCCACGTTCTTCGCCCCCAAGAAGGTGAAGCCCCGCCATAACCTCCTGCCGGAGGAGGTGGAGACCCTCATCGACATGCGGGAGGAGCAGGGCGCACTGGGAACGGATGAAGCCGCGCTGCTGCGGGCGGTGATCGATCTCGACGGCCTGACGGTGCGTGATGCCATGACCCCACGGGTGGATCTGCTGCTCATGCCGCATGATGCGGGCGAGATGGAAGCCCTGAACACCCTGGAGAGCAGTCGCCAGCGCTTCGTCCCCGTGTACGATGAGAAGCAGGACGCCATCGCCTACCTGGTGGATGTGCAGCGCTGGAAGCTGGCTGGCCGCCCCCACTGGAGCACACTGACGGTGGAACCCACCTTCGTACCCAAGACGATCCTGCTCGTGGAAGCCTGGCGTCAGCATCTGCCTGCGGAAGACTCGGCCGCCGTGGTGGTGGACGAGTACGGCGGGTTCGAGGGGCTGCTCACCCGCGAGAAGTTCGTGGAAATGCTCCTTTCCAAAGCCGCACCCGCCCCTGGCAACACCGTCGGGATCCAGCCCATCGGCCCGGACCGCTATCTGGTGCAGGGCCACACCCGCCTGGAGGAAGTGGAACGTGAGCTGGGCATCACCCTCCCGCCTTCAGAAAGTGTGGACACGGTGGCCGGCCTGGTGATGAACCGGTTTGGCTACCCGCCCAAGCCCGGCGAACAGCTCACGCTGGAGCAGGTGGTCATCAAGGTGAAGCGCACCTCACGTGCCCGCATCCTGCAGCTGGAACTGCAGGTATTGGAAACAACGGAAGAAGATGGCGGGGGGAAAGGATCATGATCGCGTTCGTCATCGTCATCAGCATTGTCCTGGCCTTCATCCTCTCCGGGGTGGAGAGCGCCCTCCTCACCATCAGTCGTGTGCGCGTACGTCACTCTGCCGAGGCAGGGGACAAGTCTGCCGCCCGACTGCTGGTGCTGCTGGAGCACCGCGTGGAGCTTCTGCACACCGTCACCGCCCTGAACCACTGCTTCACCCTGCTGGCCTACCTTTTGAGCGTGAGAGAGCTGGTGCGCCACCTGGACGGCTGGGGCTGGCTGGCGGCCGTGGTGGTGCTGACGCCGCTCTTCCTCGTGCTGCTGGAACTCCTGCCCAAGCAGCTTTTTTACCGCTATCCACTGGGCGTGCTGCGACTGCTGACGAAGCCTCTGAAGCTGCTGCTGACCATCGCCCGGCCATGGCTCTCACTCGGTAATCTCTTCCAGTCCCGCGTGCTCAATGACGTGCCTGAAGAGGGTGACCAGCGCAGCATGGCCTCCCTGGCCAAAACGGTGGAATCCCTCTGTGTGCTGCGTCCCTTGGTGGGGAGCATGCTGCACAAAGCGGGCCGCCTGCAGGAGGTGTGCGCCCAGGATGCCATGATGCCCCTCAAGCAAGTGACCGCCCTCTTTCCCGAGATGGCCGTCACCAGCGCGCTGGTGCTGTGCCGGGAGCAGAACCACTCCTGGCGTCCCGTGATGGGGACCAACGGGGCCCTGCTCGGCTGGCTGGATGTCGCCGCCCTGCCCTCCCGCATCCAGCCCGACAAGATGGTGCGCCAGTTCATGCGCCCCCTTTCCCAGATGAAGACCTCAGAGTCCGCCCTGCGCTGCCTGCAAGCCCTGCGCAAACGTGGCGAACCCATCGCAGCCGTGGTGAATGATCAAGGCGAAGCCGTGGGCGTGCTGACGCAACAGGCGCTGCTGGGGATCATTCTCGCGACAAATGGCAACGGGAATGGGAGCGGAGCGAAGAAATGATAAATTAGAAATTAGAAATTAGAAATTAGAAATTAGGAATTAGGAATGGAGCATCTCTCTGAAGAGCTTTCAGTCCGGCGGCATCCCATTTCTAATTTCTAATTTATCATTCATAATTGTTTCCAAAACTCCGCCGTCTGCTCCGCATCAGGACGCACTTCCCACACCGTACACGCTGACGGATCCGCCGTGTTTTGTGCAGCTGTCAGGTCTTCGAGACGGGTGATTAGCTTGTAGCCCATGCCCCACATCTGGGCCCAGGGGGCGAAGGTGAGGGAGTGGGAGTTTTCCATCACCTTACGGGCCTCGGGGCCAGCGTTCTTCAGCCAGGCCACGCGGGAGAAGATCTTGCCGCCTCCGTTGTTGATGATGACGAGGCGGCGCTTCGCGGGTGGAAGCTGGGCGAGAATCCAGGGGGCGCTGAGGTCGTAGAGGGTGCTGAGGTCACCGATGATAAGCCAGGACTCTGCCGCCTCTGCGGCGACGCCCAGCCAGGTGGACACAAGGCCATCGATGCCGTTGGCTCCTCGATTCGCCCAGGCGCGGCATCCGGCAGGAAGCGTGGGCACGGCCAGGTTCCACTCACGGATGGGCAGGCTGTTGCCCAGGAATACGGTGGCCCCCGGTGAGACCTGATTGGCGAGGTGCCGCATCCAGGCGGGCTCTGAGAGCGGGAGGGATTCAAGGAAACTATCGATCGCTGGGACAGCAGGCTGATGGATCGTGTTTTCAGGCGGGGCCGGGATGGGGAGAGCGAGCGTCTCCCACGGCACCAGCGAGACATGCTCCGTCCGGGCCAGGCCGCGGAAGGGGGCTCGACTGACGTTGAGCACGCGCACTTCAGGCCGGTCCTCCAGGTCCCGCCACCAGCGCCAGGAGGGAACGGCACCGAGCCGGAGGACACGCTGCGGATTGAGCTGCTTCAGCACCCGCTCGCTGGCGGGCTGCAGGCAGGGTGTCAGGCGGGATTCGCCGAGGAGGTTGGACGTGGCTTCCGCGACGATCGGAGCCTGGAGTGCGGCGAGGAATTCCACTGCCGCCGGGACGTCATCTGGATGAATGCCCGCCGCCACCACGGCGAGGGAGCCATGAGCCTCCCAGAACGCGTCCCAGTCATGCGCCACAAGAATTGCCAGCGCTTCGGGCGCTTCATAGGGCGGAGCCGCCGGGCTGGCCTCGGGGAGATCTGCGATCAGATCCTCCTCCAGGCAGACATTGAAATGCACCGGCCCCGGCCGGGCCGAGATGGACTCCGCCTGCACGAAGCTGCCATCGGCCCGATCTTCGAGCTCCACGGTGCGCACCACGTACCTGGCAAAGATGCCCTCCTGCTCGACGGCCTGGGGAGCGCCGCTGCCACGGTATCGCGAGGGGCGGTCGGCGGTCACGACCACGAGGGGTGCCCCCTGGTAACAGGCCTCCATCACAGCGGGGTACAGCTCAGCCACCGCAGTGCCGCTGGTGGTGATGACGGCCACGGGCTTGCGGGTCTCCATGGCGCGGCCGAGCGCGAAGAAGGAGGCGCAACGTTCCTCAAAGAAGTGGCGCACCGTGAGGTTGTGCGCTTCAGCGCGATCCAGAATGACTGCAAGCAACGGCGCATTGCGCGCCCCGGCGGCCACGCAGTACTCCGCCACGCCCAGCGCATCCAGTTCCGCCAGCAACTGAGCGACCACGCGGGCGTTCGCGTTGCCAGAGCCAGAGGTGGCGGGATCAGCCATGCAGGTGGGTGGAGATGGGAGGAAACGACGGGCCTACAGCCCCAGGAGACGGGCCACGGACTCGCGCTTCAGGCGCAGTTCCCGCCATTCGTGATCAAAGGCGCTGCCGCCCACAATGCCACAGCCGCTGGAGAGCATGACTTTGTCGCCATCCCAGCCAATGCCGCGAATGGAGACCACGGCATGGAAGGTGTTGCCAATCTTGAGGCCAAAAGGCGCGCCGAAGAATTCCGGGGCCTGAAGCTGGCGACGGTACTCGCTGAGCTTTTCCAGGCTCGCGGCATCCCGCGGCAGGCAGCCCACGGCAGGCGTGGGATGCAGGCGGCGAACAAGGCTGTTGAGATCGGGATTGCCCTCCAGTTCCACGGCCACCTCGGTGCGGAAGTGGGTGAGCCCGGCAGCCTCGCTGGTCTGGCGCGGCCCTCTTTGCACCTTGCCCAGGGGGGCCAGGGCGTCCTGGAGGAAACCGGCCACGAGTTCGTGCTCCTCGATCTCCTTGGCGTCGGTGACAAAACTCTCGCGGCCATTGGGCTTGGCGGTACCCGCCAGGGCCATGGTTTCCAGGCGGGAGCCCTCCTTGCGCAGGAGGAGTTCAGGGGTGGCTCCGAGAAAGCCCTTTTTGCCTTCGATCCGGGCGTATCCCCACAGGCCCAGGGGGGCATCCATCACGCGATTGAGCAGGGGGGTGAGGTCTGCTTGACCACTCTGCCCCATCACGGTACCGGACTCCGTGAGCACGGGCACCATCTTGCGCAGCTTGTGGGAGAGCACGTCCTTGCGGATGCGGCGGAATGCCATCTTGAACCACTCTGTGGCGGGCTTTTGCCACACGATTCGGGGCTGGATTTTGGTCACAGAAAAGTGCTCCGGCAACGCTCCGGCGGGCACCTCGGTGAGGCGGGAGGGAATCTTCCAAGGGGTCGGGCTGGAAAGTGCGAAGTCGTTCACATAGAAGGCATCACCGGGCGGCGGCTCCGCTGCTTCCGCAAACGGCCCCTCCCCGATCCATGCCTTTCCGTCTGGAAGCCTGAATAATGCGAGATCCATCATCACTGAGTTCGGCCTGCACTTTGCGCGGGATGCCGGGAAGTGCAAACCGGGAGGTGGAGTGTGGGGGAAGTCGTGGCGGAATGGAGGGGGGCAACGGGCAGATCGGACCGCGAAGATCCGGCGCCCCTCCGGGACGCAGGGGGTGTGGGTGGCTGGGGTTCCGGTAGTGAGGGAGCGGGGCACGCTGCGGGGCGACTCTTGTCCAAGGAGCGGCGGTTTGTGCTTGCACAACCGCCGGGGGTGACCGTAGGCGCGGATGGGGTGTTCCGTGACAGGAAGCGTCGGGAGGGCTATGGCTGCACTTCGTTTCTTGGTACCGTTGGAGACACGGCGACGTGCTGGGAAACTTGTGGCGTGACCGCGTAAACGCGGAACTCCAACACTGAGCCTCGGCGTGATTGGAAGTTGGGGGGGGGTGGAATGCTCACTCGTCCCGGAGGGACGCTGGACAGTAGCCGGTGGTGCCAACCACCGGATTGACCGCCCCACCCGCCTCGCGTCCCGGAGGGACGCCGGATCGGATTCGTGGAGGGAGTCTCCAGACACTTTGGGAATCTCTTCCCCTTCCCTCGTCTGATGCCCCCTGAACCGGCGGGACGCCGGTAACACGTACGGGCTGGAAGCCCGTGTCACCGGGAAGATTCCCCGCCCTGGCCGCTTATTTTGATCCATCGCGAAACCGGATCGGTAAATCAGCCCGGCTTGCGAACATACCCTCACCGTGCCCATGGACGATTCATCCGCCTCCGACCTGCCTGCCGCGCTCCTTCCGGAGCGGCAGGAGGAATTTGTGCGGCTGCTCAATGGTGCGCACGCTCTCCTTCTCCGGTACGTGATGGCGCTGGTGGCCAACCGGCATGATGCGGAGGATGTGCTCCAGCGCGCCAGCGTGGTGATGTGGCGGAGGTTTGCCACCTTCGAGGCCGGGACGGACTTTGTCGCCTGGGCCACCACCGTGGCGTTTTACGAGGTGCGCAACTTCCAGCGGGTGACAGGTCGCTCCCGGGTGGAGTTCGATGATGACCTCATGCAGACCCTGGCTGCCGAACGCATGCAACACGTGCAGCAGTGGAGCCCCCGCATGGAGGCGCTGGAGGCCTGCATGGAGAAGCTGCCCTCCGCCAGCCGGGACCTGGTGGACGCCATCTACACCCGCGGCATCGACGCCGCGACGCTGGCACAGCAGGAGGGACGCGCCGTCCAGACCATCTACAACAAACTCAACTTCATCCGCCGCTCCCTGGCCGAGTGCGTGCAGCGGCGGATCACGGAAACCACCTCATGAACTACCCCGTTCCGGACGAATGGCACCGGCTCTTCAATGCGGCGCTGAACGGCACCTCAACAGCGGAGGAAAAGGGCCGCCTCGCGCAGGTGCTGAAAGAACACCCTGAAGCCCGCCAGCTCTGGTTCCTCTACCAGGACAATGAGTGCTCGCTTGGTGAGCTCCGCCCCCTCGCTCAACCCATCCTTCACGAAGTGAGACCGCCCCGCTCCGCATGGCTGCAATGGCGCCCCGCCGTGGCAGCCGCGGCCGGGCTCGTCATCGGCCTCTTCAGCGCCTCCCTCGTGTGGGGCTATGCTGGGACCTATGCCAGCCGGGCCGTCAACCTGCTGCGAGACAGTTTTGAAACGGGTGAGGCCCCTCAAGTGACCGGTGTGCCCATCGAACCCGGCCACTGGAGCGGTGACTACGCAGAGATCGTGGGAGCATACCGCGGGGTCAAGCCAGCCAGCGGCGAAAAGATGCTCCGCCTCGTGCGCGCTGACTACGAGGGCAAACCGGGACGAGACGGTTACATCGCCGACATCTACCGCATTATCGATCTCAGCCGCCCAGACTGCGATGTGGACCGCGGCGACGCCTGGGTGAGCGTGGAAGCCCGCTTCCGGGCGCTGGCAGAGGACTACCAGGGACGCGTGCACAGCAGCATCACCATCCACGCGCTGAACACGCTGCCGACTGCCGATCAGCGGCATGAGTTTTTCCTTAAACCCCGCAGTGAAGCCGCCCCCAGTGAAGGAGACGGGCCCCAACCCTCTGCCAACATCCTGGCCAGCACCTCACGTCAATCAGTTTACCAGTCCACCAATGAGGGCTGGCACACCGGGCGGGCGGAGCTTCTGGTCCCCACCGGCACAAGGTATCTCATGCTGCATCTGCATGAATGGCGTCTGGATGCCAAGGACTACAAGAAACCGCAGCCAATCGAGTTCGGCGGTCTCTTCCTGGACGACGTCCGCGTGACGCTCACCCACCGCCCGCCGCTGCCGTGATCCCTTTGTCCCCTTCCTCAATGATCTCTCCCAAGGCTTCCTCAATCTGCGCAGGGTTCGCGCTGTTAACCATAGGCATCTCCGCGACCCTCCCGCTCCAGCCAGCCGCCGCGGCGGATCCGGCCCAGCCGGTGATGGGTGATCAGCATCGTGCCTTGCTCAAGGAGAACTGCTTGAGCTGCCACAACGAGACCAAAAAGAAAGGCGGGATCCGTCTGGACGATCTCCCCTTCGCCGTCAACAACGGCCAGGCTGCAGAACGCTGGCAGCAGGTGCTGGATCAGATGAACTCGGGCGACATGCCGCCGGAGGATGAGAAGCAACCTGAGAAGTCTGCCAAAGCCAACTTCCTGGATGACCTGGCGCACGTCATGGTGGCCGCCCGGCGTACGCTGGCAGACCAGCAGGGCGAGATCACCATGCGCCGGCTGAACCGGCGCGAGTATCAGAACACACTGCGCGAACTGCTGGGGGTGGAGATCAACGTGAGCGAACTGCCCGCCGACACCGGCACGGGCGGCTTCGACACCGTGGGCTCGAACCTCTTCATGTCAGGCAACCAGTTTGAGCAATACCTTTCGCTGGGTCGGGACGCCCTGGATGAGGCCTTTGACCGGCTGGCCAACGCCGCAGTGGAAAAGAAGTTCCGCTATGAAGCCGAGGTCTTCACGCCGATCGTTGAAAAGTTCAATGCGGGCGAGATCGATGCCCGAGAACGCGCCCAGCGCTGGGTGAAGGGCGTGGAGGAAGCGGCGGCCAAGCCGGAGAACGCAGGGATCGTGGCGAAAATCCGGAAGGCCTCCAAGAACGACGCCATCTTCCGGCGCAGTTGGGCAGAGATTCCCGGTGCACCTTCGCCTGAGTCGTTTGGCTTCGTCACCAAGGAGAACAACTCGGACAAGGCCAATGCCGCACTGAACCCCTACTACCTGCCTTACCACCAGCACTACTTGACCTATCCGGCCATCGACAAGGGAGCCTATCTTTCCATCCAGACCACCCATCCCTCTCTGCTGCAGATCGGCTGGATCACCATGCTGGTGCCGTTCAACTGGCCTGCGGGGGACTACACCGTACGCATCCGCATCGCGGGCAATGAACACGCCACCCCGGACCGTCGTTTCCTCGAATTCGGCATCAACCCGAACAACAACGGCCTGCCGCTGAGCACACATGAGGTGACCGGCACCATGGAGAATCCCCAGGTGATCGAGATCCCGCTGACCATGACGCGGAAGCACACCGACCGCGCGGATCGCATGCTCTTCATTCGCGAGCGGGGCACGGCAGACACCAACGAACGCATGTCCACCATCATCCAGGAGGCGAGAAAACGAAATGGCCTGGGGCCGGAGATGGCGTTGTGGGTGGACTGGATGGAGATCGAGAGGATGCCCTCCCCCGCCACCCCGCCGCCCGCCCTCGCCGCACTGGATCTGCCGCTGGATGACAAGGCTCCTGCACCTGATCGTGAAACGTTGCGTACCGGCCTGTCCCGGTTTGCCGCGATGGCCTTCCGCGGCAAGACCGTGCCGCCGAGCTATCTGGATGGACTGGTGAAGTACTATGAAATGCGTCGCAGCTCCGGTGACAAACCCGGTGTTGCTCTCAAGGAGACCCTGGCCGTGGTGCTTTCCTCGCCCGGCTTCCTCTATCTGGCAGAGCCCGCCACGGATGAGATCCGCCGCCCGCTCACAGGCGTGGAGCTGGCCACGAGGCTCTCGTACTTCCTCTGGAGCGCTCCTCCTGATGTGGAACTGCGCACCTTGGCTGCCAAGGGTGAACTTGCCCGCCCCGAGGTGCTGGCGGCGCAGACCAACCGCCTGCTGAATGACCCCCGCTCGGCGGAGTTCGTCCATGCCTTCGTCTATCAATGGCTGGGCATGGACCGGCTGGACTTCTTCCAGGTGAACCAGGTGCTGCACCCGAGGTTTACCAACGGCATGAAGCTCGCCGCCCGGGACGAGGTTTATGAAACCATCTCCCAGATCCTCCGCCAGGGCTCCAGCCTGCGGGATCTCTTGAAGTCGGACTACGTGGTGATCAACGGGTTCCTCGCCAACTACTACGGCATCGAGGGCGTGCATGGCGATGCGTTTCGCAAGGTGCCCCTGCCCGCAGGCTCTCCGCGTGGCGGTCTGCTGGGCATGGCTGCCGTGCACCTGATGGGCGGCAACGGCGAGCACACCAGCCCGGTGGAACGCGGGGCCTGGGTGCTGCGGAAGCTGCTCAATGATCCACCGCCTCCGGCACCCGCGAACGTGCCTGCTCTGACGCGACTGGCAGGCAAAGTCCTGACCACTCGAGAACGCATGCTGGCCCACCAGGAAGATGCCCAGTGCGCCAGTTGCCATCGCAAGATCGACCCCATCGGCTTCGGTCTGGAAAACTTCGACGCCGCCGGTCTCTGGCGCACGGAAGACAGCTACATGGTGACGGGTGCCAATGGCCGTCCCGACCCCAAGACCAGGAAGACCTGGACCATCGATCCAGCGGCGAAACTGCACAACGGGCCCGCTTTCAAAGACTACCAAGAGCTGCGCGACATCATCGCGACACGGGCGGATGACTTTGCCCGCGGCTACAGCAGTGCGCTCATCGAGTACGCCCTCGGTCGCCCCTGCGGCTTCAGTGACGAGCCCCTGGTGAACGCCATGATCACCCAGGCCCGGGGCAAGAATCTCGCTGCCCGCGAGTTCATCCACGCCCTCGTGCTCAGCAAGGCCTTCCACACCAAGTAACTCCTTTTCAATCGCCCGCTTTATGAAACAACCGCTCAACCGGCGTCACTTCCTCCGTTCCAGCACCGCTCTCATCGCCCTGCCCGCCTTGGAGTCGCTCGGTATTCGCCGCTTCGCGTCCGCTGCGGCAGCAACACCGGCCACTCCGCCCAAGCGCCTGGTGTTCCTGGGCTTTGGCTGGGGCATCACCCAGGAGTCGTGGTATCCGGACATCAATCAACCTGGCAAAGACTACGTGATGCCCGCGGGCCTGAAGCCGCTGGAGCGGCACAGGGCGGACTTCACGGTGGTGCAGGGGCTGTGGAACAAGTTCTCCAACATGGGCCACGCCGGCAGCACCATGTGGCTCACCGGGGCCAATCGCTATGCGCAACCGGGGCAGAGCTTTCACAACAGCATCTCGGCTGATCAGGTGGCCGCAGCACAGTTCGGTCTGCACACGCGTTTTGCCTCGCTCCAGCTCAACGGGGCGGAGAATGCCGAATCCTCCGGGCATGGCCCCGGCCTCTCCATGGCGTGGGACCAAAGCGGGAAACCCGTGGCTGGGCACAATGGCCCCCTTGCCGCCTACCATCGCCTCTTTTCGAACGACGCCACGCCCATCGAGCAGCAGAAGGCCATGCTGGCGCAGCGTCGCAGCGTGCTGGACACGGTGATGGAGAACGCCCGCGATCTGAGACGCGGCCTGAGCCGCAATGACGGCGAAAAACTCGAAGAATACTATCAGGGCATCCGCGATATCGAAATCCGCCTCAGCAAAGACGAGCAGTGGATTGGCGTCCCCCGCCCGAAGACGGACATGGCAGAACCCGCCCCCGGCCTTGCCGGGAAGAAGGAGATCGAGATCATGTACGACATCATCGTCGCGGCCATGCAAACCGACAGCACGCGCGTGCTCACGTATCGCCAGCCCGTGAGCACGCTGCTGACCAGTATGGACATCAAGGTGGCCCCGCACGACATGAGCCACTATCACTCCACCATGGGCGAGAAGCTCGATGCCTCACAACGACGCGATGTGGCCCAGAGCCAGCTTCTGGCGGGATTGATCGACAAGCTTAAGGCCACCAAGGAAACCGATGGCAGCCGTCTGTTTGATCACGTGGCCCTCGCGTACGGCAGCAATCTCAGGTCCGAGCACTACCTCGACAACTGCCCCACCCTCCTCACCGGCGGCGGCGCGGGGATCAAGCTGGGCGAAAACCTGGTGGTGTCAAAGGACACCCCATTGTGCAACGCGTGGCTGACACTGCTTCATGGTGTGGGCGTGGACGCGGAGCGGCATGGAGACAGCACCGGCGTGATCAAGGAGTTGATGGCGTGAGGTAGTTCGTTATTCTCACACGAAGGCACAAAGGCACGAAGGTGGGATGAATGAGGGGACGGTACGGCGCTTGTCCCCCGAGGTGGTCTGAGCATTTGGTGAGACTCCATTCCTTACGCCGCTGCGCCGAAGGTCTTCCTCGACGAGGATGTCGCTTCAAGCCCAACGTTGACGAGCTTCGAGCGAGTCTGCGTTGGGATAGAGAGGATGTGATTCTTACTCCGAAGGAGTTGCGGCGGTCTGGCTGCCAGGTGCAGAAAGTTCTTCTGCGTAGCTTGCATCCTGAGCCGACTGAAGTCGGTACTCCAACCCTGTATGAGTACCTGTCGTGATGGGAATGTAGGCCGAATGGGTCGGAGCCCGATAGTGGGAAGTGAGAGGACGGCAAGTGAATGCGAACACAATGGGCCTTTGTTCCGTGACCGCCTAAAGGCGGAACTCCAACCCCGCTTGAGGAGCTGTCATTCTGCTGAGGGGAGCGGAGAGGGTTGGAGTTCCGCTTTTATGCCAATGCCATCAGGGAAAGCATCTTCTTGCTGTTCTGCCTTGGTAAACCTCGGAGCCGCGATGATGCACCCACCATGCTGAAAGTAGGAATGCCCCATCACAAGGGCCGAAGGTCCGGCTTCATACCAGCCTCGGGCAACGCCCGAGGAATAGATGCCCCATTGACTCTGAGGGCTGAAGGCCCGACCTCATCAAGCCTGCCCACGACGAGCATTCCTGAACGACGTCGGGCCTGCAGCCCTCAACATCTAAAACCCACGCCAGCCTTGGGTGTTGCCCAAGGCTGGGACTACTCCGGGCTTTCAGCCCCCAGCCCGTTTCTGCGTCTGCGCCTCAGACCGAAACCCTTGGTGCCTTCGTGTGAGTCTATCTGAGCGTCATCAAGCCCACCCCTTACTTCTTCTCCACCTGGATCTGCGTGACGTTCACGATCAGCACGTCTTTTCCAGAAGCCGCATCCACCGTCCCTTTCACCACGACGGTGCTCAACTCCTTCAGCCCGCCCAAGCCGCGGAGAGGTGCTTTGACAATCTTCCCATCCGCACTCCGCACCTGAATGGTGGCGATGCTGGCTTTAAGTTTCTCCGGAGTTTCGCAGCAATAGTCCCAGGGGGTCTTGCACGCGTCGCCGGGCATGTCGTTGCAGGCGGTGATGGCTTTTTCATCTGCCAGCACGGCGATGGCCGCTTTGTCGATCAGCGATGTCATGCGCCCGCCGATGCGACCACGCAGCACGATCTCGGCCCCGGCCTTGGCGGGCTCTTTGCGGGCCGCAGCGACAGTGACGGCCCCTGACGGAGCGGTGGTGACGAGCAGGCCTTCAGGCAGATCGGCAGCCATGGCCTGAGGCAGCGTGAAGGAAAGAGCGGTGAGGACGAACAAGGAGAGGAACGATGTCTTTTTCATGATCGATGGAGTTATGAGTTATGAGTTATGGGTTAAGAGTTAAGAGTTAAGAGTTAAGAGTTAAGAGTTGGGTGTAGCGAGTGATGAGTTCGTTTTGAAGTTTGGCATTTTAAATTTCACTTCACGCCGACCGAAGCGCAGCGGGCAACTCAGGACGCAAACACGTCCAGGCCGGCGGCAACGTGCCGATGATGGCAAGAGCCAGGCCGCCGAGCACGCCGAGCCCGAGGATGCCCGGGGTGATGCGCAGCAGGAAGGTCCCGATGGAAAAGGGAAAGGAGAGCCCATCCGCAAAGGCCAGGGCGATGACGGCGGCGAACAGCGAACCCAGCAGGGAGGCGAGCAGGGACTCCTGCAGCAGGCTGACGGCGAGCGCCTTCCGGGAATAACCCACGGCCTGTAGGGTAGCCATCTCCCGCACGCGGGAGGCGAAGGCGGCGTAGAGAGTGTTCATGCCGCCAAAGACGGCCCCGGCTACAACGAGACCGGCGGTGACCCAGGTCATGATTCGCAGCGGGGTGTAGAAGGCAGCGAGCTTTGCATAGTAGTCGCTCTCCCGGATGGCGGCGAGTTCGAGATCCAACCGCTGAAGGGTGAACACCTCCACATCGTCGAAGGTGGCAGAGTCCAGCCGCACCACCACGCAGGAGATGGTGTCGCGCTGACCGATGGCCCTGAGATCGTTCAGATCCGCCCAGAGCTCAGCCTCCATGACGGTACCGGGAGCCTGGAAGATGCCGGAGATGCGCAGGCTGGTGCTGCCCACCTTCACCAGGGTGCCCGGTTTGAGAGCAGCCTCCCCCACCCCGAGACGATGCGCGGCCAACTGCCCCACCATGACCTCTCCGGCCCGAGGAAAGGTGCCCTCCACGAGACGGACCTCCGGATGCACCAGCAGGGCTGCGGGGGTCACGCCACGAAACAATGCCTGCCTCGAGTCCCCAGCGCCGCCGCCCAAGGTGAGCAGCCCGTTGTAGTGGATCTCCGGCGAGACCGCTGCCCGCCCCAGCACTTCTTCCAGTCCGCTCACAGCGGCCTCCAGCTCCGAGGGGACGGAGGCATTGATCTCACTCCGCTCCACACTCTCCTCACTGCCGGTGCCGAGGACGATGATGTTTTTCTCCGATCCTGAAGAGCGCAACACGCCGTCCATGCCCTCCGACAAGGCGGCGGCCAGCATGAGCAGCAGGATCACCAGTCCGCCCCCCAGGACAATCTGGAGGAGCCGGGCGGGCACCCGGAACAGGTTTCGAACGGCGTAAGAAAGGGGCAACATGAGATCAGGCGGAGCGGAGTGAGGAAACAATGGGGCGGCGGGCTGCCTGCCAGGCCGGGTAGAGACTGGCCAGCAGGCCGAGGGCGAGGGCGGTAAGGAGTCCGCGCAGGACAACCTCAAGGTCCGGCATGATGGCGAGCGTGACGCCTTCATTGCCAATGGTGATGCTCTGCCAGCGCAGGAAGGCCAGGGCTGATAGGACGCCCAAGACACCGCCAGCCAGTCCCAGCAGCACGCCTTCCACCGCCACCAGCAGGGCGATGGCCCGCTGGCCGAAGCCGAGGGTCTGGAGCACGGCATTCTCCTTCACCCGGGCCCGCACCACAAGGAGCACGGCATTGGCCACCAGGCCCAGTACGGCCGCCACGGCCCCGAGGCCCAGCCAACGGGTAAAGCCCACCAGCTCCACCAGCTCCTGGGCGGTATCGGCAAAGAAGGCCTTCTCCGGCCGGGTGCGGGTGGGAGCCTGCTCACTGCGGAAGTATTCGTCGATCTCCTTGGCCACTGGATCTAACCGCTCCGCAGAAGTCACTCGCACATTGAACTGCGTGACCACGCCCAGCCCTGCTCGGGAGGCCTGCTGGAGGAAGGGCAGATGGACGTAGGCCACGTTGTTGTCTTGCGGCTCCGGACTGTCAATGATGCCCGCCACGTGCACCACGACGCCGGCGGCATCAAAGCGATCCCCCACCTTCAAGCCACGCCGGGCGGCGAAGTGCCGGCCCAGCAGGGCAGCATCGCTGCGTTGTTTCCACGACTCCACCGAGCCGTCCAATACCTGGATCTGCGGCGCGTACTTCGTCAGGCCGTCGGGAGGCACTCCGCGGAAGGCAATGATGTCCAGGCTCGCACCGCAGTTGTTCACCACGATCTGGATGGGGATGACCTCCCGCACGCCTTCGATCTTGCGGATGGTCGCTTCATAGTGCTCCGGCAGACGGCTGGTGGCGGGGCAGAAGCGGTTATCCCGATACACCACCAACGTGGTGTCATCCGCCGTGGTCTGGGTGGCCCGCCGCAAGCTGCCCTGCATGGTCTCCACTGTAGCAAACAAGAACATGCCCGCGGCCACGCCCAGGATGGTGAGCAGGGAGCGAATGCGATGGCGCGTCAGTTGCTTGAGCGCCAGGAGCACCAGATTGAAGGTGTTTGCGATCATGAGGAGTGCGGGGTTCAGGCGGCTTGAAGTTCAGAGGCATCCACCAGCCTCCCTTTCTCCAGATGCAGCACGGTGTCCGCAGCAGCGGCGGCACGAGGGTCATGCGTGACCATGACAATGGTCTTGCCGTGTTCCCTCACCAATTCCCGCAGCAGGTTGAGGATCTGGGTGGCAGACTCGCGATCCAGGTCCCCTGTGGGTTCATCCGCGACCAGCAGTGCGGGATTGGCCACGATGGCGCGGGCAATGGCGACGCGCTGTTCCTGGCCACCGGACAACTCAGAGGGCCGGTGGTCTGACCGATCCCCCAGGCCCACGAGCTCCAGCGCCACCTGCACCTGGCGGTGGCGTTCTTTCCTCGATAGCGGCGCAAGGAGCAGTGGCAGCTCCACATTCTCAAACGCCGAGAGAATAGGCACCAGATGATAAAGCTGGAAGATGTAGCCCACGTGGGAGGCACGCCATTTCGTAAGCTGGCCGCGCTTCAACTTCGCGATATCCACCCCGCCCACATGCAGCGATCCGGAGGTGGGGCTGTCGATGCCAGCGATGAGATTGAGCAGCGTGGTCTTGCCACTGCCTGAAGGGCCCATCAGGGCCAGGAAGGTGCCGCGGGGCACATCCAGATCCAGCGCGCTCAGCGGAGTGACCGGGGTGTTGCCCTTGTGGTAGGTCTTGGTGACGCCACGGCAGCGGATGAAGGATTCGGGTGAGGTCATTGGGAAAGAGGGCTTGGGGTTCACGGAGTTACTTTTTCAGGACGCACGCGCCGTCCATCGACGAGGCCGCCATGCGGCGGCAGAATGACCAGGTCCCCTGCCAACACCCCAGAGGCGATCGCGACATGGTCCTGGATGCGATGTCTGCCCAGTTGCACCGTCCGGTGGATGGCGGTGTGGCCATCCGGAGCCACCAGCCAGAGGGAGACTTCACCATCTAGATCAGAGGCGGCAATCACCGCCGACTCCGGCACCATGACCACCCGGTCTCCCCGGTCGGCTTCAGGTGCCGCCTGGGCAGGCACGCTGCCGGATTTGGAAGAAGCCTCAGCGCTGATGGCAGCACCGGAAGCGGGTTCGAGGAACTTCACACGGCACAGCATCTCCGGTCGGAGGCGTGCGTCAGGGCTCTGCACCTGCACCTTGGCCTGGAGGGTGTTGCGCTGCAGATCCGCGGCACCAACGATGCGGGTGACCACCCCCTTAAATTCCACCTGCGGCAGGAAGTCGGACGTGATGATGGCTGGCTGGCCCACGGTGAGCCCACGGGCCTCAGAGAGGGGCACGTCCACCCGCACCTGCAGGTGCCCTTTCTCAAACAGCGTGGCGACCACGGAGGAGTCATGCTCATCCATGTTCATCACCTTCTTCTGCCCGGGCGCGGCCTTCAGCGCGAGGATGACCCCGTCCACCGGGGAGACAATCTGGATGCGGGTGAGCGCGAGTTGCTGCTTCTCCACCATGACGCGGGCGGAGGCCACCGCGGCAGTGAGCACCTGGGTCTGGGCGCGCGCGGCCTGCACCTTGGCCACGGCGGCAAAATGCTGGGATTGCCGTGCAGCAACTTCAGCCACCTGCCCCTGCACCACAAAACGCGCCCGAGCCCTGTCTTGTTCTGAAACCGAACCGGTGGGGATGCGCTCCAGTCGAGCGAGGTTGTCCTTCTCCTCTGCCAGCCTGGCCTCTGCCACGGTCACCTGATCTTGCAGAGCCCGGGCCTCGGCAATCGCCACCTCCACTTGCACGGTCTGCAGAGACACCGCCGCCTCGGTCTCCGCGAGCGTGCGTTCCGCAGCCTTGAGAGTGAGCCGGATGTCTTCTGAAATGAGCTCGGCAATGACCTGGCCTTTTTTCACCTCCTGCCCTTCCAGGACGTTCACCTTCTCGATGACACCATCTGTCAATGCGACCGCATGAATAGGCAACGGATCCGGCTCCACCCAACCGCCAGCCTGAAAGAGCATCTTGGCAGTACCAGCAACTGGAAGCGATGGCGAAGGAACGGAAGAGGTGCGCGGAGCCACCGCAGCATGGTCGGAGGTATGGCCAGCGGCGGTCGGCGGGACGGCATCCAGATCTGCCAACAGCACGGCGCGGCTCACCTTCACGACTGGCGCAGGCAGCAACTGATCGCGATAGACCACGGCGAAAACCGTTCCGAAGGCCGCGATCAGGCTCAATGGCAGGAGCCATGCGGGAAGACGGAGCAGACGTCGCCAGAGGCTTCGCGATTCTGGTGATGAAGACGCGACGGGGGCAGCGGCGGAGAGATCGACAGAGGCAGCGGGGCCTGACGATTGATAAAGTTCGGATAAAGACACGGGATGAGAGATCTGAAATGGGGCGCGTCACGCAGCATGCATGCAACGCGAACAACCACGGTCAGGTGCCGGCTGCAATCTCCGCAGCGCAGCGCACCAGCTTCACAGGGAAGGCCAGTCTCTTCTCAAATCAAAAGCGCACCATAGAGGATGGCGCAGGGCGGCCCTGTAGGTTCAGGGTGATGCGAACTGTCCCGGGTCCATGCCGGGGTGGGCGCATCGCCTAAAGCTGCGCGATCAATGATAAAGGGGTCTTCCGCGAGCAACGCCACGGTCGGCAGCGGAGCATCCACATGAGGCGTGGCTGGGAAGGCCTGATCGCTTTCGGTGGAGGCCATGCGCCAACAATCCTCCGTGGTGAACAGGATGGCGGAGACAGCTTGTTGAGGCGATTCTGGAGAGGTTGCAGTCATCTGCGCCCCGGCAGACTCATCCGGGCATTCGCCGCAGCAGGCCTCCGGGGCCTGGCCCAAGGCAATGGCTCCAGAGCACAGGCACTGCACCACCGTCTGCCCCTGCAATGCAAAGAGCATGGTGGAGAGCAGCAGCAAGATCAGTGCTCGAACGCGGCGCGCCATGTACAGCTATTCTAAGGGGACGGTGGAGACAATGCAAGGGCGGGGTGAGATGAAGGATTGCTCACACGAAGGCACAAAGGTCTGTTGGGACTTGGAGATGAGGGGCGAAGGTGGGCTGGAAGACGCTTCAGTTAGTGCCTCCTTACGTCGACAACTACACTGGCGCTGGGCGGATGGTGGTCAAACACCCGTGGGTGGGTGTTTTGGGCGTGAGCCATCAGCGTATGTGCGGATACAGAGGGTGTTTCATCCTGCCTTCTGTCGACTGATCAACAATACCGGCCGTAGTTGTCGACGTAAGGAGAACGAACCAATCGCGCGCGTTTTTGGGGTGGCCGCCAAGGAACCGATCCCGGCTCAGTCCGCAGAGCCAATCCCCGAAGGGGATTTCTAACACAGCCCAGGGTTGGACGAGCCTCAAGCGAGTCAACCCTGGGTACCTCCGCGGAGGACGATCAGGTGGGAAGGCCGACTGCATCTGCTTTCTCCCCACCGCCATCAACACCCCCACGTCGGTCTCGCAGGTTCCTTGGCAGGCACTAACTGGCTGCGAGCGCTGTTGTGCACACAAACAAAGAGAACTTTCAGCTTTCTGGAATTCATAGGGAGTGAGCTTCTGGTGGTGGATGATCAAGCTGATCGGCGCATTTCATCTTTGCGCCCCGCAGCATACGCCTCAAACACGGCGCGAATCTCATCCCGCACGCGACGGAACACGGCCAGTTGCTCCTCCTCGGTGCCGGTGGCATGGGCAGGGTCATCAAAGGGGAAATGGTGCCGGTTCACCCTGCCGGGAAACATGGGGCAGACCTGGTCGGCCCCGCCGCAGACGGTGATGACGGTCTCCACCGGCTGGTTCAGGAAACCATCCAGGTGTTTGGACTCGTGTGCGGAGATGTCGAGCCCGATCTCGGCCATGGCCTTGATGGCGAGAGGATGCACATAGCCGGCGGGCTTGGAGCCGGCGCTGGCCACTTGATAGCCTTCACCGAGCGCCTGGCGCAGTATGCCCTCGGCAAGGTGGGAGCGGCAGCTGTTGCCGGTGCAGAGGACGAGAATGAGGGGTTCAGACATGATGGGGCCCATGGCGCGGAGGTTCAATTGAGGCCAAACACCCTTTTTCGCAACCAGAACGCCACGTGCACAAGGCCAATTAATGCGGGGACCTCGATCAAAGGGCCAACCACGGCGGCAAAGGCCACGCCAGACTCCACTCCAAACACGGCAATGGCCACCGCAATGGCGAGCTCAAAATTGTTGCCGGATGAAGTGAATGCGATGCTGGCGGTGCGCGGATAATCCGCCCCCAGACGAGACGCCATGACAAAACTCACCAGAAACATCACTGCGAAATAGATCACGAGTGGGATGGCGATCCTGACCACGTCGAAGGGCAGCCGTACGATGGTGTCACCTTTGTAGGTGAACATCACCACAATGGTGAACAGCAGCGCAGCCAACGTCAGCGGCGAGATTTTAGGCAGGAATGTTCCCTCATACCATGCCGCCCCCTTCCAGCGCACCAGAAAGATCCGGCTCAACAAGCCGGCCGCGAAAGGAATGCCCAGATAGACCATCACGCTCCAGAAGATGTCCGACATCGCCACATTCACGGCGACCCCCTTGATGCCCACCCACTCTGGCAAGACGGTGATGAACAGCCAGGCGTACCCGCTGTAGAAAAAGATCTGCGCAATGCTGTTGAGCGCTACCAGCCCTGCGGCGTACTCGGCACTTCCTTTGGCCAGATCGTTCCACACCAGAACCATGGCGATACAACGTGCGAGGCCGACGAGGATCAAGCCGACCATGTAGTCCGGGTGGTCACGCAGCAACAGCACCGCCAGCCCCCACATTAACACCGGACCAATCACCCAGTTTTGCACCAGAGACAGGATCAGGATCCGGGTGTTGGCAAAAACCTTCCCTAGTTCATGGTACCGCACCTTCGCCAGGGGAGGGTACATCATGAGAATCAAACCGACCGCCAGCGGCAGATTGGTGGTTCCCACCGTCAGGGGTTCGAAAAAGGTTTTTGCATCACGGATTCCGAAGCTCCCGATCAAGATCCCCGCCCCCATGGCGGCGAAGATCCAGACCGTGAGGTACCTGTCCAGGAAGGACATTTTTTTAGCAACACTTTCCATGGCTCCAAGACTGAATTGACGTCCAATGCACCATCCTCTGCATCTGCCCCCACCGGCAGAACGAACTTAGCAGCACCCAGTGCCCGCGCAGCAGGCCTCTTTGTCCCCGCTTCCCGCGGCCGGCAATCCGCAGAGCTCCATGGCCAGGCAGGCAGTGTGTTTGTGATCCAGGATCAGCACCACCGCATCGGCCCGCACGTCGTGGTCTTCGATGACGTACTGGGAAATAACTTCATCTTCATACTCCACCTCCACCGGGATGCTCTCATCTGGCAGATAAGGGCGGGCTTTCTCCAGAATGGCGGCCATCTTCCCCGTCTCAATGCGGTGATGGTAATCCTCACCCACCCACACCTGGAGCTGGCAGGCCAGGGTTTCCCGGAGCGTGCCACCGCAGTCGAGGAAGGTCTTTTGCACGCGCCCCACCTCCGTGACATGGAAGGAGACTGGCACGGCGGTACCGTTGGGGAGCTGGATTTGAAAGAGCTTGTCGGAGTGGCTCTTCAGCAGGGTTTTAAGTTCGAGCAGGTTCATGACATTCAGTGGGGTTAACATTTGCTCAGAGCGCCCGCCGGTTTTCGCGTGGCGAGTTCAAGGGGAGCAGGGCAGCAATCCTGCTCACGAAGAGCAAGACGGGCAACGGCACTGGCTGCGTCCGCCCGAAGCACGGAATCCAGGGTGTTTGAGACTGAAAAAAACGTGTCCAGGGATTGCACCAGCTTGCGATGGCGGGACTCCATCCTGTAATAGACCCATTTCCCCCGCCTTTCGCTGTTCAGAAGGCCGGCCTTCCTGATGACTTGTACGTGACTTGAAACAGACGACTGGGGCATCTCCAGAATGTCTGCGATCTCGCATACGCAAAGGGCCTCATTCAGGATCAGGTGAACAATGCGCAGGCGGGTTTCATCCGCCAGCGCATGGGCAAATGCGACGAGGGCCTTCATGACGACTTTAATCGTAACGAGTTTTTTCGTTACGTCAATCGTCTTTTTTCATATTGTCCAGCGGCCCTGCTGCGGCACCTCTATTTTGCCGGCTCATTGGCCTCCGGATCAGGGAACCTTGACTTTCTTCAGCGCGGTCAACACCTGCTGCTCCAGCGGCGTCGGCAGGGGCGCGTAGTGCATGTTGATGGCCAGGTCATCTCCACGGGTCAGCGCCCACCGGATGAACTGGACCAGCTTGCGGTTTCTGGCGAGGTCCTTCCCATCACGGTAAACCAGGAGCCAGGTGGCCCCCACAATCGGGTAAGCCGACTCCCCGGGGGCGTTGGTCACACTGAAGCGGAAATCTTCAGCGACCCTGGCGGTGGTCAGGGCCGCCAGGATGGTCTCCACACTGGCCCTGACGGGGTTGCCCTCGCTGTTGATCAAGGCGGCATGGGGCAGCTTCTCCTGCAGGGCGGCGGCCAGTTCCACGTAGCCCACGGCACCCGGTGTGGCCTTGACAACCTCGGCCACTCCTTTGTTTCCTTTACCCTTTTGTCCGGTTGGCCAGGCAACGGACTTGCCATGCCCCAGCTTGTCCTTCCACTCAGGGCTCACTTTGGCGAGGTACTCGGTGAAAATGGCGGTGGTACCGCTGTCATCCGACCGATGCACCACAGTCACCGGCAGGTCTGGAAGATTGAGTTTGGGATTGAGCTGGGCAATGCGCGGGTCATTCCAGCGGGTGATGTTTCCCAAGAACAACGCCGCGACGGCGTCTCCATTCAATACGATGGCATCCCCACCGGGCACATTGCACGCCACCACCACGGCCCCGGCCACAGTGGGGATGTGCAGGATCTTGCCATCAGCTTTGGCCAGCTGCTCATCTGAAAGCGGCGCGTCCGAGGCACCGAAGTCAACATTCCGGGCGAGGATCTCCTTCTGGCCTCCCCCGGACCCGATGTAGCCATACTCGAAGCTCACGCTCACGTCGTGCTTCTGGTACTCGCTGAACCATCGAGAATACACGGGGTACGGGAACGTGGCACCGGCTCCTTTGAGCATGACCTGGGCTGTGACCAAAGATGGCGTGGCAAAAATGGCCAGGACGGCAAGCGCACCGATGGCAGGAATATTGCGTGGGAATGCGTGGTTCATGGTATAACTTATCGGGTTGATCTTCTGCAACGGGAAGGCACTGAACATGGAAAGCGCATGACGGCGTGCGCTGACCGCACCTAGGATGCGGCCTCCCGCAAGAGGGTGCGACGCGGAAGCGCCAAAGAGAGTCCCACTGTCACGGCCACGAGGACACTGGAGGCAAGGAGACACAAAATCATGCCGCCGCGCTCACCCTGGCGGAGCCCGACCTCGTAGAGCCAGCCCGAGAGAACCGTGCCAGCGAGACGGCCTCCAGCATTGGCCATGTAGTACAGCCCTACATTCATGGCAACCTTGTCGTGATCCGCGTACGAGAGAATCAAGTAGGAATGAACGGCGCTGTTCAATGCAAAAACCACCCCAAAGAGGATCAGGCCAGACACAATCACCAGGGAAGCATCGCCGCCCTGCCGCAGACACAGGGCAATGGTGGCGGGCACCACCGCCAGCACGATCGCCAGCCACAGGGCAGTGCGACCGTCTGGACCGCTTCCAGAAGAGTTCTCCCGCCCCCCACGCATCAGGGCTGGAGCTGAAGCCTGGACAAACCCGTAGCCAATGACCCAGAGGGCGAGGAAACCACCCGCCTGCCAGAACGGCCACCCGAGCACGCCGCGCAGGAAGACTGGCAGCGCGACCACGAACCAGACATCCCGCGCGCCAAAGAGGAAGAGACGGGCGAGGGAGAGCAGGTTGATGGAACGCTGGTTGGAGAAGAGATGGGAGAACTTTGCCTTCTTGTTGGCCGCGCCCAAACCTCCCTTCATCAGAACCGCTGCGGCCACCAATGCAGCCGCCACCACGCCAAAGAGCGTCCAGACCGAGGCTTGGAACCCAATCAGTGACAACAGCAATCCTCCGAGAAAGAACCCCACACCTTTGAGCGCGTTCTTGCTGCCCGTGAGGACTGCCACCCATTTGTAAAGCCTCCCCTCCCCGTCACCGGCAACAAGTTTCACAGCACTTTTGCTGCTCATCTTGGTCATGTCCTTGGCAATGCCCGAGAGCGCCTGGGAGGCCATGACCCACACGACGGTGAGGCCGGCGGCCGGCATGGCCCCCAGCATGGCCAAGGCAGCCAGTTGAGTACCCAATCCCAGAAAAAGCGTGGACTTGAGCCCAAACCTCGCCCCGAGGTAGCCCCCCAGCAGGTTCGTGACAATGCCAAAGAACTCGTAAAGAAGAAACAATGACGCAACCTGCCAGGCGCTGTAGCCGAGATTGTAGAAGTAGAACAGAACGAGCGTGCGGATGGCACCGTCCGCCAGCGTGTCTGCCCAATACGCGAGGGTGACCACCGCGTAGTTGCGGACGGAGGACTGACTGGTGCGGGCTGAGCTCATGTCTGTCTCCTCGAACTCAGGGTTGCAGGCTGCGAGCCACCTTCCGCGCCAGCTCTGCGTAGCGGTTGGCATAGCCCCATTCGTTGTCATACCACGCCAGGATCTTCACCTGCGTGCCATTCGTCACCATGGTGGAAAGGGCGTCCACAATGGATGACCGGGGATCATCCTTGTAGTCCACGGATACAAGGGGCCGGGTCTCAAAGCCCAGGATCCCGGCCAGCGGGCCGTGTGCTGAAGTTTGCAAAAGCGAATTCACCTCCTCCACCGTCGTGGGACGGTTGACCTCAAACACCGCATCCGTCAGAGAGGCATTGAGCAGCGGCACCCGCACCGCCACACCGTCGAGCCGGCCTTGCAGCTCAGGGAAGATGAGGCCGATGGCCGTCGCCGAGCCCGTGCTGGTGGGGATCAGGGAGAGGCTGGAAGCCCGGGCCCTACGGAGATCCTTGTGCGGAGTGTCCAGGATGGACTGAGTATTGGTCATGTCATGAATCGTGGTGATCATGCCATGCTTGATGCCCAGCCCCTCGTGAATCACCTTGACCACGGGAGCGAGGCAGTTGGTGGTGCAGGAGGCAGCAGTGAGCAAGTGATGCGTCTCAGGATCATACAGATGGTCATTGACCCCCATGACCACATTGAGCGCCCCGGTTTTCACCGGTGCAGCCACGATGACCTTTTTCACCCCTGCTCTGAAGTAAGCATCAAGCTGCTCGGGGGTGCGAAACTTGCCGCTGGCCTCCAACACGATGTCCACCCCCATGTCACCCCACGGGGTCGCACCCAGCTCCTTGTTGCTGGAGTGAGAGAGCGTTTGGCCGTCCACCGTCAGGGTGGTGCCACTGCCGCTGGTCTCCCGGTTCCACCGGCCGTGCACACTGTCAAAATACAGCAGATGGGCGGAGACCGCTGCATCGCCCCCGGTTTCATTGATGTGCACAAACTCGAGTTCGTCGCAGCCCCAAGCCGCGCGAAAGGCCAGCCTGCCCATTCTGCCAAATCCGTTGATGCCGATTCTAATTGCCATGGTGGTGTGGTTGAAAATGAAAGGGTTCGCGGGCTTCCGTGATGTCTTTTCAGGAGGCGCAGCAGGTGCGGCGCTTTACCGGGCGCTTGCCGCCCGCTACAGCAGGTTTCACAAAGCCCACGCAGCAGCTCCCGTCATTGCCGCGTTTGGCCAGACGGAGCTTCAGCTGCCTGGCATCCGCCTTGAGCACGGCATCCTCAGAGAGTTCCCGCTCCTGAAGGCGGAACATCGCCCGCGTGGCCGCCATCATGGGCTTCGCCAGGGTGTAGTAAACCCACTTGCCCTCCTGTCGCGTGTTTACCAATCCCGACTGCCGAAGGAACTGCAGATGCGTGGACAGCGTGGATTGCCTCAGGTCCAGGACATCGCAAAGTTCACAGACACACAGCTCCCCATGCTTCAGCAAGTTGATGATCCGCACGCGCACGGGTTCTGAAAAAGCTTTTCCGAGAATCAAGAGTGTTTGCATCGTCATATCGGGCTATGACGATATGAACTGGCCCACCCGTTAGCTCAAGTGCCGATTTCGTCACAATGCAGACCTCGCCCGCACATCCACCCAAGCCCCCTTCCAGCCCGATAGTGCCGAGCGGTCTGGCAATAGACGGCCGTTCACGCGGCTCCAGGACTCACCGGCTCTCCGCTGGTGCCATGCCTTCAGCGTTCCTCCGACGCACTAACATTAAAGCTCCCAGCCCGGCCATCACGAGCGCGGCGATTTGATAGACACTGATCACCCCTGCCAACTTGGGGGTGACCCGCATCCACTCATGCAGGAACCGGAACACGCCGTAGCACAGCAGATACAGAAAAAAGAGCCGCCCCTGCCACTCCGGCCGCTTCCGCAGCACGAAGAGCAGGCCAAACATCACCAGCTGAAACACCAACTCCACCGGAGCGGAGGGCCAGCGGGGCACGCCCTCGGGATCGCGCATGGCCAGCAGGCGGTTCGTGGTGGGCTGCCCCAGGCAACAGCCCTGGAGCACACACCCCACCCGCCCCAGCGCGATCCCCAACGGGGCGATCAGCGCAAAGGCATCCCCCGTGGACTTTCGGTAGCCGATGGCCCACTTCATGAACTCCACCCCGGCGTACCCACCCAGCAGGCCGCCCACCACCGTCTTGCCTGTTGCCAGACGGAACCACCGGTCGGCCATGTCCCAGTCCCGCCAGCCCTCCGCCAGGAGGTAGAGCACCTTCGCCCCCAAAAACGCGCCCCCCAGGGCACCGATATACACCGGCAACATGGCAGGGTTTTTCCGGGAGCGGATCCACCAGTACGTCGCACTCAGCGCCAACGCTGCCAGCAGTGTCCAGCGATAGGGAGGTGAGGCGCTGAGGGAGTCGGACCAGTGCACGGGGACTTAGGACTTAGGAATTAGGAATTGGGAATGTTGAATTAGGAATGGGGAGCGTGAGTGGGCGTTATTCGGGCGAATGTTCGCGCATTCGTTGGATGTGTCTTGGGATTTTTCAGTGGGGAGCGCACGCTTGGGGGAAGGTAGAAGAGCCGTCTCGGCTCTTGGTTGCGGCTGGAGCAGCCGGTCTTGGGACCGAGGAAGCAATGTGGTCGGCAGGCACGTCAACCGGACCGCAACATGCAATCGGCCATTTGCATATGGAGTCCAAGATCCGGGACGGCTCTTCTACCTTTCCTGCGGCGGGAGTTGGTGGCTGGGTGGACGCGATGGGAAGCTTGGGGAGCGCAGGCGGCTCGCCTGCTGCGAGGGCGGCTCGCCCGAAGCTTAAGTTCAGGAGAATGCACACACCTTCGCTCCGATGCAGAGTTCCCGGCGGCTCACTCACAACTTCCTCAACCGCGCCAGCAAATCCGCCATGTCCTGGGGCGACACGATGCTCTCCAGGCCATCGGGCATCAATGAGACTGGCAGGGTTTTTATCGAACCGATCTCACTCCTTGGCACGGGCAGATCCACGCCGCCGGGGAGGCGGAGGCTGATGGCTCCTGGTGTCTCGGCGGCGATCAGCCCGGCCAGGATGCTGCCGTCCTTCTTGGTGACCTGGGTGGTCGCATTGCGCTGTTCCACCGCCCGGTTGGGATCCAGGATGGCCTCCATGAGCTGCTCCACAGGCTTGGCCGCCACCGTGGCGAGATTCGGGCCCACTTCCACACCGGCAAGGCCGAGCTGGTGACAGGCGATGCAGGCTTTCTGATAGACCTTTTCTCCGCGGTCGGCATTGCCCTCCAGCCCGGCAACCTTTGCCAGATACTCCTTCACCACCCTGGCACGATCAGGATTGCTGCGAGTGAGGACGGGCAGGTTCGAGGAAGCCGCATCATGCACCCGCCGGGCCGGGAACCAGGCCGCGAGTTCATCAGGATGAACATTCTGGCTGCCCGCGGCCAGCCGGGCTGCTCCGCGCACCTTGGGATGAGCGGACTCCAGCAGACGGATCAACGCGGGCCGCTGCGATTCATCCAGCAAGGCGGCAGTCCAGGCCGCCTGCAAGCGGCACGGCAGAGTCAGCGCCTGATCGTCAGCCATTTCCTCTAACCAGGGCAAGGCGGCAAGATCCCGCTTCTCCAGCAGCAGCCGCTGCGCCGTGTCCCGCTGCCAGCGGATGCTGGAGCGCATGGCGGCCTGGGGTTCCAGAGCGCGTGCAGGCGCGCCCGGCTTCACGGCGGGACCGCTGATGCGATAGATGCGCCCGAGTTCCTCGCCCGCCCGCAGATCGATGCCCCGCGTGATACCAGCCGGGATCCACTCCGGATGTTCCAGGACCATGCGATACATGTCCACCACATAGAGCGCGCCATCCGGCCCTTCCCGCACCTGCGTGGGGCGAAACCAGTTGTCCCTGCTGGCGAGAAACTCTGACTCCGCATCATCCGGGTGGCGGCGGCTGGTGAGCGGAAACGCCTCGTAGTCCAACACGTCCCGCCGGATGAGATTGTTGGCCGGCTCACAGATGAGCAGGGCGTCATATGCGCCATCATGCCACGGCATGGGCGAGCACGCAGCAGTGAGCACATGGGTGGCGCCTGCATGGTTGAAGCGCTTCACCGGCGGGCTGATGGTGAAGACCTTCACATCCGGATTGAGCGTGGTACGGATGGAAGCGGGCACCTTTTCCGGATGCGCCTCCATGTAGCTCATGGGAATGTGATAGTGCCAGCCCAAGGTGCTGTTGTTGTTGCCGTACCAGTTGCCGTAGTCGTCCCGCCACTTGCCATATTGGGACCGGCCCGTTTCCAGCCGGAACTCGCCTGTGTCCGGATGAAAGCGAAAATCATAGGTGCCCAGGTTGACCTTACGGCCGGACTTCACACTGGTGACCTCACCCCCGCTGTCACCATTGGCTCCATAGAGCCAGCCGTCCAGCCCCCAGGCAAAGCCGTTGACCAGATGCTGGGGATTGCCTGCTGTAAAACCCTTGAACCACGACTCGCGCTGGTCGCACCTGCCATCCCCATCCGTGTCCCGCGCATAGACGATATCGGGGATGGCGGAGATGAAGACGCCGCCTTTCCAGAAGGCCAGCCCCGTGGGGTGACGCAATCCGTCCAGGAAGAGCGTGGCCTGATCGTACACATGATCCCCGTCCGTATCCTCCAGGATCTTGATGCGGCCAGATTGCATGGGCGACACCGTGCCCCCATCCCCCCGCCCATCGGTGGTCTTTTCCCCGGGGGCAAAGGGATAGTCGCCCATCTCCACCACCCACATGCGACCTTTCTCATCCCAGTCCACAAAGACCGGGTCCTGCACGAGAGGCTCCTTCGCCGCCAGAGCCACCGTGTAGCCGGCGCGGAGCAGGAGCTTCTTGAGCGATTCTTCCGCAGACAGGGGCGACGGACCCGGCACGCGCAGCAGTTCCTGGCGGGTCAGGAGCACCTTGCCCTGGGCATTTTTCAGACCGCCCGTGTCGAGCACCACGCCGGTGGCCTTGCCCTCGCCATCCACCAGCAGCGGCAGGCTGAGGGGATCCCCCGCCGCGCCTTCGCGCAGCACTTCCGTCCAGCCCCGGCTCCACTGCACATTCTTCTTCTCCACCGGGTTATAGAGGTAAACACCATACCGCCGGGGATTGGAGACGATGAGATCCTCATGACCATCGTCATTGAGATCGGCAAAGAGCAGGCCGCCCTGTTTAGCCGACTCAGGCAGCGGGGCGATCTTTGATGCCTGCTCAGGAGTGAGCGCGGCCACAGACATGGCGAAACCCAGTCCGGTGATGAAGAGTGCAATGTAGTGTTTCACGGCCCGCGAGAGGTTTAGCCAGCTGTCTGCGAAAGGCGATCCAGGAGGTTTCGAGTGATGCGCTGCACCGCCACATCCCCACCCTGCAGGCCATGAGCCCAGTCCGTGGTGCCCGCAGTGAAGACGGTGCCACCGCGGGTGTAGAGCCCCATGCAGGCCGCACCGATGCGCCCCTTCTCCCAACGTTCATACCACTCTGCATCATCCGGATGCCAGCGCACCGGGCAGGTGGCCAGCACCTCGAAGTCCTTGGGTGTGCCATCGCGACTGGTGGCAAACGGCAGACCGTCTTTCCACTCCAGCTCGCAGCCATCGCACTCATAACCCACGATGGTGTCCTTGCCGCCCAGATCATCATCGCGACGCAGGCCGGTGCCGGCAAAGATCCAGTGGTCCGGGCGATGCACCTTGTAGGCCGCAGGCTCCTCCATGAACTGGCCGTGGCTGCGCCGGTATCCGCCCCACAGGAAGCCCACACCGGTGAGTTGATTCTCCGGGCGCTGCACCAGATGGTGGCTCCACAGCGTGCTGAGGGTCTTGAACTCCCGCGAGGCGAAGACGGGATCGAGGTGATAATTCTGCTTCCAACAGGTGAAGGCATCGCCGCCATCCTCATTGCGCACCTGCCAGCAGCACGTGTTCCCGCTGAAGAAGGCGACGTTACCCCCCTTCCCGATCCATGCCTCCAGATGATCCCGCATGGGGGTGGACCAATACTCGTCATGGCCCACGCTCAGCACGAGCTGATAGCTGGCGAGCATCTCCGGGTGATGCTCCAGATCACTATTGGCCGCAAACTCCAGAACATAACCATTCGCCTCCGCCCACTGCACAAAAGGCAGCTCCCAGCGGGAATACTGCGAAGCGGCCGGGCGCTGAAAACTCACCCGGTGACCTGCATTGTTGGAGAGGCTGTTGTAGGCGTAGATGCTGAAGCCGCCCCAGTTATTGTAGGCGTTGTAAGTATTGGTGGCCAGTTGCAGCAGGATCTTGGAGGTGCTGCCGGGGCGGGCCTGCCGCACAATGAAGAAGGCAGACGACTCCGCGGTGCGGCGGTTGTGCAGGGTCCACTTGCCCCCGGCGTCCGCGATCTTCAAGCGGACCTCATAGTAGCCAGACTTCCACTCCGCCCCCACCGGCACACGGATCGATTCCGACCAGCCGCAGCCTTTAGCAGAGGCATCCTCCGGCACGATCTGCCGCTTGCCAGCAACGCCGGACTTCTGCCAGACCACCTCACGCTTGGCCCCGAGCCGGGCCACCTCGATCTCACAGGCGGCCTCGCTGGTGGTGATGTGCAACGGCACCTCCTCCCCCTGAGCCACGCTGAGCTTTCCGGCGTACCCTTCGATGAAGAAGTCCGCGTCAGGCTCCGCCGCCGACAAAGCCGACGCCCCCAAGGCCAAGGAAATGAGTGTGCGCCGTTTCATTTACGATCTACGGCTCTGGCAGGGGAAATCTTGGGAGGAGAATATGATGAATTAGAACCGCCAAATGATCATTTTATGAACATGGGCGGGATTGAGTTCTTTCCTATGCCGCGCGGTGGCGGTGATCTGACGTCGCGATAACACGGGGAAACCGAATCTCATCTGAAATGCACCACGCTGGATCATGCGGACCGTGAGCCGACTGAAGATCGGTACTCCAACACTGAGGACGGTTGTGAGAGAGACGCACTGGGTCCTTGTGTCCTGACCGCCTAAAGGCCAATGCCATCAGGGAAAAGGTTGGGCAGAGCGACCAACGCCGTTGCATGATGATACTGAGAACCAACGGTCCGGAGTCATACCAGCCTGGGGCAGCGCCCCAGGTTAGGGGTTGAAAGAGAATCGGAGGGCAGAAAGCCCGGCCTCATCAATCCCGCCCACGACGAGCATTCCTGAATGACCCCGGGCCTACAGCCCTCAACCTCTAAAACCAACGCCAACCTTGGGCGTTGCCCAAGGCTGCTATCATGCCGGGCTTTCAGCCCTCAGCTCGTTCGCCAAAGGCGAATCATCGACCTCACCAGCTTTTCCCTGATGGCATTGGTCCCGCATGCGGGACGGAACTCCAACCCTGCTGGCGAAACGGAGAGGTTGGAGTTCCGCTTTTGATCGGTCAGGCTCTTCGTTCACCGCATCCCTGATCTCCAGACTACCCAGGCCTCAAGTCTTGCGTCTGGTGTCTGGCAGTCTTTTGTCTCCCGCGCAGCGGGCCTCACGGTGCTGGCTTGGCATCCGGGAATCCCGAGTAGTACCGGCAAAACGAATCCAGCTTCCCATCCGGGCGGATGACATGGGTGCAGCAGCGGTCGATGCGGTCCTCATCCCAGGTCCAGGCATCCATGAAGGGCTTGACCATGATGCGGAAGGCCATGCTGCGGGTGCGCTCCATGAGTTTCAGGAGTTCGCCCAGCTCGGTGTTGTCGCATCCACATTTCGCCAGGTCGTCCAGGGTGTAGTGCATCTTGTCCTGCAGAAAGCCCTGAAGCTGGGTGAAATCCAGAAACTGGCTCACCGGCCAGACGTTGGCCCCCTGGCGGATGAGGTAGCCGATGGTGGCGCAGTTGGGATCGCCACACGGCAGCGGTGTAAAGTCCTCGAACTTGAGTTTTCCGCCCGACTGGGCGACGACGTTGAGAAGGATGTCTGCCGTGTTGAGCCGGTCCGTCCTGGACCGGACGGTCTTTTGGAAGGGGGAGGCTGGAACGCCCGTCGCATGCCCCCGGGCCGAGGCGGCGAACCCACGACCGCTCTCGAACACGGGCTGAAACGTGATGCCGTGGACGGAGGTCTGGCCCAGTCCGTAGCTGACGGCGTCCCAAAGGTTGGGCAGGTTGTCCGGCGTCACGGCCATGGCCAGCGTGACAGGCAGGTCCGCGGCGGCACAGTGGGCCAGGGCCTGCTCCCGCATGGCGCGCAGGTCCCCGCCGCGCAAGGCCTTCTGACCGGCGCTCTGCACGCCATCAAACTGGAGGTAGAGCTGCACCCCTGTGCCCTGGAAGGCTGAGTTGAGCCGCTTCGCAAAATCCGGGTCCTTCGCCAGAAGGACGCCGTTGGTGTTGATCAGCGTGAAGTCGATTTTAGGGTGAGCTTTGAGCCAGGCGCAAAGCTCAAAAAGCTGCGGGTGCAGGGTGGGCTCCCCTCCGCTGAGCTGGAGAATCTCAATGCCGCCCTTCCGGTCCACCACCCCCTGTACGCGGGCCTGGATCTCCTCCAGCGGTACCGCATCCACCTTCATGCCGGTGCCGATGGGCGAGTCTGCATAGCAGGTGGGGCAGGCCAGGTTGCAGGAGTTAACGATCTCGATGAGCGCCAGACAGGTGGAGAGCACCTCAAAGGGGCCCTCCTCCCGGCCGGCGGCATTGCGCCCCAGCGTGCCTGCGGGTGCCCCCTCTGCCGAGCAACAGGCCCCGCCGGAGCAGCAGGCACCACCCCGGTTTTCATCACTGCCCTGGGCCAGCCAGTAGAAGCGCTCGTCACTGGCCAGGCAGGCACTGAAGTCACCGTGCAGGGCACAGGTGCGCTCCATGTGCACCTGGCCAGCCCGCTTCACCACGCGGGCAGGGCACTTGATCCCGCAGACCGGGCAACGGGAGGTGGTTTCCTTCAGCAGGATGCTGGAGCCCGCAGGAGTCCGGGATGACATGGGAGGGAATGAGGAAAAAGGGCGGGGGGGAGGACTAGTGCCAGTTCTGCGTGGAGAGGAACCCAATGCAGGCGACGAACCAGACAGCGGTGCCGATGGCCACACTGGCAAGCATGAAGACGATGGAGAAGCCAATCGCGGCGCCGACCCCCATGCCGCGGTTTCGCGAGAGGCCCACCGCCACCCAGATGGAGGCGGCAAGCTGGGAAAGCAGCGCAATAGCCGTGAGTCCGAAGAGAATGGACCCGTCCTTGTCTTCATCCGCAAAGAGCCACGGCAGACCTGGCAGGAGCACCGAGACCAGCACCCAGGTGATCCAGCGGGACTTCATGGGCACGTGCCCGGGCAGCAGCGGCGGCCCCCCGCCGGAGGGTGGCGGCATGGGTGGAGGAGAAATTTCACCGGCGCTCATGATCCCAGCACCTCCCGTGCGATGGTGTTCCACTCGGCATCGATCTCCGCCGGACGTTTGCTGGGCTTGCGGGCCTTGGCGTACCAATAGCCGGCGTTGCTGATGTCTCCCTCAATGAGGTGCAAGAGCGCATGGATCCATGAGCCCATGGGGGTGTGAATCTCCTGGGCAATCTCGTGAGCCTCGTGCCAGTCCCCTTTTTTGGCGAACCAGAGGGCCTTGGCCTCTTCCGAGAGATCTTCCGCCGGAGCTGGATCGCTCTTGGCGGAGGCGGCAAGTTCTTGGGCAGTCATGGCGGCAGGCTAGCGTATCCCGCCTCGTTCTGCGAGTGTGATCACCCGGTGGATTGCAAAAAAAAGAAAAGGGAGAAGGCCGTGAGACCTTCTCCCCTTAAAATTCAGAAACAGGAATAAGGACTAGGAGTCTTCCGGCAGGGGTTTGCCTTTGGTCTCGGGAAGGAACAAGAGCACGATCAATCCAAGGAGGAAGATGCCGCTCATGTAGGTTGCCGCATTGCGGAAGGCATCCAGCTTTGCTTCCGTCGTGGTCGCCCCGGCCTTGAGGTGCGCCTGAAGGGCACCCAGCGTGAAGGGACCACTTGCCGCCACGAAACGACCGACGTTGTAACAGAAGCTGACACCAGTACTACGCAGACGGGTGGGAAAGAGTTCCGGGAGATAAATGGCGAAGCCGGCAAACAGCGCAAGCTGGCACCCGCCCATGATGGCGCTCATCCACACATCACCCTTGCCACCGAAGAACTGGAAGAAGCCAACCGTGGCCAGCAAGGCTGCCACAAAGGCGATGGCAAAGGCCGGCTTGCGCCCCATCTTCTGTGCCAGTTTCGTCATGAGGATCATGCCGATAAATGCACCGATGTTCTGGACAATGGAGTTGATCCCAATCCAGCGAGCCTTGGCACCAGCGATCTCATTGGCTGGCACATTGGCCTCGACCAGGGACTTCTCGATCACCCCGCCGACCAGCTCCGGGCTGAAGAACCCGATACCCCAAAGGCCAATCACTCCGGCTACGCAGAGCACCATGCCCAAGAGGGCGGAGCGACGCCAGCGAGCGACGCCAAAGAGAGAAGCATACGACCCAAAGGCCACCCCGGCCACGCGACCAGCTTCACGGGCCTTAACCCACTTTTCAGGCTCCTTCAGCTTCAGCTGAATGAACACCACCAGGAACGCTGGCGCGGCCCCGACAAGGAACATCAATTTCCAGGAGAAATCAGGGCTGATGGCTTTGGATTCCACCAGGCCGCCCACCCACATGCTAATGAGACCTGCGGCGACGTTCCCCACCGCGGAAAGTGCCTGTAGCGTGCCGAGAGCACCCGCACGGGCGTGGTCAGGAAGAGCGTCAGCGGTGAGAGCCACGGCAAGGCCGAAGACGCCGCCTACTCCGAGACCCGTGATGAAACGGTAGATGGCAAAGTCAATCCAGCCTTTGGACAAAGCCGAGAGACCTGTGAAAACGGAGTACATGAGCACCGTGATGGTGAGCGTCTTGGCGCGACCAATGCGATCGCCCACAGAACCGAAGATCAGCCCCCCTGTCGCCCAACCTGCCACAAAGATGGATGTCGCATAGCCACCATAAAGGCTGGCGTCATACCCCTCAGGCAGCAGGGTTTTCATCGCCGATCCACGGGCCAGAATGAAGAGCTGCTGGTCAAGGCAGTCGAACATCCAAGCGAGGGATGCCATGGCGAAGACGAACCAGTGGTAGCTCGTGAGGCCCTTCCACCATGGGGTGTTATCTGAAGTTAATACAGGACTTTGACTCATGGGCGCGGAGTTTGGGAGAGGTGAAGTAGGATGACAACCAAGAATTGAGGGCTACGGCTGCAATTCCGGCGGGCTATCATTTTTCACTTTTCGACTTAAGATCCAGGGCATGTTTTACGTTCCCGCCCCCCTTGCCAGCCCGGAACTTCCCGCAAAAGAGGTGCTGGGCGTGGGCGCTGCCACCTGGGATCGATTTGTGGTGGTTCCAGAGTTCCCCCAGGGGGATGGCGTCACCCAGGCTCTGGAGTTGCACGAACAGGGCGGCGGACCGGTGGCCACGGCTTTGTGTGTGATGGCGGCCCTTGGAACGCCCGCACGGCTGCTGGACACTCAGGGGGACGATGCCGTCGGACAGGCGATCCTGGAGGAGCTGCGAATGTTGGGAGTGCGAACCGAGTCGATCGCCATCCACCCGGGCGCTCGTTCGGCCCTGGCCCACATCCTCGTGCGACAGCGCGACGGGGCCCGTCACATCTTTTTCCACCCTGCGAACTGCCCCGAACCTGATGCTGAGGTGATCCTAAGCAAATCCTTTGGCAAAGTGGGTCTGGTGCATCTCAACGGCCGGCATGAAACGGCGGCGCGACAGGCCCTGACGTGGGCGCAGGAGGCCGGGGTGCCGGTGTCCTTCGACGGCGGGGCCGGGAGATATCGCGAATCCATTCGCGATCTGGTGTTGGGCAGCGGCCTGCGCATCCTGGCGAGCAAGTTTGCCTGCGCCTTCACCGGGGCGGGCAGCCTTGAGTCCGCCGCGGAGATATTGCGCAAGGATGATCCGGAGCTGCTGGTCATCACCGATGGCGTGAAGGGCTCTTGGATCTGGCCACGGGGGGAGCCATCATTTCATGAACCCGCGGTAAAGGTCGAGAACGTGGTGGACACCACGGGCTGCGGGGATGTGTACCATGGAGCCTTTTTGCACGGCTGGATGCAGCAGTGGCCCGCCCGCCGCTGCGCCCGCGTGGCCAGTGAGATGGCGGCGGAGACGGCCAAGCATGTGGGCGGGCGCGAGGCGATCCGGAGAATCGGTAGTTCAGTAATTCAGTAAAACGGTAAACCAGTGGACCTTGGGAGAGCATCAGGGACGGAGTTGGTTGGCGTGGAGCACCCATGGCGAACCCTCCGGGTTCATGACATAACGTGCAACACTGACGCACTGACGCACTGACGCACTGACGCACTGACGCACTGACGCACTGACGCACTGATTCACCGTCCTCACCCCGCCCGGGCCATGCCAATGCCAATCGCCACGGTGGGCTCTGTGGCGTCGGCAAAGGCGACGGGGCCGGGTTTGCCGCCCTCGTCGCGGTAGTCGCTGCCGATGGAGTAGAGGCAGCCTTTCTCGGGATTGTAGCGGAGGGCTTCGCCTGTGTAGGGGTCGATGCCCACGGAGTCGATGTAGCTGCCTTTCAGCGCGTCCAGAGTAGCGGGCAGGCGGGCCTCGGTGATGACATAGCGCCGGATGGCAAAGAGAGTCATCACCGCCTCATGGCGGAAACGGGCCAGATGCACGCGGTCAGGCAGCGTTTCATAGAACCCAATGCGGGACTGGTAGTACTCCGTGCCGGACCAGTTGGGGTCAAAAAGCGGGCGCCGGGTGGGCAGGCGGTGCTCCAGGCGGGAGGACATCTTGCCACCCCGCGCATAGGCCGCCAGCACGGGCTCTTTCTGGAGTTCGCGGAAGCTGTCAGCGAACTGGCGGAGCGTGGCGTGAGGCTTGAAGAAAATCCACCCGGTGCGCGCAGGCAGGTAATAGGGCGGCAGTGGGGGTTCATCCTGCGCGGGACCGATGAGGAGCTTCCGCTCGTACGCATAGAAGCCCTTCATGGCGGCGCGCAACCGCTCCATGGAGGGCGTGAAGGGCTTGAACTCCACCTCCTGCAGCCGCTTAAGCCGGCCCGCATCCAGTTGGGTGTTGCGCAGGAGTTCGGCCAGGGAGGCGGTTGACGCCTCGTGAAATGCCAGGGAGCGGTCCATCAGGGAGGGCCAGGCATCGAGCTGCTCCAGCAGCCCGCCGAGCACGGCCAAGTCGATGGCGGCAAGGAACGACGCCTCCTCCTGCCCACGACGGGAGAGGTAGGCGCTCTCCACCTGTTTCATGAGCACCACGGCAGGCCAGGCCCGGTCCGCGCCGAAGTCGGCCTTTTTCCACTCCACAGAGCGCGGCTGCCACTCCAGATCCTTTTCCTCCAGGAGATCGCGGAAGTTATCCAGCACCGCGCTGTGCTGCTCCAGCAGGGCGGAAAGGGTGGGCGTGTCCCACTGCCACACAGGAGTCTGCGGCAGGCCCTCCCGGCGCACGGACTGCGCCGCAGAGAGCATGGCCTTCAGGCGACGTACAGCCGCCATGTCTGAGGGGGGGCTGCCTTCCGCCGGCCCGGGCATGACATCGCTGTCGAACGGGGGAGATTCATCCCGCAGATACGCAAAGACCCCCAGCACGGTGGCCAGCAGGGCAAAGAGCAACCAGGTCAACTTGGAAGGCGGGCCCCAGCCGGTCTGGCTCTCCTGCCGTGGCTCATTGTCGGACGGCGAGGGCTCCTTGCGGGGCCGACCCCGCTCACGGGGCGGGTCCCTCTCGCCTTCCTCATCGCGAGCGCGCCCACGACGGCGTGGCACCACGACGTCCTGCTCCTCGTCCTCATCGAACCAGCGATGCTCGGGTACAGGATTGCGACGACGGCGGCGGGGTGGCTCCGACATTTGCACTGGATCATGCCACGCCCCGGCGCGGGTGCAACGTGGGAACCGCTTGAGGCGTAGGCAAAATGGCGGCTTCATCCCCGGATGGGTCGTCACCCCATCCCTTTCGCCCTTTTCCCCAGTTCCCCCATGGCGCTTTTCAATCATCATCTGCCCGACTACCGCATCGCCATCGTCGGAAGCGGCGCTGTTGGCTGCTACTACGGCGGTCGTCTGGCCCAGTACGGGCGGGACGTGCACTTCCTCATGCGCAGCGACTATGACCAGGTGAAACGCCATGGCCTAAAGATCCTGAGCAAGCAGGGCGACGCCCATCTCCAGGGGGTCAAGGTGCACCGCACCGCGGATGAGATCGGCCCGTGTGACCTGGTCATCATCGCGCTCAAGACCACCTCAAACGAGGCGCTGCTCGAGATCATCCCGCCGCTCCTGCATGAAAAGTCCATGCTGCTCACGCTGCAAAACGGCCTGGGAAACGAGGAACTGCTGGCCGGGCACTACGGAGCAGAAAGGGTGCTGGGCGGCCTCTGCCACGTGTGCATCAACCGCACCGCGCCAGGGGTGATCCAGCACCTCGCGCAGGGCCTGATTGCCCTGGGCGAGCACTCCGGCTGGCCCCAACCGCGCACGCATGAGATCGCCTCCGAGTTCAAGCGGTGCGGCATCGTCTGCAACGTGGAGGAGAGCCTGGCCACCGCCCGCTGGCGCAAGCTGGTGTGGAACATCCCTTTCAACGGCCTCTCCATCGTTGGGGGGGAAGGCCGGACCGGCCTGGATACCGCCCAGATGCTCGCCGACGACTCCCTCACCTACCTCGTCCGCGCCCTCATGCACGAGGTGATCGGAGCCGCGCGCAAGCTGGGCTGCGAGATCCCCTCCTCCCTGGCGGATGACATGATCAAATCCACCAAGGCCATGGGCGGCTACCGCACCAGCAGCCTCATCGACTACGAAGAAGGTCGTGAAGTCGAGCTCGACGCCATCTGGGGTGAGCCCCTCCGCCGTGCGGCCAACGCCGGAGCCGAGGTGGGGAGGCTGGAGACGCTGTATTACCTGCTGAAGCGGAAGCTTGGTTGAGCCAGTGCGTCGGTGCGTCTGAGCCAGTGCGTCGGTGCGTCTGAGCCAGTACGTCAGTGTGTCAGTGGGCAGTGCGTCAAGGTGTTGGGGGGGGCACCCGAGTACTTGGTATGTCGGACAGCTTGCGGAAGTTGTTGGTCGTTGAAGTTTCAGCGTTGCCGTGCGCCCTCTGAATGCCGCCCCAGCGAGTAGAGTCATGCGATGGGGCGCGGCCTCACCGCGTAAACGCGGAACTCCAACCCTCTCCGTTGGTGTTGGAAAGGGCGGACAACCATTCAGGCAAGACAGGACGTTCAGGGCCCGGGACAGGAATGTCCCTCGCTCCTTATACTGACCGCTCCAGCACTGTGGAAGCTGGAACCCGCACCAAGTACGACTCCAGCCCCAACACCTTGACGCACCGCCCACTGGCGCACTGGACCTAAGGGCTGATCATGATGATGCTGCCTTCCCCTTCAGGCACGCCGCCTTCCTTCTCCACACTTAGGGCGAAGCGGGAGGCGTCGGTGATGGGTTGCACAGGCTTGAAGGTGATGGTGGCTCGCCCACGGTCGTTCACCTTCACCACCCCGGCATCCACAGGCTTGGTCTTGGCCTTGTCGATGACCCAGAGCTGGTAATCCTTGTTGGGCTGCACAGGCGGCATCTTGTCCATTTTCAGCTGGCCCTGCTGGGCGTTGCTGTCCCAGACCACCACGGCCACGCCTTCTTCATAGCGCTTGATCCCGGAGCGCAGCGTCGCGATCTCCATGCTGGAGACGGCATTGGCCTGCTTGAGCCGGGACACCTCAGCCGTGAGAGCCGCGGTGTTGGACGTGGCAGCAACCAGTCTCTGCTCAAGCTCTGTCTTGGCCTGCTCGGCCAGTTGAGTCTCCTCCTTGGCCCGCACTTCACTCGCCTGAAGAGCCGGAATCTGGGCGGCGATCTGCTGCTTTTCCTCCCACAGGCGGAAGGCACCAAAGGCAAGTCCCGCCGCAGCAGCCCATGCCACCCACGGACTGCGAATGAACCCAAAGACGACCCCGGTAACGATGTTCGAGCGCTTGGAACGGCGGATCTCTGCAAGGAGACGTGCACGCAACTCCGGTGGAGGGGCTTCTTCTGGCAGCAGGTGGGCGATTTCGGCGGCCGTTTCCTCAAACTCGGCCACGGCTTCGCGGAGGCGGGCGTCCACCTTCATCTCACTGCGCAAGATGCGCTTGTCATGCTCGTCCAGCACATGCAGCGAGTACATGGCGGCCTGTTCTTCCTGACGATCTGTCATGACAGACCTCCTTTCAGCAAGTCGCGCAGTCGCACCAGACCGCGGCGGATGTGGGTTTTCACTGTGCCCAAGGGGGCTCCGAAAAGTTCTGCCAATTGATGATGGGTGTAACCTTTAAGGAAGGCCCATTCAATGTATTTGCGCTGGTCTTCAGGCAGGGCCAGCAGGGCCTGACGCACCAGTTCCGCACGCTCCTGGCGGTCTGCAGCCTGATCCGAGCGCTCCGCGCTATCATCCAGAGGAGGCAGCAGTTCTGCCGCCTTGTCCGCCACACGGCTGCGACGACGCAGAGCCCGCAGGCGGTCGATGGCCTTGTGCCGGAAAACAACCACAGCCCAGGTGAAGGCTTTGCTGCGAGTGGGGTCGTAGGACGGCGCGTGCTCCCACAGGTAGAGAAACCCCTCCTGTAGTACTTCCACCGCCTCCTGATCGTCCTCCAAAATGCGCCTCACCAACGCGTGAAGAGAGCCAGAAAACCGGTCGTACAGTGCTCCGAACGCGGCTTGATCCCGCGCGGCAACACGTAGCATGAGGTTTTCATCCGATTCCTGATCCATGGGACACTCAAACAAGGGGACATCCCGGTCCCCGCTGGCAGGCCACCCGGCCCAGTCACGCCTCGTGACCACGCCGCCGTAAGTGGCGAGAGACATCGTTAGCAGGGTTGGCGCGGTCACACAACTTTTTGCGCGGAAAGGTTGCGCTTGGATGCTGGAATTATCGACTAGCGGCACTTCCCCCATGGAAATCCCCGGCCCTGTCGCTTTAAATCGCGCGCTGTTGAGACTTGTTCGCAAATAACAGTTGACTGCAGCTTCGATTTCGCGCACTACTCTTGCGATTCCATCTCAATAAATAACCTGCCCTCCACTTCAGCGTTCGAGCGTTCCCCCTCCGTCATGACTGTCCGCTTTATCGCCAGCGTCGCCAGCCTGCCCGCGGCCCCGTTGGTCTGCCATGCCGAGGTGTTCCTGAGCCTGGAACAGGCCCAGCGGCTGATATTTCCCGGAGAGACGCTTGCGGAAGCATCCCTCATCCTCACCGAACGCCAGAAGCGCCAAGTGGAACAGGCCTCTGGGGTGAAGGTGAGGGACCGCCATGTCCGCGCCTGGCGCACCCCGGGTGGAGGATTGTTTCTCCTCGATACGGTGACAGGTAAACACGAGGAGATCACCTATGCCTGCGGCATCGCCACCAGCGGGCAGGTGAAGCAGATCGAGGTGATGGCGTACCGCGAGGCCTACGGCCAGCAGGTGCGCAACGCCTCCTGGCGCAAGCAGTTCGTGGGGGCCACGGTGCACTCTGATCTCACGGTGGGCGGGGACATCCGCCACCTGAGTGGTGCCACCTTCTCCTGTGGCAGCATCACCGACGGCGTGCGCCGCCTGCTGCACACGCACGCGATTGCCTTCTCGAGCCCCTCGCCTGTGCCGGCCACCGCATTCACGGTGTGCTGAGACTTCGTCACCGTCCTTCCCGCCTCCCCTCTTCTCTCACTGCCATGCCGGAGTACAACCGCATCAAACGCGCCCGCCCTCTGCTGGGGACGCTGGTGGAGATCACGCTGGAGGGCAAGCGGGACGAAAAAACGCTGCACACCCTGGCGGGAGCCGCCTTCACCGAGATCGAACGGGTGCACAGGCTCATGAGCTTTCACGATCCGCACAGCGACATCTCCCGTCTCAATACAGACGGTCGCGGCCGCCCCGTGCCGCTGCACCCGTGGACCATCGAGGTGCTGCGCTGCGCTGAAAATTTGAAGAACGACACGGCAGGACTTTTTGACGTGTGCATTGCCGGCTCGCTGCTGCATCTGGGTTATCTCCCCGGGCAGGGCACCAAGGTGCCGCCACTGTGCCGCTTCGGCATCATCAAGCTCTACGACAATCACCAGGCCCGGCTCTACGGCGGTGCCTATGTGGACGTGGGCGGCATTGCCAAAGGCTTCGCTGTGGACAAGGCCGTGGACATCCTCCGCGGCATCGGTGGTCTAAGCGGCATTGTCAACGCGGGCGGCGATCTGCGGGTGTTTGGTGCCAAGTCGCAGCTGGTGAACCTGCGTGATCCGTCGGAACCCGGCACCTCCCACCACGCCATCCAGCTCAAGGATGGTGCCTTGGCCACCACCGGCAGTTACTTCAGCCGCAAAAAGTTGCCCGAAGGGGCCTGGGTGGCCCCGCTCATTCATCCCCACACCCGCCGCGCCAATCCCGGCAGCCGCAGCGTCACCGTCGCCGCTCCCACCGCCATGCTGGCCGATGCCCTCACCAAAGTGGCATGGTTCGCCCGCGCAGAGGACTCCGCCCGTCTCCTGAAAACTTATCGCGCGAGCGGCTGGGTTTTAGGAAAGCACCAAGAGGTGGTGCCTCTCACGGGGAAGGCGGCTTAGAGGTTCTTGGTTCTTGGTGGTTTTTGAAGTTTCGTTTGGTCGGCGTGTCGTAGCTTGAAGTTCCCGGCGGGCTCAATGAGGAGCGAGATTTGTGGCAGGTTGCTCGTGGCCTGATGCTCGCACCTCGTAGCTCGTAGCTCGTGGTTGCATTCGTAAGAATGCGGAATCGCCCAAGCAACCCCGCAATGTTATTCAGCGCCATGGCATCCTCTCACCCTCCCGGACCGCGTTCTCACGAACGCAGCCACAAGCTTCCTCCCACGCCTATGCCCCCCTGAGGTCGCAACTTGTTGCTCGTAGCTGCATTCGTAAGAATGCGGAATCGCCCAAGCAACCCCGCAATGTTATTCATCGCCATGGCATCCTCTTCCCCTCCCGGACCGCGTTCTCACGAACGCAGCCACAAGCTTCCTCCCACGCCTATGCCCCCCTGAGGTCGCAACTTGTTGCTCGTAGCTGCATTCGTAAGAATGCGGAATCGCCCAAGCGACCCCGCAATGTTATTCATCGCCATAGCATCCTCTCCCCCTCCCGGACCGCGTTCTCACGAACGCAGCCACAAGGTTCCACCCGTGTCTTGGCAACCGCCCCCTCCCGCACTTCACGCGCCCTCCAGCCGCACATAGCGCACCGTGAAATCCTCACCCATCTTTACGATACGAATCCTGAAGTCTTCCCCCAGTTTCACCTCCTCCCACAGGCCAGGGCTAAAAGCCCCCATGCTGACCCTTCGCACACTGAGATCTCCACCCACCCTCACCACGCGCACCTTGTAGTCCTCGCCAAACGCGACGAAGCGGACTTTGCCATACACAGATCGTGGATCGGGTTTCATGGGCTCGGAAGGAGATACAACTTATTGGAAAGCCGGATGGCTGATCCAGAAATTCGATGGCGGAGCCGTTATCTGGATGGGGAGCGTAGCAAGCTAATTACTTCGGCGGCCAGTTTACCCCGTCGAGTTCAGGAGGCAACTGGGTGGGTTCCACTGGGTAATAGAGACTCATGTCGCCCACCTGATCAGGTTCCAGCTCGAGTTCAGGCGCGCCTACGATGAGCCACAACACCTCTTCGTCCGTGTCATTGAACACTTGCCGTAGCATTTCTGGTCCTACGAGCACGCCACCGTGCTTCGGCACAGTGAGAGTGTCCTCACCGACCCGAATACGACCGGTTCCCTCCAGCACAAAGTAGAACTCCTCGGTCCGCACGTGTTTGTGCAGAGTGTTGGCGCTTTGGGGAGGCAGACGCCAGAGCCGCGCTCCCAAGTTCTCGCTGCCCGTGCGTTCCAGGTAGTCGGCATTCGGAATCCGCATCAGGTTGGAAGGACGCCAGGCGAGGTCTGCGGGGGTAATGAGGTGGTATCCTTGGATGGAATTCATTGGTCTTCGTGTCACCATCAGGTTTATCGGAACAATCGAATCCGGGATCAAGCAATGTGCCGGACTATTTGAGCTCGAACTTAACCGTAACCGTCGCGGAATACTCCAACTTTTCAAACTGCGGCTGTGTTGTTCTGACCAAAGAGGAGCTGCACCGTCCGGTGTCAATTCACGTCCAACCAACCGTTGCTTGACCTCCCCTCATGTAAAGCCAGCAACTCGCCAATCTGCACCCGAGCCTCTTTTGCCAGAGCATTGTCCTTCTCTGTGCCGCACTCACGGCGGTCAGCAAGACTTGCTTCCTACGTTCCTCGTATAGGGAGCGCGAGAACCCACTTTCACGACCTCAATGTGACCACCTTCGAGCGGCACCGTCCCCAGCGCCTGTCGGTGGGATAGAGGTGACAAGCGAGGACGTCGTGGCTGCATTCGTGAGAATGCGGAATCGTTCAAGCCATCCAGGGACATGTTTCGCCACGCCCCTCCAACTCACCCAGCCTGACCGCGTTCTCACGAACGCAGCCACATGCTCAATCTCCGCCGCCTGCTCGTGACGACGCACGTTTCCAAACCAGCAGCGTCAATCCCATCCCTGCTGCCACAATTGCCACCATAATCGTAGCGTTCACGTCAACTTCGCGCGCATCCTCAAGCGAAGCCAGGAACCACACTGTCATCGCAAAAAACAGCAACCTCGATATGACGGCCAAGGCACGAAGCCTCCACACCAGAGCAATAACACCCAAGCTGCATACCAGAAGCATGACAGGCACACCTGTCAGGAATGCGTAGAAGTTGCCGTAGTTGGTAGCCAGAGTAGGCGTTATCGACATCACCGGTTCCCCTCGCCTCCTCTCTCGAGCAGGAGATTCGAGAGCTGAACACTACCCCGAGCACACACGACATCGACACTCACCGGCTTGCTCCTAACCTTGCCAGCTGGACCACCTACCACGGCAGCATTCACAAAATGGATCCCGCCTTCCGTCAAAACACCGCTGCTGGCATGCACGTGGCCGAACGCATGAATCTGCGGGCGAATGCGATCCACCTCCCTCCGCAAGTGCAGACAGCCGAGATGGACATCGCCTGCACTGGCCACATCCAATACTCCAAACGGGGGCGTGTGCGTCAACAAGATGTCGATGCCTTCAGGGATCTGACTCCATCTCGTCATCAAGTCCTGCTCTTTAGCATAAAATGCAAATCCTGCGAGGTCGGGACACCAGGGTGATCCATAGACCTTCAACCCTCCCACCTCAATGCCTTCATCTTCAAGGTAGATGGCTTGAGAAAAGCGAAACTCCCGGTTTTGCAGCAGGGCATCGTGATTTCCACCGATACAAATGATCTGACCAGCGGGAATCTCGGCAAACCAGGCGTCAACGTCTTCGAACGTCTCCTGTTCTTGCTGTCCGATGTTGCAGAAGTCTCCGCAATGAATCAGCAAGTCGCATTCAGGGATGGTCAAATCCCTGTGCTTGCCGTGGGTGTCGGCGCTGATGCAAAGGCGGGGCATTATTTTTCAAACAGCATATTAGCGGATAGATGGGCGGCAGCGCCAGGAGTCTCCCTTTCAAAATTCGCCAGCCGATAGGTCCGTCTCATAGAGGCGATTGCCGGGACTGCACCATCCAGAGATGCAATCCATCATATCCAGTATGGCATCATACAGCCTTTCATTCTTGTCGTTTTCATGAAGGGCACGAAACGAGTCGTACAAGCGATAAAGTTCGAGCTGACTCATCCCTTCATCACGAAAGCAGCGCGCCAAGACGAGCACTGCTCGAGCCGGGTCAGCTTCGCGAAGGGCGCTTTCGAGCCGTGCCTGCGGTGAGTTCATCGGGTATCTATTGCTAGTCAGGAGATCGTTCCACGTAGTTGAGCCCAATCGCACCGGCTGGAGTCAGCCTGCCAAAACGTTCAAACCCGGCGCTGCGGCTAGCCGTGGTTCTTCGTTGTTCCAGCCTGTTCCTCGAGCACAGATTTCACCCGTTCCCAGTCTGTAACGTCATCGTGAGCTGGCCACACCTTTAGCAAAACTCGGTAACGCCCGATGTCGCGCAAGAAAGCTCCACCCATGATGCCAATGACCAACCAACCCGCCTCTGGATAGCCCGATTCTACGACCAGATACCCCAGCCCCGCGACGACGGCCAATGCCAACCAGGACCGAAGACTTGATCGAGCAAGAACCCAGAAAGTGGGTGGCTGAGTGTGCCAGCCCAAATAGACTTTCAGCGACCGCAATTGGAGTTTGGTGAGCGTCATGAGTGCGATGGTTGGGAACTACTTTCAACTATCGGGGCAAGTACAGATGCGGCGAAGGTCGTGTAAACGCGATTGGGCGGCAGTACAAGCAACGCCCCTGAAGCGAAGTCGAACGAAACTGCCAAAGGACGATAGGCAGCGCTGACGGCCTCTAGTGCTGCCGCCAAGGCTACGGATGGACCGGCCGCCTTCCGAGGAACGATGGTGATCCAAGGGATCTGATCCACATAGCGGTAGCCGCTGAAGGCTGCATCGGCATCCAGACTGCTTTCGGTGAAGGTGGCATGTTTACGAAGTGTGGCAGCCAGGTGATCAAACAGCTTGTCGTACTCTTCATCAGGAATGATGCCGTTCGCTTCATCTCCGTGCTGGTCACAAAAAGCTGAGGCGAGTTTCTCAATTTCTTCTTCGGAGGCATGGTGGAACTCGATGGGTTGCATCAATACGAAAGGTTGGCGGTAGGAATCTTGAATCTGCGGGATCTCAGGGAGATTGATTGCGCGTCGTTAATGACTTCAACGCATAAAGCGTCCGTTCAGCAGGGCTTACGCATCTAGTTTTTACAAAGCACGTGGAAATTAGTTAAGATGTGTGAATGAAGTGGGGCATGTCTTCCGCCTCTGCATCTCCTGACAGCAACCTTCGTGAAGTTTTTCAGAGCATTGATGACTGGAGGGTGCAGCGTACCCAGCGACATGATCTGGCCGACATCCTGGTGATTGCCACCTGCGCCATGCTGTGCGGTCAGGGGCATTACACCCATATGGAAGCCTTCGGCAATCTGAAGCGCACTTGGTTGGAGAGCTTTCTTGCCCTGCCCAACGGCATTCCCAGTCACGACACGTTCCGTAAAGTCTTCAGCCTGCTTGATCCCAAGCGCTTCATGGAAGCCTTCAGTCTCTGGACCCAAGGTGTATTGCGCCAACTCTCCAGCGAGGGGCTTGAGAGCGGTCTCAAAGGGGTGATCGCCATTGATGGAAAGGCACTGCGCGGGGCCGTCGACAAAGGGCAGGCACCTGCGGTCATCGTGGGGGCTTGGGCCAGTGAATTGAGCCTGTGCCTTGGACAGGTCAAGGTTGCTGACAAGAGCAATGAGATTGGCGCGATGCCGGAGTTGTTGGAAATGCTGGCGTTGAAAGGCTGCATCGTGACCATCGACGCCATGGGCTGCCAGAGGGAGGTGGCCAGGAAAATCATCCAGCAAAAGGGGGACTACATCCTGGCCCTCAAAAGCAACCAGGAAAGCCTCCATCAACAGGTCAGCCACTATTTGGACACGGGGGAGGACCTGGCCAGGGCAGAAGGCAACTTTCATCAAGAGGAAAGCGATGGGCACGGCCGGCATGAAGTGCGTCGCTGTTGGGTGAGTGAGGAAGTGGAATGCTGGCTGCAGGGGGCAGAAAAGTGGGCGGGACTGCGCAGCGTGGCTGCGGTGGAATGCGAGCGCACCGTGGCGGGTCAGACCACGGTGCAAAGGCGTTACTTCATCAGCAGTTTGAAAGCCGATGCCGCGCTCATTGCAGCCTCAGTACGCGCTCACTGGGGGATTGAAAACTCGCTGCACTGGGTTCTAGATGTGACCTTTGGCGAAGATGAGAGCCGGTCTAGAAGAGGTTACAGCGCGGAGAATCTGGCCACCCTTCGACGCCTGACTCATGCAATGATCAAGCGAGAGAACCCAAACTCCAAAAAATCGGTCAACCAACGCAGATTCGAAGCCGGACTCAGTACAGACTATCTCCAAACCTTGCTTGGAGTAAATTTAGATGCGTAAGCCCTGGTCCGTTCAGTTTACGCCATCAAGCCCGACAAACAAAATCAAGATCTTCGTCCGCCTCCTCCAGAAAGACCAAAGCACCATTCTCCACCTGCAACATGAACCCAGAACCCAAGTGGGCCCACTCCTCCGCGCTGAACCCCGGTTGATATTCCCGATTGTCATTCACAAACACGACAATGGTCGGCACGCCGTTGAAGCGAACTACATCACCAGCGTGCACCGCCTCTCCAGAGTAGTACCGCTTGTCTTGAGGGGGCATTGGGCTGCTGTTTTCTTGCATGGATCGTTCATTCGCACGACTCTCGTCGCTCGCAGGAAGGCTAAAGCCTACCACCACTCTGGGCTGCTGGCGCGGAAAAGCACATGCCCAGTGCCTGTTATTGGACTGGGCAAAATTCGTGCCCCGATCACTCGCCATACCGTACCACCGCACTACCATAACCGCCCTTGGCGTCAAAGCCAGTCCAAATGCTGCCCCAGGCAGGATCGCCCACAAAGACGTTGCCTCGAACCTTAGAATCAACTACTTCAACCGTACCGCCATAGACGTAGCATATTGCTGGAAGCCGAGGGATTCCGCAATACGAATGGAACCCGCGTTGGACTCCAGGGTGCGATACTGCGGAAGCAGGCCGCTGAGGATCGCGCGCCGGGCGACATGCGCCACCGCACTGCGGCCGAGGCCCTGCCCTCTGAAATCCGGGTGGGTGATGACCGAGATGTGGGCGATCGTGCCGCCCCACACTTCATAACTCGCCACGGCCACCAGTTGGTCCTTGGTGAATACGCCCGACGCAGGAGAGCCGGCGACGCAGCCTCCGTGTTCCCACTCCGTGGCATCGCAGCCCTGCTGCAAAGCGTGAAAGGCAACAACGTCGCCCGGAACGAGTGACCTGACGGGATGTTCCGGTGGAATGACGGCGGTTGCATAGCCGATGGACGCAGGACCGATGACCACCGAAGCGACGGATGCGAGCGCCTTGGCAAAGCTCGCGGGTGAGCAATCGGAAACCACCTTTGCCAGCAGCCCTTTGAGTTTGTCCGCACAGGTCGATGGCAACGAGACGATCGCCGCCCCATGCCGGAACATGGCAAAGGCACCCCAGTAGTCTGCAAGGTCACCACCGTGGATCTGGATACTCAATGGAGCAGCAAACAGACTGTGCGGCGAGCAACCCAGATGAGAAGCCAAGTAGGCATTGGCGATGGTGACGACGGATGGGTTCAGCATTGCTTCAATCACCGCCCTTGGTGCAGCTTCGGCATCTCGTCAAACTCAGATCATCTCCGTCTGACCAGAAACAAGATGCACGAAACGGAAGCGGGCATGAGACAGGGAATACCCGCGACGGCAATGAACCAGCTGAAACCGATGCCGAGCCAGGCCAGCCAGTGAACACCTGTTTCGTCGCGAAACTCTCCCTGAGGGTTGTGATCCCAAGCCACGTACAACATGAGCGCACCCAGGCAAAAGCCCAACAGGCAGAAGCCTCCGGCAACCAGCCACACTATCAGCTCCCACGATGAAGCTGGAGACGAAGTGGAGAGCTGATGTGGGCGAACTTGCTGGGGCATCGTTTTCAGGCAAGAGGCTTGGGGGCGTCAACTGGCGCAAATTGTTTCTTGGCGTTGCTCGCTCAGCAGGGTTTTCACGACGCCCCACGGCCCTTCAATGGCACCCCATTGGAAAGCTGGAAGATGAACAAGGGGCCGCTGGTTGTATCGCGGAGCGATGTGCTCCCGAATCCAATCTTCACCCCAAGCTCCCCAGGCGCCCGCCACGCAAATCAAATTCAGAGCGCAGGCCGGATAGACCTCATGCAGGAGTATTTCCTGAAGCTCTTTGACGCTGTATCTGCTCCCCGCAAGAACCGACGCCGTGCGTTGGCAATCCTCCTGAGACAGTTCGTCATCCAGGAAGAGCTCTGACAACGCTTCCCATACGGGCATGCACTCGAGTATCTGATTCTCCGTGGGCATTTCCTATTGTAGGCGAATTGCCTGATACAGGCAAGCCGAGGAAGGGGCTTATAAATAGACCGTTCCCACTATTTCTTCGGAACACTGTATTGTGGAGCGATCAATTGAACATCATCCGGATGCAATTTAGACAATGGATAGGATGAGTACACCTGACCATCTGCACGGACGATGGTAATTTCCCCTTTCTCAAGGTCGATTCCTGTAACCTTTCCGATCAATTCGCGCCCATCGATGCTGCGCCAGGTACGCGTGTCAGTCGGAACTGCCAATGTCGCCTGCAAGGCGGTCGCCGTCGAGCTTCCTGTCGTTCCCATAGTCTTTGTACCAACTGCAAAATCATGACCAGATGTTGGAACAGCAGTACTTGGATTTGAGGGAGACAGAGATTCCGGAAGTTGAGCCGGGGGAGCACTCTCACGGGGGCCTGAAAGCATAGAAGCAAAAAATGCGATACCAATGCCGACAACGACAAGCCCCAGACATCCACATCCAGCATACGTAACGTTGCTACCACCACAACTTGGGCATCGACGAGAGAGATTCTTGCCTTTGGGGTACCAGGTGTAACCGCAATCCTTACACCTATTCTGCGCTCTTTTTGTCCTCGCCATATCTAAGGTTCCTTTGTGAATCGCTAGCGTAAGATTGTCTTTTTTCAACTTGTCGCAGAACTTTTTTACGCATGAGGAAAACGAACACTTTTTGCGCTGTTTAGTTTTTTTGTAGCATATTGATATTGCAACCCTGTAGATAAGACCTCCCAAACCCTGAAGAGGTTTATCCACGAATTGACTCTTTACCCTAGCCACTCAAAATCCCTTTTTTACTTATAGGCCCACCTGAATCACGCGGAAGCTTGCACTACTAACTAATTCAGCTCGCTCATGAAATGTGCTAGCGGGAGCGGCGGACAAAACCGGCGGGACGCCGGTAGCACGCACAGCCGGGACGGCTGTGTCACTTCAGTGGCGCAGGTCGTGTTTGAGGAACCTGACTACTCCGTATAGGCATCGACATACATCCACATGAATCGGACAATGCGAAGGGTCAGTGCGGGCGACTCCATTTCCCAGGCTGGGGCTTTGGCCAGCAGGTGTTCATAGATCTCCTGGTCACTGAGCCGTCCCGCCTGAAGGCGAATGCCATAAGGGAAAATGCGGCGGGGCCGATGATCTCCTTTTTGCGAACGAGCTGAGGGCTGAAAGCCCGGGGTGATACCCAGCCTTGGGCAACGCCCAAGGTTGGCGTTAGCTTTAGATGTTGAGGGCTGTAGGCCCGGGGTCATTCAGGGATGCTCGTCGTGGGCAGGTTTGATGAGGCCGGGCCTTCAGCCCTCATGGGGTTGGTTAGGCATCTTTTCCTTGGGCGTTGCCCAAGGCTGGTATCACGCCGGACCTTCGGCCCTCCTGAAGTGGCACTCCCGCCACCGGTTTGTGGATGCGCCAGCGGGGCTCCGGCGCTCGCCAAGAAACAACTTCGTGGGTTCCATGAAATACACAACACCCCCCGTTCCTCCACTGCCCCCGGTGGTTCAAAGACCACCAGGAGCTGTTTCACCAAATCACTGCGCCACCGGAGTCGGCACAGGCGCTGACGCAGGCGCAGGGGTTGGCACTGGGGCAGGTGCTGGCATTACGGCGGGTGCAGGCGACGCTTTGGCTTGCGTTGGCTTCGCTGCGGGTGTCACCACCGGTTCCGTCTTCCCTTCCGGGTTCATGGACTTCAGGTACTTGAAGAAGTCGCTGTCCGTCGTGAGGATGAGGGTGCTGTCGCGGCCGAGGGTGGTTTTGTAGGTCTCCAGGGTCTTGACGAACTGGTAGAGCTGGGCGGCGGAGGTGCTGGTGTTGTAAGCCTGGGCGTAGATCTCGGTGGCTTTGGCGTCGGCCTCACCCTGAATTTCCTGAACCTTGCGGTAGGCGCTGGATTCGATCTCGCGGAGGTCCTTCTCCTTGCGACCAATGATCTTGGCGGCCTCACCCTCGCCTTCAGAGCGAAAACGTTCGGCAATCTGCATGCGCTCAGAGGTCATGCGGTCATAGATCTTGTCGCTCACGGCCGGGTTGTAGTTGATGCGCTTGAACTGCACCTCCAGGATCTCGATGCCCCAGGCCTTGGCGCTCTCCGCGGCGGCAGCCAGGACTTCCTTCTCCAGAACAGAGCGACCGTACTGGATGGCCGGGAGCTGCGTCACCACAGCGATGCCCTGCACCGAGAGTTTCTCCACCTCCACCTTGCGCGTCTTGTCGCTGCGCACCACCTCTACAAGGTCGTGCTTGGCCACGACACCGCGGGTGGCGCTGCCGACGATGTCGGTGATGCGGGAAAGCGCGCTGCGCTCGTCACGAAGGCTCTGGTAGTAGCGGAGGGGATCGGCGATGCGCCATCGGGCGAAGGCATTCACCACGACGGTGAGCTTCTCACGGGTGGACATGGAGTCAGAAGGACCGTCCCACTCGAGGATGCGCTTCTCGAAACGGTGTACCTGCTGAATGAAAGGTGCCTTGAAGTGAAGACCGGCCTCATTCTTCTCAAGCCGGTTGTTGATGGCACCACCCACGGGCTCGCCGAACTGGGTGATGATGATTTGCTCGGTCTCACCCACGGTGTAGGCGCTGACGGAGAAGAGAAAGAGCAGCAGCACGGCACCTGCCAGGGACAGGAGGTAAATGGAAGCTTTCATGAGAAAAAGATGGGGGACAAAACGGATGAAAAGTTGCCGGAGGTTTCAGGATCAACGCACCGGCTGGGTGACCTGACGCTGGGGAGCGGGCTGCTGGTAAGGCACCGGCACCTGGGGTTGCGGCTGCTGGAGGTGCATGAGGGGCAGGAACTGTTTGGCCGCGTCATCCAGGATGATCTTGCCGCCCAACTTGGGAATGACTTCGGCCATGGTTTCCAGGTAGATGCGCTGACGGGTCACCTCAGGAGCCTTTTCATACTGGGTCAGCAGGGCATTGAAGCGGGCGACGTCGCCCTCGGCTTCGTTCACGCGTTTCACGGCGTAGCCCTCTGCCTCGCTGACCTTCTGCTCGGCCTCGCCACGAGCCCGGGGCACCACCTTGTTGTATTCCCCATTGGCCTGGTTGATCAACTGCTCCCGCTCCTGCTGGGCACGGCTCACTTCATCAAACGAGCGCTGCACCGGGCGCGGGGGGCGCACGTTGGTCAGTTGCACCTGCTCCACGCGCAGGCCCATGCCCAGGCGGTCCACCACGGTCACCAGCTGCTTGCGCACCTCCATCTGGATGTCCTCACGTCCGAAGGTGAGCACCTCATCCACCGTGCGATCCCCCACCACCTCACGCATCACGCTCTCCGCCACATCACGAAGGGTGGCCTCCGGCGTACGGAGATGGAAGAGGTAGGCGCGCGCGTCAGTCACACCGTACTGCACCACCCACTCCACCTCTGCGGCGTTCAGGTCACCCGTGACCATGTTCTTCTCCGCCTCGGACTCCCTGGAGCTCTGGTACTCATTCGTGGTGTAGCCAGTGGAAAAACCAAACTCCATCTTGAGCTGGCGCTGAACCGGCACCTCCGTGACGCGATCGACGCCGAAGGGTATGCGGAAGCGCAGGCCGGGACCGCTCGTTTCCAGGTAGCGGCCGAACCGTTGCACCACGCCCACGGACTCCGCCGGCACCGTGTAGAAGCTGGTCAGCACGCCGATCACGAGGAACAGCCCTACCGCCCCAAGACCAAGGGTGCGAAGACTGACCTTTATCTGGGGCATCTGCGGGAACTGCGGCAGCTGGGGAGGTTGGTTGGATCGAGTCATAGTGGGAGTTTAGCGCAGGAAACGGTAAAAAGTAAGGGCAAGAGGCAGGGAGGGCCGTTTTCTCCCAGCCGAGCAGGATGGCACAAAGGATGGGGAAACAGCGGAGGAAGGCTGCCGGGAGCCGATCTGCGGTACAGGAGAGAACAGAACGGCGCCACCTCACAAGCCGCACTGCGGCAGAATGTCGCGGCGAACCCGGGGATAACCGGAGACTGTCGAAATTGAGTGAAATCAGCTGGGCAGGCGAAACTTGCAGACATGGAGGTAGCGATGGAGAGAGCGGATATTGTCAGCTTTCCCACCTGATCCTCCTCTGCGGAGGCACCCAGGGTTGACTCGCTTGAGCCTCGTCAAGGCAGGGCTCATAGCCCGATCCTCTTCAAGGAAGAGCTTCGACCGAGCATCTGCACTGCGGACGTTCCTTGGCTGCCCTTTCTTTGTGCCGTCGTGCCTTTGTGTGAGGTCAAAGACAGTTCGCTATTTCCGAAAACTCACTTCCACCTTCCAAGATCACGCCTCCTGGCCAGCCCCCAGTCTGGCCTCAAGCTCCTGGACTCTTTTTTCCATCGCTTTCAGGCGGTCCAGGATCTCCGGCACGCGGCCGGGGTAGGTGAGAGCACGACGCCCCTCCATGAGAGGCTTGGCGGGGTATCCCGTATAGACGCCGGACTCCGAGAGATCCTTGGTGATCCCTGACTTGGCCATCACCGTGATCTTGTCGCCAATTTTCAGATGCCCGGCCACTCCCACCTGTCCCGCCATGGTGACATAGTCGCCCAGGCGGGTGCTCCCGGAGATGCCGACCTGGGAGACAATAAGGCAATGCTTCCCCGTAATCACGTTGTGGGCGATCTGGACCAGGTTGTCGATCTTGCTCCCCTCACCGATCCAGGTGCGACCGAAGCGCGCACGGTCAATGGTGGTGCAGGATCCGACTTCCACGTCGTCATCCAGCTGCACAATGCCCACCTGGTCGATCTTGAGGTGACGGCCATTGCTGAACTCGTAACCGAAACCGTCCGTACCAATCATGGCCCCGCTGTGAATAATGACCCTGTCACCGAGGATGCAGCGGTCCTTGATCACGGCATGGGCATGAAGCAAGCACCCCTCCCCTAGACGGGAACCGTGGCCGATAAAGGAACCCGCGTAGATGGCCGTTCCATCGCCGATCTCCACATCGTCCTCGATCACTACATGGGGGCCGATGTAAACTCGCTCAGGGTTGAGCTTTGCTGTCTCGCTGATGACTGCTGTGGGGTGAACGCCGGTCTGGATCTCCCGCTTGGGCGGGCCAAACTTCTGGATCACAATGGAGAACTGCAACGTCGGGTTCGCCACGCGGATAACGGCCATGGATTCCGGAATGTCCTGAAAATCCTCGCCCGTCAGCAGCACGCTGGCACGGGATTTTTTGAGCGCCGGAGCGTACCGCGGATTACCCAGAAAGGTGATGTGCCCCGGCTCCGCTTCCTGGATCGAGCCAAAGCCAGTCACCAGCAGATAGGGATCGCCGTGGGTGATCTTGCCTTCGAGCAGCGTGGCCAGTTCCTGGAGCGAAATGTTCATGGGGAGGGAAGACAAACGGTTTGGGGTAACGATGCGCTTAAAAAGCAAAACCCTGCTTTGAACGCAAGTTCAAAGCAGGGCGGAAGTAGGTTTTACCGGAGAAGCTCTCCTGCCTGCGGGAGGCGCGGTAGATTACTTCTTCTTGGTGCTGGGTTTGGTCGGAGCCGCGGCGGGCTTCTCTTCTGCAGCAGGAGCTGCGGCACCGCCAGCAGGGGCATCCTTGTTGAGCTCCACAATCACCTCGGCGGTGAAATCCTGGGTGGTACCCTCTTTGGCGTGGATGAGGAAGGGCAGACCCATGGCACCCATGCCACTCTTGTCAAACACGAGGTCATACTGGTCGGCCTTGGCCTTGTCGTTCACCACCTTCAGGATCTCTTCATAGAGGCCCTTGCGCTGCTGCATGCCTTCCGTCTGAAGCTGCTGCTCGCGGAGCTGGCGGAACTCATTGATGTCGCGCTCCAGGGAGCGGATCTCCTGAGCTTTGCTCTCGAACTCAGAGCGCTTTTTGGCGCGGATGGATTCGCTGAGAACGGGGTCCTGGGCTTCCTTTTTGATCTTCTCGATGTCGTCAGCCAGCTTCTTCAGCGTGGCGAAACGGTCAGCCAGTTGCTCTTTGGCCTTGTCGGCATTTTCCTTGAGCTGGGACTGGGCACCCTTGGTCTTGTAGTATTCAGCGAAGGCCTTGCTGAGGTCCACCACACCGATTTTGAGTTCGGCGGCGGGAGCCAGGGCGGCAAGGGAACAGATGACGGCAATGATACGGAGGTATTTCATGATACTAGCTGGCAAGTGTGGAGGCGGAGAGCAAAAGGGGCCGCCTGCGCAGCGGCCCCTTCATCAGTGATAAGTGTTTCTTAGAAGCGGTAGCCGAGGTTGAAGTTGAACTTGCCGCCGGAGTCGTTCTCTTCGTCAGCCTGCATGGGCACACCGAAGTCGAGGCGGATTGGGCCGGTAGGCAGGAAGAAAAGACGGAGACCGACACCCACGTCGGAGTTCACATCGCCACCCCAGTCGTAGCTGTCGCCGCTGACGACACCCACATCATAGAAGACCGCACCGCGGACCTTCTCAATGATGGGGAAGCTGAGTTCAAACGTGGCATAAGCGGAGGTCTTGCCGCCCAGGGGCTCACCGTTCTCGTCCTTCGGACCCACATCGCGGTAGTCAAAGCCGCGCAAGTTGTTGGCACCACCCAGGAAGAGACGCTCGAAGATCGGCACGCCGTCTTCGCCACCACCGAGGGTGTCAACCGTGCGCACAGCACCTTCCACGCTGAAGATCATGTCCATCGGGAGGCTGACGTACTGCGCAGCTTCCAAGCTGAGGCCATACACGCCGACATCTCCACCGAGGAAGTCACCGGATACAAGGGCACCACCGGAGATCTTGTGACCTTTGCGGGTGATGTACACCGAGTCACGGGTGTCATGGACCAGGGAAAGGTCGATCTTGCTCTGGAGGTACTCCCCTTCTTCATCCTTGATCGCCTGGGAAGCTTCTTCGTCGATGTTGTCGATCGTGACGTTCTGAATCGTGTAGGAGATTTCAGCGTAGGCGTGCTCACCCAGCGGTTTGCGGAGGTTGATCGCAGCACCGTAGTTCTGCTGATCATACTCGTCGCTGAGGTAGTAGAGGTCGCGGTAGAAGATTTCACCACCGAGCGAGAGGCGCTGGCCGAGGAACCAGGGCTCCACCACGCTCAAGCTGAAGTCACGGCGCTTGTCACCGTAACGGACGTCCAGGTTGAAGCGCTGGCCACCACCGGTGAAGTTCGGCCAGTTGGTGATGTCGAAGTTCGTCTGAGTGAGGGAGAAGAAGCCGACCAGGCTGTCGATGGAGCTGAAGCCCGCACCGATGTTGATGGAACCGGTGGACTGCTCCGTGACGCTGATGTCAATGTCCTTGTAGCCGGGGGTGCCCGTCGGGTTGTTGCGGAAGTCCACCTGGCTGAAGTAGCCCATGTTGGACAGACGGCTGCGGCTCTTCTCGATGCGGACGGTGTTGAACTCTTCGCCCGGAGCGAAGGCAAGCTCACGACGGATGACGTTGTCCTTCGTCTTGGTATTGCCTTCGATGTTGATCTTGTTGATGTAGGACTTCTCCCCTTCCGCGATGCGGTAGAGGATCTTCACCGAGGAGGGGCCGGCAGGCACCACGCTGGTGTCGATGCGAGCGTCAGCGTAGCCACGGGAGCCGTAGTACTCGCCGAGCATTTTCTCGTCGTTGGAGATGTCCGTGGCGGAGTAGGCCGCTCCGGTCTCAAGGGTGAGTGCCGGGGTCAACTCGTCGTGGGTGAAGACGGTGTTCCCCTCAATGGCCACTTCGGAAACATTGTACTGCTTGCCTTCGTCGAGGACGAAAACGAGGTCCACGCGGTCATCCTTGACGGGCTCGCGGCGGACCTGCACCACCTTGGCGTAAACATAGCCTTCGTCCTGCACAGCACGCTCCACGGTGCGGATGTCTTCCTGCAGACCGTCGTTGTTGAGCTTGCCGCTCTTGCCCCAGAGGTGCCAGGGGCGCTTTTCCTTGAGTTGCAGCTTGGAGCGCAGGGTGCTCTCCTTCACCGCGGTCAGGCCTTCGAAACGGATGTCATTGATGATGCCGCGCTGGCCTTCAGCAATGCTGTACACCACACGCACAAAGCCTGCGGTGGGCAGAGACTCGATCTTGTACTCCACGCCCACATCAGCGAAGCCTTTCTTGGCGTAGCTCTCACGGATCTTCGTGGCACCGGCGAAGAGCTTGGCTTCGTCCACGGGCTCGTTGACCTTCACTTCGACGGACTTGCGCAGCTTCTCGCTGTCGATCACGGAGTTGCCCACGAAGGCCACTTCACCGATCGCACCGCGGCCAGTCACTTTGACGACAACCTTTACCCCACCACCCACGTCCACCGTGGAGATATCCACGCTCTCAACCAGACCTGTCGTGTAGAGGTTTTTGATGTCGCGATCCACGGCTTCCTCTTCGAAGGTCGTGCCTTCGCGGGTGGCCATGTTGGCGATGATACGGCTGGAATCAATCTTGGCGCCTCCCACCGAGATGATCTGCACCTCCTTGACCAGCTTCTTAGGACCAGCCCCCGGGACTTGCGCGTACGCCGGAATCGCGGAGAGAGCACCCGCCAAAACTGCGGTGTGCGTGCATCGAATCAACTTGTTGAGTGTCATACCAGACGGGAGGTTGCCTTTGAGGATGTTGAGAGAGACTCGCATATCGCTTAGAAGAGCCCGCGTCGTCAAGCCGGAAATGCAGGAATCAGAAGGCTGCTTTAAACTATTGATGGTGGAAAATGGGAGGGTTGTCGGTTAAGTCTTCGTCACGCGGAACCAGCTTCGTGCCTGGCCCGGTTTTGCCCTATTCCTGTACCTGACAGCACTTCCCGTGCCCGAGCCCCGTCCCATCAACTTGCCCGCCGCTTGAGCCAGACCTTTTACGACCAGACCACCACGGCACCGGAATCTCCGTACGATGTGGCCCTGCGCCCACCGGACTTTTCCGAATTTACGGGGCAAGAGCGGGTGAAAGAACGGCTGGTACTGATGGTGGAGGCGGCACGGCAACGCGGGGACACGCTGGACCATGTGCTGCTCTGCGGACCGCCCGGTCTGGGAAAGACGACCCTGGCAAACATCGTGGCCACGGCCGTGGGCTCCAAGCTCCACTCCACGAGCGGCCCGCAGATTGAGCGCGCCGGGGACCTGGCTGGCATCCTGACGAACCTGCAAGAGCGTGACATCCTCTTCATCGATGAGATCCACCGTCTGCATCCCAGTATTGAGGAGTACCTCTACCCGGCCATGGAGGACTTCCGGCTGGACATCATCATTGACCAGGGGCCAAAGGCCCGCACCATCCGAATCGACCTCCCCCCTTTCACCCTCGTGGGGGCCACCACCCGTGCGGGCATGCTCACCGCGCCCATGCGAGGCCGTTTCGGCATCCCCAACCGCCTGGACTACTACACCGTGGATGAGTTGCAAAAGATCCTGCTGCGCTCCGCCGGCCTCATTCAGGTGCAGATGGAGTCGGACGGTGCCCGGGAGGTGGCCAAGCGCTCCCGCGGCACCCCTCGCGTGGCCAACCACCTCCTGCGCTGGGTGCGGGACTACGCGCAGGTCCGCGCCGCCAATCAGGCCGTGAGCGGCCAGGTCGCTGCCGCCGCCCTCTCCATGCTGGACATCGATGAAGACGGCCTGGATGAAATGGACAAGCGCATCCTCGACGCGCTCATCAACAAGTTCGCCGGCGGCCCCGTCGGGTTGAACTCCATCGCCGTGGCTGTGCATGAAGACGCCAGCACCCTGGAAGATGTGCATGAGCCCTATCTGGTCATGCAGGGCTATGTGAAACGGACCCCGCGCGGCCGCGTGGCCATGCCCAGCGCTTACAAGAAGCTGGGACTGCCCGTACCGCTGTCTGCCACGCGGGATACGCAAGGAGATCTCTTTTAGTGATCCGGTAATTCAGTGGTTCAGTGATTCGGTACCAGTGGGTGGTGGGATGGCGCGCCTCCGCTCCGCACCGGGGTTGGAGTATCTCCAGTCGGCTCAGGGCGCGATTGAGGAGCTTCGGCCGACTGAAGTCGGTACTCCAACACTGAAGTCCATCGCGAGAGGGACGCGCTGGGAATTTGTGCCCTGACCGCCTAAAGGCCAATGCCATCAGGGAAAAGTGGAGAGGTCGAGCATCTCCCTTTTGTGAAAGCATTGAGGGCCGAAGGTCCGGCATCATTGCAGCCTTGGGCAACGCCCAAGGTAGGCGCTCGTTTTAAATGTTGAGGGCTGTAGGCCCGGGGTCATTCAGGGATGCTCGTCATAGGCAGACTTGATGACACCGGGCCTACAGCCCTCATGGGTAGTTTGGCCATCTATCCCTGGGGCGTTGCCCCACGCTGGTATGAACCCGGACCTTCGGCCCTTCTGAATGGGGCTCACCAGTTACAGTCGTGGCGGTTGCACCATCGCGGCTCCGAGGCGCGCCAAGGCAAAACAGCAAGACGATGCGTTTTCCCTGATGGCATTGGTCCCGCATGCGGGACGGAACTCCAACACTGAAGCCCATCGCGAGAGGGACGCGCTGGGAATTTGTGCCCTGACCGTCCCGCATGTGGAACGGAGAGGGTGTGAATTCCGCTTTCAAGCGGTGCAGCTGGCTTCCCATCGCACGGTTGATGGGCGATTCGAGAGACTTCCACCTCGATACCGGACCACCGCACGCAGCCCCACTGATTTACCGAATCACCGAATTACTAATTTACCGACCTACCGTCCCATCCCGCCCTGTCGCGTGGAGAGTACAGACCTCACGATCCGGAGCAGTTCGAGGGGTTCATAGGGCTTGGGCAGCACGGCGGCGAAACCGGCGGAGGCGGGCTGGGCCATGACGGGGTCATCCGAATACCCGCTGCTGACGATGGCGAGCACGCCAGGGTCCAGGGCGCGTAGTTTCTCCATGGTGCGGAGGCCCCCCATCCCATTGGGAATGCTGAGGTCCAACACCACGAGGTCGAAGGGCTTGCCATCCGAGAGCGCCTGCTGGTACAGCCGCACGGTCTCATTGCCATCGAGCGTTTCCTCAACCTGATACCCTTCACGCTCGAGGCCGCGCAGAATCAGCGTGCGGACCAGGTGATCATCCTCCAGCAGCAGGATACGCGGTGTGGCGGGCGGGCCGGGCAGGAAGCAGGCGGTGAGGTCCACGGCCTCGTTCTCCTCCACCTCGGCCTCGGAATCCACCGGCAGGAAGAAACGCACCATCGTGCCGGTGTTCACATGCGAGCTCACGGAGATCGCCCCACCGTGAGCCTTGGCGATGGATTCACAAACGGTCAGTCCCAGGCCGGTGGCGTTCTCGTCCGTGCGGGTGGTGAAATACGGCTCAAAGATGCGGCCCAGATTCTTGGCAGGGATGCCCTCGCCATTGTCGTGAATCTCCAGCGTCACACCTGCCAGGGAGCCAGGCTCATCGGAAAGCGTTTCCTTGGGGAACATGCGTGCGGCATCCGCCGCCTCACAGCGCACGCGAATGTCGCCTCCGGTGGCGCGCACAGCCTGCTCCGAGTTCCGCACCAAGTTCGAGAGCAAACGGCGGAACTGGTTGGGATCCAGGGCCACCTCAGGCATGTCCTCCTGCACTTCCACGAAGTAGTTCACGCGATCCACCCGCTGGTGGTTGTAGAAGAAAGCGCGCACCAGATCTGCCAGGGAGACCATGCGCTTGATGGGTGCCCCGCCGCGGGCAAAGGTGAGAAGCTGCTGCACCAGGCTCTGGGCTTGGAAGGTGGCCTGCTTGGCCGTGGCCAGCTCCATGAGCTTCTCGCCAGAGGAGGCAAAGCGCATCTCCGCCAGGGAGAGATTGCCCAGCAGCACGGTGAGCAGATTGTTGAAATCGTGCGCAAACCCGCGGGCCAGCAGGCCAAGGGACTCGAGCCGGTCCATGCGGTGGTTGCGCTCCAGTTCCAGCTTGCGGGAGGTGATGTCCTTGAGCAGCAGCAGGGATCCACTGCCGAAGGGGTAAGTTCGAGCCTCAAACCACGTCTGGGTCTCCTCCAGAAAGATCTCCCGGGTGGCGGTCACCCGTTGGTGCAGGGACTTGTCCAGCTCCTCCTCATGAGCGGCCTTCACACTGGGCGGCAGCACTTCCCAGAGGCTCTGGCCCACGAGCTGCGCTTTCTCCCGGCCAAAGAGACGGGCGGCGCTGCTGTTCACGTAGGTGAAGGTCCAGCGGCCGTCCAGAGCCGCGAGGGGATCGGAGATGCTCTCGACAATGTCCGCCAGCGGAGCGGGCTGCTCCCCGCCGGTGACCGGGCCCGCCGGGCGGCCCTTGCCCGCTCCCTCACCCACGCCTGTCACAGCGGAGCTGCGGGCGCTGAGCTGGCGCAGGGTGATGATCATGCCATTGATGCTGCCGTGCTCATCCCGCACTGGGGACATGCGCTCTTCACAGAGTGTGGCCCCGCCTCTGCGGTGACGGAGATCGACACGGCGCATCAGGGGTGAAGGCACTTCCCCACCTGTCTTCACGGTGGCCTGGTAAACTTCATCCAGAGCGCAGCCCCAGGCAGCCGCCTCCTCCCAACCCGTGAGGCGCTCGGCCTCGTCATTCATAAACCGGATGCGGCCGGTAAAGTCAGTGCCGATGACGGCTTCGTTCAAACTCTCAAACGCCTGCACCACGAGGTGCTCCCGCCGCTCATTGAGCAGAGCCCTCTGCTGCCGGGCCACAGCCAGATCCAGCGCGGTACGCAGCTCACCCGTGCGGAGCGGCTCCCAGGCGATCTGGCAGAAGGGTAAATCCTGAGCCGCCACGAGCAGGCTAACATCTACTTCCGGCGCGACCACCAGCACCACGGCCAGTCGGCGGCTCAGCGCCAGATCACCGGTCACCTGGAGCGTGCGCTCTGCCGTCGCGGCCGAAAGCGAGGCCACCACCGCATCGGGTGAGGTTTCCTCCGCCAGCTTCATGGGCTCGGGACCTACCGCCGTCTCGGCCGACGTCACTCCCACGACTTCATGCCCAAGGGCGCGAAGTTCCCCCGCCACACCGCCACCGGACTGGAGTCTTTCGTCCAAGAGAAGAACACGGATAGGGGCAGAGGGGACCATAGTTTCCAGCGATAGTTAATATCACTGTAATTTGTCCCCTGTTGCAACTGAAAACGCACCCCCCTGAGCACTTCCGTGCCGCTTGGCACTAGGAACCGCGCGCGTCTGACACCGGAAACTCCAAGTGAAAACTAACCCCCTCACCCGGTTGTCCCTGCACCTTCACCTCGCCGCCGAGCTGGCCGGCAAAGACGCGCAAGATCTTCATACCCAACCCATTGCCACGATGATCGTCAAAGTCAGGCGACATACCGGCCCCGTCGTCTTTCACCAGAAGATGAGCCTTTTGCTCATCCCAGTAGAGCTCGACCGTCATCTGTCCGCTCCGTCCATCGCCATAGGCATGCTGGAAGGCGTTGGAGACCATCTCATTAAGTGAGAGGGCCAGAGGCATGAGCCAGTCTTCCGGCAGGAGCTCATCCTGCACGCGCAAATTCAGCCGCACCTGCTCCACCGTCACCTCGTAACAGTCCCGGAGGTGGGAGATGAGCCCCTCCGCAAAAGCGTGGAAGCCGCTGGATTCACCACTGGCCAGGGCATAGAGGTGCTGGTGCAGGGCGGCAAGAGAGCGCACGCGGTTCTGACTGGAGCGCAGGGCAACGCGGGCTTCTTCATTGCGCAAGGTGCTCAACTGGAGGTTGAGCATGGAGGTGATGATCTGCAGGTGGTTTTTCACCCGCCGGTAGGATTCCCCAAGGATGATGCGTTCCCGCTTCAACTCCGCTGCATTGGGCTTCGCCGGAGCGGCGGGAGGTGCAGGAGGTTCCGGCGGCGATTCCGCCCGCGGGGTAAAGGCCGAGGCGGGGATGCGGACCTTGGGAATGGCCACGCCGGCAGTCCCCGCCTGCCCATGAACACGGTCTCCGGGGGATGCCGTCGTGGTGATGCTGCCATCCCCCAAGGCACCGGCATGCCCGGGATGAGCCGTGAAGAGCCCGGCGGCACTGGCCACCCCTGGCGCAGGAACAGGCAGGTCCTTCAGGAGAGAGACGGCAAGGTCACCGTCCTCCGGATGCTTCTGGATCTTGAACACTCCTTCCTGGCGGCCACGGTCGCGATGGTAGAAGGCCCAGAGGTGCCCTTCCCCATCAGGATCACTGGGCAGGCCAGCGAGTTCGCCATAGAAACCGGTGGCGTCTGAGGGGCGGAAGAGGCAGTGCAGGCCTCGCCCGGTGATTTCCGTCTCCTCGAATCCGAACTGTTCCACAGCCTCTGGGCTCCAGTCCGAGATACGCCCATGCAGGTCTGTGGTAAGCAGCACCAGCGGGCGATACTCCACCGGAGCGGGCGGGGCCGGGGCGTACTCTGGCTGGACACCGGGGGCGGCAGGAGCCGACAGGGCGTTGATGAAAAGCGGGTGCGTCCAGTCCATGGCAGGGACCGGGTCCAGCGCGGCGGGCGGCTCCACTTTGGGCTGGAAGAAATGGATGGTGAAAAGAGGCTGGCCGAGCGCATCCGGCACAATGGCGAGACGCAGGTCCACCTTCTGAGCATCCCCCTCCCGCGGCACCACGGTGACCGTGGTCCAGGCAGAGCGCTCCCCGCGCTCCAGCAGATCCCGCAGGGTGGAGGCGCGACGGGTGAGGCTTTCGGAATCCAGCCAGCGATCCAGCCGCATGCGCCGCAGCTCCGCACGGGTGTAGCCCAGCAGAGACTCCACAGCAGGGTTGGCATCGAACACCGCACCCAAGCGGTCCGCCAGCAGTACCGGCAGGGGATTTTCGTGCACGAGCGTGCGGAACTTGGCCTCCGTGGAGCGCAGCATTTCCTCACTCCTCCGGGTATCCGTCACATCCTGTAGCATGGCCAGCAACCCACCGCCCGGCAGGGAAACGGGCCGGATCTCGATGTCCTTGACCACGCCCTCGGCACTGACCAGAGCCATGGCGAGCGTGAGCTGCTTGCGCCAGATGCCCTCGCGCCACTGTCGCAGCACCTGCTCACGGTGGGCCTCATCCCGGCAGGCCTCAGCCAGCCACTCCTCCATGGTGCGACCGTCCGCCAGGGGGCGGCCCAGCAGCAGGTGAAGATGGGCGTTGCAGTAGAGGGGACGGGCGCGCTCGTCGAGCACGAGAAGACCGCACGGGGCGAGTTCCAGCACGGCACGCAGGCGGGCCTCGCGCTGGCGGGACACGCCTTCGGAATCGGTAGCCTCTTTCAGGGCCATGCGCATGCGGGCCACTTCCTCCGCGAGGCGGCGTTGCACGGCCTCATCCACCGCAGCCACCACCTGGCTCTGCGGCGGTGGGGTGGGCGCAGGCGGAGCGGGAGCCACGGCTGGCACCACCGCCGCAGGACGGGGAGGCAACTTGGTCTCGCCAAAGATCACGGAGGCGGGAGGCGGCACAACAGAGGATTGCAACCCACGGGGCTCCAGGCCCGACAGACCAGCCAGCCCGACGGCCAGCACAGCATCCCCCTCCATGCCGAGGGGACCGCCCGGGGCACGGGACACCAGCCACCGATCCGGCGGCGCATCGTCGTTCTGCGGCGCGCCGGGAGCATCGCCATAGACATTGATCACCGCGTGCGGATGATCGCCCTCCAGCACAGATCTGATGGTGGCCAGCACATGCTGCTGCAGCGGCCCGCGCTCCATCTTTTCGCCAAAGGCCTCCCACATGGGAGTCCGCCCGGCCACGACGCCCTCAGAGAGCAGCTGGCTGGAAATACCTCGGCTCATGCGCAGGATGCGCCCCTCGGCGTCCAGGGCCATGAGCGGCAGACTGGCCTGCCAGAGCGCGGCCCCTGGGTCTGAGGAGTCAACACGCGCGGCATCCTCCTGGGTGCTCCTCTCGCCACCGCCAGGGCTGGCGTAGAGATGCTCACAGCTGATCATCACACCGCCAATGCTGGTGTCGATGTGCCGCCAGGGCCGCACCTCCCAGCGGTACACCACGGGGCGGCCGTCCTGGGTCATCGCGTCCCGGTCACTGCGCACCACCTGCCCGCCCAGAGCCCGCTCATACACGTGACGCCAGCCCGCATGAAGCGCGGGAAACAACTCATACTGGCTCCTCCCCACCACATCCACCTGAGTAAGCTTGAAGTCCTCCAGCCAGCGGCGGTTGGCCAGGAGATAGCGCATCTGCTGATCAAACATCGCCATGGCCACCGGCGCATTTTCAAAAAGGAGCTTCATGTGCCCCGCATGCACAGCCGGGGCCTTGCCCGCGGGAGGTGTTGCCGATCCAGACGCGGCACTCACAGCGGCAGAGGGGCTGGCCTCCGCCCCCGGAGCGGCCTCGCGGAATGATTCTGGGGCATCCGACGTGAGCTGAGAGTGACCTTCGATCACCTGCCGAAGAATGGATGCTTGCGGATTCCCCATAAATTAACGCCACCTGAAAGTTCAGCCCCGGATAGTAATTTTGCGAACCTTCTCAAGCAAGATCTAATTGGCCAGACCGTGAGAAAATTTTAAAAATCCACCGCTTCATTCCCGGTGATAAGGATCCCCCCTGAGGATCGAATAACCACGATAAATTTGTTCCAAAAGCAAGACGAGTGCTACTTCGTGTTGCAGGGTCATGGCAGAGAGGCACCACAGCTCATTGGCAGCCGCCTTGACCTTGGGCGCATGTCCGTCCGCCCCCCCGATGAGAAAGGACACCCGCTTCCTGCCGGAGAGCTCCTGTTTCTCGATCCACTTGGCGAGCTCCATGCTCGTGAGATGACGACCTTTTTCATCCAGCACGATGCACCAGCTGTCCTTGGCCGCTTCCAGCGCACGATCCCCCACCTGTTCCGGCGTCCCCTCCTTGAGCGTGACCATGTCCACCTGCGCCATGCGCCGTAAACGCTTGGAATATTCTTCCACACCCGCCCTGGCCCAGGGAAGAGCTGGCTTGCCCACTGATATGATTTGCCATTTCATCCACAAAAAGACCCGCTCACTGCAATTTTTAAAAAAAACTTGAATTACTCTCAACTGCCGGGCTTGCAAATAGGGTGCCGGGTTTTTACAATCAGTTGCCTAGCACCGCCATCGAGTCAATCGCGTCATCATGAGCAGCGCCCACCGCCTTCGCAACATGGCCCCAGTCGGGTGCGCCATCACCGCCCTGTTGACCCTCTCCTCCTGCGCGCTGCCGCCCAAGCAGGCGTGGCAGAAGATCCGCCACGACGGTCTGTTCGCCTATATCTCGTATGAAATGCGCACTCCGCGTCGTCCGCTGGATGCACCCGGGCCGGTGAAACCCCTGGGCCCGGCGTCCAAGCCGATCGTCAACACGCCTTCCCAACCGCGCCCGCTCATGGCCCAGACGCCGGAAGCGGCGGCGAACTCCCAGAAGACAAGCACCACACGGCCGGAAGGCCGTGGGTCCGCCAACACCCTCACAGCTCCGCCCGAAGGCATTTTGACCGCTCATGCGGTGCCGGGGCTGCCGGGTTATGTGCGCTCCCCCTATACCAATCCGCCGCGGCTCATCGATGTGAAGCGCAGCACTCCGGGCAGCACCATGGTCTGCCCGTACACGAACAAACCCTTCATCATCCCCGCCGGTGCTGGTATCGAGCCCAAGGCCACCCCGGAAACGGAACTGGTGGATCGCACCCGCAATGCTCCCGCGACTCCAGAGCCCCCGCTGGCACGCCCAAAGCCCAGCCCTGCCAAAACAGAAGACGCCAAACCCGCCCCTCTCCCGCTGAAGGACATGGCCGGCCCCGCCAGCGGTCCTTCCTCGAACTCCGTTTCCGCCTCGAACCAGGCTTCTGGCACCAGCACGAACAAGGGCCCCTCTCCTCAATCCACCGCAGGCGGGCCAGCCAATCCCTCTGCGCCGGCCAGCCCGACTTCACCAGCACCGGCATCAGCGACAGCCGCCCCCGCATCAGCGCCTGAGATTCCCTATGGCAGCCCCATTCAAGGCCGCCCGGGCTATGTGAACAGCCCCTACGCCGCCGCCCACCAGCTCGTGGATGTGACCGGCCTGCCTGTAGGCATGGAAGTGAAATGCCCATACACCGGCAAGCTCTTCCGCGTGCCCCCACAAGACATGGCCTCCAGCAAGCCCGCCCCTGCGCCGGAAAGCCGGTGAATTCGGTAATTCGGTAACCCAGTAATTCAGTGGGCTCGGGGGGGGCCATGGTGAGGGGCTTGAACCCGATGGGTGCGCTGTGACTTGAGCCGACTGACACCGCAAGGGGCGAGAACAATCAGCGCTTGAATTGCGCTTCACTCTTCGCTCCCGCAACCGACGGGGACCGTCGGACTACTCCTCATGCCCCGCCACAGGGTTGGAGGGCCGCTTTTTGGGCCAAGGCCATCGGGGGAAAGCTGGTGAGGCCGATGATCTCCCTGCAGCGTTCGGGCTGAAGGGAAAGCCCGGGGCCATTCAGGGAGGCTCGTCGTGGGCAGATTTGATGAGGCCGGACCTTCGGCGCTCCTGAAGTGGCATGGCTGCCTCCTACAGAACGAGGAGACAACATCGCGATTCAGGGACTCCAGGACTCAGCGGCAGGACTCTCCGTTTCCCTGATGTCATTGGCCTTAAGGCGGAGGTTGTAATGGGGCCGTGTGTGCGCTGTTCGTGGAAGGGCGTTTTTCCTCCGGCGACTGAGCCGCCTAAAGGCCAATGCCATCAGGGAAAAGTGGAGAGGTCGAGCATCTCCCTTTTGTGAAAGTATTGAGGGCCGAAGGTCCGCCATCATTGCAGCCTTGGGCAACGCCAAGGTAGGCGCTCGTTTTAGAGGTTGAGGGCTGTAGGCCGACGTCATTCGTGGATGCTCGTCATAGGCAGACTTGATGACACCGGGCCTACAGCCCTCATGGGTAGTTTGGCCATCTATCCCTGGGGCGTTGCCCAGGCTGGTATGAACCCGGACCTTCGGCCCTTCTGAAAGGCGCTCACCAGTTACAGTCGTGGCGGTTGCACCATCGCGGCTCCGAGGCGCGCCAAGGCAAAACAGCAAGACGATGCGTTTTCCTGATGCATTGTCCCGCATGCGGGACCAATCATCAGGGAAAAGCTGGTGAGGCCGATGATCTCTCTGCAACGCAGGGGCTGAGGGCTGAAAGCCCGGAGTGATGGCAGCCTTGGGCAACGCCCAAGGTGGGCATTGGTTTTAGATGTTGAGGGCTGTAGGCCCGGGGCCATTCAGGGAGGCTCGTCGTGGGCAGATTTGATGAGGCCGGATCTTCAGCTCTCAAGGTTCAAGGAGTCATCTATTCCTTGGACGTTGCCCCAGGGCAGGCTTGAGACCGCTACTCCAACCCGCTCCGGTCCCGCCATGGGGTAAAGGAAACAAGGTCACCGGACCCCGCCCTAGACCTTCCTCCCCAACACCATGTCACATCGCGCCGCCGGGGCATGGCCAGGCAAGACATCAAGGGGCTCAAAGCCGTAGCGCCGGTACAGGGCCACCGCCTCAGCCAGGACGGAGGCGGTCTCCAAAACGATTTCCTGAAACCCAAGCTCCGGCGCATCTGCCAGCGCCCGCTCCAGCAGCCTTTTCCCCAGTCCACGCCCCCGCCAATCAGGATGCAGATACATCTTGCGTAGTTCACCCACAGCCGGGTGCCCGGGCAGAGGCAGCAAGCCGACAGTGCCAATGATCTGCCAGCCGTTCTGACCTGCCCCTCCGAAGGCAGCTTCCAACACGGTAAACCTGCCCCCTTGGAGGGCATACGCAGCTTCAAGATCGGCCAGGTCCGCATCCGTCAGTTCAGGATCAGGACTCAGCCCGTAAGATCGCAGGACGCCAAACACGAGAGCCTGCACTGCGGCTTCATCCCCGCAAACGGCGGAACGGAGCCGGAAGGACGCGTCGGCTGTTTGTGAGGTGAATGTGGCTGCGGAGATCACGGCATCAGAGTGTGACATGGCGGACGAAAGGTCGTTACGAGTCGATCCACACCCATCTCGCACGCGCCGCCTACCCCCCCCCATTTATCGACCCACAAAAAAGACCCCTCCGCACAGGGCAGAGAGGTCTTGAAATCAAAGAGTTTCAGAACTCCCCCCCCAGGACAGCACAGGGCCAGTCACTGGGAATCGGAGAATTCGAAACGAATCCGGAGATTCCTTAGGCAGCAGGAGCAGAAGCTTCAGCAGCAGCAGCGGCCTTGTCAGCAGGCTTGTGCATGGAGAAGCGGAAACGGATCTTGCCACGCTTCGCGGCGGCGCGAGCTTTGCGGCGGGTCTTTTCCTTCGGCGTTTCGAAAGCACGAAGGCGGCGCACTTCGTCCAGAATCCCTTCAGATTCGAGCTTGGTCTTGAGGCGCTTCAGGGCGCGATCAACGGGTTCACCTTTTTTGACCTGAATTTCTGGCATGGGACTCTGACTTGGTTTGGGATTGCGGGGATTACGGATTTCTGGAAAACGAGCATGGAACTTAGTCCCATTGGCGCAAGCGTCAAACGAAATTGCACCCGGCTTCGCCGGAGACAGACGACTTTAAGACACCAGACACCAGACACCAGACATGATCCTGAGTTCCAGGCATCGGGAGTCGCGCGACCGAATCGCGCCGAGAACCAACTCCCTCAGGTTGAAGCCTCTACTCCTTACAGTTTCAGCCCCAATACCTTGAGGCACTGCCCCCTGACGCACCGACGCACTGGTTACAAGCCCTCCCGGGGATCGTTGACGCGAAAATCCGGCGGTGGCTCCATCGGGCGGGGCTCATGGCCATCCGGAAAGCGCTTCTCGATGAGCTTGGGGGTGACGTAGCCGATGAGGCGGGCCTGATTCCACGTGGCAGCCCCCCAGGTCTCCCAGGGCAGCTCGATCACGGCGGCGGCGCAGGTCGGCATCTCATCAATGGCCCGACGCCGTAGAAGCTGGTCGGCAAAGTCGCTCATGCCTGGATTGTGCCCGAACATGATGACGTGATTCCAGGCGTCGTCGAACTCGCGCACCACCTGGAGCAGCGCCCGGGGCTCGGCATGGTACACCCGGCCGTCCAGCAGTAGGCGGCCTGCATCCACTCCCAAGTCCGTCAGCATTAGCTCGGCCGTGGACCGGGCCCGCAAGGCGGTGCTGCTCACCAGACGATCCGGCTGCGGGATGATCGCCGGGATGCCGTTGGCACCCAGATACGTGCGCGCCAGAAACCGCGCCACCACGGGAGCATTGCGCACCCCCCGCTCATTCAGCGGGCGGTCGTGATCGGCGAGACCGGCTTGATCCCAACTTGACTTGGCGTGACGGATCAGGGTGAGATACTTCATCATTGTTGGCTCTGAAGAGGCACGTGCGGACAGATCAGAACATCTGATGAGCAGATCCGGGGATTCAAATTCGCGCGCGATTTAAGCAACGACCGTGCCCAGGTCAAACAATCTAGCGTGAATCCGTACCCCACACGGCAACATCGGATAACCACCGCTGAGTGGTGGCGTCCAATAACGCAAAGCGCTGGACAGGAAGGGGGGGTGCCGTCTTAGGTAGGGCAGATTCCCCGATGCCGCAGCCGCCTTCTTCGACCTCTCCCCGCATCCCCTGGTGGTTGTGGCTCAATGTCCTGAGCCTGGACGCTCCTCTGGTGGCGGTGCTGTGGCAGGCAGCTCTGGCACGGGTGTGCCGGCTCATCCTGCCTGAGGGCTGCTACTGGGCCCTGGGGCTGGCAGTGTGGATCATCTACATGCTGGACCGGGTGCTGGACAGCTTCTCCAACGCCGCGCAATCGGTGACCACGGTGCGGCACGCCTTCTACCGTCGGCACCGGGTGCTCTTTCTGGTGGGGGTGATCCCCGCCGCCACGGCCGCGCTGGGCTGGACGGCACTCACCGCAGTGCCGGAGGGCATCTTGTGGCGCGGGGTGGGCCTGGCCTTCATTGTGGGTATGTATCTGCTGCACTATGCGGCACGCGGGCACTCCACGATCTATCTGTTGGGGAATCTCGTCGCCAGTGCGGTGGGCAGCTTCTTCCTATGGACGCTGCCGATCCCTCCCTTGTTTCGCTTCTTCTTCACCGTTCTGCTGGTGGGGCTGGCGGTGCTCACCGTGGTAGGTCGCTCGAACCAAGGACTGCGGCTCCTGCCCAAGGAGGCCATCTGCGGCTACCTCTTTGCGCTGGGGGTGTCACTTAGCGTCCACTTCTACAGTCTGGACCGTCTGGCCGGCCCGCTCTCCATGGAGACGCTGCTGCTCGGGCTGCTCTGCATGCTGAACTGCGTGGCCATCGCCTCCTACGAGAAAGAACCCGACCGCCTGGGGGACAAAAACGCGATCACCCACACCTGGCCTGTGATGGTGCAACTCTATCCCGCCTTGCTCGTGGGGTTCTTCGTCGCCCTCGCTCTCGGCGTCTCCCGCGACGCTCCCCAGGGCATGCTGCCCTACATTCTGGCCGTCCTCTCCAGCCTCGCCCTTCTGGGCGTCGTGCACTACCTGGCTAGAAAGTTTTCCCCCGAACTGAGCCATGTCCTGGCGGATGTCGCTGTGGCGTTGCCGATGGTTGTTTTAGTGCTTGGTGCCTAGTGCCTGGCTCTTGGTTGGCGTGTTACGTCATGAACCCGGAGGGTTCGCCACGAGTAGCCATGGGTCGGCCGAGCGGAGCGAGGACTACCCATGGAAGACGAGGCAGGAATTCTACCGCGGAGCGGTAGGCCAATCGGGGCCAAACGGCGAATGGGATGCTTCGCGGGATTGGCGTCTGGGGTTTCGCAATACGATGGGCCTACCGCTCCGCGGTAGAATGTGAACCGTTGCCAACCACGGGTAGCCCTCGCTCCACTCGGTCGACCCGTGGCTATGCATGGTGAACCCTCCGGGTTCGAGTGTCAGCATCCCGTCTCCGCGAAGGCTCATGAACCTCGACTGCGAGGGATTGCGGCAGAAAGGCGCCTGAAGAGCCTTGGCCAACGGGGCGAAAGAGTTCAGTCCGTGATCGGCGACTGGTATGATTTCGGCGATACCTCATGGGACGAACCTGAATCCTCCATCGCCCGGCACTTCGTCAACGGCATCACCGGAGCAGTAGAAAGCAGATACGGCCGCCCCTGGCCACAGGTGAGATATGGCGAACAGCCGTTGGAAATCTTGCAATGGGAAACGGTGGAAGTCACCGCTCCAGCCCTGACTCCAGACGAACTCTCCAAACACAAAGTCCGCCACGCCAAGGTCCAGTAGTGCCACTGGGGGATCCAAACTTCAAATATCAAACGCCAAACTTCAAGGAAGGCTCAAGGCGCAAATCCCAATTCTGAAAACCCGTCTAAAAGTCATTCCTCTGTGTTCTCGGTGCCTCTGTGGTTAATCCTTAGAACCCAACCCCTTCCCCTTCACTACCCCCCCTCCACCAACATCACGCCTGCGGCGGTGAAGCCATGCAGATAGGCGCGTTCACCAACGGTCCCGATTTCACCGTTGCAGAAGAGCCCAGCCATGGGGACGGAGCCAAAGGCGTCGCGGAAGAGACCGGCATCGTGATGCGGTTTCCCAAAGAGCTGCTCGCCGCGGCCGCCGCAGGTGAAGAGCAGGCCGGCAAAGGGAGATTGGGCCAGCTCGCGCCGCTTGAGCAGCAGGAGCTCGCGCAACTCGGTGTCTGCGGCCTCATGGTCGCGCAGTTGAAACTGCAGCGTCTGCCCGGTGCGCGGAGTGGCACCCACGGCAAGAATACCCAGGTTCGGATCGCCACCGAGGATGGAGCGTACGAGGAAATCACCTGTGTGAAAATCCTCCCGATACTCCGTCATGGCCAGACCGACGAGAATGTTGCCCTGGGCATGTTCACGATCTGTCTCCGGCAGGCTGTGAAAGGCGGCCTGGAGCTGGTCATACGCGCTCTTGGACGCCAGTTGATGAATGAGGTTCTGCTCGGCCCGCGTGATGGTGAGGGGCTCCCCAATGGGGCGACAGCCCTGGCTGACGAGCCCGCTGAGGCGTACGTTTCCTCGAAACCCCACGGCCACGGCAGTCGCATTCTGAATACCGTGCTCGTTGAACACAAAGAGATCCTCGGCACGGAAGCTGCCACTGGCCAGCCCGCCATAGGTGGCGGTGCGGCCCACGTGAGTGTTCCACTCGCTCATCCAGTCCTCCCCCAGGCTCAGCGGGTTTCCCAGCACCACCCAGCCCGTGCAGCCGCCCTCATTCCACTGCCGTGTCCTCAACCATTCGCCGCTGGAGTCTTCATCAGAGTCCAGGGAGGCGGTCATGACCTCTGCATGAGGCAGACGTAGCAGCAGCAGGGAAAAGCCCTGCTCCCCCTCCTCTTCCCGACCCACCCCCACCAGTCCGCTCGCCGACATGCCCACCACGTGGGGGCACCGCGCATGGATCTGGACGAGCTCAATGAGATCCTTCAGCGAACCGGCATAATCGCAGGTACAAAAAATAAAGGCGAGCGTGGCGTTCCCTCCCAGTCGCTCCCGGCCACGCTCCCCCGCGGCTTGGACGGCTTTTTCGTCAAAACCACCCAACACCAACTCTGCAAAAGCCGTGCTGTTAAGGGCTTCATCCATCGCGCTATCCATCGGCATGTGCGGGAGCTTAAGAGATGGGGGCACAAAGGCAAGTGAGGAAGCATCCCGCAACCGGGGGAGGCAGGGCCTGGTTTTACTCTCGCAATTTTACCCGGATAAATTATTGACACCCATTTCACCCGGGTTAAATAAGCATCATGGATCCTCGCTTCCACTCCCAATCACCCGTCATCGCCTTTGCCGGCCATCAACGCATCGCCACCGGCCCGCTTTCCGAAGTTGTCCTGGAAGCCCACCCCTGGACCTCGCGTCTCGATGTCGGCCCCGTTTTGGTGTTCGACGATGTCACGAGCCAGATCGTGGAGGTGGACTTTCGCGGCAGTGCCGCCGATGCCGCCAACCGTCTCCTCCCGGCCAGTGTATCTCCCGAAACTCCCTCCGAAGTTGCGGGAGAGGAAAGCACCGCTGAGAAACGCGGCCCCGGCCGGCCCAAGATGGGGGTCGTGGCCCGCGAGGTGACCCTCCTGCCCCGCCACTGGGAATGGCTCAATCAACAGTCCGGCGGAGCCTCCGTGGCCCTGCGGAAACTGGTGGAAGACGCCCGCAAGACCCACGCCGACCGCGACCGGAAACGCCAGGCCGCCGAGGCCGTGCACCGCTTCCTCCATGCGCTGGCCGGCGACCTGCCCCAGTTCGAGGAAGTGACACGCGCCTTCCATGCCGGCGACATCTCCCGCATGACGGAACTCATGGCCGACTGGCCGGAGGGCGTGAGGGAGCATGTGGAACGGTTGGTGGGGAGGGGGGGGGATTAGTGCTTGGTGCTTGAAGTTTCGGGCGCGGGGGACCTGCAAAGCGCAAGCTTTGTTGATCACTCCCCGCCTTTGAGCTCCAACGAAGCGGGTTGGAGTACCGACTTTAGTCGGCTCACCGGCCAAACCTCCCAGCACGCCCCTCTCACCTGGCGAAGTACTTACCTTTAACCAATGGCATCACCGCGCCCCCCATCCATCGCTCCATCGCTCCATCGCTCCATCGCTCCATCGCTCCATCACTCCATCACTCCATCACTCCATCACTCCATCACTCCATCACTCCATCACTCCATCACTCCTTGACAGCCATCGAATAAATCCATACGCTTCGCCAGCATGACCCCTCAACCGGCTCACGCTGCCCGCTTTCTGCTCTCGCATCTGCCCAGCTGGACCATCCCCGTGGCCCTGGCGGCGTGCCTGGCCGTTCCGCATGCTCCCTGGGTGACGGAGGCTCAGGCGCAGGGTCACCTGCTGTCTCGTTCCTACCCCGGAGCGCCCGTGCCGGATCCGCTGGAATTTCTCCTGCCCGGAGACCCGGTGGATGAAAAGAAGATGCGCCTGAGTATGGCGATGCTGCGGGTGCCAGCGGTGGAGTTCGCCAAAGCGCTGGAGCAGGATCATGAGGCAGGCAGCCTCTCGTGGCATCGCTGGCTCCTTCAGGCGAAGGCTGCGGGGAAGCTCGTGCTAGTGGAGAGCTTCCGGGCGGAGGCCGGGCCGCGGGAGGCCTTCAAGTCCGGCTATCAGCGTCCCCAGCACTACATCCGCCAAGGAGAGTCTTCTCAACTTTGGTCGCGGATCATGCAGGAGAATGCCCCCCAGCTCAATCCGGAGATCTGGGACAGGATGCTGGACAACCTGGACCAATCCCCGGTGGGCTCAATCGCCACGGGCGAAATGACCTTGGAGCCCGATCAAGGCGGCGTTGAGATCAAACTCAACGTCACCTGCGCCGCCCGGCCCGTGAAGCGGCCGTCGCCAGCCTGGGTGCACCCCCATTTCCCCGCGCCCAAACTCCTCTTTCCCACTTGGGAGTTTCAGGGCCACCTGCTTGCCCCCTTGAGCGAGCCCTTTCTGCTGGCCGCCCAGATGGAACCGCTCGCCACTGCGGGTGAGCCGGATACCGAGACGAGCCCAACGCACGTGTGGGTCTTGTTTGGCAAACTGACGCTGTCACCCGATGTGGCAGAGCGGACTGGAGACGCCCCTCCGCTGGAAACAGCGGCAGGAGCCTGGCAAGCCTGGTCCTTGGACCTGCCAGCACAGGCCGCTCAGGGCTGGCTGCGGACCCGCCGTTCTGATGCGGACGACGGCCTGAGGCTGCGGCAGTGGCTGGCCAAGGCACAACCCGGAGGCGAAGTCCGGCTCCGATCAGTGATGAGCGGGTCCTCCACTCTGGGCAAATCCAGCCGCCTCACAGACAACAACGATCTCTTTGTCCGGAGTGTGGTGAAATGGAATGACTCCACCGGGTTCGAGCCCACACACAATGACCGCATTTTCCGTCCCTGTGAGGCGGAGGACGACGAGTTCAGCCGCCGCTACGAGTTAAACTTGCAAACCTCCGGCATAGTCCTCCCTCCCGGTGGCGGCATCCCTTGGCAACTCGCCCTGTTGGGCCATTCCCAGCCCTCTGCTCCCCTGGTGTGGAGGCGGTGGAAGCACGCGATGGAAGGAACGGAGCAGGACGAAGGCAACCTGGAGCTGGCCGACGCCCCCTACCGCGAGGAGGAGGGCTTCTCGCTGGAGACTCTGTCGGCATTCCCGCCTGGGAAAGCGGTGCTCCTCAGCACCAGCCAACAGGGGAAGCGGATGCTGGCCACGTTTGCGCGGGTGATGGACGGCACCCCACCGCCTCAGGCACCGCAATCGCCCGCGACAGAACCGCCGCGGACACCCGTGATTCGCGATCCCTTTGGTCCCGACAATGGCCCCGCAGCAGCCCCGCCTCTTCTTCACACCACCGTCTGGCAGATCGACACGCCGCTGGACTGGATGGTGAAAGCCCTGGCCCTGGCCCCCGATCAGGCCGGCAGCCTGGCCAACCAACTCCTGGGCGCCACCCAACAGGGTCAGGCCACGGTGGTGGCAATGAACACGCGCCGCCAGATCGCAGACAACACCTCACGATGGAATGCGACCCAACCCGTGAACTTTTACGGCGGTCCCTATGTGAACACCGCCCCGCATGCCAAAGGCATCTACTTCAACATGCGCCACCTGGAGCAGATGGCGACGGGGGCAAAGGAACGGATGGACATCACCGTGGATGCGCAGTCAGGTCTGGCGGTGGTGAATGCCGAGCTGATCGCCATCGGGACGCCCGCCTGGCGACACTGGGGCATCTGGCAGCCCTCAGTTTCAGGAACCAACGCCGCCAATTCCGGAATCAGGCGCCCAGCCTTCCCCACCGATCTGCTCCACCTGAGCGCAAAGCTCCCGCCCAGGCAGCCGCAGGTGGTCGCCGTGTCCACAGCGCCGGATGCCACCACTCCGGGTGCAACGGGATCCCGTCTGCGCTGGTGGGTCATAGGAGTGAACAAGGAGGATCAGCCCGCTCTCGTGCAGCCCGTCGAGCCCCCGGCACCCGCCCGCAGTTCCCTGGTCCAGGCCGTGATCCTGCCCCTGCCCAAATCGGAAACCATCCCCGGTGACAGCAGGGCCCTGGCGGAGCGACTGCTGGCGGAGGCCGCCGCCGGCACCCGGGCCGTGCTGGATGTGTCCACCGTGCTGCGACTGGGCACCCGGGACTACACCGCGACCCTCACCTCCGGCACCGACTACTACTTCACCAACGGCCGCACCCATCCCTACACGGAGGATCAAGCCGCCCTCATCAACGCCCCAGCCGTGATGCCACCGGACTCCGAGTACGACGATCAGATCAACCTGCAGAACCGGATCGTGGGCACCCGCCTCGAAGTGAACGAGGAAAAGTGGACGCTCACCCGCGACCTGTCCCCTCCCCAAGTGGTGACCGACACCTTTCAAAACGTGCGCTACGAGTTCCCCTGGCAGGAAGAGGAAACTACCAAACGCACCGCTGTCTCCGTGCAACGGCCCATCTTCAAGGTCCTCACGAAAGAAGGGACCCTCCCCGCACCAGGGCACCCCGTCGTGGTGCGGCTCACGGAGGAAATCGTGGTCGTGGTGAGGGTGGGGGCTTAGTGCTTAGTGCTTGGTGCGGCGAGGGGTGCGGGGTGCATGGCTGGCTCATTGAGGTTCCAGTTGGTGAGATCACAGGTTCCAAAAGGACCGAAGGTCCGGACTCGTTGCAGCCATGGGCGACTGCCCAAGCGTCTGGAGTTGTTTCGGGCTTTCAGCCCTCCACTTGCACCCCAAGGAGGTGCTACGAGGACGAGCGACGACTTGCTTCCCTGATGGCAGAGGTCCCGTATGCGAGACGGCTCAGAAAAGCTTCTCACTGGCTGAAGCCCAATGCCATCAGGGAAAAAGGTTGGGCAGAGCGATCAACGCCGTTGCATGATGAAACTGAGGACCAACGGTCCGGTGTCATACCAGCCTGGGGCAGCGCCCCAGGTTAGGGGTTGAAAGAGAATCGGAGGGCTGAAGGCCCGGCCTCATCCATCCTGCCCACGACGAGCATCCCTGAATGACCCCGGGCCTACAGCCCTCAACCTCTAAAACCAACGCCAACCTTGGGCGTTGCCCAAGGCTGCTATCATGCCGGGCTTTCAGCCCTCAGCTCGTTCGCCAAAGGCGAATCATCGACCTCACCAGCTTTTCCCTGATGGCATTGGGCTGAATCCAGGACACAGCCCTATCGCCCGCGCCTGCGCCGCCCCAAGAACCAAGAACCAAGAACCAAGAACCAAGAACCAAGCACTAAGCACTTTCCTTCCCCTCAATTGAGTGGCAATGAAGGGGTTGTGCAGATCCAACAGGGGCCTACGATAGGGTATCATGAAGCCTGTCACCCCCGAGGATAGCCTTCGCATTTTTATTGTGGAGGACCAAGAAGCCATCCTCAGGCTCTTGTCGTTTTACTTGAGGGCCAAGGGTCACACCGTGGTTTCGGCCTGTGACATGGACCATGCCCGGAGGACCTTCCCTGAAGGTAAATGGGACCTGCTGATCTGCGACAAACATCTCCCTGACGGAGACGGATGGGACCTGCTCTTCGTGGGCCCACACGCCCCTGCCCCACCGTATCGCGTGGCCATGAGCGGGGCCGCCACGGATCGCGATGTCGAAAGCGCCCTCATCGACGGATGTCACCACCTGCCCAAGCCCTTTGGGCTTGAACAACTCGACTCCATTCTGGAAGCCGCCATCTTCCATCGGGCGGGTCATGCTGCGGCCCCGGCAGGGGACCATTGAGGCTGACAAAAGGGACCACTTCTCGACTGCCCTCAAGAGACCGAACCTCAACCCCGTACCAGAGACAGGACTCGAACCTGCACTTGTTTCCAAACCAGATCCTAAGTCTGGCGCGTCTACCAATTCCGCCACTCTGGCGTACGGGAATAAGAGCGGCGATTTAAGGGGCTACCTGCGGATGTGGCAACGGGTTTTTGCGGATCTTTTGCCGCCTGCGGCGGAGACACAAGACGGGAAGACGAAAGACACAAGACCTGAGCCGCCAGTGGCTTGCCGTTCCGCCACTGGAGACGACCCCGCCGAACCAAGCACTAAGCACCAAGCACCTTCTCCTCCTTCTTCCGCGAGGCGATCCAGACGGCCACCATGCCGGTGGAGAAGATGATGAGGAGCGGTACGATGCCCACTACGGGGCTGACGATGGCGCGGCAGGTGTTCCGCACCAGCCAGGGGTCGAGTTCCCCGTTGCGGAGGATCCGGGTGGTGAAGACCAGGCTGCTGAAGTACTTCATGCCAAAGACCCAGCCGGCGTGAAGGCCGATGCTGTACCAGAGCCCGCCACTGCCGAGCCGGGCGCGCCCCAGGGCCCAGCCGACGGCGGCCAGCACCAGGAACTCGCCCACGACATTCTGCCAGAGGCCAAAGCCCCGGAAGAGCTGGGTGATGACCCAGAAGCCGCTGAACCAGGTGACCTGATCATTGGGCAGCGCTCCATCCAGCGGAGGCTTGAGGAAGTGCAGGATGGAAAAGAAGGCGGTGGTCCAGAACAGGCCGGAACGGCTCCCCAAGGAGCGGCAGAGAATGACCAGGATGACCCCGCGAAAGAGGAACTCCTCCAGAATGCCGACCGTGAGCCCGGAGGCAAGGGCGGAGCCAAAGTCCAGATAGTCTGGCGCTGGCTTGAGCCGGGAGACTCCGAAGGTGAGACACACCCAGGCCAGCACGCCCACGGAGAGGAGCGCGACCAGGAAGGTGGTGCCAAACTGCCTGATGCCGCGGGCAAAGGGCACATTGCCCACGATCTCGCGGAACGGCATGTGCAACGCTTTGAGCAAGAAGGGCAGCCCGATCAGGGCCGCCAGCAGTGCGGCTCGATTGAAATAGCTGGGGAACTCCTTCTCCCCCAAGAGCTGGGCCACCCCACCCTGCGGGTCGGCGGAGATGACGGCCTGGGCGGGAAAAAACAACGCGGGCGTGAGCAGGGCACCCAGCAGCAGCACCAGCAACACAAAGCCGCTGATGATGAGAAGGTCACGATGCTTCGAGGAAGAGGGCATCTGTGCTGGTAGCCCGGAGTTGCGGTCGGCGCAAGGCTCTGGCCGGGATCGGTGGTCCCGCGTGGGGGGGGGCGACACCGCCCTGCTGAAGCACCGCATCACCGCGCGCCCGCCGCCTTCACCGCCCGGGCCAGATCCACATTGGCCTCCAGCAACTCCTGGGGCACCTTGTCCAGCGCATACGTCTCCTGCCCGCCAATGCGGTTGATGATGACGTTCTTGCCGCTGATGGAGAAGGAAAAAGTGGTGGGGCGGCTCGCATCACTGACGGCCGCGGCGGCGATGGATCCGGCGGATGCCCCCAGGTCCTCCGCCTTGAAGCCCAACAAGGGGGCCATGCGGGGATTCGTCCGGGCCAGTTCCCTGCGCGGGGCGTCGGGGAGTTTTTTCAGATCGTCCAGTGGCACGGTGGAGAAGCCTCCGTCATGCATGAGCTTGATCTCCTGGTCTTTCACAGCAGACATCCGCACGTTCTTGTAGGTCTTGCCCGCGATTTCCAGCACCTGCACATAGTCCGCCCTGGCATTCGCATGCTGGCGCTGAAACTCCTGCAGCGGCATCCAACGACCGGCCACCACCACATTGCCCTGGCGGTGCTTGTCCAAGGCTGCAACGATCTGGCCGATGAGCGGCTGCATCAGGGCCACCGCTTTGGGATACCGCCGGGCGGTCTCCCGGGCGTCCGCTGCGATTTTCTCCAGCCCCTGCCAGTCCTCCTCACTCACCAGGGTCAGTTGACCGTAGCTCGGGTACGGCACCATCTTGCGCAGCACCGGTGGCTGGAGTTGTTTAGACGAACCATCTGCAAAAGTGAAGGTGCTGGTCATGCCAAACGTCTCCACAGACACAAACTCGTGCGCCGTGGCAAACTCGTCCCCGCTGCTGGCGGAACTGCCAATGACCACCACGCCCCCCTTGGCCGGGATGGGGGCAGCGGCGAGATTCAGCGATCCCAGACATACGACAGCCGCCACCAGAGCGGCACTCCAGGAAAGGTGGGGGCGGGTGGTCTTCATGCGGGGTAGGGTTGCCTTTGACGGCTAGCGGGCACCGCCGTTCACACCGGCTCCATAGGTGCGCAGAGCCGCCACACTGCGCTCGAACTCGCCCTTCTGGTAGGCGATGTCTGCTTCCTTGTTGGGGGCCTTGAAGGGGGGGATGGGCTTCCCTTTCCTGGCCAGGGCTTCAAACGCCGCCAGATCTTCTGACGGCATTTTCTCATAGCCCAGCTCTTTCAGGAACTCTGGCTTCTTGAAGGGCAGTGGTTTGGCAAAGCCGGAGATGGTCTCGATGTTGAGCGGGACGCCCGGGCAAAGCTCGGCAAACCGTTTGGTGTACGCTTTGAAGTCCACGATGCCTTCACCGATGGCCGTCCACTGCACCGTCGCGCCATTTTCGCTCTCCCAGATCATGGAATCGCGCACGCTGGAGCAGTTCACATAGGGCCCGAGCACCTCCAGGTGCCGCAGCGGATCCTCCATCACCCAGGTGGCGTTGCCGGGGTCAATATTGGCCCCCACCCAGTCTTTCCCGGCGGCCTCGATCAGCGCCTTCAGTTCGTGGGACTGCATGTCTCCCGCATGGTTTTCGATCGAGATGCGGATGCCCGCTTCATGAGCCCGGCTCTTGCAGGCCTGGAACACCTTCAGCAGCGATTCGATATGCCGCTGAATGCCGCCATCCCCCTTGCGGTCGTCATTGCTGCCCAGGTAGCAGCGCGCCACCGGAGAGCCCAACGCTTTGGCCACGCGAATGCAGAGGGCGAGATGCTCCTCCGCGGTGCCAAAGGTGTCCTTGAATCGTGCGGAGGTGGGGCAGACGCTTGAGGTCCCCACGTACAAGGCCAATCCTGCGCGGTCTGCCTGCTCCTTCAGCCCTTTCAGATACGCGTCCTCGAAGCTCTCAAACGGCAGGAGTTCCGAGAGGAACAGGGTGTCCACCTTCTGAGATCCGGCATACTCGATGAACTGAGGAGCCTTCCACCCGGTTGACCGCACCGCAAAGTGGTCCAGGCCGATCCGGACCTTGAGCGGCCCACCTTGAGCGAAGGTGGATACGCCAGGCAGCGTGGCGGCAGCAGCAGCGGAGGTTTGAAGGAAGCAGCGGCGGTTCATGGCCGCACATCTCACCGGAACTGCCCCGCTTTGGCAACTGAATTCCGCCCGCTCTGCGGGAGACAGAAGACTGAAAGACTCAAGACAAAAGACCCGGGGGCGCTCGTGGCAGGTAGTGAGGCTCCCTACAGCGGCAAGAACCGAACAAGTGTGGACAGCGCGGTGGGGAAGTTGGATGCCGGAGGCATCCCAGCTATGAGCCGGGGGTTGAGCGCAGCGATACCCCCGGGGGGGCCATAGTAGGGATTCACCCCGGAGGAGTGACAGCAACGGGAGCCGGCTGATGGACGTCGCTGGCATCCACTCCGGGACACCCATCCGCTCCGCATAGCAGGGGTGCACCCTCCCGGCGACATCCACCTCGCCGCGAACTTCAAAGAGTTGTTTCATACGGCGCTCTCGTCATTGCTCCGGCTCGCTCACTCCACCACAAAAAAGAGCCTCGTCCCAAGCGGAACGAGGCTCTGAAAAATAAACTTGCGGGAGGCAGGGCCCTTTTGGGTCAGCTTAGGGCTGCACCAGATCGGACTGCTTGCTCAACCAGGCCAGGAAGCCTTTGCGCACGGAGTCTGGCTGGATGATGGCCTTGCTGGCCAGACCGGACAACCAACGGTTGACGGCGTTGCGGCCCTGTTCGCTCTGGATGAATTTTTCGATCTGCGGGCGGACCTTTTCCAGCGGCTCCATGTTGCCGGGCTGCTTGGCTTCGCAGTAGATGATCATGTAGTTGCCGCCGATCTCCACCACGCGGCTGACTCCGCCCACTTTGAGGGCAAAGGCCACCTCCGCGATCTCGCGGCTCAGCGTGGCACGCTCCTGCAGGCCCCAGTCACCGCCGGACTCGGCACGGCTGTCCTGGGAGTAGGTCTTGGCCAGATTCGCAAAGTCCGAACCGTTTGTCACTTTGCCGCGGATCTCTTCGGCGAGTTTCTTCTGGGATTCAGGAGAGGCACCGACATTGCCGATCGGATACTTGGGGATCGTGATGGTGCTGAACTTGATGTAGTCCTTGTCGCGGAACTTGTCGGCGTTCTTGCGGTAGAACTCCTCCACCTGCGCGGGTGTGGGGGGAGCCAGATCCTTGGTCTGGCGGGCACGCAACACGGAGACGACCATCATCTTCTGGCGCTGTTCGCGGAACTTCTTGAGCGTCATGCCGGTTTTGGCCAGCTCCATGAGGAACTTCTCGCGGTTGCCTTCGAAGTTGTCGCGCACGATGCCGTTGATGTCGTCATCGATGTACTGGGGCTTGATGGAGCCACCGAGTTTGTCGAACTCTGAGAGGACCAGCTGGCGCTCGATCAGCGCGTAGAGCGCGCCTTCACGGAGCTGGGCAAGCCGGGCGGTCTGCTCATTGGGGTCACGCACGGTCATGCGGATGAGCTGCTCCTGAGCTTCCACCGCCTCCTTCACTTCAGATTTGGTGACGACCTTGCCGTTCACCACCACCGCGATGCCGTTGGAGCTTTGGGCCACGGCAGAGCTCACGGCAGACAGGGTGAGCGCCAGGGTCAGGCTCAATAAGAGGGGACGGTACTTCATGATCAAAAACTTCTCAGCAGGTGGAAAGACTCGCGCAATTGTAGGGTTGGGTCATTCGCTGTCAAACGGGGAAACTTGCCGCTCAGCAGGACATATTGACCATTTCGGGTAAGCATGAGCTTGCCCTCTTTGACCTCCACTGCGGAAATGCTGGCATGTGCAGCAGCAAGCTTGATGCCAGCGCAGACGAGGAGGTTCTCCACAGCGGGAGGAGGCGGGCCGTACTGGTCGCGCCAGTTGCGCTCCAGGGTATCCAGCTCCTTGCGGGTCAACACCTCCCCCAGCAGGCGATAGGCGGTGATGCGGGAGCGGGCGTCCTCGATGTAGCTCTGGGGAATGAAGCAGGGGATGCGCCACTCGTTGGCGGTGACCAGCTTCTGGCGATCAGGCGGCCGGTGGGCCGTGGCGGCGGTCACCCGTTTTTGGGGAGTGCCATCCGCCTCCTGGAGCCACTGCGCCTCACTCATGCACAGGAAGTCCACACGCAGGCTCACCTCCATGGGCGGAGGGGTGCGGCGGCCCTGGAGGCGGGCGGTGGCGGACTTCAACATCTGGCAATATAGATCAAAGCCGATCGCAAAAATGTGCCCACTTTGCTCTGTTCCGAGCAAATTGCCCGCTCCGCGAATTTCCAGATCCCGCATGGCGATTTTGAACCCGCTGCCGAGTGCGGTGTACTGCTTGATGGCGGTCACCCGTTTTCGCGCGTCGCCCACGGTCATGAGGTCGCGGGGCAGCATGAGGTAGGCATGGGCCCGCTCGCCCCCGCGTCCCACCCGGCCGCGCAACTGATAGAGGTCCGCCAGGCCAAACCGGTCCGCGCGGTCGATGATGATGGTGTTGGCGTTGGGGATGTCCACCCCGCTCTCGATGATGGTCGTGCAGAGCAGCACATCCGCCTCCCCGGCGATGAAGCGGCGCATCACGTCCTCCAGCAGGGTCTCATCCATCTGGCCATGGCCGATGACGACCCGGGCCTTGGGCGACAGGGCCTCCAGCTTGGCCTTCATCTTCTCCATGTCCATCACCCGGTTGTGGAGGAAGAAGACCTGCCCGCCCCGCTCGATCTCCTTGTTGATCGCATCACGAATGATCCGCTCGTCATAGCCGCACACGCTCGTCTGCACAGCGTGCCGGTTGGGCGGCGGGGTGTCCAGGGTGGACATGTCCCGCATGCCCACGAGACCCAGGTACAGCGTGCGGGGAATGGGGGTCGCACTGAGCGTGAGCACATCCACCAAGCGGAAGAGCTGCTTGAACCGCTCCTTGTGTTTCACGCCGAAGCGCTGCTCCTCATCAATGACCGCCAGCCCCAACTGCTTGAACTGCACATCCTTGGAAATCACGCGGTGGGTACCCACCACGATGTCCACCGTCCCGTCCTTCACTCCTTTGAGAATCTCCTTCTCCCGTTTCGCCGGGGTCAGGCGGCTGAGCATCTCCACCGTCACGGGATAGTCAGACATGCGCTCCTTGAAGGTGGCCAGGTGCTGCTGGGCCAGCACGGTCGTCGGCACCAGCACGGCCACTTGCTTCCCCCCCATCACCGCCTTGAAGGCCGCCCGGATCGCCACCTCGGTCTTGCCAAAGCCCACATCCCCGCAGAGCAGGCGGTCCATGGGCTTCTCCTGCTCCATGTCGCGCTTGATCTCGGCGATGGATTTCAACTGATCCGGCGTCTCCCGGTAGAGGAAGGATTGCTCGAACTCCACCTGCCACTTGGTATCGGGCGGGTGGGCATGGCCCTTCAGCGTCTGGCGCTGCGCCGCGATGCTGAGCATGCCGGCGGCAAACTCTTCCACGCTCTTCTCCGCCTGGGCCCGGGTCTTCACCCAGCGGGCGTCTCCCAGCTTGTTGAGCGTGGGAGCCCTGCTCCCCACCCCGACATAACGGGAAACCAGATGAGCCTGGGACACGGGGACGAAGACCTTCGCATCCTCCGCGTACCGGATGACCATCACCTCCTCACGGCGGGCGCCTTCACGCACTTCTATGCCGCCATACTTCCCGATCCCGTAGTCCAGATGAACTACCAGATCCCCCTCCCGCAACTCCCGCAGGTGGTCCCGCGCCTGCCTCAGCACCTGGGCCTCATCCAGCTTGGAGCCGCGGAAACGGCGCGTGTTCTGGTAGCGACCGAAGACCTCTGCGCCGGTCAAGACAGCCAGCTTGGCGGCAGGGATGACAAACCCCCGGTGCAGCAGGCCCAGGGCAAGCTCCAGGTCGTGTTTCTGCAACCACTCCCCTCCCACCAGCTCCTCAAAGCGCTCCCGCTCCCCGGGATTGTGGAAGAACATGACCACCCGCCACTTCTGCTTGCGCCAGTCCTCCACCTGCCTGGTGAACTGCTCACGACGGGCCTCCTGCACCACGAAGTCCCCCGCGTGGAAGACCCCCAGGGGATTCTCGAAGATGGCCGTGGAAAAGTCCTCCTCAGCCAGGTCAGCACGCGCCCCGGAGGTGATGGTAACGGTTGCGGGTGACAGCGTCTCCACCTCCAGGGCGATCACCGCATCCTGCTCCTGAATGAACTGCCGCACCGTGGTCGTCTCCCCAGTCGTGTCCGCAGAGTGCAACAGCAACTGCATGCGCTGAAAGCGTTGCACCGAGGTCTGGGTGTGGATGTCGAAACTTCTGAGCGACTCAAGCTCATCGTCAAAAAACTCCATCCGCAGCGGCTCCTCCGCCTGCCAGGAGAAGACATCCACAATGCCGCCGCGCCGGGCTACCTGGCCACGCTCAGTCACCACTGGCACCCTCTCGTACCCCGCGCTCCCCAGATCCTGCAGGAGGGCCTCCACATCCAGCTTCATGCCGGTCTGGAGGGACATCTTGCCCGCCTCCAGCTCGTGCAGCGCCGGCACCTCCTCATCCAGACTGTCCGCGCATATCACCAGCACCCGTGGTTGACCTTCGTCGCCACCCGTGGCCTCCCCACTGTCGCCAGGCCGGGCTTTGCCCTTGCCATGCCCCTTTCCAGCCATGGACTCGGAAAAGCGCGTCAGGGCCGTGATTCGCTCCGCCAGCGCATCGGGGTCTGGCAACCCTGCGGCATCTCCCATCTGGGAAAGCCTGGGGAAGAACAACGCTGGCAAACCCCAGACCCTCAACTCCCCCTGAACTTGCTCCTGCACGCGGGCATCTGGGCAGACCACCCACAACCGCCGCTTGGGCAGAGCCTGGGCCGCGAGCGCCGTGGCGAAGGGCCAGGCTTCTTTGGCCACATGGTCCAGAATGATCCCGCCACTCTTCAGCGCCTTCCAAACGGTCCCGAAAGGTTTGGCCCCATGGGCCACCTTCACCAGGCTTTCCGCCAGGTGGTGCTCGTCCACATGCAGCTCTTTTTCCTTGGCCATGAACACAATGGAGCAGAACCTGCTGGCGGGGAAAGCCGCGCAGATTCTGCTGCTAAATCGATAAACCTGAGGCGCAACGACTGCAACCGTCCGGCGTGCCCGACCAGACTCCTTTCACCCGGCTAGGAAGCCTTGCGGGCTTTGGCCGCTTTGGGGTCAGCGGGCTTGAGATCCGGCTTCTTTTCGTCCCCCAGCTTCACGTCGGACTTGGCCAGCGTGATCGCTGGGATGCCGAGCAGCTTGGCGGCCTCATCCAAATCCTGATGGCAGTTGCGCAACGCCATCTTCTTCAGTTCGCGGTCCAGCCAGGGGATCAGCTCAAAGTCCGGCAGGGCCTGGGCACCGTGCAGCAGGGACTGCAGGGCGTCCTGCATGCGCATCAGCGTGTGGATGGGTGTCGCGATCCGCTGGGTATTGCTCCCCAGCGGGATGTCACTGGGCAGGAGCACGTCTGTGTTGCAGAGGGCACAGGCGCGTTGAAGCGTATTTTCCAGCTCACGAACGTTGCCCGGCCAGTCATAGGCCTCAAGCAATGCCAGGGCATCTTCACTGAACCGCATCTGCGGGGTGCGCTTGCGCGCGGCCATCTTCTGAAGGAAGAACTCTGCGAGAATCCGAACGTCTTCACGGCGCTCACGAAGCGGCGGAATGTGGATGCGCACCACATTGAGGCGGTAGAAGAGGTCCTCACGGAAGCTGCCTTCCGTGACTTCCTTTTCCAGATCTTTGTTGGTGGCAGCCAGCACCCGGACGTCCGTCTTCAGGGTGGAGTTGCCGCCCACGCGGCTGAATTCGCCCTCCTGAAGCACGCGCAGCAGCTTGCTCTGCACGGTCAGAGGCATGTCACCGATCTCATCCAGGAAAAGGGTGCCGCCGTCACATTGCTCAAAGCGTCCCATGCGCTGGGCGACGGCTCCGGTGAAGGAACCCTTCTCGTGACCAAAAAGCTCGCTCTCCAGCAGGTTGTCAGGAATGGCGGTGACGTTGATCGCCACAAACTCCTTTTGCGTGCGTGGACTGAACTTGTGCACGGCCCGCGCCACCAGCTCCTTGCCGCAGCCGCTCTCGCCGGTGATCATCACCGCGGCATCCGAGCGGGACACGCGACCGATGAGCTTGAAAACCTCCTGCATGGGCCCGCTGCGCCCAATGATCGTTTCCTGAATGCTCTCCGAGGAAACCGGCTGGGCGCTGGCGAGCGTGACCTTTCTGGCCTCCACCGCACGCAGGGCGCTCTCCACAATGGAGCGCAGGTCGTAAGGCATCTGTTCCTTACGCAAAAAATCATACGCACCGAGGCGCATGGATTCAATGACGGCGCTCGTCCCTGCCAGCCCGCTGAAGAGCAGCACCATGGCATTGGGATCCTGCTGGCGCAGGCGCTTGAGCAACTCAATGCCGCTCATCTGCGGCAGGCGGGCTTCGCTCAACACCAGATCCGCCCGCTGCTTCATATAGGCTGCGAGCGCCTCTTCCCCACGCTCGAAACTCTCGATCGTCACATTGGGGGACTTGAGGTGTGATACAGCCCAAGCAAGAAAGTCTGTGTCCGGATCCACGATGAACAGCCGCGTGGATTCGGGAGGAGTGTCGTTGGTCAGCATCGGAAAGGCACTTTCACACAATTGAGGAGATGCGCAAAGGTTACGTTCCTTTCTGCAACGCAGACGCAGTGTCAAGCGAAGGCAGAATGACTCTGACCTGATGATGACTAGCCGATTGGCTAGTTGGCCGGTCAGGATACTCCCCCAAAGCGCCGCTGCCGCCTGCCAAAGTCCCTCACCGCCTCCACCAACTGCTCCCGCCGGAAGTCAGGCCAGAGCGTCTGGGTGATGTAGAACTCCGTGTAGCTAAGCTGCCAGAGAAGGAAGTTGGAGAGACGCATCTCCCCGCTGGTGCGGATGAGCAGATCCGGATCAGGATAGTACCGGGTGTACAGATGCTTGCTGAACACTTCCGCATCGATCATCCCCTTGTCGAGGTGGCCTTTCTCCACGCTGTCGATCAGGCTCTTGATGCCATCAATGATCTCCTCACGGGAGCCATAGCTGAGGGCAAAAATCAAAGTCAGGCCAGTGTTGCCGGAAGTGACCTCAATGGACTTGTGAAGCTGGTCCTGGCAGGACTGGGGAAGATCGTGCAACCGACCGATGGCCTGAAGGCGCACATTTTTCTTCACCATGTCCGGCGTCTTCTGTTTCAGGAAGCGCTCGAGCATTTTCATGAGCGAGTCCACCTCGCTCTTGGGCCGTTTCCAGTTCTCGGTGGAAAACGCGTACAGCGTGAGAAACTCAATGCCCAGATCGCCACAGGACTCGACGGCTGCCTGCACGGACTCCGCACCGCGGCGATGCCCCTCAGTGCGCGGCAGGCCCCGCTCCTTGGCCCAACGGCCGTTGCCATCCATGATGATGGCAACGTGGCGGGGGATGACGAGATCTTCCGGCATGGGAGGAACGCACTCTGATAGACGACCCCTGAGGGTTCAAGCGATTTGAAATTCCGCTTGGGGCGGGCGACACCCCCTGTGTACCGGGGCGACTGGTTTCCCAGCACCCCCGGCTCAGGGTTTGCATCGGCGGTCGCTTGACCTTGGTCCCGGCCAGATCAATCGACCACAAGGGTCTGTTCACGTGCCGGGCCGATGCCGAGCAGGCTCACCCGCGCGCCAGCGAGTTCCGCCAGACGGTTGAGATAGGTCTTGGCGAGAGGCGGCAGGTCGGCGGCGTTGGTGAGGCCGCTGAGATCCTGTTTCCAGCCCTGGTGCGTTTCATAAACCGGCTCACAACGCTCCAGCTCAGGAATGGTAGCCGGGGGATGATGGATCTCCTTGCCGTCCAAGAGGTAGGCACGGCAGATCTTGATCTCGTCCAGGCCATCCAGACCATCGAGGTTCGTGATGGCGATTTCATCGCATCCGTTCACCATGACGGCGTAGTTCAGCAGCACGGCATCCAGCCAGCCGCAGCGGCGGGCGCGCCCCGTGGTGGCACCGTACTCCCGCCCCATGTTGTGGAGCATGTCGGAGATGGCTTCATTTTCCGTGACGAACGGACCGCCGCCGACGCGGGTGGTGTAGGCTTTGGCCACGCCAATGACTTTGTCGATCTTGCGCGGGGACACGCCGGAGCCGGTGCAGGCACCGCCAGCGGTGGTGTTGGAGGAGGTGACAAAGGGATAGGTGCCGTGGTCGATGTCGAGGTAGCTCCCCTGGGCACCCTCAAAGAGGACCATCTTGCCAGCGGCAAGAGCCTCGTTGAGGTAAACCACCGTGTTGGCGATGTGGGGGCGCAGCAGCTCTGCGGCGGCCACGATCTGGGCCACCACCTCTTCCACGTTCACCTTTTCAAATCCGGCGGACTCCAGTTCCTGATTGTGCAGGGCGGCGCGCCAGGTGATCTCATGGGTGAGCTTGTCCGGGTCGCGAAGATCGGTCACGCGGAGACCCTGCCGCTCAATCTTGTCGGCATAGGTGGGTCCGATGCCACGGCCCGTGGTGCCGATGGCGTTGACGCCGCGACGGGCCTCCCGGGCCTTGTCCAGAGAGCAGTGGTAGGGCATGGTGAGGTGCGCATGCTCACTGATGAGCAAGTTCTCCGGGGAAATGTGCACGCCCTGGGAGCGGAGCTTCTCCATCTCCTTGAGCAGGCCGAGCGGGTCAATCACCACGCCGTTGCCGATCACGCACTTCTTCTCCGGCCAGAGGATGCCGCTGGGAATGAGGTGCAGGATGTACTTCGTGCCACCGCTGATCACCGTGTGGCCGGCATTGCTGCCACCCTGGGCGCGTGCGACCACGTCGCTACGCTCCGTAAGATAGTCCACGATTTTTCCTTTGCCTTCGTCCCCCCACTGGAGGCCGACGATGATGGTATTGCTCATGAGATGAAAGTAAGAACTGACGGGAAGCGGCAAAAAGAAGGCTCAGCCCGTCCACCCCGTAGAGCGCACGTCTGAACCCCAATTGGCCAGCCTGATTCCCTTGACCGGGACGCGAAAAAATCAAGCGCCCATCTTAAGAATCATAAAAACAGCCGCGCCACAGGCGGCGAGCCCCACAAAAGCGAGGGCCATCAAGCCGCCGCCGCCGTTCTTCGGCTTGGCCTTGGGGCCAAATCCACGGCGTTGACCTGTCGGGCAGGGGGTGGAGCCCAGACCCGTGACCAAAGGAGCGGCGGAGGCCGCAGAAGATTGGGACCAGGAGCGGGATGGGGCAGCTGCGGTTTGCGGCATCGCTTCCTCCTCATAGGCAGGGGCCGCAGATTCATCGTAGCCAGCCGGGGCTTCCGCCACCGCCTCCCCTTCCACATAGCCGGTGACACTGCCCAGACGAAAGCTCTGCCCAGGGCCTACTTCAGCCTGCTCGACGCGGGCTCCATCAAAATGCGTGCCGTTCGTGGAGCCGAGGTCGCGCAGTTCGACGCTCTCACCCTTGTTGATGATCTCACCATGGTAGCTGGAGACGGAACCGTCCGGGATGACAAAGTCGTTGTCCTCAGCACGACCCACGCGGACGCGTTCAGTCGTCAGGTCCAGCTCCAGGGTGCCGCCATCAGGCGTGGTGAATTGAATTTTCGGCATATCGCGAGTTTTTTAGCAGGGCGCGAATGCCGAGGCAAGACCAATACCGTGAATCCAAGCTGCGAACGTCAGCAGTGCCCGGTCGCGTCCCGCCCCATCGGCTGCCACGCCCCCCCTCTCAAGCGAAGTCCGCCTGACGCTCACGTTTGAAAGCAGAAGAGCCGGGCCGGCTCTTTTCCCCTCCGGGTGCACTTCCCACCGGGCTTTATTTGCCCTTGGTCTGGTCGATCAGGGTGGCAAACTCACGGAAGAAGTAGCTCGCGTCGTTCGGCCCGGGAGCTGCCTCAGGATGGTACTGGACGCTGAACACGGGCCATTCCTTGTGCCGCAGACCTTCGACCGTCTGGTCGTTGAGGTTGAGGTGGGTCACCTCCACATTCGAGGGCAGAGACTCCCCATCCACCGCGAAGCCGTGGTTCTGGCTGGTGATAGACACTTTACCGCTGCGCAGGTCTTTGACGGGCTGGTTGCCGCCGCGGTGCCCAAACTTGAGCTTAAAGGTCTTGCCGCCGAACGCGTGACCCAGGATCTGATGCCCCAGGCAGATGGCGAAGATGGGCTGGTGCGGGATGAGCTTGCGAATCTCCCCATGAATGTAGTCCAGGGCCGCCGGATCCCCGGGGCCGTTGCTCAGAAAGACGCCGTCTGGCTTGAGCGCAAGCACGTCTTCCGCCTTGGCGGTGGAGGGAACGACCTGAACTTCAAATCCTTCCTGCCGGAGACGGCGCAGGATGTTGCGCTTGATGCCGAAATCATAGGCGACCACGCGATGCCGGGTCTCACCCAGAGGATGGAAAACTCCCGTCTCTCCACCAAGCGTGCCTTGGCTGGGATTCGGAATGTCCCAGCGGCAGCTGTCGGAGTTGTCTGCATCCCAGTGATAGGGATTCACGGTGGAGACTTCTTTGACATAGTCACTGCCTTCCATGGAAGGGCTGGCCTGGGCCAGAGCCACGGCCTCCGCGACGGAGGAAACTTCGCTCGTGATGACGGCACGCATGGCACCCCGCGTGCGCAGGTGCTTGGTCAGCGCCCGGGTATCGATGCCCTGGATGCCGGGAATCGCCCAGTGTTTCAAGTAGTCGTCCAGGGACTGCTGGCTGCGCCAGTTGCTGGGGATTTCGCAGAGCTCTTCGATGATGAAGCCTCGCACATGAGGCTGATCGCTCTCTGTGTCCAGCGGGTTGACGCCGTAGTTGCCGATCAGCGGGTAGGTCATGGCCACCATCTGACCGCGGTAGGACGGGTCTGTCAGCACCTCCTGATATCCGGTCATTGAGGTGTTAAAGCAGATTTCCCCGGTGCGTGTGACCGGGGCTCCAAAAGCTTCCCCTTCAAAGTAACGTCCGTCTTCCAGTGCAAGAATGGCTTTCATCTATTGTGCGATGGGGCGACTTACCCGCATTTTCCAGGTGATGCAAGATGGGATTCCCGGCAGGCACCGCCCCACCACTCCCCCTATGTGAAAAAACCGTGACATCGCTCTGGCGAAGTCACGGTTTTGAGAGATGGAAGGGGCTGGTGGCCGGTTATTTTTTGGCGCTGTCAGCGGCCGCCGTTGCGGGGGCTGTGCCAGCCTTGGTGAGCACTTCGTTGAGCTTGCTGGCGAAGGCTTCTGGCGAGTTGCCCCCCACCTGCTTGCCCACAGATTCCCCGGCGGCATTGAGAAATTCAATGTGGGGAATGCCACTCACGCCAAACTTCTTCATGTCCTTTTCGTTGCGCTGGTCATCCGCATCCAGGTAGGCCCAGTTAAACTTGTCATGGAGCGGCTTCACCGCATCACTGGGATAAACGTTGTTCTTCATGGCCTGGCACGGGCCGCACCAGACGGCGGAGTACACCGCCACAATGGGCTTGCCGTTCTTTTTGGCGTCATTCAGGGCGGACCGGAGGCTGGTTTCAAACTTGGGGCTCCCCTTGGGGAAGTCACCCGCGTGAACCAGGGCTGCAGAAGCGAGAAGAACGAGGGCGAACGATTTGATGAGTGTTTTCATGGAGGGCAGGGTGGTTGAACGGGCGACCCTCGCGGGTCACTGAAGCTACGACTCCCAAAGGGTCGGAAATATTCCAAAAAACTTATTTGGCAGTCTTTTCGAGGCTTAGCACCTGGTAACGGCTGGCGCTTTCCCCCAGGGCATTCACGGCATCTTGCTTGGTCAGATTGTCGGCCTGAGCGGCAAAGGTGACCTTCTGGGTGTTGGCTTCTGCTCCCTTGGTCACTTCCACTGCGGTCACGCCGGGGAGCTTTTTGAGCGCCTCGGTGACATGGGCTTTGCAGGAAGCGCAGACCATGCCGGACACGGTGGCGGTGTACTCGGTTCCTTTGGCGGCGGGATCCGCACCAAAGAGAGGCAGGGCGGCGACAGCGAGAAGTACGGAGAGAAGGCGCTTCATGACAGATAACGAAACGAGAGAAAAGTCAGACCGGGAAACAAAAAATGCAGCCTGACCGGGAAAAATCCAAGCCAGACTGCATTCCAATTCAAGAGAATTTACTTCTCAGTCTTCTCACCCGCCTGGAGCCAGCCGGAGATGCCAGCGGAGAGGTGCTTCACGTTGGTGTAGCCGAGCTCCTTGGCAGCCGTAGCAGCCTTGGCGTAGGCGCTGCAGGTAGGGCCACCACAATAGGCCACGACAAGGGAGCCTTTGTCAGCAGGAAGCTTGGAGGCAAGGGCCTCCTTGTTGGCGGTGTAGTCGATCGCCCCGGGGATGTGGCCCTTTTCATAGGACTTGCTGCCGTTCACGTCGATGACTGTCACCTTCTTCTCAGAGATGGCCTTCTTCAGGTCCTCGATGCTGATATCGGGATACTCACCAGCGAATACGGCTGGGATGGCGAGGAATGCTGCGGCAAGGAATGCGAGTGCTTTCTTCATGATATCTGATGCAGGTTATGTTTAGTTTTTTGACGGAATGTCCGGCAATCGGACCACAAAACGAGGTCTTGAGCGACCTTTTCACCATCAGGGTGAAGAGATCCCACGAGACATCGGTACGACTACGCATCTGAAACGACCCGCAGCCGCCTCTTCTTTGTTTCTTGATTAACTTTTTCGTTAGTTTTCCTCCATACTGCTTGGGTCGCGCAGTTTTTTGCGGAGCGTGGCGCGGTTCATGTCCATTTCTCGGGCCAAAACCGTCGGTTTATTCTCAAACCGGGGCAAGAGCGCTGCCAAAAGTCGCGATTCCAGCTCCTCATGCAGGGCGTCGTACTTCATCCCTTCACGAAGCCTGGCCTCAATCCACTCGTGGAGCGCGGCATCCAGCCCGCTGATGAAGCCGGAGGTCTCCCCCGCAGGGGAGCTCACCACATCCCTGGGGAGATGGGTGGGCAGGATGAGAGGGCCGGTGCACACGGCGGCGGCATGCTCAATGACATTCCGCAGTTCCCTGACGTTGCCCGGCCAGTCGTGACGAAGGAGGACGCTGAGTGCCTCTTCAGATACCGCCAGCTTCCGGTCACCGGCGACGGAGGCGAGGAGGTAGGAGCAGAGACCGGGAATGTCACTCAGACGCTCCCGCAACGGGGGCAAGTGCACCTCCAACACCCGCAGGCGGTACAAGAGGTCTTCACGAAACCTTTTCTCGGCCGCCGCCTGCGCCAGGTCCTGGTTGGTGGCGGCGATGATGCGCAGGTCCACCTTCAGGTCCTCCCGCCCCCCCACGCGGGAGAAGACCTTTTCCTCCACAAAACGGAGCAGCTTTACCTGCAGCGCGGGAGAGAGCTCACCGATCTCATCCAGAAACAAGGTCCCGCCCGCAGCGCGCTCAATGTGGCCCGCCTTGGTGGCGAGCGCTCCGGTGAAGGCGCCCTTCTCATGACCGAAGACCTCGCTCTCCAGCAGATTCTCCGGAAGGCTGGCACACGAGAGCGTGACAAAGGGCCCGGCATGGCGGCGGCTGTGCAGATGGATGACGCGGGCCGCCAGCGACTTGCCGATGCCGGTGGGACCGGTGATGAGCACCGGGGCGTCTGAGGTGGTCGCATGCGCGATGGCGGCAAAGGCCGGCTGCATGGCCGGAGCACTGCCAATCAGCAACGCGGAATCTGAGGAGGCGTCCGGGACCGCGGCCGCCACGGCTCCATCCCCCTGGGACTGAAGGAGCACCTGCAGAGACTTTTCCAGCTCGCGAAGGTCCAGGGGTTTTACCAAATAACCTGAGGCACCCCGCTTTTTCGCCTCCACGGCATTCTGCAGATGCCCGTGGGCGGTGATGATGAGCACGGGCAGATCCGCATCGATGCTCCGGATCTCCTGCAACACCTCCAGACCGCTGCGATCCGGCAGCCCGATGTCCAGCACCACCAGGTCGGGACGACGGCGTCGCAACTGCTCCAACCCCTGCGCGGCGGAGGCAGCCAGCAATGGCTCAAATCCCATGCGGCGAGTCAACTGCCCGATGGCGGAAGCCAGTGCGGCTTCATCTTCTATAATGAGTATGCGAGACATGGGACGAGTCGTTGAATGGATGATCTAGTGGAGAGACTGGGGAAGGGGCGAGGCGGACACTGAAGGAGCCGGAGAAAGCTCCACCGTGACCACCGCGCCGCGCGCAAGATTGACGACGGAAAGCGTGCCACCATGGGCTTTGACGATCTCGTTGGCCACGGTGAGACCGATACCCATGCCCCCCTCACGCTCAGAATAGAAAAATTCCGCGAACCTTGCCAGGGCTTCAGGAGAGAACCCCTTCCCCTCATCCGCAAAGGAGATTTTCACCATCCCCTGCTCCTGGATGGCTGTCACCAGGGTCAGCCCCCCCAGAGGCATTGCCTGGGTGGCATTGATGAGCAGATTGCTGAACACCTGCACCAGACGCCTGCGGTCCGCCATGATCTGGATGCCACCCGGCACCTCCAACTGAACCTGCACACCAGCATGGCGCATCTGCGGACCATGCGTGACCACCACGGCCTCCAACAGGGGCTTCAGATCCACCATCTGAAGCGCCGGTGGCTCCGGACGGCTGAGGAACATCCACTGGTTGACGAGCCCCTCGATGCGGGCCGCCTCGCTGGCAATCACTTCTGCGATCGGGGCATTCCCATCCAGGGCCGCCAGCTCAGCGTGCATCTTGATGGCGGAGACAGGGTTCTGGATCTCATGGGCCAGCGCTGCGGTCATCCGCCCCAGGACCGCCAGCTTCTCCGCCTGCTCCCGTTTGGCACGCTCCTCATGCAAGGCATCCCGGGTGCGCACAAAGGCCCGCGCCACATCGCCTATTTCATCGTTCCTTTCCGCCTCTGGAAGCACCAGTTCGCCCGGCTTCTCAATCTCAGGCAGACGCGAGGCGAGATTCCGCAGCGGCAGGACCAACCCCTGGGACACCAACCACCCCACTCCCAGAGCCAGCAGCCAGAAGGCACCCAGCACCGCAAAGGTCAGCGGCTGCGAGACTCCCCGCCACACGGGCCTCAGCGGCCGGATCAACAAAAGATCCCCACCAGACGGAAGACCGACGCCGACCACCTCCCAAGCCGCCACCGCATGACAAAAGCCGTCTGCGGGAAAGCTCTGAAGTTCACCGACCGGCACACCAGGCAGGGATTCAGGAATCAACTTACCCTGCCGGCGGAAGGCCACCGCCATGTCCAGCACCTCCCCCAACTGACGCGCCATCCGCTCCGTGGGAGGAAATCCAGCCTCCCCCATGAAGCCGGCATTCGTGCGCGCCAGCGACTCGAACCGGGCCCGATCCTCACGCCCCACCATCACCACCATCCATACCAAAAGCGCCAGCGACCCCGCCAGCACCAACCCGGCGAACGGGAGGACAATGCGCCAGGGAAGACGTTGAGCAGGCATGGAATCGTTATTGAAGCGGCAAAACTGGTACAGAACCGGGCAGTTGCAAAGGCGCAACACCATGAGAATTTTCCATGGCTGAATATCGTCCACACCGCTTCACGCATGAGTAAATTTTATCCCTTTTGCCCCTGGTTGCCACACCTGCCCGAAGCTGCCAAACCCTTGTCCCACTAGGGATTGGAGGATTTGTGCAAGCGCTGGCATGTAATGTGCCAATGGGGGCAACCCGCATGCAATCCCTCGCACACTCCCTCCAAAGAATGCTCTTCGCCACGGCGACTGGCTTTTGCCTTTCCGCTGCCGGTGCAGAGCTGCCGCTGACAGAAACGGACGAAGTCATCGTCACGGCGACACGGGGAAAATCCCCGGCAAAAAACGTCCCTTACAGCGTAAGCGATGTGGACGCCCGCCGCATCCTCGAGATGCAACCCCAAAGCTTCCCTGAAGCTCTGAAGGAGGTGCCCGGGGTGTTCATCCAACAAACAGGGCATGGCCAAGGGTCACCCTTTATCCGCGGTTTCACCGGTTTCCGGACACTGGGGCTCATCGACGGCATCCGCCTGAACAACTCTGTCTTTCGCGACGGTCCCAACCAGTACTTCAGCACGATCGATCCCCTCAGCTTGAGTTCCATCGAGGTGGTCAAAGGACAGGGATCATTTCTTTACGGCAGTGACGCCATCGGCGGTATTGTCAATGCCTTGACGAAGGGCCCCATCTACATGGAGCCGCCAACGGTCACCACCACACGCTCCGGCAAGTCGCCCAAGGAGGTCGCCCCTGTTGCGCCCCCTGTCCCCACTGGCCCCTACATCACGGGTGCCGCCTCCACCCGCTATGCCACCGCCGAAGACAGTTGGATGGGCCGGTTGGAAGGCAGCATCAGCGAGTACAACAAGTACGGGTTCTACATCGGCGTCACCGGTCGCACGTACGGGGATCTGCATGCCGCTGAACTGGGGGATCTCTCCCACACCGGCTATGATGAACTGGGCATCGATGCCAAGCTGGAGGTGTTCCTGGCAGACGACCTCAAGCTGACGGTGGCGCACAACCAGTTCATCCAGGACGATGTCTGGCGCACGCACCGCACCATCTACGCAGTGCCCTATGCCGGCAGCACGGTGGGCAATGAACTGGAACACTACTTCGACCAGGACCGGTACCTGAGCTACATCCGGCTGGAAGGCACGCCTGACACCGGCTTCGCAGACCGCTGGCAGTTGACGCTGTCCCACCACTGGCAGAGCGAGGACAACCACCGGAAGGCGGCAGACCACACCAGCCGGGTGGACGGGTTCGATGTCTCCACCTGGGGGATTGACCTTCAGTTCGAGACCCTTACCTCCATCGGCACGCTCACTTACGGGGCCAACTACTACTTCGACAACGTTGACTCCTTCTCCGACCGTTACAAGGCGGACGGCAGCTTCAATCGCAGCGCCATCCAGGGCCCCGTGGCCGATGACTCCGAGTACCATCTGGCCGGAGTTTATTTCCAGGATCTCGTGGCCCTCAGTGACCGCCTCGATCTCACTCTGGGAGGCCGCTACACCTACGCGGCGGCCGATGTCGGCAAGGCCCAGGACCCGATCAGCGGAGACGAAATCTCCTTCGATGATGACTGGCATGACTTCTCCGGCAGCGCCCGCCTGCTCTACAGCGTGGACGAGGCGAAGCGGTTCAAGATCTTTACCGGTGTCTCCCAGAGCTTCCGCGCGCCCAACCTGTCCGACCTCTCCCGGCTCGACACCGCGCGGTCCAATGAGCTGGAGACTCCCTCTCAGGGGCTCGACCCGGAAAAATACCTGACCGCTGAGGCGGGCATCCGCTGGAGCTCAGAGCGTCTGAGCACCAGCCTCACTTACTTTTACACGGACATCAGCGACATGATCGTGCGGGCCCCCACCGGACGAGTCATCGATGGACTCGACGAAGTGACCAAGCTTAACGCTGGCGACGGCTATGTGCAGGGCATCGAGTTTGAGTTCAACTGGCAGTTCGCAGATGACTGGCACCTGTATGGCAGCATTGCCTGGCAGGACGGTCAGGTGGAGGGCTACCCGGACTCCACCACCCGCCGCGTGGAAGAACCTCTGAGCCGTCTCCTGCCCATCACGGGTCTGGCCGGCCTGCGCTGGGACAGCCCCTCCCGGCGCTATTGGGTGGAAGGCAACGTACTCATTGCCGACCGCCAAGACCGTTTGAGCGCCTCTGACCGGCGCGACACCCAACGCATCCCTCCTGGCGGCACTCCGGGTTACACCGTGGCGACCGTCCGCAGCGGATGGCGTGTCTCCGACTCCTTTACCCTCACTGCCGCCGTGGAAAATGTCTTCGACGAGGACTACCGGATCCACGGCTCGGGGGTGAATGAGCCAGGTGTGAACTTCATTTTTGGTGCTGAGCTTCGCTTCTGAAGCGCGGTGCCACAGAGCACCCTCTCCTCCGCTCCGACCCCGGCTGGGGACAGCCGGACTACCTCCTCCGTTCCGCAGCGGGGTTGGAGTACCGTCCCGCATGCGGGACCAATGCCATCAGGGAAAAGTGGAGAGGTCGAGCATCTCCCTTTTGTGAAAGTATTGAGGGCCGAAGGTCCGGCATCATTGCAGCCTTGGGCAACACCCAAGGTAGGCGCTCGTTTTAGATGTTGAGGGCTGTAGGCCCGACGTCATTCAGGGATGCTCGTCGTGGGCAGGATTGATGAGGCCGGGCCTTCAGCCCTCCGATTTTCTTTCAACCCCTAACCTGGGGCGCTGCCCCAGGCTGGTATGAACCCGGACCTTCGGCCCTTCTGAAAGGGGCTCACCAGTTACAGTCGTGGCGGTTGCACCATCGCGGCTCCGAGGCGCGCCAAGGCAAACAGCAAGACGATGCGTTTTCCCCGATGGCATTGGCCTTTAGGCGGCTCGGTTCGCCATACGACTGCGGCGCCGGACGACATGAGGACCGCGCGGCAAAAAAACCGGCTCAATACGTAAAGAGCTGCTTCAGCGCAAACTGGCGGTCCAGGGTGCGGTCGCGCAGGAGGCCGTTGAGGGCTTCTGTGATGCGGACTTTCATTTTGGGCGTGAGGCGACGGCCTTTGCGGGCCCGCTGCACCGCCTTGTGAGTCAGCGGCTCTGAGCAGGCGGCCACGAGGTCGTGATTGCTGATCGTCAGTTCCGTGAGGATGGCGTCCAGCGGCTGGGGGCCATTGTCGAGCTGCTTTTCCATATAAATTGGTTAGAACTTCAGGATTCCGGGAAGGTGAAAGGGGGCAATAAACTTACCCGTTTCCCCGTCCTTGTCCATCGACTGATCCCCTCACTGCCATCTTGCTGGACTCTCGCGGAGCTTCTGCTATGTCCCCCTCTCCGCCCATTTTGCCCAGCCCATGACCCGAGTCCTCCTCACCACCACCTCGTACCAGGACACTCCTGGCGACCACCACGCCCTCCTTGAATCCCAGGGCTTCGAGATCCATCGTGAGCGCGGGCCCCTCCCAGAGAGCCGCATGCTGGAACTCGCTGGCGAGTTCGACGCCTTCCTCTGCGGCGACGACGAAATCACCCAGGCTGTCTTGGAGAAATCCCTGCCCCGCCTCAAGGTCATCAGCAAATACGGCATCGGCCTGGACAAGATCGACGTCACCGCCTGCACTGCCGCCAAGCTGCCGGTGCTCTTCACCCCGGGCGTGAACCACACCACCGTGGCCGAGCACACCTTCTGCCTGCTGCTGGCCCAGGTGCGCAACCTTGTGGACTCCGCCAATGCCGTCCGCAACGGCCAGTGGAAGCGCGTCACCGGTCATGAGATCTGGAACAAATCCATCGGCATCGTCGGTCTGGGCCGAATCGGTCAGGAAGTGGCCAAACGCGCCATCGCCTTTGGCATGAAGGTGCACGCTCTGGACCCCTACTGGCCCGAGGCGTTTGCCACCGAAAACGGCGTGACCCGCCATGAGAAGATCGAGACCATGCTGCCGGAGATCGACGTGCTGAGCCTGCACGCCAACCTCAGCGAATCCACCCGCCATCTGGTCAATGCCGAACGCATCAAACTCTGCCGCAAGGACCTGCTGGTGGTGAACACCTCCCGCGCCGAGCTGGTGAACATGCCCGACATGATCGCCGCGCTGGACGCCGGCACCGTGGGCGGCTACGCCACGGACGTGCTCGACGAAGAGCCCCCGCCGGCCGACCACCCGCTGCTCAAGCACCCCAAGGCCCTCATCACCCCGCACATCGGCTCCCGCACCTACGAGAGCGTGCCCCGCCAGGCCATGCGCGCCACCCTCAACCTCGTGAACTACCTCAAGGGCGAGAAGGACGTCATCCAGGCCAACAAGTTCTAGGGCGGATGGAGTCCCGGAGTCCTGGAGTCCTGGAGTCCTGGAGTCCTGGAGTCCTGGAGTCCTGGAGTCCTGGAGTCCTGGAGTCCTGGAGTCCTGGAGTATTGGAGTCCTGGAGTATTGGAGTATTGGATTACTGAGTCACCGAATTACTGATCTACCGAAATGCCAACGTATCGCATTCTTCCCACCGCGGCGCACAACGATCTGGTGCGCAAAGCCTACACCCACCGCGGCTACACCGCCGCCGAGGCGGAAGACGCCGCCCGCTTCTGTGAGATGGCTTCCGTCCACGGCATCCGCACCCATAATGCCATCAAGGCGCTGCATCTGGACCACCTGTTTGGTTCGGCTGTGGGCGGTTGCAAACCCGGTGCGGAGATCAAGGTCATTGAGAAGCCCTTCGCCGCCAGCCAGGTCTGGGACGCCCAGCTCAAGCTCGGCCAGAGCGTGGCGTTCGAGGCCATGGAGACTTGCATGAAGCTTGCCGACCAATACGGCATCGGCCAGGTGAGCGTGGACAACGCCTTCCACTACCTCTGGGGCGGTGGTTATGTCATGGATGCGGCCAAGAAAGGCTACATCGCCTACACGAACTGCACCTCCACCCTCGGTGAGGTGGTGCCCTTTGGCGGCAAGTTCCCCGTGCTGGGCACCAACCCGCACTCCTGGGGCCTGCCGACCACCGAGGCCTGCGGGTTCCCGATTGTGATCGACTGGGCGACCTCCACTGTGGCCATGGGCCGCGTGCAGCAGCTCCGCCGTGAGAACAAGCCCCTGCCTCCCGGTGCGGCCGTGGATGCCGAAGGCAACCCGACTGACGACCCACACAAGGCCCAGTGGCTGCTGCCCTTCGGTGCCCACAAGGGCTACGGTCTCTCCCTCTTGATCGAGGTGATGGGAGCACTCATCGGCGGCTCCCTGCCGACTATCCGCGGCGGCGGCGGCCATCCTGACTTCAAGGACAAGCCTCTGGAAGCAGGCGAGAAGCGCACCAGCAGCTTCTACTTCCAGGTGATTCATCCCGACGCGATCGGCTCCGGCCTCTTCGCGAAGGGCCGCAACCAGTCCCAGAACGTGAAAGCCGTCCTCCAGGACATCCTGGGCCACGGCAATGAGAAGTGCATGCTGCCCGGCCAGCCCGAGGCAGACAATGCCCGCCACACCGCCAAGGCGGGTGGCCTGCTCTTCACAGATGCGGAAGTGGAGGCGCTCAACGAGATCGCCGAAGAGTGCGGCCTGCCGAAGTTCGACGTGGCAGCCTTGCCAAGCTACGAGGTGTAGGACACCGCGTTCAAGAGCGAGCGCATTTAACCACTAATTGACACTAACGGAACACTAATGAGGGCAATGCTCCTATGGTGTTCCGTTCGAACCAACTCGTACTGGCAGGCATCGCAGAAGGGACAATCTCGGATAGGGACTCAGGACTAGCGAAGCTCTACAACGCACAGATTCGAGATGGGTGCCATTGCCAGTCTCCAGCGACTGGCGGATTCTTAGCTTGGAACAGCCCCAGCTACCATGCCTACGCTCACTTGGGACGAAATCTGCGCAGATCGGTCTCTGGCCGATCTGCCTTACAAAATTGAGACCAATCGCTACGGGCAGATTGTCTTGAGTCCTAAGAAACACCGACACAGCCAGCAGCAGTCAGACATCCATCCTGAGGGGGTCAAGGAAACGAGGGGGCGGCTCGGGGAGCGCACGCATCTTGCGTGCTGTTCGCGGCATCTTGCCGCGAACGTCAGTCAGCGCATGACATCAGGTCCAACTGACGTGGGGGTGTTGAGGACGGAGGGGAGGAAGCAGATGCGGTCGGCCTTCCCACCTGATCATCGTCCTTGGAGGTACCCAGGGTTGACTCGCTTGAGGCTCGTCCAACCCCTGGGCTGGGCTATAAATCCCTTTCAGGGATTGACTTCGGATTGAGCAGAGCCGGTTCCTTGGTCGCCACCTCAGTTCGAAGTTGATCCCCAACGGGGATCTCTAACACAGCCCAACGTTGGACGAGCCCTAAGCGAGTCAACGTTGGGTACCTCCGTAAAGGTTGATCAGGTGGGAAGGCCGACCGCATCTGCTTTCTCCCCACTGCCATCAACACCTCCAAGTCACACAAATGCGATGTCGTGTGCTGCCCGAGCTTCGTCTTCACGCCGATATCACCAAACTGCGACACCATCGACACCCTTTTTCCAAGTTACGCCAAAAAAACACCCCCTCCCTGTTTTGGTGAACTTACAAAAAGGGTGTCGATGGTGTCGCAAAATCGGGCGGAACAGGCCCGCATGCGGAACTGTGACTACTCCGCCCCGCCCCAGACGCCCTGTAGGGCAAGCGCTCCGCTTGCCGCAAGTGTCTCCTGACGGACTGAGGCAACCGGAGCGGTCGCCTACAACCCAGGGTGGTCTGGGTGTGAGGTGCGGAGGAAACGTCATGGGACGTTTGTGCAGGCTTCCAAACCGGGGCACGGTCATCATTCGGACCTGCTGGAGCTAGGCGAGCACGTTCCCAACACCCCGATGACACCACCCAGCCCCGTTCGTCGCAGACTGGCCACTCACTCGCATGAGGGGCTGATCGCCTCTCTGATCCTCGGAGTCGGCACCTTCCAGCAGCTTGTGTTCAATTTCACATGGCGTCCTCGCCGCCGATCCTCGCGATTGAGAGCGAATCTCTAAGTCCCCAGTCAGATTTCCGATCCAGGGTTTCTATAGCCAGCGCAAGATCGAGCACCTTCTGAAGAACCTTGGTCTCAAGCCACTCTGACTGCCCACTGCCCACCGCCCACTGGAAACTTGCGCCCGGTCTCCCGCTCGCTTAGCTGACCGGGCTCATGTCCGTTCCGTCCACCGCCTCTTTCGATCTCCTCGCCCTGGGTGAAGTCCTTTTGCGCCTCGACCCGGGCGAGTCCCGCGTTCGCACGTCCCGCCAGTTCACCGCCTGGGAAGGTGGCGGGGAATACAATGTGGCCCGCGGATTGCGGCGCTGCTTCGGCCTCCGCACGGGGGTGCTGACGGCGTTTGCGGACAATGAGATCGGCCGCCTGCTGGAAGACTTCATCCTGCAAGGCGGGGTGGACACCACGCACGTGAAATGGGTGCCGTACGACGGCATCGGTCGCGCCGTGCGCAACCCCATCAACTTCACCGAGCGCGGTTTTGGCATTCGCGGAGCCAAGGGCTGCGTGGATCGCGGCCATAGCGCTGCCTCCCAGCTCAAGCCGGGCGACTACAACTGGGATGAGATCTTTGCCAATGGCGGTGTGCGCTGGCTGCACACGGGCGGCATCTTCGCCGGCCTTTCCGAGACCACGGCCCAGCTCACCATCGAGGCCTGCGAAGCCGCCAAGCGCCACGGCGTGACGGTCTCCTACGACCTCAACTACCGCCCCTCCCTCTGGCAGTCCCGGGGCGGCTTCCCCACAGCCCAGGCCCTGAACCACCGCCTGGCTCCGTATGTGGATGTCATGTTCGGCGTACTGACGGACGACGAGCCAGCGGCGATTGCCGGGAACGACGATCCCAACGACATCTTCGCGGCCCAATCCGCCGCCTTGCAAAAGGGCATCACCGGCATGCTGGAGCGCTATCCCAACATCAAAGTGGCCGCCGCCACCCTCCGCCGCGTGCACACCGCCTCCCGCAATGACTGGGGTGCGCTGGCTTGGATGGATGGAGCGTTCCACCGCGCCAAAAATTACCCCCACCTCGATCTGATGGATCGCATTGGCGGGGGCGACGGCTTTGTGGCAGGCCTTGTGTATGGCATGCTCACTGGCCAGACGCCACAGCTCAGCCTGGATCTGGGTGCGGCCCACGGCGCTCTCGCCATGAGCACGCCGGGAGACACCAGCATGGCCACGCTGGCCGAGGTGCTGAAGCTGGCTCAAGGCGGCGATGCCAAGGTGCAGCGATAGGCTGTAGCAGCCATTCTTTGAAACGGGGAGTCGCCTACGGGTGCTCCCCGTTCTCCATTTTCAGCAGGCCGGGGGCCGTGCCCTTGGTCATGACCCGGCCGCTGTAGAGCTCCACGGCGCGACGCGCCACGATGTCCACAATGGCAGGCTGCAGGGTCCGCGCCGCCACGTTGGAGACCGCCATGGAGGCCCAGGTCAGGGGGCTGTTCCAGCGCAGCACCTGCCACACGGGCAGCAGCCGCTTGTACCACTTGTTGAGCTTCTGCACGGTCTCGTGCTGCATCATTTCCTTCCCCTTTTCCCAGGTCTTGTAGGCGGTGTGCGCACTGACGTCCACCAGCTTGCCCACCGTGCGGGTTTGCAGGAAGTCGGTCACATCCGTGGCTGCGAGCTGAATGGCGCGCGTGAAGTGGCTCAAGCCCGGTGCCAGCAGCGGGTGCGGCGAGTCAGGGTGGTACACCACGGCGATCTCCTTTACCAGCCGGGGAATCTCCTCCACGAGGGGTGGGAACCACTCTGGATTCGGGTTCGTGTGCCAGCGCATGCGGTTCTTGCAGGCCTCTACCACGGCCAGAGCTGCCCGGTCCCGTTCGCCCGGCTCATGGGTGAAAAGCTCCGCTGCCGAGGCGTGGCGGGCCGTCTTGAGATCCGACATGAAACGGAGGCCATACCATATGAACAGGCCACCCATCCCGCAGACGAGGCCCGCCAAAAATATGAGTATCTCTTTCCACATTGCCGTTGATGCAACCTTGGTCGGACATGCGGGTCCGGTCAAGGACTGGCGGTAGGACCTACATCTCCAAAGGGATACGTAGGGACGGCCGCGAAAGGTCTTCTGGGACCTGTCGGCAGCTCGCCCCTGCTTATCGCGTTCACCTGGAATGTTGCCACAGCTCATCCGCTGCTGGAGATGCTTTACTTGCCTGTAGCAGAAACTTCCGGCAGGATGCGGCGTGTCATTCGCACAAAAAACTCCTCCCGCCGCAGCCGCTGGCGCTCGCCTCCGTCACTGGCTACAAGTGATCCTTGCCGGAGGATGTTTCTCCCTGGCATTCGCTCCGTTGACATGGCGCTGGGCGGTGGTGCCCGCCCTTTTTCTCCTGCTAAAAGCGCTGCAAGGGCAGTCGCCGAAGACGGGTGCGCGGCTGGGTTTTGTTTTCGGCTTCTCAGCTTATGCCTGCACGCTCACCTGGCTGTGGCAGGTATTCGGAGCCTTCAGCCTGGCGCTCTTTGCCATCCTGGCGCTCTTCACGGGGGTCTTTGGCTGGCTTCACGGGATCATCGAATCCCGCATCGCCAGCTTTGGAAAACGAAATCTGGCCATCGCGGCCTGCTGGCTGGCGTGTGAGTACATCCGCTCAGAACACTTCTGGCTGGAGTTCTCCTGGGCGACGCCGGGGCTGGCCATGGGTCCACATCAGATGCTCCAGCTCATCGGGGTGTATGGGGCCAGCTTTGGCGTGGTGCTGGGGACCGGCTTCCTACAGAAAAACTCCACCATCCATGGCGGGATCGTCATTCTGTCCCCATTCCTCTACGGAGTCTGGGTCTCTGAATCCCAGAAGCCTGCTGCCCCCAAGTCGCCCGTAAAAGTGATGCTCGTGCAGAACGAGTCCTCGGACTTCGAGCAGCACTTGGCGGCCAGCCAAAAGGCCGGAGCAGATGTCCAGCTCGTGGTCTGGCCGGAAATCAGCACGTCCAGAGATCCGCGACGAGTGCCAGATCAATGGGCCCGGCTGAAAAACGAGGCGCAACTGCATCAGCGCACTTTCACCTTGGGCACCTACACCCCCTCTCCAGACGAGCGGGGCTGGTACAACACCGCCCTCACGCTGGATGCCACCGGAGCTCTCGGCACGCACGTGAAGCACCACCTGGTACACTTCTTCAACGAAGGCATTCCTGGGCAGAGCTTCGTGCCCATCCCCACGACTCTCGGCCAGATCGGCACCTCCATCTGCTTCGACAACGACTTCGAAGATGTCCCCCGCCGCATGACGCTGGCAGGGGCCGAGTTCTTTGCCGTTCCGAGCATGGATCCCGCCCGCTGGGGGGCCCGTCAGCATGAGCAGCACGCCGAACTCGTCCGCATCCGCGCTGCGGAAAACCGTCGCTGGTTCGCCGTGGCCTCCTCCTCTGGAGTGACCCAGATCGTCAGTCCCAAGGGGAAGGTCACCGCCCGCCTCCCCACCCTCACGGAAGGCACTCTCCAGGGAGTCGTCGGTCGGGAGCAGCAACTCACCTTCTACACCCGCTGGGGGTGGATGTTCCCCGGGGTCGTGATCACGGCGGCAGGGATCTGGATGCTCTGGGGCTGCCTTTCCCGGTCAAGAAGCTGACACTGGGGGTTGCTCTCCCCGGTCATCCCGCCATGTTTGACCGCCCTTAAGGGCTCAATTCCATCCCTCCCAACGATCCGTTCCATGTCCACTTCCCTCTTCGATCTGTCTGGCAAAACCGCTGTTGTGATTGGCGGCACCGGCGAACTCTGCGGTGCCATTTCTGAAGGTTTTGCTGCTGCCGGGGCGCATGTGGTGCTGGTGGGTCGGGATGCAGCCAAGGCGGAAAAGCGCCTGGCCGCGATCACTGAAGCCGGTGGCAAGGGCAGCTTCATCGCCGCAGACGCCTCCAAGCGCGCTGAGCTGGAAGCCCTGCTGGCCCAAGTGGTGGCCGAGCAAGGCAAAGTGGACATCCTGGTCAACGGCGCCGGAGTGAACTCCCCCACCCCGTTCCTCGACATCCCGGAGGAGGAGTATGACCGCATCATGAACATCAACACCAAGGCCGTCGTGATTGCCTGCCAGGTGTTCGGCCGCTACTTCGTGGACAACAAGGTGGAAGCCTCCATCATCAACCTGGGCTCCATGTCCGGCCTGCTGCCCCTGAGCCGCGTGTTTACGTACTCCATGAGCAAGGCAGCGGTGCACAACCTGAGCAAGAACCTCGCCCGTGAGTGGGCCCCGCTCGGCATTCGCGTGAACACCCTGGTGCCCGGCTTCTTCCCCGCCGAGCAGAACAAGAAGGTGCTCGTGCCAGAGCGCATCGCCAAGATCATGGCGCACACCCCGGCCGCCCGCTTCGGCGAGGCCAGGGAACTGGTGGGTGCCGCCCTCCTGCTCGCCAGCAATGCGGCGGGTTCCTTCATCACCGGTCACGAGATGGTGGTGGACGGCGGCTACTCCTCCATGACGATCTGATGGGCCTAAGCCGAACGGGGCTCGCACGTTCCTGTTTTATCCATCGCCTGCCAACCTATGCTCAAGCGCACCACCCACTCATCCACGCCCAGCGCCCCCATGGGGCCGGGCATGCGGTTTTTCATGACCATCATCTTCCCCTGGATCTTCATCCTGGTGGGAGGCGGCATCATGTATGCCGGAGTGACAAACCTCCGCAACGCCTCCGCCAGCAAGAACTGGCCGACCGTGCCGGGCAAGGTGGTGATCTCAGAGGTGGACCGTCACCGCAGTGAAAAGGGCTCCACGAACTACAGCGCCAACGTGGTCTATGACTACCAGGTGGAAGGGACCACCTACTCTGCGAAGCGGGTCTCCTTTGGTGACAGCAGGTCGAGCAATCCCGCCGGAGCGCGCACCATCCAGAACAAGTACAAACTCGGCACGGAGGTGCCGGTGCACTACTCCCCCAAGGAGCCGTCTCTGGCCGTGCTGGAACCCGGCGTGACCGGTGTCACCCTGCTGCTGCCTGGCCTTGGGGCCGTGTTCTTCCTTGTCGGCTGCGCCCTGGCGTACTACCTGCCCTCCGCCATCAAGAAGGACGAGGCACCTCGTGTTAACGCCTAGAACTTTGCGCCGGTTCCCCACCGCATGCTGACCTCAGACTTCGACTACCAGCTCCCGGAGGAGCTCATCGCCAGCGAACCTCTGGCAGACCGCTCCGCCTCAAGGATGCTGGTGGTGCATCGGGAATCCGGGACGATTGAGCATCGCTCCTTCACGGATCTGCCGAAGTATCTGCGACCCGACGACCTCCTGGTGCTCAATGACACCCGGGTGCTTCCCGCCCGGTATTTCTCCAATGACGGCACGAAGGAGCTCCTCAGGCTCACCTTTGCCACGCCCACCCTGTGGCGCTGCATGGTGAAGCCCGGCAAAAAGCTGCGCGTGGGCCACACCATCGCCATCGGCTCCGCCACCGGCACGGTGAAGGAGATCTACGAGAACGGTGACCGCCTCATCGAGTTCGACCAAATGGTGGACGAGGCGGCTTTTGGCCACCTGGCGCTGCCTCCGTACATGGAGCGTGAGGAGCGCACTGAGGACAAGGAGCGCTACCAAACAGTCTTTGCCAAACACGAGGGCTCCATCGCCGCTCCCACCGCGGGCCTTCACTTCACCCCCGAACTGCTGGCGAGCGTGCCGCACACGTTTGTGACGCTGCATGTGGGCGTGGGCACCTTCCAGCCAGTGAAGGCAGACCGCATCACCGACCATGTGATGCATTCCGAGCGTTATTTCCTCAGTGAAGCGTCAGCACAGCGTATCAACGAAGCCGGCCGGGTCATTGCCGTCGGCACCACCGCCACCCGCGTGCTGGAATCCATCGCACAGAAGCACGGCGGGTTGAAAGCAGCCGAAGGAGAGACCAGCATCTTCATCTATCCGCCTTATGAGTTTAGAGTGGTGGACGCTCTGGTGACGAATTTCCACCTGCCCAAGTCCACTCTGATGATGCTGGTGAGCGCCCTGGCGGGGAAGGACCTCATCTTCCGTGCCTATGAGGAGGCCATCCGCGAGCGCTACCGCTTCTACAGCTATGGCGACTGCATGCTGATCCTGTAGGGCTCTCCAGAAGGACTACTCCACCATCTCCACCCGGATGTGGCAGGAGGAAGACTGGCCCCGGTCATCCATGACCTGGACCGTCCACTTCCCCGCACGCGGCTCCCAAGACAGCGGCTTGGCTGGCTCTGAGGCCCCGAGGAACTGCTGCCCCGCAAACCAGAAGACCTTCCGCACGCCGGCCGAAGTCTCCGCGAGGAGCGAGATGGTGCGATGGCTGGGATCACTGGCGCGGATGGTGTACACCAGCGCCGGGCGGGGCGAGACGATGCGGGGCGCAGTCCGGCTGTCTCCCCCTGCCAAGGAGGGGGCCGATCCCGGCTCCAGGGCAGGTGCTTCCCGGCGCGGAACACCCGCCTGCCGGAACAACTCAAGAAGGTCAGGCGTCCAGAATTCATGCACCTCTCTTTGCAGCTCCCGGGTTCCATCGTCCCGCAGCACCCGCAGGTGCGTCAGCGGATCCACCAGGATCTCGCGATGGATGTCGCACGGCGTGACCGGTGAAACGCCGGGGATGAACCACCCATGCAGGCGGTGCTGGCAATGAGGCGTGGGCATCTGGCCCGATACGGCACACAGCTCAATGCGCTCCACTCCAGCGGGCGGGGGCGATTCCTTTAAGGGCAGACGCAGGCGGCGATAGGTCTCAAACAAGAGGGGCGCGGCACACTCCCTGGCCACAAAGGCGGGATTGGCCCGGCCGTCAAAGTTGCCAATCCAGACCACCAGCACGTAGTCGCCCCGCATGCCCGCCGCCCAGGCATCGCGAAAGCGGTGGGAGGTGCCGGTCTTCCAGTGCACGTTGGGATCGTCGAACGCAGCATCGTCCCCCTCCCGCAGGGTGAGCATGTCCCGGACGAGGAAACAAGCCTCCGGAGTGAGCAGCGGCTCGGCGATTTGCTGAGGCGCGCCCTCCTTCACCTTTTCATGCAGATACCGGAGCGGGCGCGGGCGGCCATCGTCGAGCAGCAGCGAGTACAGGCCCGCCAGCTCCTCCATGGTCACCTCACCCCCTCCCAGCGGCAGCGAGAGACCGTAGTGATCCGCCGACTTCGGCAGGGCCACGCCAGCTTGTTTCATGAAGCCGTACAGCCCCGGAGCGGCCAGTCGCTGGGTCAGGGACACGGCCGGGATGTTCCGGCTCCGGTAGAGCGCCTCCGAGGCAGAAATGGGACCGGCAAAGCCGCGGTCGAAATTTTCCGGATTGTACTCGCCGAAGCTGGCCTTGGAGTCCCGCAGCAAGGTGCGGGGATGGATCAATCCCTGGTCGAGAGCCAGGCCATAGATGAAGGGCTTGAGCGCAGAACCCGGAGACCGCCGGGCCACCACGCCGTCCACCTGACCTTGAATGGCCTCATTGAGGAAGCCACCGGAGCCCACATAAGCCAGCACCTCCCGTGAGGGGGCGTGCACGAGGATCGCGCAGGTGTTGCGGATGCCCAACTCCCGCTTGCGACCCAGGTAGTCAGCCAGAGCCGCCTCCACGGTTCTTTGTTTGTCGGCGTCGAGCGTGCTCTGCACGAGGTCGTTGCGGGTCTCCTCCAGCAAACGCCGGGACAGGTGCGGCGCATCGCGGGGCACGGTGCGATCCGGCCGCAGGGTAAAAGTGCCATCCAGCGGATCTGCCCGGAGTCCGCGAGCGGTCTGCACCCTTTGGAACAAGCGATACTGCGCGGCCGCGAGCTTCTCGTTGTCCTCCTTGGTCTTGGGCGTGCGGCGGGAGGGGCTCTGCGGAATGACGCTCAGCGCCACCGCCTCGCGCAGGGAAATTTCATGAACCGGCTTGCCACACCAGAGCAGGCTGGCCGCACCCGCGCCTTCCACATTGCCGCCATAGGGTGCGAGATTGAGGTACGCTTCCAGCAGTTGGGGTTTGGAGTAGTGGCGCTCCAGTTGCAGCGCGCGGAAGACCTGAACGAGCTTGCCGCTGATCGAGCGCGTTTCCAGATCATAACGCAGGCGCGCGAACTGCATGGTGATGGTGGACCCGCCCCCGCGCGGTGTGCGAGATACCATGCCCCAGAAGCCCCGCAGGAGGGAGACGGGGTTCACGCCCGGGTGCGTGTAGAAGTGGCGGTCCTCGTGCTGGAGCGTGGCCGCGATGAGATCCGGGCTGAAGTCGTCGAGCGCGAGCCGGACACGGTATTTGCCGTCCGCCGTGAGCGTGAGGTTCAGGAGTTGACCGTGCCGGTCATAGACCTGGCGGGAGAAGGTGGTGCTGGGCGGGTAGAGCTCCGGCTTGGGGAGGAGGAGGTAGAGGAGGGCCAGGGTGAGGGTGGTGATGAGCCCCACGCGGACTATCCGCCTCGCCACTGAGCCGACTAAAGTCGGTGCTCCAACCCGGCTTCCGAACCTCCCAAGTAGGCTCAACCCCGGCAGCATGGTTGGAGTACCGACTTTAGTCGGCGGTATTTGATCATCATTCATCCCAGCCCGCTCCATATTCATATCGGGTTCACAGCAAGGTTTGTCTCGAAGTGCCGGTCATAGACCTGGCGGACGAAAGGGGTGCTGGGCGGGTAGAGCTCCGGCTTGGGGAGGAGGAGGTAGAGGAGGGCCAGGGTGAGGGTGGTGATGAGCCCCACGCGGACTATCCGCCTCGCCACTGAGCCGACTAAAGTCGGTACTCCAACCCGGCTTCCGAACCTCCCAAGTAGGTTCAACCCCGGCAGCATGGTTGGAGTACCGACTTTAGTCGGCGGTATTTGATCATCATTCATCCCAGCCCGCTCCATATTCATGAATGGGAAACTTCTTCCATATCAATGCCGCCTCAGTCTCCCCTACCTCGCTCAGATAACTGGACGCACTGCTAAAAGGCCACTCCGTCCACTTTCTCACATACCCGTGCTTCACAGGATTGTGGTGAACATAGTTCGTTGTCGCCCAAAAGTGAGCTTCGCTCTTCATCAGGGTTTCCGCACATCTGAACCACACCTGCCGACCCCGCCTATCGTCTTCACCATTCCACTTGTGGGCGGTTCTGCCATGCACTCTGCCAATCGATGCGAGCACCGCCCGGATATCGGCCGTCTGCACAAGCGCATGGTAGTGATTTGGAAGCACCACCCAGGCCATCACGGAATCGCAACACCCCTGCAATGCCTGAACCAACTCCGACTCGAATTCCTCCATCCTGTCAACGCTCGCCCCGATCCACGGCTGATGTTCGAAACACGCCCCAGTCAACATCCATTGTCCAGGTCCAAAACTTCTACGGTGAGCAGGGCCATGCTGCGGCAGCTTTAACTGCTGCCGCAGCCGCAGCGTCTCACCACGCTGCAGTTCACTCATGCTTCTCCAAGAGTACATCGCCATCCTCCCTACTCCACCACCACCTTCCCCGACGCCCCGCGTCCCTTCAAGCCGCGGTCATACATCGCCTCGGCGAAGACGGGAGGCACGGTGTAGGAGCCGGCAGCGACGGGCTTGATGCGGTAGGCAAAGGTCTTGACCGCGCCCTTGTCCAGGGAGCAGAAGAACACGTTGCGATCCTCGCGGACATCCACATACACGGCACCGGGGACGGTGCCCAGACCGGGGCGGAGGGCGTTGGGTTCCACCTCGAACCCGCCGGGCATGAGGTCCAGCACGGCGATGTTCTCCAGGTTGCCTTCGCTCACGTTGCGCACATGCACACGAACGACCGCGCCTTCTCCCACTTTCAGCTTCGTCACCGGGTTTCCGTCCTTGTCCACGAACTCCCGATAGACTTCCAGGCCGTCGGTGATCGCATTCTTGGCCTCACCGGCATCAAAGCCCTCCTCCACCACCTGATAGAAGGCTCCCAGATCCGACTTGCCCCCCTGGTCCAGCTGGAAGCGGATCGTTCCGGCATCCGGTGAGAAGGGCGTGGAGAGCAGCCCTGTCGAACCGGGAATGAGCATCTTCAAAGCACCGCCGCTGCGGGCCAGTTCAGCGATGGAGACCTGCACCTCTGCCTTCTGGGCGAGCTGTGAATAGGCCTTGAGCGCCAGGATGGTGCTGGCCGCGCTGATGGTGTTGAAGCGGCCTTTCACGATGGGATCCGTGATGACTGCGAGGTCATCATACCCGATTTCACCCGCGAGTTCCGGGAAGTGCCGGCAGACCAGGGCGAATACCAGGGCATTGTTCACCTGCGGATCATCATAGTACGGCCCCAGCCAGCGTGCCGAAGGTGCCTTGGCCTTGGCCAGCTTGCGGTACTGGGTGATGAGAGCGAGGCCCTCCTTGGGCTGCTTGAGCAGCGCATAGGTGGCGGCAAGGTAGGGAGCGGTGAGATCTCTGCCCCACTGATCCTTGTACTTGCTCTCCAGCGTGTCTCGCAGGTTCAGGACATAATTCGTCGTCACCTCCCCCTGGCGGGTCAGCAGATAAATGGCCGCCGCCTGGAGATAGGTCTCGTTCAGGCCGGAGGGTTTCCCCTTGGCCATCTGCAAGAGACGCCTCCTGGCACCGTCAAGCAGGTCTGCAGGCACGGCGAATCCGGCGTCCTTGGCCTCGGTCAGAAACTGGCTCACATAGATGGTGAGGAAGTCGAACCCGCCTGAGCAGGCATCACTCCAGTAGCCAAAGCCACCGTTGTTGTTCTGCCGGGCCTGAAGCAGGCCAAAGGCGCTGTCGAGCTGCTTCACCGATTCTGCCTTGTCGAAGCCAAAGTCGGCCTCGTTGGACACCAGCAGACGTGAGACCGCCTTGCTGGTGATCTGCTCTGAGCACCCATGCGGATAGCCGGAGAGATAGGCCTCCAGACCGCGGGCCAGCCCCATGGGCACAGCGCTGGCCGTGGCCTGATGCTTCTGGAACTGCGGGTACATGACACGCTCCACCGGTACATCCTGCTTGGCGAGGCGGAAGTAACCGCTCTGCACGTGCGTGAGGAACGGAGCCGCCGGGCGCACACTCAGGGTGGCACGGCGCTCCATGAGTTCCCCGCCGCCGCTGGCCTTGAAGACCAGCTCTGCGCCACCCAGATGGTTCTTCACCCGTACGCGGAACCTCGCGGTCCCCTCCGTGCCCACTGCCACCTCCAGGTCGCGGTCGGCACCGTCCACGATCTCCACGCGGTCATCGCCAGCGGCAGAGATCTTGATGGCAGGACCTGCTTGAGCCCCTTCCAGGTTGTTCGCCACGGTGAGGCTGGCGGTGAACTCGTCACCCGGTGCGGCAAAGACCGGCACATTCGGGCTGAGGACAAACGGACCACGCACCGTGCAGGCCGTTTCCGCCGTGCCCACGGCATCCGATGCCACGGCCACGGCCATGATCTTGAGGCGACCGGCAAAGTAATCCGGCACGGTATAGGAAACTTCCTTCCGCTCAGGACCGGCCTCCACCAGCCCGCTCCAGAAGACCACCGGCGGCTCTTTCTTCCGCTTGAAGGGGTTCAGGTGCATCTTGATCTTCGTGCCGTCATCACCGCCGAAGGCGCTGGACTGCGTGAGCAGGGAGAACTCCGGCAGGATGAGATCCATCAACTGGGAAGACTCCACCTCCAGGGAGCGCTTGCGCATGAAGTGCGGCAGCGGCTGGGGCAGCTTGTACCCGGTGATCTGGTGGATGCCTTCATCCACCGCGTACACCACCAGACGGCAGGGTTTGGATGCCTTGAAGCCGATCTTCAGTTCCTGGTTGGGCTTCACCAGAGCAGGTGCATCCAGCTCCACCGCCATCTTGCGCTGGTCCGTGTTCACCGCGAACGAATGCACGGCATAACTCAGCGGAGACATGAAGATTTCTTTCGAGTCCAGAGCACGCACGAACGAGACGTTCACATACGCATTCCCCTCTATGCCCTCTGGCACGGGGATGTGCTGGGTGCTTCCCGTGGTGGGGGATTTGAACCACTGCCAGCCCAGCACCTTTTCCCGCTCTACGGTGATCAGCCCGGCCCCGGTGTAGGGGGCATTCAGGCTGAGTTCGAGGGTTTCACCCGTGTTCCAGGAGCCCTTGGCCAGTTTGAGATCCAGTTCGGCATTGCGGTCGAGGCTGCGATTGCTCTCCCCCTTGCCCACCACGGTGAAGGGGCAGACACAGACTACCTGGTTGTCACCATCCAGCAACTCATAGCGGAACTCGCCAGGCTGCTGGGAAGGCAGGGCCACCGTCAGGCCATCGGCAGGCAGGCTGAAGTCCACCTCAGACACGGTCTTGTCACGCGCTGTGGATTCATACGCATAGCTGCCGTTGGGCTGCTTCGTCAGCACGGAGACATGCCGCACCTCCACGATGCGTTGTTTGAGCCCGGCCTGCGCCACCTGGGCCAGATTGGGCGCCAGGGAGATCAGGTGCAGGTTGCGCTGGCTGTCCTTCGAGATGTAGGACAGGTCACCATCTGGCTTGTAACCCACCACAAAGGGCTGGGGCGAGACCAGCATGGACTGGGCGGTGCGCACGCTGCGCCCCCCGTCCTTCTCAAACCCTTCGGCCAGGAAGTTCAGGAAGAAGCTGCCCTCTGCAAAGCGCTCCAGCGCGAGATTAAAGGTCGCCTCGCCGCGGGCATCCGTCACCTGCTCACCCAGGTCCACCGTCTTGGCGGCATCTGACCCCTCCTCCGCATCCTCTTCATTGAGGTTGCTCTTGGCCCAGGTGTGGAAGGTGTAGTCTGGGAACTTGTCGAAGGCGAACCACGCGGGATTGAGCTCCAGCCGCGCCTTGATGGTGCGGTCTGCGGCGGGGAAACCAAACAGGGACTGCAACGACAGGGAGGCCGTGACCTCGCGCGGTTGCACCCAGCCAGTGCCGACGTCCGAGTTGAAGTTCACCGCCAGCTTCATGCGATCAGGCTGGAAGTCCTCCAGACGGAACGTGGTGCGACCGAGGAGGATCTTGCGTTCCTCATCCTCACCCTGCATGAGATAGAGTCGGGCCTGGAAGGTGCCGGTGGGGTCGGCTTCATCCGTGGGGAGTTCCAGGTCAAAGAAGCCGTCTTCAGGCAGCGCCACTTCCTCTGAGCCGGTCTGGTTGCCCTTGGCATCGTAGAACAGCATCTTCACGGGAAGCCCACCCAACTCACCGCCCCAGTCCCGGCGACGCACCACGCCGCTGACGTGCACGGTGTCCCCCGGACGATAGACGCCCCGCTCTGTGAAGAGGAAGGCATCCAGCGCCTCATTCTGCGAGGCCTGCACCCCGCCCGTGTCGAACCGGGAGAAGTCCACCAGCCGGTCCGGACGGTTAAAGGGAATAAACGACACATCGTTCCCCAGGCGGGCAAGGATGGCCACGGGGGTCTTTTCACGCTTCAGGTGCTCCACTGCATCCGCATGCCAGTGGCCGTCGGCGGTGGTGGTGCCTTCACTGATGAACTCGCCATTCTTCGCCAGGATGATGATCTTTGCGCCTTCCACCGGTTCCCCCTTCTGGATGCTCTGCACGAAGACTTCACGAGAACCGTCCGCGTTGCGCTTCACCAGCAGGCCGAGATCGGTCACCAGGATGAAGCGGCGCGCGTGGCAGTCCTCCTCCACCCGCACCCAGGCCTCCTCAGGATCGCTCCCCTCCTCTTCGTCATCTGCTTCCTCCTTCTCGTCATCGGCACGCTGGCGCACCCCTTCCACATCCAGGAAGAAGAGACCACGGGAGGCATCGGGATCGGCCGGATCCGCAGCAGTCAGCGCCTCGGCAAAGTCAAAGGTCAGGTAGTTGGCCTGGTACTCATTGCGCATCGCCGTGGGTTTGATCTCGCGCTTGATGCGGGAGATGTTCTCCTCATCCACGTCCCCAGACCAGTAGGGGTCCTGGAAGTCGCCCTTGGCAAAGCGGGCCACGTGATTCACCTGACTGAAGGGAACGCGCGCCAGCGTGTAGCGCACATGGCCCACGCCGCGGGACTTGATGGAGATCTTGCGTTCTCCATTGAGCGCCAGGAGCCCGCCCTCACCCAGGATGTCCACCTCGTTCGGGAACTCAGGCACATCCGCCACGGCGGCGAAGTCTTTGCCCAACTTGAAGCCACCCAGGGCCTCCACGCCCTTTGTCACCCGCACATAGAGACGGCCCGCTTCTTCCACCAGGAGCTTGAAGGCATGCGAAGTGCTCAGGGGCTCGCCCTCCTCCACTTCCGTCTCCACGCGGGTGAGTTTCACCGGCTTGGCCAGCTTCAGCACCTCCGGCGTCACCTCACCGGTGCCCGGCCAGTTGTAGTCTTCCACCACCTTGCCGTCCTTGTCCGCAGGTTTGTCCTTGGGGAGCAGCCAGGCCTGGATGTGCTTCTCCATCTCCTCCCCGCGGGCATAGCCGCTCGCTTCGACAAACAGATACTGCTCGGGCTCGCCTTCATCCGTGCGAATGATGCGGGTGTCCGCGCTTTCCACGTTGAAGCCGCTGTAGATGTCCGGAACGCGCACGTTCGAGCCCACCGGCTTGCTGGTGCCCCCGCCTCCGTTGGTGGTCTTCAGCCCCGGTTCGAGGGTCAACTTGATGAAGTCCTCCTTCTCCGGGATGCTGATGCGGCTGGTGCGCACCCAGAACTGCCGCTGATGAGCGCCTTCCACCACGGTGAAGAGAGGGGCGGAAGCATCACGCTTGCCGAAGACGGGCGTCTTCCCGAGCATTTCCACCTTCAAGAGCTTCTCCAGATCCGTCCGCTCCACGGGATGGGTGAACTTCAACTCCATCACCGCCTGATGCAGGGTGGGGTCTTGGGGGTCTGTGTAGAACTCTGCCTTCACCACCGCAGGCTGCAAGGGCACGGTGGTGAATTTGAAGACGGACTCCTTGAGCTTTGCCTCCTTGGCAAAGGCGCTCGTGTCCAGCTTCACCTCATAGTCCACCCCGGCGGGCCAGTCGCGCCCAGGTTCAAAGATGAGGTGCTTGTCGTCCACCCATTTCCAGGTGCCGGGCAGGGGCGGGTCCAGTTCCATCCCCTTGGCCCCGGCTTTGCCGAGTTCATCCAGTTGTGCCAGGGACTGGTCAAAGTCCAGCCGCAGGGGTTGGGGTTGGGCCTTGCCCTTCACCACCGGCGTCACCGGCGGGGCGGTCAGCTTGCCGATGACCTCCCGCTGGACGGTGAGCACGGTGGGACGCGGCTTGTGAGCCTCCCACCAGTGGTAGCCATGCCAGCCGCCGATGCTCAGCAGACCGGCCGCGACGATGGTGCCCGCCCAGGTGCCAGGCCGTCGGGACATGCTCTCGAACGTGGCTTGGAATGCCGCAACCCCCCATGCCGGGGGACGGTATTTAAACTCTCCAAAGACCGCGCCGGGCAACTTCCCCCAATTGCGCGGCACGAAAATTCCTGACCAGCGGGACATATGGTTGTGCTTCGCACTGTGTTAAAGATTGTGACGCGGAATTACAAGACAGCGCGGAGAAAGAACTGTTGGGCGATATTTTTGAATCCACGCAGATTCTCCAAGACTGTTTGACTCCCCCCTTGAAAAGTCCTTTCCTGACCGGCGTTTCTTCCTTTCCCCGGATTTGAGCCGGGGCTGATTTTTTCCTCCTCCCTCCATGAAAGCACTGACCCTTGTCGCCCCCTCTACTTTCGAATTTGGTGATGCTCCCGCCCCCCAGCCCCAGCAGGGCGAGGTGCTGGTGGACATCAAGGCCTGCGGCATCTGCGGCAGTGATCTGCACGGCATGGACGGCCGCAGCGGCCGCCGCATCCCCCCCATCATCATGGGCCATGAGGCTGCCGGTGAAATCTCCGCCGTGGGTGAAGGCGTGACCGACTGGAAGGTGGGGGACCGCGTGACCTTCGACTCCACGGAGTACTGCGGACACTGCCCCGACTGCAAGGCGGGCAATGTGAACCTGTGCAAGAACCGCAAAGTCCTGGGGGTCTCCTGTGGCGACTACCGCCGCCACGGCTGCTTCGCCGACCAGGTGGCCCTGCCCCAGCACATCCTCTACCGCCTGCCAGACGGCCTCGCCTATGAGAAGGCCGCCTTCGCCGAGCCCGTGAGCATTGCCCTGCACGCGGTGAACCTGGCCCCCAAGCCGAATGCCCACTCCCCCGCCCTGACCACCCGTCAGGAGATGGCTGTGGTGGTGGGCGCAGGCCTCATCGGCCTGCTGGTGCTGCAGGCGCTAAAGGCTCGCGGCTGGAACAAGGTGTACGCCGTGGATCTGGACGACTCCCGTCTGGCTCTGGCCAAACAACTGGGCGCGGAAGACGCCTTTAACGCCAAAGAAGAAGGCCTGGCCGCCAAGCTGCGCGAACTGGGTGGCGGCGATGGCGTGGACGCCAGCTTCGAGGTGGTGGGTGCCGCCGCGCCGGTGGACCTCGCCATCCGCAGTGTGCGCAAGGGCGGCACGGTGGTGCTGGTGGGCAACCTCCAGCCAAATGTGCCCTTCCCGCTCCAGGAAGTGGTGACCCGCCAGATCACGCTGCGTGGCTCCTGCGCCTGCGCCGGGGAGTATCCCGAGGCGATCGAGCGCATCGAAGACGGCACCATCCAGGTACAGCCCCTTCTCAGCGTGGTGGCCCCGCTCAGCGAGGGCGGCGACTGGTTCCACAAGGGCGTGCAGCCGGGCAACGGCCTGCTCAAGGTGGTGCTGACGCCGGAAGGCTGATCGATCAGCTCGCCGTAGGCGGCTGGGAATGCGCGTGCGGGTTTGAGTGCAATCTTTGCACCTCCGCACGCAGCTCTTCCGTCAGTCTCTCACTCAACTCTGGCCGGCCGTGAAACGCCGCCGGGGTGTTTTGAAACAACGCGATCCTCCACACGCCAGACGGCAGGCGCACCGCCACCAGACTCTGGATGGCATTCAGCGCCGGATTGATGTCCGCCAGATCCCGCGGCACCATCCCCACCTCCGCACGCAGCAGCACGCCCTCCGGCCCCAGAGCACGGATCTCCCGGATCAGCCCCACAAACGCGGCGGTGGGATACCTGGCAAAGATGTCGCCCAGCTCTGCGGCGATCGCGGCCCGTCCATTCATCTGACTGCCGTCGAAGCCCACCACGCTGCCATCCCCGTGAAAAAGGGCCGCCATCCCGCTGGCGTCCCGGGCATTCCACGCTGCCAGCAGGTGGTGGTAAAGGTCTGTGATCTCCTTGTTCACGTCCCCATCAGCAGGTGCGGCAGGCATGCCATCATCCAAGCAAGATTGTCGGGAGAAGGCAAGAAGTCATGCGCCGACGATATAAGGCGCGCACCGCCCCGAACCCGAAGGGTTCACCATGAATAGCCATGCGGTGAAACGAGCGTAGCGAGTGAAACCCATGGGACAGGTGGGGCAGAAGCTCTACCGCGGAGCGGTAGGCCATCAGGGCGACCAAACGCCACATTCTAAGCTCCCCGCTCAGGGCCTACCGCTCCGCGGTAGTTCGGTGCAGACGACTTCCCACGGGTTGAGCTCGCTAGACTCGCCTAACCCGTGGCTATTCGTGGTGAACCCTCCGGGTTCGAAATCCTCACCGCGCCGCCGTGGTCACTTCCGGCTTGGCGGGCGTGGCAGGCCGCACCATCGCTCCCTGCAACAGGGAGTCGGGCGGGTTCAAGATCACACGGTCGGCCACGGTCACGCCGTCCAGGATCTCCACACTGGGTCCGAAGTCACGCCCCAGCTTGAGCGTGCGGAGTTGCACCTTGTTGTTGGCGTCGATGACGCCAGCCTGGATGCCCTCGGCACGGAAGAGAAGGGTGTTGGCAGGGAGCGTCAGCGTCACATTCTCCTGGGCATGTGCCAGGCGCACCCGGGCATAGCTGCCGGCGAGGATCTCGCCCTTGGAGTTGTCGATCTCCAGCTCGGTCAGCAGCGTGCGGGAGGCCGCATCGATCGCACCGGCGGTGCGCACGACTTTGGCCTCAAACGTGCGTCCCTGCGCCTCAGGGAGGGCGATCTCCGCAATCTGCCCCAGCTTCACGGCGCGAGACTGGCTCTGGGGAACACGGATGTACGCACGCAAGCGGTCCGTACGGGCAAGGCGAAAGAGCTCATGGCTGCTGCCCGCGCTCACGAGCTCCCCCACATCCACCTGGCGGGCGGTGATGGTGCCGGCAAAGGGCGCGGTGATCTTTGAGAAATCCACCAACTGCTCCAGCCTCTGCACGCGGGCGCGCTCGGCATTGACAGCGGCCGTTTTCAGCGTGAGGTCAGCGCGTTTTTCATCCACCTCCTGCGTGCTCACCAGGCGGGTTTCTGCCAGAGTCGCCCACCGCTTGGCGGTGGTCTCTGCCAGGGCACGAGCCGCCTCGGCCTGCTGCAGGGTCGCATGGGCCTCGGCCACTTCACGATCCAGCTCCGGCGTCTCCAGTTCCGCCAGCAGGTCGCCCGCCTTCACCACCGCGCCGAGGTCCACCGACCAGGCCCGCACATATCCGCTCGCACGGGCGTACACGGGTGTTTCGATGATCGGCTTAAGCTCGGCAGACAGGGTCAGACCTTCCGGCACCTTGCCTGGCCCGGGGTTGACCGTGTCAAACGTGGGCGTGGAGAGTTCCTGCGTCTCTGCGGCCACGAGCGCCTTCTGCTGCAAACGGGGAACCATGCCAAAGTACACCCCGGCACCTGCCAGGAGGATGGTGCCCAGGTAATAGAGACTCAGCCGGGGGCGTCTGCCGGGAGGCACGGAGAAGGGTTCAGGCGGACGGGTCACCGGAGCGCCGGGGGTGGCGGGAATGTCAGCGTTCATGTTCTGAAAAGGACGACGGGGGGTTTGATGAAAATACCTTACGAATGAAAGGGACTAGGAAACTGCGGACTTCATGGCTGCGGCGGGCAGGGCAGCGTCGTCCTCGTCCATGAGGAGCGGATCCAGCACGGTCACCTTAGGGCGATGCAGCAGGGAGAACACCGCCGGCACGAAGAAGAGGGTGGCCAGCGTGGCCAGGGTCAGACCACCGATCACCGCCCGGGCGAGCGGGGCGTTCTGTTCGCCCCCCTCACCCACGCCGAGACTCATGGGCACCATGCCGATGACCATGGCCAGGGCCGTCATGAGCACGGCACGGATGCGGGTGCTGCCGGCGTTGAAGGCCGCCTGCAGCGGGGTCGCCCCCTGCAACACGTTGTCCCGGGCAAAGCTCACAATGAGCACCGAGTTCGCGGTAGCAACACCCAGGCTCATGATGGCACCCATCAGCGCAGGCACGTTCAGCGTGGTCTGGGTGAGGAACAGGCCCCACACCACCCCGGCAATGGCGCCCACCAGCGCGGTGATGATGATGAAGGGGTCCACCCAGCTCTGGAAGTTCACCACCAGCAGCATGTAGATCAGAGCAATGGCCATGATCATGCCCAGGCCCAGTCCGTGGAAGCTGCTCCGCATGGTCTCTGCCTGGCCCCGCATCAGGATGTAGGTGCCCTTGGGCAGTTCATGCTGCATCTCATCCACCAGCTTCTGCACATCGCTCACCACGCCGCCCAGGTCCCGGCCGCTCACGCCGCCGAAGACGTCGATCACCGGCTGCACGTTGAAGTGCGAGATCACGCCCGGCCCCTGACCGCGCTTCAGGGTGGCCAGGTTGGACAGGAGCTGCCCGTCTCCTTCACCCGCCTGGCTGCGGCTTACCGGAATGGCCTCCAGATTCGCCAGGGAGTCCATCTCACGCTCCGGGGTACGAGCATTGATGAGGTACTGAATGCCATTGGTGGGGTTCAGCCAGTAGAGGGGCTGCACCTGGCCGCTGCCGCTCAGGCTCAGCAGCACAGAGTTGGCCACATCACGCTCGGTGAGGCCGATCTCGGCGGCCTTCTCGCGATCCACCTCCACGGTGAACTGGGGCTGGTCCGCAGGCTGCTGCACCCGCACATCCACCGCGCCGGGAATGGCGCGAATCTTGTCGGCCAGCCTCGCCGCCAGCGCCCGGTTGGCCGTCTGATTACGCCCGTAGATCTGCACGTCAAAGGGCGCCGGCAGACCGAAGTTCAGCGTCTGGCTCACGATGTCGGCCGGCAGGAAGTAGAAGGTGGTTCCGGGAAACTCCTTGTTCAGGCGCAGGCGCAGACGGCGCACATGCTCCTCTGTGGGCTGGTGGCCATGTTTCAGGGACACCAAAACGTCCGCATCCCCCGTGCCGTAGAGGCCGTTGTTGGAGTACGAAAGGCTGATGCCGGAGTTGGGAATCCCGATGTTGTCCAGGATGCCGGCAATCTCATGGGAGGGGATCTCCTTGCGGATGACCTGCTCCACCGCGTCCACCAGCCGGGCGGTTTCCTCGATCCGCGTCCCGCTGCGGGCACGGAGGTGGAGCTTCATCTGCCCGGCATCCACCTGCGGGAAGAAATCCTGTCCCAACTGCGGCACCAGGGCCAGGGACCCTGCGGCCATGGCCAGGAAAAGGATGACAAAGGCCACCCGCTGCTGCAGCACCGCCCCCAACAACCGCTGATAGCCGGCGTGGAAGCTGGCGAACGCACGCTCGAAGCCGCGCTGGAAAGCCACGAAAGGACGCGCCAGAAGGAACGGCTTCTTCCCGGGGGCACCCTGGCCCTGTCCGCCGTGAGCCGCATCTTCCGGGGCATGATGGGGCACGTTCTTGTAGAACCAGGCGATCAAGGTGGGCACCAGCGTACGGGAGATGAAGTAGCTGGCCATCATGGCGAACACCACCGCCTCTGCCAGCGGCACAAAGAGGTAACGCGCCACCCCCGTGAGGAAGAACATGGGCACGAACACGATGCAGATACAGAGGGTGGACACGAAGGCAGGGAGCGCAATTTCCTTGGACCCGTCCAGAATGGCCTGCACGAAGGGTTTCCCCATGCTCATGTGCCGGTGCACGTTCTCAATCTCCACCGTGGCATCGTCCACCAGGATGCCCACGGCCAGGGCCAGGCCGCCCAGCGTCATGAGGTTGATGGTCTCCCCCAGCGCACTCAGGATGGCAATGGAGGCCAATACCGACAGCGGGATGGAGACGGCAATGATAACGGTGCTGCGCCATGAGCCAAGGAAGAGGAGGATCATCAACGCTGTCAGCGCCGCCGCGATGATGCCCTCATGCACCACCCCATTCACCGCCGCCCGCACGAAGAGGGACTGGTCGGCAAACTCTTCCACCTTCAGATCGTCCGGGAGGCCCGCCAGCAGTCGCGGCAACTCGCCCTTCACACTGTCCACCACCTGGAGAGTGGAGGCCATGCCGCTCTTCATGATGGTGAGCAACACCCCGCGCACGCCGTCCTTGCGCACCACGTTCTGCTGCGGTTGATAACCATCGCGCACCTGCGCCACATCCCGCACATAGATGGTGGCCCCGTTCACCGTCTTCACCGGCAGGTTGTTGAGTTCATCCAGCACCCGCGGGCTGCTGTTCACCCCCACGTTGTATTCCGTCTCCTTGATCTTGGCCGTACCGGCCGGGAGAATGAGGTTCTGCGCATCCATGGCGTTCACCACATCCCGCGCTGTGAGGTTCTTGGACTTGAGCGCCGTGAGGTCCAGGTCCACGGAAACCACCCGCGTCTTGCCACCATAGGGCCAGGGGATCTGTGCCCCCTGCACACTGGCCAGAGCCACGCGCACCTGATTCTGCGCCGTGTCATAGATCTCCTGCTCGGACATCTTGTTGCTGGTAAAGGCATACTGCAGAATCGGCACCGTGGAGGCGTTGTACCGGATCACCAGCGGCGGCGTCTGGCCCGGCGGCATCTGTCTCAAGATGGTCTGCGCCACCGCTGTCAACTGGGCCACGCCCGCATCCACGGAGGCACCTGGGCGGAGGAACACTTTGATAATCCCCACCCCGTTATAGGAGTTCGACTCAATGTGCTCAATGTCATTGACCGTCGCGCTCAACGAGCGCTCGTGAATGTAGAGAATGCGCTGCTCCACCTCCTGCGGGCTCAATCCTGCATACTGCCAGATGATGGAGATCACCGGGATGTTGATCGACGGGAAGATGTCCGTAGGGGTCCTGAGAAGGATGACCGGCGTGGACAGGAGGAGCACCAATGCCAGAACGACAAAGGTATAAGGACGCCGAAGCGCAAGACGGACAATCCACATTAGGGGGGGTTCCTTTCAATAATTGCTGGGCGGGCAAATAAACGATTTGCACACATTTTCCCAATATAAGCTTGGTCCCGCACTGATAGGCCAAACGTATCAATGGCCATGGAACTGCGACATTTGCGTTACTTTACTGCGGTGGCAGACACTTTAAACTTTCACCGTGCAGCGGAGATTCTTCATGTCGCACAGCCCGCTTTGAGTTCGCAGATCAAATCTCTGGAGGAAGAACTCAACGTCCAGCTTTTCATTCGCAACACGCGATCCGTCAATCTCACCCACGCGGGAAGAGTCTTTCTTGAGGAAGCTCGCATCGTATTGTCTGCCGCCAATCAGGCGGAGAAACGGGCACGCCATGCGGACCAGGGGCTGGTGGGCACCTTGAGAGTAGGCATCATTGCGCCCACGGCGAATGCGTGGCTGGCCAAGATCCTTCGTTGTTTCCATCAGAAGTTCCCGGGCGTGCAGCTGTCCCTCTTTGACCTGACGAGCACGGAGCAACTGCATCGACTCCGCGCCGGGGAATTGGACGCCGGCTTGCTGCGGCCGCCGGTGGGTTTCGCGGAGCTGGACTCCATGCATGTGGAGGAATCCAGCCAGCTCCTGGCCATGCCCACCGGCCACCGCCTGTCACGCAAAGAGAAGCTGACCTGGGCTGACTTTGACGGCGAGGGGCTCGTGATGATGGACCCGCGGGTGCAGCACGGGTACTACGATTCATTCCTCGCCGAGTGCGCCAAAGTGGGTGCCACGCCACGAGCAGTACAGTATGCTCACGACATCCAGACCAAGATGTGGCTCATCTCCGCCGGCTTCGGCGTCGCCCCCACCACAGCGACCCTGGCCCAGGTCAAACGCCCCGGCCTCATCTTCCGCCCGCTGCCCAAAGGGCTGCCCAAGGTGCAAACCGTGCTGGTCTGGCGGAAGCAGGATGAGTCCCCGATCCTGGCGAACTTCCGGGGTTGTTTCAAAGAGCTGGCGGCGGAGTCGTGAGGGGGGGCGGTGGACAGGGTGGAGTGATGGAGTGATGGAGTGATGGAGTGATGGAGTGACGGAGTGGTGGAGTGACGGAGTGGTGGAGTGATGGAGAATGGAACTCCAGATCAAGGCCCCAGCGCTCCCACATCACCCAGCGCAGCCAGCACCTGATCCCGCGAAGCGGGATTTTGGAGTGCGCGCGGGAACCGCCGCTTGGGCACCCCTTGTGATTTCCTGTCACCCTTCGCTCTCCCGCAGCGCCGCCTCCCTTCGACGACGCTTTCTCGCCGCCTATCCTGCACAGGACTCCCGAAAGCGGCGATTCTCGCCGCACTCCTAAAGATGCTTCGCATCCAGGTGATGGTCATCTGTCACGTAAGATAAAGCGTATCAGCCTCCAGCGTCACGTGCGGCCCGCGGCGAAGCTCCCCCCGCTCCCACTCTAGCCGTCATCTCCGCCATGCCGAAGGCATCTCAGAGGGTAGCCAGGGGCCGGGCGAGTCTGACGAGCCCTGCCCCTGGTATCTTTGATATTTCATTGCACCCTGAAGGGGTGCCAGAAAGCGCGCGCAACCGGCAAACTATTTCACCGCTCCCGCCACCGCGGCCTGCAGCATCTCCGCGATCACCGCATCCACAGACTTCTTCTGTTTAGCGGCGTAGGCTTCCAGGGCCTCCATCTGTTTCAAGCTGAGCTTGGCCTTGGCGGTCACGGTCACCGCATCGGGAATGGTCTGCCAGCTCGCTTCTGCCTTGGCGAGATCGGCACTGCTGAGGCCGAAGCTCTTCAGCACCCCTTTGGCCATCATGAGATTGCCCAGGTAGTTCATGTGCACGCCGTCGGTGGTGACATTTACTTTGCCGCCGCCAGGGGCGTCTTTGGACTGTGCTTCGATCATGTCGGCATTGAGGTCTGCGACCGGCAGCTTGCGCTCCTTGGCCAGATCACGAAGGAATTCGTTGTAGGCCTTGGCCTTGGTGTTGTTGGCATCATCCAGCTTGGGGCCGATGAGGGTGGAAGTGAGGATGACCACCTGGATGCCGGCTTTTTGAGCGCGATCCACGATCTCCGTGATGTTCTTCTTGTAGGCATCCAGCTCCACACCACGAGGCCCATGCCAGACGTCATTGACGCCGCAGCTCAGGGTCATGACGTCCGGCGTCTTGCTGATCACATCCTTGTCCAGACGGGCCAGCATGTCGTTGGACTTGTGGCCGCTGATGCCCGCCGGGATGGCCACGATGTTGATGCCAGCGGCTTTGAGCCCGCTCTCAACCAGGCGCACATAGCCACCAGGATGGCTCGCTCCGCCCTGGGTGATGGAATCGCCAAGGAACGCGACCTTGGTGCCCGTTTTGACCAGAGGAGCATCTGCCGCCGTAAGGGAGGTGACAAAGGCGGACAAGGCGGCCAGCGCGATGGCGAGGCGGGAGAAGGACGGTTTTGACTTCATGGTAGAGAGATGAGTGAGGCTGGCCGAAAGACCAGTGAGATATTAACGCGCCGTTTCGACCAAAATTAGCAACTCCACCGGCACATGACGACAGACTCCTAAATCGCGATGCCGCTAGTTGTCGCCAGCTTCCGGAGGGTTCCCGGTAAAGCGCAAGTCCCACAGGTCCTTTGCGGGCCCCTTTACCACCAAGCCCACGCGATAGGGGACATAACCCACGTTGTAACTGCGGAAGAAGATCTGATTCCACCCTTTCTTCAGAAGGACCGGGCGACTCGCCGTCATGAGCTGCTTCGCCCCGGCTTCCAGGTACTCCTTGGCCGGCACCTCCAGAGCTTCGCCATTCAGCGACCAGCGGAGGTAGGTCATGCGGTGCCCTTGGAACTCAAGGATCAGTGATTTGTCCTCCGGCACATGCACCCAGGTCACCCCATAGTTCACCTGCGCCCCCTCTCCGCAGATGATGCGGGTATCGAGGTCCGCGGCTTTCGCTGGCTTCCACATCAGCCGTTTCTGATCTGGCCAGTAGCCTTTGATTTGCGGCCCCTCATAGGCAGCCTTCAAATCCACCCTGGCATCATCTGGCGGGAAGGTTGCCGATTCATAGAACTTTTGCACCTCCTTTTTGTTCTGCGGATCGCGCGTGAACTTCTCTGCCCCAGGACCGCCGAACGGGCCCAGCAACTGCCAATGCTGTGCCACGACGCCGCGCTCCAGGCCTTCAAACGTCAGCGGTGCCCACGATCCTGGGTAAAGCCGCGCCTCGCTGGGTTCATCATAGGTCTCCACGCTGGCTGAGCCATCGGTGTTCGCCCACCAGAACTTCTGATGCCCGCCAAGGTTGGCATCAAAGTTAACCTGGGTCCGAAGTGTTCCATCGAACCCAGATTTCAAAGCCGGGAACGCGTTGCGCGGGATGGAGGCGACAATGACAAATCCCCTGCCGTCCTCATCAATGGCGTGGCCCAGCCTCAGCCCCTCCACCTTCCCCACATGCTCAAAGACGGCCTCACCCACCGGAGTCCGGTACACCTGGCGTACGCCCTTGTTCCCCTCCCACTTGGGATACAGACCAACTCCCGCCGGGACGAGCTTTTCCCCATTCTTGAACAAGCCAAAGACCAGTCGCACATCTCCCGGGCGCCCCACTGCAGGCCCCTTGGCCGGGGCATTGACATCCCCTTGAAAATAGAGGCCCACCGTTTCTGCCGACTGGTCATGCGTGAACAACCGCTCCAACGGCGGCGTGGACCTTGGCTGGAACGCGGCTCCCAGGCGCACATGCCACCGGAGGTAAAGGTGATCCGGATCATAGAGACCTCGAACCTCCACCGTGCGATCTTTACCCGGCCCGAAGATGACCGGGGCCGCACTCTCCCATCCTGTCAATGAGCCATCCAGCACGGCGCCGCCCAGCGCAGGGGCAAAACGGGCCACGCGCGCCTTCCCGGCCCCGCCTCGCAAGCTGAGCGCGATTTCCGGAGGGGAGGCTGTTTCACTGGAACGAATGACAACGGCCTTGGGCAGCGTGGTGAGACGGCGGACGGGATTTTCCTGCAAAGACCAGCCCCGCATCTCATACAGCAGGGGGGTGTACTTCCCTGAACCGTAGTAGATCCTGCCGCTCGCCGCATCGGTAAAGACGGTCCCGGCAAAGAATTCGCCAGGCTGCTGATACACGCCTGTGCCCTTCCTCTCGCCCGGTGGGAACAACGTGTCCACATACAGCCCGTCATCGGTATAGAGGAAGAGTCCGCTCCGGCTCTGGTCCACCACCGTGAGCAATCCGTTCAGCGGTTTGAAGAGGCGCATGCCGCCGGTCAGCTCGCCACGCCGGGCCTCTCCGCCCAACACGCTCCGCCCCACCCGCCACTTCAACTGAAAGCCCCCCTTCCCGTCCGGCACATAGCGGGAGATCTTGTGCTGGGGTCCGCGATTTGCATCAAAGTTGCGCCCGCCCCGGGCCTGGATGTAGAACCCGTCTTTCATCGAACCATCCACCTGCATCCAGTCGCTGGAGAAGTTGTCCGCCAGTTCGTTGCCCCCGTGCAGCGCATCGGCGGTGCCTGCGTTGCGTGAGGCGAAGACAGGGTCTGTGAGCACCTTCTGCCAGGACTGGAACACCGGATTGCCGTGCTCATCAAAGGACGCTGGAGCCAGACGCCAGACGTCCTGCCCGCCCATGGCCGGGGCCACATAGCTGAGGTCTGACAGCCAGCGCTGGCCGTGATAGGTAAGGACGCCCTTGGGCACGTCAGTGGGGCGCAACTCCTCCGGATCAGCCGCCCCATTGTGGTTGGCGTCATTCCAGAAGAAGGACTTCTTCTCCTGCTGCACCAGCCCTGCGGAGCGCATCCAGCGGTTGCCCTCAAGGCGGTAGATGGAGAGGTTTTGGTCGCTGGCAAGATAGAGGCGGTCCTGCACCCGCACGGCCACCGGCTTGTCCAGACCCTTGCGCTGCCCCGCTTCCACATCCGGCCAGACGGCATCCACCTGCCACTCCCGGGTGCTTGGGTGAATCTTGAACCGGGTCAGCCAGCCACCGTGACCCGGGAGATAGACCAGGGAGGAGTCCGCGGGATCGATGGCATAACCATTGTTGCACTTGGTCTGGTGGGAGGGGAAGTCCCGGATGAGCTGGCCGCTCTCTGCGCCCCATTCGCTCACGCGGTTGGGCCCCTCCTGGTCCACGACCAGCAGGCGGTCCTTGCCTGCGGCGTCCCGCCACGTTGCGAGCTTGCCGGGAGCCATGAAAGTCTCCCGGTCGTATTTTCCTGGCTCCTGCCGGGCGGCACGGCCAAAGGTCCGCAGCACCCTGCCCTGGCTGTCGTACTGGTACACCTTGTTGGCGGGGGCATCGCTGAGGTAGTACCGGCCGGACGCATCGCACTCCAGGTCTCCGGGCGTCACCTCGACGGGCACTTCAAACGCCAGCTCCCAGTCTGCGGCGGGGAGACCGTCCTTCAAAGCCATCGTGCTTACCACGAACCTCTCTGCCCGCTTGTGAAGCGCATGCAGCCGGCCACCTTGAATCACGAGCCCCAGGGGCCGCTCCAGCGTCAAGGTCTGAAGCACCTTGCCCACGCCCCCGTCGTGCACGGTGATCTGGTCCACGGCTTCGGTCTTGCTTTCCACAAACCGGTGCGAGTAGGAAGATGGCCCCGCAGTGGATTCGGTCACAATCCTGCCGCGCTGGGCCACATAAACCACGGGTCGGGCGGCGGACGACTCCCGCGCCACCGCCATGGCCGTCACCCAGCCTTCTGGAAGATAGCCGTTGCGACGATTCGCCCCGGGGCTCTGACCAAACGACTTCTGGTCCGCACGATACACAAACTTGGGCCCGCCATCGGTGCTGAAGGCCCAGACGGTCTCACCGTCCGTGGCGACCGCAGGCCCGCCACCCGCGCCACCCGAGGAGAAGGCTTTCAGGAACTGTTCATATCCCACGGGCTTGTTCAGGTCGAACATGGGGCAGTTCGTGCCGTTCTCCAGGTACTGGTAGTAGAAGACCGCCACACCGTTCGGGCCCACGGCCACATCTTGAAGCGGTGCATTGACGGGATCCCCGCCAAAGGGCACCGGAAGCTCCCAGCGATCGGGTGACGGCAACCAGCGGGAAGCCCCACCGGCGAAACACGGCGTGATGGCATGCATCTCCCCGTCCACCGGCCAGACGCGCGCCTCAGAGCAGATGCCCTTCAGACCGTAAGATCCGGGAGGCACGGGCATGCAGTTCTCATCCAAGCCATCCCATCGCACCGTGAACCGCCCCTTGTTTTCCGTCGTGACGGTGAATGGCTCGCCCGCCACGAAGGTGCTCACCACCCAGTCTGGCCGGGACTCCTCCACCGTGGCCAGGGTGACCAGATAGGTCTTCCCCGGCGTGTTGGGCAACTCAAAAGTGACGGGCACGCCCTCCCCCGCAGCCTGGGCGCGAGACAAGAACTGTCCAATGACCATGACGGCCATGAAAACAAAATGGGACAAACGCATGAGGAAACGGAGGTTGAAATGGAACGGGCTGTTTGAAATAACCCTAAAATCAGACTTGGAGGTTACGGGTTATGAGTCAAGTGTCTGACACAGAACGCTAGATGATGTTCGTCAAACTCATCTTGCAGGTGAAGAGGCGTTTAGGCGCAACTCACTGGTGTTCAGTCTTCTAACTTTTAGTGGCAGGGGTGCCGTGCCCTTGCGCCGGGCCACGGCCACGTCTTCCGCAGAGCCTTTCAAGGGCCAGCCCAGCCCGCCGTCTGCCGCCAGCCGCACGATGACACTGCCCCCGGCAAACTCCACCCCCTCCCTCAGCGGCACCAGCGTCATGAGAAAGCGGTAAACCCGGGGCTGATTGGCTACGAGCAGGCTGACGAAGAGTTCGTCTGTGATGGCTTCTGGTATGGTGGCGGGCTGGTCCATGAATCTTCTCTCTCAAAAAACACCCGGGACGGTCCAGTCTGTCGTCAAAACTGAGCCCCACCCTCGTTTCCAGGACTGACACCAGCGGCAAGGCAGGCGTCCACGCCGGAGGGCTGGCCGAATGCCCTTGGCGGAGGGGGCGTTTTGCTCAAATACGTTCACACAGTGGAATTGTCGTCCCCTTCTGAAATTGGCATTGGAAATTGAATTTTTTTCGGCTCCATGCAGCTGTGAGGGGCGGGGTTCATGATCGCATCCACTGCCTTCATGACACAATTGACCGCCTTTGAGCCATCCCATTTGAGCATTCCTGTCGGACGGGCAGTGTTCCGGCTGAGAGTCACCCCTCGACCGTCATGGAACAAAGCTCAGGCATCATCAGCAGTTTCTTAGTGGAGGAACGCCACTATCTGGTCATCCGGCTCTGGCTGCGGGTGAATGACGAGAGTGACGTCATCGCGCTGTTGGAGGCCTCCCGTCACGAGTCGGTGCCCAGGACATTTCGCGGGAGGCCTCACTTCACCATGGCTTGCAATCCGATCTTGATGGCAGCTCTGGTGGTGGTGCTATCCACCCAGGACACGCAGCTGTCAGCCTGCGCCTCCCTCTTCGAAGTTGATCCCGCTCACATCAAAGAATGGATTCACACATGGTCATCCGTGGCAAAACTGCTGGAAAACGATGGGCACATTGATGCAGCCTGACGCCGACCTCCACGGGGTAGCAGACCGAACCCGATGGATCCGGTCCATGAAATTGCCCTTCATCTTCAGCCGATCATTTGCACTTTCCTCTATTCCTGATGAAACCGCGCTGGAATCTGGACAACGCCTTGTTGAGCACCCCGCATCATCCACCACGGCATGTCATGTTGCGTCGTTTCATTCTCTTCATCTTCGCGCTGTGCCTCACGGCGTCCGCCCACGCGATCACGATTGTGGGTTACAACCCGGACTTGCATGACCGGTTTGATTCCGGCTTCCCCAGCGCCCCGGTGATAAACTCCAGCGCAGGGTCCGTTGCGGCGAGCTACGACCTCTCGGGAGTCGGCTGGGACACGGCTCTGCCCACCCGCGCGATCACCATGATCAGCGACCAGTACTTTGTCTATTCGGCACACTACGGAATTGGGTCCGAGGTGTCGTTTGTGACGGCAGACGGCACCGTCCTGACCTACACTGTGGACACGAGCTACACTTTTGAACCCACTGCCGAGATTGCAGATGCCCTGGGTGACTTGAGGATCGGGCGCCTCACCACCACCGTATCATCCAGCATCGCCTCATATGCCATTCTGGATCTGGGAGACACAAGCGAATATCAAGGCCTCTCCCTGCTGGTGTATGGCCATGGTGACGGGACAGAACAAACCACTGCCCCCTGGTACTCTCCACGAATTGGAACCAACACTTCCGAGGGACTGGTGGACGTGAACTTGGGCGGCGGCGTGATCAAGAAGGGACTGGTTTACGATCAAGATTCCAGCATTGGCGAAGCGCTCTTGCAGGCTGGCGACTCCGGCAGCCCCACCTTTACGGTCGTTGACGGGCAACTCGTCCTCGTGGGCATCCACTACGGAGTGGGAGGCACCACTTCGGTTGACGACTTGATCGCACTCTATCTGGACAGCATGGCATCATCTGGCATCGAGTTCTCGACCGTTCCGGAACCGCGGATTGTGGTGTTGGTGTTCTTTGCTTTTGTTGCCATCGCCACTCAAAGACGCCGCGATGTCTCTGCGTGGAAGAGCGCCCCCGCACCTTCTCCTCATCGGCCAACGGAATATTCTTTTCCCGGCCCGGAGCTGAAGCCGGGCGCACGGCCAACCTTCTTATCCACAGAAGGAAAATGGCAAAAAAACACTGCCGTCCGAAGCCCTCTTGGTGCTTCGGAATTTGTTGGATCCATGCAGCTCATCAGTGCGCCGAGGCGCAGGTGAAATCGAAGAAACAGGGTCAAAGACAGTCAGAAACCTTCCCCACCCTGGGGCGAGGCCAAACCACCGCCGGATTAGGCGGTGGCTCTCTGATGCAATCTTGGACGTTTCAGCACTGCGGACGGACAGAACGCCTGCGACGCAGCAGAACACCTCCGAAGGCGAACAACAACAGGCAAACTCTCCCGGGTTCAGGTGCCGAGACAAACACAATCCCGTACTGGTCAAAGAGGCTGGTGTCCCAGCGCATGTTGGCTCCGGTGAGGGTGGGCAACAGCAGGTCCCACTCCTTGTTCCACAGCCTGTCCGTGCCCGATGCCACGAGATTCAGACTGGTCCAGTCAAGAAGGTTGAAGACATCCCCGAGTTCAAACTCATAGCCGTGAGTATTCTCCAGCACAATGAGTGCCCCCGCTTCGAGAGTCAGCACACCGTTCACGAGCAACTGGTCATGCGTGTAGTTGCTGACGTCGTAGGTGTTTTGAATGAAGGTCGCGTCCCCCACGGAAGCAAAGTACCCGGAGACGTCCGCCCCGTTCGTGTTAATCCAGCTGGCCAAGTCAGCATCTTTGACGGTGGCGCCTCCGTAATTGACTCCAAGAACCAGTCTTGGGACAGAAGACGTTTCTGGCCGGGCCAGCGTGAGGTTCCCGTTCACCGTAAATACACCATAGCCATCATCGAACCCATTTGAGTTCTTCTGATTGATCTGGCCGGCACCCTTCACCATCACGTTCCCCGTGACGACACCGGTGCCACTGAGAACGCCTCCGGTGACCTGGATGTTCGTCGTCATGCTGCTGGAGTTTGCGAGCACCCGGCCCGCCAGAACATTGAGCGTCTTTGCACTGAAGCTACCGCTGGAGATGGTGGTGGTCCCCGTGCCCGCCTGCGTGAGGGTGCCCTGTCCGGAAAGCTGGGGAGAGAACTCCACCGCGGAACTCGTGTTCAGGATCAGCTCAGCACCCTCCTCCACGCTCATGTCGCTCCCCATGCCGATACCGGTGATCGTCTGACCGTCCCCGATTTGAAGCTTCCCTTGTTTGACCTCGAGGCCGCCGAAGGTGCCAAGGCCTTTGGTGAGAATCTGGGTGCCCTCACCGTCCTTGATGATTTTTAGCAGGGTGCCTGGCTCCGAGATGGATCCGGCAAAGGAGTAAGTCTTCCCGGCAGCCACCTTGAGAGTGAGCGAGTTCAGGCCATCCATTCCGTCTTGCACCGTGGCCGTCGCAGAAGTTCCTGCGAGTCCTCCGATGGTCTCATTCGCCGCTTCCAGACGGAGCACGCTGGAGCCGTTGAGCGTGACGAGTGCCGTATCCTTGATTTGATGGGAGGCCATCAGAACCAGCCGGGCACTGTTGTTCAGAATGATGTTGCCATTGACGGCATTCACCGGGCTGATTTCCGTAGAGCCCGTCTTGTTGAGTGCCAGGGTTCCGGTGTTCACCGTGGTGTCGCCTGTGTAGGTGTTGGCCTGGGTGCCACTCAGGATGAGGGTGCCGTCGCCGCTCTTCACGAGGATTCCCTGACCAGAATAGAAGCCTTCATCACTGTTCAGCGCTTCACCCGACACCACGCCGTTCAGTTCCAGCGATGCGGCGGCTGTGGTCACGCGGAACTCCCCGCCCCCGGAAAGCAGCTGCACGGAACGCCCGGTGGTGGCGGCCGCAGCGCCCGTGTATTCCAAGAGGCCGTTGTTCAGGTAGAGGCCGTTGCTTCCACCGGTGGAGTTCCCCAGGTTGCTATCTCCCGCGTCCGCGATCTTGGACACCTGCAGGATCCCGCGGGTACCCCCGCCCGCCTGGCCGTGGATGTGCGTGCCGCCGGTGTAGGTGTTGTTTCCAGTAAGGACCAGGGTCCCGGCACCCACCTTGGTCAACGCAGTGGCTCCGCTGTTGTTGGTGATGACAGAGTCAATCGTCAGAGCCGCAGACGCGTTCTGGATGATGATCAGGTCCTTCCCAGAAGCCCCCACCAAGGTGCCTCCGGTGATCCGGGTGGCTCCAGAGCCGGTCACCAAGAGACCGCCCGTGCTGATGGTCAGGGTATTGGTGGTTCCGATGGTCACCGTAGCCGCCGCCGTGAGGCGGAGGGAGTTGATCGACTGCGTCACGATCCCCGAGGCGTTGCCTCCCAGACTGATGTTCTCGTCCGCAGCCCAGTTGCTGGCGGTGGTGCTGGTCTCGTAAGTGCCAAGGCCCGTGATCGCGGAAGCGGTGCCGTTCGTGGAGCCAACAGCCCAGGTGGAGCCGCCATGGGTGGCGTAGCCGCCGATGATGCCGTTCACGTTCTGGCTGGTGGTGGTGGCCAGTGTGCTGCTGGTGGAGACCACGTTAAGCGTGGCCCCCACAGAGCGGTTGATGGCGTTCAGCTGGAACACCTGGGCAGAGTTGCTGGAGCGCAGTTCGGAGTTGCCAGCCTCGATGTACAGACCTTCCGTCACATCCAGCACACTGCCCGTCACCGAGGTGGCGCTGGAGCCGTTGCGGTTCATCGAACCGCCGCGCAGCACCACGCCTTTGGCGTCAGACTGCTTGTCCCAGAAGTTGAGTCCGGTATTGGTCAGCACATAGATGAAGTTGTGGCCGGAGGCATCATTGGTGTATCCCATGTCCGCAGCACCGGCAAACTGAATGCTGGACTGTTTGGAGTAGAGGTTGCCCAGGTTCGCCATCGTGCCGTCAAAGGTCAGACCGCTGCCGCCGATTTTCGTGATGCTGTGGCCGCGGGCATCCGAACCGCCGGCTTCCACATCGAAACGACCGCCGCTGGAGTTCAGCGTCACATCGCCATCCAGGAACAGGTAACCGAAGCCGTAGTTCCACTCCTCCGCAGAGTTCTTGGTGATAACACCAAGCCCGTCCACGCCGTGCCCGGAAACGGTGATGTACTCGCCATAGGGTGCCCCCAGTCGCGGCATGTCAGAAACATCCAGCGTGGCTCCGTTCTGCACGATGGTGCCGTTGCCGGCATTCCCCAGCGCACCGAGTGCATTGGCATGACCAATCCGGAGGATGCCCCCGGAGACAATCGTCTGCCCCGTGTAGGTGTTGTTTCCTCCCAGGGTAATGGTGCCAGTGCCGGTTTTGGTCACCGTCACCGCTCCGCGTACACTGCCGTAGAAGCTGCTGCTGGCGCCACCGGATCCAATGGTCATGCTGGCGGCCGCGCCCAGGTTCTCCACCACACCAGAGGTTGAGTTCACATCACTGGCCAGCTTGCCCAGCACGAGATTCTGACCGTTGAAGTCAAAGCGGCCGGAGTTGACCACCAGATCATTGCCCGCAGCGAGCGCTCCGCCTGCGGCCAGAGTCACCTTGCCGGACTGCACGGCAAGACCACCCGTAAAGGTGTTCTGGCCAGACAGGATCAAGTTTCCACTGCCTGCCTTGGTCACCCCTACGGCATAACCCGCGTTGTCCGTGATGTTGGCTGAGATGTTCAGCGTGTAGGCCGATCCGGAGTTCTGATAGATGATAAGTTCCCCACCCTGCTGCGTCCCCGTCCCTGCGGTGAGTGTACCATTGGAGATGGAGGAATCATAGGCACCGCCCACCATCAGACCGCCTGACTCCACACGCAGGTTCCTGCCACCGAGGTTCAGGTTCGCGCCACCTCCTGTCTGATCAATGTTCAGCGAGTTGACGTTGCGATCCTGGGTCAGCGTCTGGCTGGAGGTGATCTTCACGTTCTTGTCGAACGCCCAAGTGGATTCAGCCCCGGTGTGGTAGTCGCTCCCGGACAATGCCGTCACGCCGTTGCCACCGTATTTGGTGAAATTGTTGCCAATGGTGATCCAGGCCTGAAGCATGCCGTGGTCCAGAGTATTCTGGGAGAAGTTGCTGACCAGGATCTGGTTGCTGGCATTTTGTCCGAGTTGTGTTCCAGAGAGAGCCAGCACACTGCGATCCAGCCTTTGCAATGAAGCGATCGTCAATGCGGAAGTCCTCCCCGCGGCCTGCGAAGTGGAAATCACATTGGAACCTGCACTGATCTGCACCGCGCTGACCGTTTCAGAGTAGTTGGCCGCTCCATCATGGCTGAAGTCCAGGGTACTGCCGGACAGCAGGATCGAGACCCCGCTGCCAAGGCGATCCGAGTTGTTAGCACCGCTGGCGTTGGTCAGCCGCAAGACCGTGTTTTCTGTCACCAGAATCCCGCTGCTGCCAGTGATTCTGCCATTGGCTCCGGAGAGCTCAAGAACACCACCGCGGATCGCGGTGGCACCTGTGTACGTATTGGCCCCGGTGAGAGTGAGCTTTCCGGTCCCGCTCTTGGTGAACGCCAGCAGACCTGCGGCTCCATTCTGCATGATGCCGCTGAACACGTGATCGGTGGTGTGATTGACCGTGAGGGTACTCAGGCTGGTGGCAGAAGTGTTTCCGTTCTCAATGATCCCGGCCCCTCCGGTGCTCTCGATGGCACCGACGGTTTCCGAGAGTCCCATCATCTGGAACACACCGGCATTTGAGCCTGTGCCGCCAAACGAGAGAATCGTCCCTGCATCCGCAATCTGGTTGGACTGGGCCAGGCGCAACACGGCACGGGAGGAACCCGTCCCAATCTGGATGCGTGAGTTGGCCGCAATGGCATTGACCCCAGCGGTCTTGTTGAGGCGGAGCTCACCGGAAGTCACCGTCACGCCACCAGAGAAGGTGTTGGCGGAGGAGCCTGACAACTGGACAATTGCAGTGCTCTTCACCCCGGTCACGTTCAGGGCACCGGTGCCGCTGATCACGCCAGAGAGAGACAGCGTCCCGTCATCTGAGGTCACCTGGGTGGCGGAGTTCAGGCTGATGGTGCCGGAGAAGGTGTTGTTTCCTAATTGGTTGCGCAGTGCACCGAGGGAAGCACCACCGTTGTTGTAGCCGCTGCCATTGAGCACCAGGTTCTCCGCCACGGTGATGCCGCCGCGCACCTCCAGAGTCGCGCCACCCGTCACCTGGGTATTTCCCGCGGTGGTGCCGAGCGCCAAAGCACTGCGGACATCCAACACGCCCTGCAGCACGGAAAGGTTTCCTGTGAAGGTGTTGTCGGCGGACAGGATCAGGCGCCCAAGGCCTGCCTTGGACCAGTTGGTCCCGGCAATCACGGCGCTGATGGTGGAGCCGTAATCCACCTCGTAGTCGTGATCAGCCTTCACCCAACTGCCCGCAGCCAGTGTCAGCACACCATTGGCACCGGCAGCGCCGGAGATGGAGTAGTACTTGGCCGCACCGGTGCCGGTGCCTGATTTGAAGGTGATGTCGCGGACAGAAATGCCGCCCGTGTTATTCACCTGAACCACCGCCCCGTTGCCGGACCCCGTCCCGAAGATCACGTTGGAGGTGCCATTGGAGACAAAGTTCACGTTGGAGGAGCCATTCCACCAACGATTGTCCGTCGTCCAGGTTCCGGCACCATCCTGCGCTGCCGTCGTGCCGGTGTCAGCATCCCAGACCAGGTCATTGGAACGCACCACAATGGTACCGTCCACACCCAGACGGCTGACGTCCCAGTAGGTGTTCACGCCGTCGGCCAGCCCCAGCAGAGACATGTCGAGAGACAGGTTCTGCAGGTTGCGGTTGTCCAGCCAGGTGCCGCCCCAGTCGATGAGCGAGAGAGCCTCACCGACCTGCCATCCGTAGGCAGCCACGGCACCCTGATTGTTGAGCACCAGGTTCCCACCGAGATTCACAGTGGCATTGCCCAGGAATTTGATCTGATCCACCGAGGTCGCGCCCCATACATCCAGGGCAAGGACCCCGGAATTGGTTAGACCACCGGCAAATGAGAGCGTCTGCGCGGCTGATTGGCCAAAGTTGCCCACACTGATAAGCCCCCCGCTGTTTACCACCGTGTTTCCACCAATGATCCCATTTCCCGACAGAGTCGCTCCGGTGAGGACCGTATGGAGGCCGCTTCCCGTGCGGGCAGTTGAGGTAGTGCCTGTACCTGCACCAATCTGAAGGATGCCCTGCTGAATCAGAGTGGTGCCGGTGTAAGTACTCGTGCCCGTCAGAATCTGAAGGCCCGTGCCCGTCTTGACCAGGGCCACGCTTCCTGTACCCGTGCCTGCATTGTCCCGGATGACACCTTGATAGCCGCTGCCCGATCCATACGTCGAACCGTTCACGCCGCTGCTCGCATTGCCAGTTCCCACGGTGAGCACTGAAACACCGTTACCACTGTTCTGGATGATGCCGCCCGTGGAAGTGCTCAAAAGCAAACCCACCGCCTGGCTGGTGTCCCCCAGATCGAGGATGCCGTTGCTCACGCTGAGATAGCCATGGGCAGCCCCCAACTTGCCAGCCCCGCTCAAGCGCAACGTTCCCGCCGTAATCGTAGTGCCACCGGTGTAGTCATTGGTGCCATTGGTGATGACCAGTGTGCCTGCTCCGTCTTTAAACAAGGTGCCCTGCCCCCAATACCATCCTTCATCCGCAGCAAGCGCCTCGCCTGTGATCTTGCCGCTGAGCGTCAGGGTGACACCAGCAGTATCCACCTGAAACCGTCCGCCGCCCGAGAGCAGGTGAATTTCCCGGCTTGTCTCCGCATTGGTGCCGCTGTTGGTGTAGCGCAGACGCCCGTTATTCAGGTACAAGCCATTGGACGAGGCCCCCAGGTTGTCATTGCCGGAAGTGGAGAGTGTGGACACGCGAATTTCCCCGACGCCACCGCCACCCGCATCACCATTGATGTACGTGTGGCCGGTGTAGGTATTCGTGTTTCCGAGAACCAAAGCTCCTGCACCTGACTTGGTCAGGCCAGTGGCGCTGCCTCCGTTGTTGGCGATGATGGAATTGATCGTGAGGACGTTGCTGGTGTTGTTTTGGTGAATGATCAAATCCCCTCCCGTACCAGCCGAACCCACCAGCGTACCGCCGTTGATGTTCACTGCATTGTTCCCCACGGTTGACGTCACGAGAATACCGCCACTGCTTAGCGTATTGGTGCCGCCAAGCGTGAGAGTCACTGCCGCCGCTTGATTGAAGCGGAGAGAGTTCACGGTAAAACCCGCGCCCGGCGTTTGGTTGGCGGAAGTGACGTCCACGTTGTTCCCAGTCGCCAGGAAGTCGCTGGCGTAGTCAGCCGTAGCCAGCCCCACGATCACGTCGGTCTTGCCGCCCACGGCCGTTGCGCCAGAATTCACTGCCCAAGTGTTTTTGCCGTAGGTCAGATACCCGCCAATGATGCCGTTGGTGTTGCTTGTGGTGGTAGTCACCATTGCCGGATTCTGGAATCCCGTCAGCGCTGCCGTATCCTGAATGTTCAGTGTGCCACCAGTTTCGCGATTGATGCCATTCAGCTTGAAGATCATCTGTGAAGACCCGTGACGGATCTCAGAGTGCCCCGCTGCCAGAACCAACCCACCCGTCATATCCAGCACGCCGGCGGTGCCCACAGCCGCAGTGGACCCGCCGGTGCGAAACATCGCACCACCGTTGAGTACGATCCGCTTGTTGAGCGTGTTGTTGCGCTCCCAGAAACTCATGTAAGTCCCCGTGTTGATGACCACAGAAGTGCTGGAGGAGCCAAAGGTGCCAGATTGCATCATGAACTGCCCCCCCTTCACATAGACGTTTCCCATGTTGTTGAAGCCGTCCGTCGTGAAGTGGCCATTGCCCACCAAAGTCATGGCAAAACCACCTGCGTCACCATTGACGTTGAGGCGGTTGCCGTTGGATTTCCCGATGGTGACGTTGTCACGTAGATAGAACTGCTGGAGATTGCCCGTGAACCAGTTCGTGTTGGAGTTCACAATCAGGGAACCCAGCCCGTCCACCCCCCGTCCGTAGAGCTCAATGCGCTCCTGCGTGTTGCTTGTAAGTTCCGCATCCGGCACGGGAGACAGGTCAAGCGTCGCGCCGCTACGCACCACGATGCCGTTGGTGAAATTCGAGCTTGTGCCAAACACGTTGCGCGAACCAATGGCGAGGATGCCGCGATCCACGACAATCTGCCCTCCGTAGGTGTTGGTCGTCGCACTGAGCAACAGCCGCCCGTCACCCGTTTTCGTGAAGGTGCCGTTGCCCGTGAAGCCGGTAGCATAGGTGATATGCTGGCCATTGGTGTTCACCACTGCACCGCCACCGCCAATCGCTCCGAATCGCGTGGAGAAATCGTTGATGATACCCATGCCATGCCGCAAGGTACCCCCATCAAAAACGATGGTTCCTGCCCCGCCCAGGCCGAGCCCACGGGTGGATCCCACTTCCAGCACGCCGCTAAACAGGGTGGAGATGCCCGTGAAGGTGTTATTTCCGAGCAGAGTCAACGTTCCGGCGCCTGCCTTGGTAAAACCTCCAGCACCTGCCAGAGTGGCGCGGATGGTGGCGTCCACATTGGTGGTGATCCAGCTGTTGGTTCCAAGGGTGATGGCTCCCGGTCCCTGAATATCATATGTGCCGCTTCCGGGATTCTGGAAGGTGATGTGTTTCACCGTCACCCCGGCCGCTGCCACGGATACGGATACGGTGCCAGGGGCACCATTCCCTGCGCCGAAAATCACGCTGCCGCCATTTACAAATGCGGTGTTCGTTGCCGTGTTGCTGTCCCACCAGTGATTGTCAGTGGTCCAGATGCCGTTGTTGTCCTGGGCACCAGAGGTGCTGGTGTTTGCGTCCCAGACCAGGGCCCCATACAACACATCTTCCATCACCCGGATTACGCCTGTGCTCTGAAAACGACCGAAGTCCCAAAGCAGCCCTTCGGTAAGGATGCCGAGAGAACCCAGATCTACCGTGGCGAAGTTGATGTTGCGATTAGCCAGAGAGACGGCACCCCAGTCAATCAACTGCAGGCTGTCACCAAGTTCCCACGCGGTGAAGGTTGACTGATTATTGAGGATAAGACTGCCGTTCAGATCGATGGAAGAATCCGTGTTGAATTTCAGCCGGTCGGAAAGCCCTTTCCCCCAGACATCCAGACTGATGACGCCATCGTTGAGGAAGGCACCGTTGATGGCCAGTGTTTGAGCAACAGTCTGCTCAAAAGTCCCTACTGACAACATACCCCCACTCTGCACCCGCGTAAGCGCTGTTGCGGCCCCCACTGTACCGTTGCCAGATAGGGTTGCACCGGTCCTCACCGTGGTTCCGCCAGCTCCAGCCACCGCGCCACTGGTGGCACCAGTGCCACTTCCCACTTGAAGGTTGCCCCGGGTCACATCCGTAGCCCCAGTGTAGGTGTTGTTTCCCGAAAGGATCTGCAGGCCCGTGCCAGTCTTCACGAGGGAAACCTTGCCGGTCGTGCCGTCCTCAATCACCCCGCCATAGCCCGCACCCACTCCCCACAACGGAGTATTGCTGCTGACATTGTCCGCACCGATGGTGAACACGGAAGTGCCAGACCCGCTGTTCCGGATGGAACCGCCAGCACCTGACAGCAAACCCACCGTCTGATTTGTGCCATTTAATTCCAGCGTGGCACCCGCGCTCATCACCACCTGGGAATAGTAAGTGTCCTTGCCACCCAACTTGCCTGCACCTGCCAGTCGGAGCGTTCCCGCACTAATGATGGTGGATCCGGTATAATCATTGTCCCCACTGGTGAGGATTAGCGTGCCCGCGCCCACCTTGTTAAGATTACCCTGACCGAAGAAATAGCCCTCATCAGCGGCAAGTCCCTCGCCAGTGATCTTGCCAGAGAGCGTCAAGACGCGTCCTGAAGTCTGAACATCAAAAGTGCCGCCGCCGGAGAGAAGATTCACTGTGCGGACCGTGGTCGCATCCGTGGTGGTGTTGGCATAGCGCAACACTCCATTGTTGAAGTAGATCTGATTGGTGGAACTGCCCAAATTGTCGGAGCCTGATGATACCAGGCTGGTGACCGAGAGGATCGCCTGACCGGTGCTGCTGCCACCGCCTGCCCGCCCATTGATGTAGGTGTGCCCCGTATAAGTGTTGGTGCCGGAAAGCACCAGCATGCCGTCTCCCGTTTTGGTCAGCGCTGTTGCCCCCCCATTGTCGGCAATGGTGGCAGCAATGGTGAGAGTCTGGGAACCGTTCTGGTGAATGACAAGATCCTGACCTGCCGCACCACGCAAGGTTCCAGCACCTGCGATGGAGGTGGCACCGCTGCCTGTCACAAGAAGTCCGCCACTCTGGAGCGTCAGGGTCCGGGTGGCATCAATGTTGACGACCGATGCAGCGGTGAGCCGCAAGGAGTTGATGGTCAAATCACTCGCAATCGAACCCGAGGCATTGCCATTCAAGCTGATGTTCTTGGGTGTGGCATCTGCCCAAGCCGCAGGGTCCAGGCTCATTTCAAAGGCAGTGAGGCCAGTCACGGAGCCATTGGTTCCATTCGTGGCGTTGACCGCCCAGGTGTTGTTGCCGTAGGTGAAGTAACCCCCAATGATGCCATTGGTGTTGCCTGTGCTGGTGGTAACAAGGGTTGGGTTGCCCAACTGTGGGGTCCCACCAATCGTACCTGTCGTGGACAATGCTGAAGTGTCCTGCACATTCAACGCGGCACCGATCTGGCGGCTGATCGTGTTCAACTGGTAAACCACATAGTTATAGCCACCGAAGTTGTTGCGGAATTCCGAATGGCCGGATGCCACACTCAATCCTCCTCGAACCTGGATCAGCATGCCGTTGGACGTCACGGCAGTGTTGCGCCCCGTCCGCGAAATGTATCCGCCGTTTAGAATGATGCCCTTTTCCGAGCTTACTCCGCGTTCCCAGGAGGAGATGCCGGCCCCGGAATTGATCACAATAGAATGCGTATTGACTCCCAGGGTCGAGCTGCCATGAAAGCCCACTTCGGCCTGCTTCACATACACATTGCCCAGATTCTCCAACGAACTGTCCATCTGAAACGAGCCCGCTCCAATCTTGGTGAGACTGTACCCATTGGCGTTCGATGGGCCTTCAATATCGACACGGCTTCCGTGCACTCCGACAGTGGTGTGCCCGGTGAGGCTCAGTCCCGAAAACCCAGGATCCCAATCCGCAGATGAGTTCTTTACCAACGCACCCAGATTGTCCACTCCACGTCCTGCAAGCGAAATTGGAGCCGTCACGGTGGCAACCGTGTCCGCCAGACCGGAAATGTCCAAGGTGGCCCCGTCCTTTACGACAATGCCGCCAGTGGGGATAAAGTTGTTGGTAAAACCCGTCCCCGCCGACAGGGCTAGGATACCCTGCTCCACAATGACGGACCCGGCAAACGAAACATCTCCGGCCGTGGCTTTGAGCGTCAACCTCCCGTCACCCGTCTTCGAAAGTGTGCCGGCACCCACCAGGCTCTTTTTGAAGGTGATGTCGTTTCCGTTTGTATCGATCAAACCTCCAGCGCCAGTGATTTCAGCGATTTTCGAGGAGATGTCCACCGTGATCCCCGCGCCATACCGCAGTCCTCCCCCTGCCAGAGTGACGGTACTCGCCCCCAACGCCCGAGTGTTGCCGAGGTGAATCCAACCCGCGTTCACGGTGGTCATTCCGGAGTAAGTGTTGGCATTGTTGAGGAATAGCGTGTTGCTCCCCTGCTTCACCATTCCCCCTCCCATCAATGGATCTCCCGGAAGCTCTCCCGAAATGACTGCATCAACGACGATGTCCGCACCCGAGGCATCCCAAGTCTGGTTCGATGAGCCCAGCAAGGCGGGATTGAGGTTCAACCTCAACCCTCTGGAGAAATGAAGATCCTCCGTCGAATAGTTGACCACAAAACCACCGGAGATTTCCAGAGTTCCCGATCCCCCGATGTAGGTTTCACTGGAGCCGTATTGATGCAGTTCATTGACGGAAACGGGACCGGCAACATCCAACCGGTTGATGCCCACAGTCTGGAACATCGCGGAATTCCCGTTCACCCAAGCTGATGGCGCGGTTGAACCCGGCGTGCCACTGATCTGCCAGACATTGCTGTTCCACAACATCGGAGCCGCCCCGGGATTGGGATTGAGTCCGGAATCACTAGACGCGTCAAAGAACTGTGCATGTGCGAATGGCGACCATGGCAGCAATGCGTGGACGGCGGCCAAGATCATCAATCGGGAAAAACGACGGGGACTCATGAGGAAACAGCAACGGAAAAAGAACCAATACTGGAGACAGTGGGAGGAAGAACGAAATCAGGTTGCGCATGGCAATCCGCTCAGGGAGATGAATTGAGGAGAGCATGCGTCTTAACGCATGAGTCCATAAAAGACATCACGGCGGAGGGAAGATGATCCTGTTAGAACAACATCCCAGGTGGACTCGACGACAAGATTTCCTGCAACTCCATACAGTGCAAAAAATGGCCAGCGGTCGGGACAATTTCGTTCAGTCGTATTCAGGGGACACGTGTTCCACAATGACCATATCGGCAGTCGGCCAGTATGGATTGCCACAGAATAGCTGAAGGGGTGAGTTCATGTCTCGGTGAGTACGTTGTATTGGCATCCATTTCTTTCAAAAAATCATTTTGAGAGCAAACGGCTTTTGAGAACAGGCCGACTAGCTGAACAAGTTCTCCGCACAGAGAGCTGTATCCTGCCCCTCAAGGGGCCTGACGAGAGGCGTTCGAAGAATGGACCAACTTTGCCAAACCATGCCGAAAACATTCTCGCCATCCCCATTGGCAACGCTGCTCCAACTTGAAAACAGCCTGCCCAGACATCGCTCAATTGTCTCTTGACAAATACAACAAATCACCACTCTCCCCTCTTGCGAAACTGACCCGATCCTCGAAGCCTCTGTCACCTGGAGTCATTCTCGGGGCATTCAAGACAACTCGCACTGTCTATCCTGTGTGACGCAGTTCCGCAACCCGGTCAAAATCGACGAATGCGGATCGATTCAACCGCAGAAAGAACCTCCCATCAATCCGCTGCTCCAGCTCGCGAATACTGCATCGGACAAGATGCCGCTCGTTGTCGCAGCGCAAGGTACATAGCTTGCATCTGCTTCGATCCGGTTAATGGAATCGATGTTCACCGGCAGCTCCCGTTCAACCCTTCCGCACCATCTGCCTGGCGGGCCTTTTTTTGGATGAACGGGTGCTGATCTGGGGACGGCCGGCGGGGTTCGCGGTTTTGACCTTGACGCCCTCATTTGCAATGCCTGGAGGGGTTTCAGGAGATACACCGTGTGACGCAGATCCAAGGCACCCTCAGAATGGCCAGATGAGTCTGTGAGGAAGATCGGGACCCTGTCAGAAAACATCAGAGAACCGGTCGGGATAAAAAATATCCATCTGGGGCGAATTCAACCAAGGGTATGAGATAAGAAAAGCTTCGCAGAGACTGAAGACGGCCGTTTTAGGCCTTTTCCAGACGCAAAAGTCCACGCCAGCACCCATTTTTTCGCCCAACAGGCTCTAAAGGTTACTCTTCAAGACCTCCAAACCATTCACATCCCTACAGACACCCGCGAGTGGTCACCTTGGTTGCCTCGGGCAATGATTGCCCAACCAAGCCTGCCCGGCATAGTTTCCTAGGCACTCGCTTGTTTCAAGCAACCCAAAGAAGTCCGTGGACCACTCTATCAAGAACAATTCCGGGCAAATTACCCCTAAAGTGCCAGTGCCCCCAATTGACAAAACTTTGACGCGCTATAATGATCGCCCGGCAATAAAGACTATACCAGTTTCTCATGAGCGACCCCAAAGCCAAGTCCGTGAAGCCCTCCGCAGGTTCTGATGCCCCCGGAGACCAGGAAGAACTCAAGGCCATTAACAAGCCCAACGTTCAAATCCTCTATGAGGAAACCGGCGCCCTTTTCGCCAACCAGGTGATTGTTAACTCCGGGCGTGACCAGATCGTGCTCGACTTCTCCACAGGCATCATCTCTGACCACAACACAGGCCGTCACGTGCTGCCGATCCAAAAGCGCATCGCGCTGACGCCGGCCAATGCGCTGAAGCTGGTCCAGACACTGTCAGGGGTGATTCAAAAGCAGGTGGAAGCCAGCCGCCAGGGCAAGGCATCCGCCTGAGTCGGGTGGTCCACTGCCAGCTTTCCTTTCGCGTGGGCTCCATCCTCCCGGATTGAGCCCTTTGCTTTTTCCCCTCTGTCATGAAATCTGCCGAGGCCATTCGACTCCCCGCGCCGCCCGGAGGATCGGCCACGCCGCAAGAGCTGAAATCGCTGCTCCAGGCCAAGGATGACAGCCAGTTCTACCGCGGACTGGCGGCACACGCGGCAGAGCTGACGGGGGCCACCACCCTGATCTACGCGGAGCAATCCGGCACAGTCGCGCTCCTTGCCACCCGCATTCGCGTCTCCCTGCCACCCGGTTTGCTGGAGGCACCGGAGGTGAGGGCCACTCTGGTGGCAGGCCTGAAGTCCCGCACCCGGGTGATGCACAAGCTGAACCAGGTGGGCCTCATCTTGTGGGCCATGGGCCTGGAGCAGGAAGGCTCTGTGGGAGTCGCACTGCTGCTGAGTGCCTCGGCCCTGGATCCCGCCCAGGAGACGCGGCTGGCCCAGATGCTGATCATTCCGCAATCTCTGTACGGGCAGCGTCGGCTGCTCCAGGAGAGCGAGTCTTTGCGTCACGGGCTGGACCAGACGTGCTTGTTTCTTGACACCATCTACCGCTCCGCCTCCGCTCCCACCTTCCGGCGGGGCATGCAGGTGCTGGCGGAAGACCTGCGCACCTTTGTGGGGGCGGAGTATGTGGCCGTGGGTCTCGGTTCCAGGCTCAACTGCCGGGTGGAGGCGCTGGCACCAGGGAGCAAGTTTGACCACCGCAGCCAGACGCTGCAACGGGCGGCACAGCTCATGCGGGAATCCATCGCCGTGGGCAGTGCGATTGGCTGGCCGCTGGAGATCCTGGCTGCCATGCCGGGCCTGAATCTGGCCAGCGATCAGGACGGGCTGCTGGATCAACTCAAGGCCAAGGCCGTCACCGTGCACCCGCTGAAGAACGTGGAGGGGGAAATCTTTGGCGTATGGGTGTGCTGGTGGGCAGAACGCCCGGCGGCGGAGAAACTCCGGCTGGCGGATGCCGTGACGCCCCATGTGGGCGCTGCGGCAAAGACGATCCGCATGGCGCGTCCGGCAGGGCTGCTGGGCTTCTACCAGCAGCATGTGGCAGAGGCGCGGTGGTCGCGCCGCTCCGTGGTGCTGGCACTCCTGCTGCTGTTCACCGCGCTGATGTTCGTCCCCCTCCCCTACAAGCTGGGAGTGCCCTGCTGGAGTGATCCCGAACTGCGCAGGCAGGTGGCGGTGCCGTTCGACGGCATCCTGGCGGCCGCTCATGTGAAGCCAGGACAACAGATTCAGCAGGGGCAGGTGCTCGCAGAGCTGGATGGCAAGGAAATCGGCTGGAAACTGGCCGAGGTACAGGCACGGCTGAACGCCCTCACCAAACGCCGCGACCAGATGCTGGCGGCGGAAAACATGTCTGAGGCGCAGCTCGCCTCCCTGGAAATGGCGTCCCTGGATGCGGAGCGCCGGCTCCTGCAGTACCAGAGTGAGAACCTCCAGATCCGCTCGCCGCTGGACGGTGTGGTTATTTCCGGAGACCTCTCCCAGTCTGAGGGCGTGCCGGTGCAGCGGGGGCAGCGCCTCTTTGATGTGGCCCCCATCGAGAGCTTCACCGTGCAACTGGCGGTGCCCGCCTCTGAGATCCGCCATGTCGCCCCGGGCATGTCCGTCTCCATCCGCCTTGAGTCGGAGGCGGAGTTCCGCCAGACCGGGGTGGTGAATACCCTGGAGCCGGTCTCCCGCATTCATGAGGGCAAGAACGTCTTCCTGGGCACGACCACGCTGGACAACAGCAGCGGCCGGCTGCGCCCCGGCATGCAGGGCAAGGCCCGCATCACCAGCGGAAACAAGAGTCTGGGGTGGATCCTCTTCCACCGCCCGCTGGAATTCATCCGCCTGAACCTGCCCTGGTGAGACCATGTCGATGATCGATCACGCCGTCGTCACCTGGGACACTGCCCGCCCCCGGCTGCGACAGGACCTGCAGTTCCACTTCCAGATCGTGGAAGGCCGGGCCATGTACGTGGTGGAAGACCGCTCGAACCGCAGCTACCACCAGCTGGGCGTACCGGAGTACCGCTTCCTGCGCTCCCTCAACGGGACCAAGCCTGCGGCGAAACTGGTGGCGGAATGTTCCGCTGGAAAAAACGAACTCACGGAGACCGAAGCGGAATCGCTGCTGAGGTGGGCGATCGACCACCACCTGCTGCAGACCACGCGGTCGGACCAGGCAGACCGCCGGCTGGCCCACGCGGAGGACCAGACGCCCAAGTCGATGGGGAAGCAATGGCAGAAGTTCTTCTCCTTCAAACTCCCGCTGGGTTCACCAGATTCCTTCCTCCTGCCCTTCACCCGCGCGCTGGGTTGGACCTTGAACCCGTTGCCCCTGTTGCTGGCGCTGGTGGCCGCGGGCTACGGTGCGTACCTGGCGATGTCGAACTATGTGGAGCTCGTGGAGGCGTCTTCACGCGCCCTCCTGCCCCAGAACTGGTTCTGGCTTCTCGGGGTGACGGTGGGGCTCAAGCTGGTGCATGAGTTGTGGCATGGCATCGCCACGCAAAAGTACGGCGGGGTCGTGCCGGAGTGGGGCGTGCAGATCATCGCGTGGATCTCCCCCATGACGTATGTGGATGCGAGCTCCAGCTGGCGTTTCCCCAACCGCTGGCACCGCATCAAGGTGGCGGCGGCAGGCATGTATGTGGAACTGCTGCTGGCGGTGGCGGCGCTGCATCTCTGGACGGTGACGGAGCCGGGGCTGCTGCGGGAAATCTGCTTCAATGTGCTGATCTCCGCCTCCATGATCACGCTGCTGTTCAACGCCAATCCGCTCATGCGTTTTGACGGTTATTACATCTTCTCCGACCTGCTGGATCTGCGGAATCTGGGTCAACGCGGGCAGCAGGCCTTTACCTGGCTGAACCGGCGGCTCTTTCTGGGGGCGAAGCATGCCTCCCTGCCGCCGGTGGTGCGGAAGCGGTTCTTCACCTACCTCACCTACGGGGTGGCCTCCTGGTGCTGGCGCATCCTGGTCACCATCGGCCTCATGGCGCTGGCCGCGCATCTGTTTCACGGCATGGGTCTGCTGCCGCTGTTGATTGCAGGCGTGCTTGGCGTGGCGGGATTTCTGCACTCCGCCGTCTCTTTTTTCAAGCCCTCGGAAAAGGCCGGCCACATCCCATGGGGCACGGCGTGGTGGCGCATCGGTCTGGGGCTGCTGGTCGTGGTGGCGGCGCTGTTGTTCATCCAGATCAATCCCTCGGCGGCCGGGCTGGCGGTCGTGGAGTATCCCGGGAAAGCCGTGGTGCGGGCAGAAGTGCCGGGCTTCATGGCCCGGCAGTATGTGAAGGACGGCCAGCGGGTGGAGAAAGGGCAGCAACTCATCGATCTGGCCAACGAGCCGGAGGTCGTCCAGCTGGAGATGTATCACGCCCAGCTGGGCCTCTCAGAAACCAAGGCGCGCATGCTCTACCTCACCGGTCGGTTCGAGGAATGGCAGACCGAGCAGCAGAAGACGGCGGGGCTCAAGGAGAAGGTGGCCGTCCAGCAAAAGCGCGTGCGCGCCATGGAGGTGCGATCCCCCATTTCCGGCCGGGTGCATGCGCCCGGGCTGCCGCAGCAGCGGGGCTCATTCTTTGACACCGGCCATCCTCTGCTCACGGTCATCCCCGATGAGGCCCCTGAGTTTCTCATCTCGATGCGTCAGCAGGACTTTCAACGCATCGGCCCGGAACTGGCGTCTGCCCCCCGGTCCTTCCGCATCCGGCTGCTGGGCCGGCCCGGTGAATATCACGCGAAGTTCCGCAGGGCGGAGACGAAGGCCACCCTGGCGGTGCCCAGCCAGGTGCTGGCATCATCTGCGGACGGGCCGCTCGCGGTGCGCAGCATCAGCCAGCGAGAGACCGCCACCAACAAGCAGGGGCTTGCCCGGGGGGCTGACCGGTCCGAGTCTGTCACCTACTACGACTCCATCAAGCCCGAAACCCAGCGGGAGAACATGGAGCTGCTGCAACCCAGATTCACCCTGTACGCCGCCGCCCAGGAGGCGGCAGACCTGAAGGAGGGGGAATGGGGCCGGTCGTTCTATGAAGGCGAGACTGAGGAGGCTCTGGGCTGGTACCTGTACCGCGCGGTACGCACCTACCTGGAAAAAGCCTTCCTCAGCCCCGCGTCGTGATCACTACTTGGTGGACTTGAGGTTCAGACCCACGGGCAGGCGTGGATCGGCCGCCGTGGGGCTGCTCTGCGGGCCATAGTGCAGGGGCACCACGTCCTTGACCTTCATCAACACCCCCTGGGCGCGCTGGAGCTGGGCGATGGAGGTGTTGTAAGCCACCACCGCCACGAGGAACTCCTCCTCCGCCACTTGATTGCGGTCGATCGCATCCAGCAGCAGCTGGATCTGGTAGGCCACCGTTTTTCCTGGATCCTGGTCCGCCAGTTTCATGCGATCCTGCAGTTGCTGGATCTCACGACGGGAGGCCAGGGCGGACTGGTATTTGCCAGCCATGTCCTGATAGGCGGTGAGCAGGTCCTGGTAGGCCACCACGGTCTGGAGCAGCACGTTTTCCCCCTGGATACGGTAGTCATCCAGCGACTGCTGGTACTCGATCTCGCGACGGTCCAGACGGGCCTTGGCCGCATCATTGCCCAGCGGGTAGCTGAAGCGCAGGCCGACGCTCCAGTCGAGGCCGCTGCTGGTCTGGTCATCAATGGCGTTGCCCAGATTCCGACCGCCGCTGATCCCTGCGGACCCCACCTCACCCACGAGGTCGAGCTGCGGGCGCAACTCGGAAATAACCTGACTGCGGCGCACGGCAGCGGACCGCACCTTGGAGGAGGCCTGGGCCATCTCAGAGCGGTTCAGGAGCGCTTCCTTGGAGATGGACTGGATGTCCACCTGCGGCCGGGCCAGGTGCGGCCGGGACACCGGGATGATCTCCCCGCTGGCACCCATGGGGGCGGCGGGATCCTTCATCATGGCACGGAGCCGCTGCTCAGCGGTGCGCACGGCCATGCGGGTGCGGCGGAGGTCCGCCTCACGACGGTTCATGGTGGCCGTCGCGCGGAAGAGTTCGCTCTTCGTGGCGGACTCATCCAGCTTCTGGCGCTCTTCCAGCATTTTGAGCAGCTCGGAGGTCTGCTTCGTCAGCTGCTGGCGCTGGGCCAGGGCGGCGCGGGAGAGGTACACGCCCCAGTAGGCGCGGTTCACCTCCAGGATGTACTCCTCCAGGAGACGCACCGTTTCGCCACGGGCCATGCTGCGGTCCAGCTCTGCCAGGCGAATCTCACTGTGCACATAGGTGGAGCCTGCCCCGCGCAAAAGCGGCTGGGCCACAGAGAGCACCAGCTCACTGCCAGTCTGGGGGTTGGGGTCGAGGAATTCTGAGTTGTTCCGCAGGGTGCTCATGCGGTGCGAGAGGGAAACCTCCCCGCCGGTACCGATGCGCTGGCGGATGCCATACTCGCCTTCCAGGGTGTCCTGAATAAAGCGGCCCGTCTTGCCGGTGGTGAGGACGGAGCCCGTAGGCTGGTCACCATGCGCGTAGTCCAGCTCCGCAAAAAGCTGGGGGGAGAAGATCCCCTTGTTCTCCCGGATCAAGGTCTCGCGGATCTTTGGGATGCGCAGGAAGGTACGGACGTTGGGCGAGTTGTTCAGCGCGGTGGAGTAAGCCTTCTCCACGCCATAGCGCACAGGCGTCTGGTTCTCCCAAACCTGCTCGCGGATCTGCGTCTTCCAGCTGGCATCGAAGTCATCCGGCACAGGCGGCAGTTTGGAAATGCTGGAAAGCTCCAGTTCTGGTGAATTGAACCGCTGGGTCTCGCGGACAATTTCACCAAAAATGCCGGCCACCGCCTCATTGCCGAACTGCTCATGCTTGGAGATCTTCACGGAGCCATCCCCAGCATCCGGGAAGTAAGTTTTCAGCTTGTCATCATGCTGCTGGGCCACGGTGGCAGGAGCCGCCACGGGAGCCTGTTTTTTGTCATCGTCATCATCGGTGAACATGCGGGAGAACCAGCCCCGCTTCTTTTTCACCAGAGCAGGGGCGGCCACTTCTGGCGCGGGAGCAGGGGCGACGCTCTTGGAGACGACAGTCCGCTCCGTCGTTTTCGTGGATTTCGCGACCTGGGCCTTTTTGGCCACACCGGTCGGGTGCTTCTTCACCGGGGCAGGCTTCTCCGTTGCACTCTCCCCATCAGAGCTTTCGGTGGTTGCAGCTTTCTCATCCACATCCCCTTCACCAAGGTCTGGCGGCCGGGAGATCATCATCTGGGTGAGGGCCATCTGCGTCAGCGCGATCTGGGCGACGAGCTGCTGCTCGATCAGTTCAATCTCCTTGGCGTCTTTGGGAGCAGCTGCCTCCTGCTTGGCCGGGACATCCGAGGAGGTGGGTGCCTCCTGCCCAGACGCGGTCATGACCGTCGCCAGGGCAACGAGGGGCACCCAGGTCAGATTGGTCCAGCCTGGGGAGGAGGCGGGGGTTGGTTCAGGCGGGGGGGTGTGTTGCATGTTGAGGTGTTGAGTAAAGTTGAGTCAGTCTGCGCCTGAAGCAAGACTCCAGGCGGCAGACTGCTGGGAGGAGATCAGAAGTTCAAAGCCGCCTCCACGGGCGAGATGATGCGGCCACTGATGGTGGAGTTGCCAATGTCAAACGAGTGCCGGAGGGCATCCTCCACCACCCCATCCAGGGCGAAGTCGTAGGTCATCGAGCTGGTCTGGCCATCCAGATAGGACGGTGCCACCACCTGGATGCTGCGGACGGAGTGCCCCTGGAGAGCATCTGCCTCCACCTGGGTCAGCCAGTAGCCATCCATGTCGGCGATGAGTTCCTCCACGCCGACCAGGTAGCCGAGCTCGTTGTAGAGGGACACCACCACAATGCCGCCAGGCGAGGTGCGTCCCACGAAGAGGGCCAGGCCATCCCTGTCGGAACTGAAGGAGAAGCCGCCAAAGATGCCAGCGCCGTAACGGTCGCCAAATATCCCGCTGCCACCCACCAGGCCGCTGATGTCGAAGCCCAGCCGTGTGAGCGACTGCACCACGTCCACCGGGCGGATGTGCTCACGACTCCCCGAGGTGGGGCGGAAGCTGCTGTAGCGGGTCTCATCCGTGCCGGTAGCGCCTTCCTCATCGGTGATGCTCACCTTGATGGTGAAGGTGCTCTCCGCCGCGTAGTGATGCGTCGCGTAGATCTGGCGGGCGGAGGCATCGAGGATCGCGTAAGATCCGGTGGAACCGCCCGTGGCCGGATCATACAATCTGGCCATGCTGCCGGTGAGCGGATTCACGAGGCGGGCAATCTCTGCCTGACCCGTGACCGGATTCACCAGCGGCACCAGCTCGCCCGTCGTCGGATCGATGAATTTCACCGGCTCAGTGGTGCCAGGATAGGTCGGTTCGATGAAGCGACCGGTGGTCTTGTCAAACTGCAGGACGATGGCGTCCACCACCGTGCCGTCGCCGAACTCCACCCTGGCCGTGTGGATGTCTTCCGAGGAGTCCACAAACTTGCTGATCACCGTGACCGTGTTCAGGTCCGCAGTGACCGGGATGGTCACAAGGCTCTCAATGATGGGAGGTCCGTTGGTCACCTCGATCTCGCCGGCAGAGACGCTGGCGACACCGCCGTCATCGTCCTCCACCGTCACTTTGATCTGGTGCGGGGTTCCAGGAGCTGACTCCTCAAGGTAGCGGTGGTTGATGCTGAACTCGCGCACCGGGTGCACATCCTTGTACACCAGCTCGGAGATCGCGCCATCGCCTGCGAGGGTGACGACCATGCGGCTGGCCTCATACGGGGAGCCGTTGGGCTGGCCCTTCACGAAGACCGTCTGCAGGGTGTTCTCACCCACCGCCGGGATCACCGTGGTGGAGAGCAGGCGACCCTGGGCGTCGTAGATCTGGATGGTGCCCCCCTTCTCGTTGATGTCGATGATATCGATGCTTTCGAGATAGACCGGGCTCTTGAAGTCGAAGATGAGCCTGCCACCTGCTTCATCGTCGTTGGGGTTGGTGGCGTCGCCATCCTTGGAGATGATGAGCACCTTGCCCAGGGCGAGGTTGTTCATGCCTTCACCCGTTGTGGTGGAGGCTCCCTCAATGCGGAGGGACTCGTCGGAGACGATCACATTGGCCACCTCCGTGCCAACAAGAGGCAGGGTGCCGGTGTAGGGATTGGCACTGCCGTTGGCCGTGGTGGCCACCGTCGGATCACTGCTGGAGCGGCCCACCACAATGTCCAGGCTGGCGCGCACGCCATTGGTCAGGGTGTAGTGGAAGGTCTCCGTCAGCGTCTGGCCGGCCTGCAGCATCGCCAGGGAGGGGCTGTTGCTGTTCACCACATAGGAGTAGCTGCCGTCCTCCAGCAAGCTGAAGCTGCCGTACTTGCCCGTCACCACCGAGCCGGGTGCCTGCACCGTGGCATGCTGCCCCAGGCCACCGTAGTGGATGTTGGGCGTGGCGATGTCAAAGTCGCCGCCGGTCGGGTTCGCGGAATCAAAGATCATCGGCGGACGGGACGGATCCCCGGTCGAGATGGTGAAGCCACGGCCGCCTGCCTGGTCGAGATAGGCATTGCCGGCCAGATCGCCTGAGAGCAGCGGGTTGAGCTGGCCATCGCGCTCGAAGTCGATGACCGTGTTCCCGCCAAAGGTCAGCGTGTCGCTGGTGCCATCACCCCAGTCGATCGTGACGGTGTGAGTGTCCTCAGGGCCGAGATCCTCGAAGGATCCGCTCAGGTTCACCACCGTGCCGCCCGTCACCGTGGGATCGCCGCTGCCATTGGTGGGCAGGTCATCACCATTCGTGAGCGTGAGGGTGGGGGCGCTGATCGTCGGATCTGCGTTGATGACAGTGGCACCCACGGTGGCGGAGCCGCTGCCGTTGTCGTCATCCGTCGCGGTGACTTTGATGGTGTACACGTCCGTACCCTGACCGCCGGGGAGCAGAGCGTCGTCGTTGTACGTGTGCTTGAGGGCAAAGTCTGTGGTGGTGCCGGTCCGCAGGGCCACCAGGGTGAAGCTGGCGTTCCCGATGCTGAGCACATCTCCCGCACGGTAGCCCGAGCCGGTGCTGACCACCTGAACGGCCGCGAGGCCGCCGTCCTCACCGGCCAGGAGATTGACGATCATGCCGGTGCCGGAGCCGCCGGAGACCGCTGCATTCACCGTGTTCACGAATCCGCTGCCCGCCTGGTTGATGGCGAAGCTGGCCGGATTGGCCGCGGTGATCGTGAGCGTCTCGGTGGAGCCGTCCGCCCAGTCGATGGTGAGCATATGGTCATCGCCAGCGCCCGGGTCAGTGAACTTGCCGGTGAGAGTGACCGTGCCGGTCTCCAGGACCGGGCCGCTCACCGCGAGGTCATGAACCGTCGGACTGACGTTCAGGATCGTCACCTTCTGCGACACTTTGCCTGCGCCGCCATCCTTGTCGATCACACGACCCTGGATGATCAGTTCTCCATTGTCATCCACCACGGTGGACGGCACCTGCTGTACCATCGAACCGGAGACGAAGCCTTTCCCATCGCCGTAGTTGTAGGTGTAGCTGAAGGGTCCGCTGTTGTCAGCGCTGGAGGGATCCTGCGCTCCGCTCAGATCAAGGGTGAAGATGTCCCCTTCATTGATCACGATCGGATCGAGCTCCACGGTCGGGCCCACGTTGATGATTTGCAGCTCAAAGGAGGTCTGCGTGGGCGTGCCCAGCGGGTTGAGCTGGGAGATGTCCTGATCGTAGGCCGTGATGATGACCTTTTTCTGGGAGTCGATCGGACCGTCATCGAGCGTGTGGGTCCAGGTCCAGGTGCCGTTGCCGTTGGCATCGGGCTGGGTGAACGTCACCGTGCCGTAGGTTTCCCCGTCGGCCATGCCCTCGTACTGGGCGATCATGTCGCGCAGCGGCAGACCGCCCGGGTTGTAATAAGTGCCGGTCACGATGGCCACGGAGCCTTCGTTGGCGACCACGATGGTCTGGTTGAAGTCAATCGCCAGGAGCGGGGCTTCATTCACCACGGTCACCTTGGTCTGCACCTCGCGATAGCCGCCACCGTCAAAGATGCGGCCCACCACAGTGTACACGCCGGACCGGGCCGTGAGGCTGGTCGGCAGGGTGTAGGACTGCGAGGCAGCCTTGAAGACCAGCCCGTTGCTCTGCTCCACGAGAGCGGCAATCTGCTGGGAGAAGTTCGTGGCAATAACGCTCACGGCATCCACCTGGGTGCCGAGTGCGGCGATGGTCTGCACATCGGCGGCAAAGGTGGCGCTGGCGGGATCCAGGCGTCCCAGGTTTGTCATCAGGCTGCGGATCGCGTCGCGGCCTTCGGCAGTCGCACCCGCGACTCCATCCGCATCCACGAGCTCCTGCACCAGGGACTTGAGGGCCTGCTCAAACCCGGACTGCGTGGCCGCACTGCCATCGCTGAAGCGAATGGCGTTGGTGGAGGCCTGCAGCACGAGGCTCGTGTCGGCACCGGCGACCAGGGCATCTCCCAGCGTGGAGAGCAGGGTGGTGTCTGCTCCGCGCTGTACGTCATCCTTGAGCTCCTCAATGGCGGCGATGCGGGCTAGAGCGTCCGCCAGACCGGAGGACTGTAGCAGCGCCAGATCCACATCCAGTTTCAGGAGGGTGGCCACTTGCGCGGCATAGTTCGGACTGGAGGCATCCAGCGGGGCTGGCTCCGGCTTCACAAAGTCCGGATCCTTGGGCACATAGATCTGGTAGCTGAAGGTGATGTCCGCCGGATCGGTGACGTTCACAAACTGAACCACCGGAGAGCTGCCCTGCGGCCACTGGCCCACGTTCACGAGATCACCAGAAGGCAGGACGTTGTTCACCTGCAGCGGTGCCACGCGGGAGGTCACCACTTCAGCACCGTTGTTATAGGTCACCGTCAACGTCACATCATAGGTGCCGTCATTGGTGACCCCCATCGCCACGAGATTGGCCCAGGTGAGGTTCAGGTTCTGACCGCTGCCAGCCACATGGCCGTTGACACGCCAGACAAAGGAGTCTGCGTCTGGAGTACCGGCGGCCGCGCCTTGCAGCGCGATGCCAGCACCTTCCTGGGTGACGTAGGTGCCGTTCGTGATCTCAGAGCCCAGCAGGGCCTTGTTCACGGCCACGGAGTCCGGGCCAAAGCTCACCGTCACCTGCACCGTCTGCTGGGAGAGGACGTTGCCATCATCATCCACCGCCACCACGCTGGTCTGGTACACGCCAGGGCGGTCATACTGATGGATCGCATTCGGCTCACTGCGGTAGGTGCTGGAGGTGCCATCCCCCCAGTTCACGGTCCAGGTCTTGATGATGTCGCCGCCCGGATCGGAGTACTTCAGATCCAGCTTGTAGGGCTTGTTCACCAGGCTGACCTCGAACTGGGCAGGTCCGGTGACCTTGAGGGTCGGCAGGGCATCCGTCACCGTGATGGTGACCTCATCGTCGCTCTCCTCAATGATGCGGGACTGCTCATTCTGCAGGATCAACTGACCCTCCACGTCGAAGTGCTGCTCCACGCGGGTGATGCGCAGCGGAAGGCGCTTCTCGATGGCGCCGACGATGTCGGCGTTGGAGAAGCCAAAGTCCACCAGGTCGTCCCAGCTCAGCTCGATGACCGGGGATTTTTCCACCAGGATGGTGCGGGCGACCAGGTCAAACGCCTGCAGGCTCGGATCGAGGAGATTCGTCCCCGCCCCCGGCTCGGCATGGGTCTGCAGATAGGCCAGGAAGTCCTCATTCACCTGCGCGGTCACCACGTAGTCCAGGAAGACCTGCTCGTACTCGGTGTAGCTGCCATCGCCATTGAGATCCCAGGCGAAGCTGTAGGTGACGCGCTTGCCGAGGAGGCCGTTCTGGGCCTCGCCGTAGGTGATCACCGGATCTTCCGGCAGTCTGGTACCGCTGGCATCCAGCACGATCCCCTCGCCTTCTGCGATGGTGACGGTGGTGCCAGAGCCGGAGGTGCTGCCCGCCGTGCCGACGGAACCTTGAGCATAGAGCGAGTTCGGATCATTGGCATTCTCCACACGGGCTCCGATGGCGTCCAGGGCGGCCTGGCTGCCGGAGACGGAGTTCTGCGTGAAGATCACGTTCTCACCGGCATTGCTGCCGGACATGTTCACCTGGCCGTTGCCCTGGATGTTCGAGGTATCAACAAGAGCCTTGTTGATGCCGGAGATGTTGAGGATCGTACCGTCGGAGATGAACTCCACCACCGCCTTGTCGTTGCCGTCGCCGGCGGCGATGTCGATGACCGGGTCACGCTTGCTGCGCACCGTCACGGTGTCGTCACCGCCCTGGAGGTCGGCATTGATGGCCGCAGCGGCGTCATTGATGGTCAGGGAGTCGAACCCGTCACCCGTGGTGATGGTGATGGTGATGGCGTTGGTCTCGATGATCTCCCCATTGGCATCCTTCACCAGGGTGGTCTCAACGTTGCGGTTCCGGTCGTTCGGAGCCTCGTTGATGGTGATGAAGTCATCGCCAGCACCTGTGGTGATGGACAGGCCCTTCATGTTGGCGAAGTCCACGTGAATCTCCGAGTTCGGCACGGAGATGCTGTCCACCTTGTTGTTGTGCAGGGTGACGAAACCACCCGGAGCCTGGTCAATGAGCGGGTCAAAGGAGCTGCCCACAAACACGGTGGCCGGATCTGAGGGGTCAACGTAAATGCTGTTCGGGTTGAACAGGCCTTCGTTGGCCCCGCTGGTCATGTTCCCCACGCGGTTGCGGATGACCTGGGTGAAGCTGAGCTGGCCAACGGTGTTGCTCACCGGATCGATGTCGCGGCTGAAGACCGCCACGGAGTTCTCGCCAATGGCATAGAGGAAAGCACCTTCCGGGATGGAGGTGTGGAGCTTGAAGTCACCCAGTCCCGTGACAGCCACCAGGCCCTGGATCGTACCGGTGCTGCCAGCGACCTGCGCCGCCCCCGCGCCACGGGCGGCATCTGCCGTCTCCGCGAGCTGGAAGTGGAAGCGATCCACCACGCGGACGTAGTACTCCACGCCCGGGGTGACCCCGACAGGGGCCTCGCCGGCCTCGAACCAGACCTTCTGGCCCGTGGTCAGGCCATGGTCACGCTCGGTGGCGATGGTGCGGTTGGTCTCATCGATATCCACGCCGCGGAAGTCGAGGGTGGTGTCTGGCACCGCAACACTGAAGACCAGGGCCTTCGCCCCGGCGATGCCGCGCACGCCATTCACCCCTTCGCGGAGGAGCTGGCGGAACTCCAGCTGCCCGTCGATGGCCTGGTCGGTGCCATCGGTGCTGAACTGGTCAAACACTACGAGGGCGTTGTTGTCCGCGCTGGCCACATACACGAAGCGCCCCTGGGCAATGTTCGTGGAGAAGGAGCCCAGTTCCTGGACGATCTCCGGCCCGATCACGATGGACTTGGCGTTGCTCAACCTGGCATCGGTGCTGCCGAGCATCGTCAACGTGCCATCCGTGGGGTTCACGGAGTACACGCGAAGCTGGGAGACGGCCGCGCTGCCCTGGGTGGCTGGCACGTTGTGCAGACCATAAGCCTGCACGGTGCCATCCGGCAGCGTGAGGAACTCCAGGTCCATGAGGCGGTCCGGCATGACGGCCTGGGAAGTCAGCGTCTTGGCGTCCGCATCAAAGGCGAAGACCTCCGTGCCATTGACGCCGCTGACATACACAAACTTGCCGGAAGGATCGACGGCCAGGGTGGCCACCGGATTCGTCTGGTTCGCCCCCGTCTGGAAGGCGATGGTGTCAAAGACGGCATTCGTCACCGGACGCAGGCCATCCACCGTCTCAGTCATGAGCAGACCGGTGGCCGGGTTGGTGACTTCCCGGGTGAAGGAGGCGCGTTCATACACCGTGATCTTCCCGGTGCCGGTGCCTTCCTGGGTCGCGCCCACGAAGACAAAACGCCCATCTGGCGAGACCGTGATGGTCTTGGCACCGGAGAGGCCCTGATCCGCCACACCGAACTCACCCGTGATGTCATCCTTGAGCAGTTGCACCACCTTGATGCTGTTGTCCGCCTGTTGTTCCAGGACATACAGCGCATTGTCCACATCCGACACGGCGTAGAACGTGAGGCCGGAGGCATCCGCGGAGCGCACGGGATTGCCCGTCATCATGGAGAGCGACGTGGCCCGGCTGGTCGGATCCTGGTCCTTCAGGCCGTTGAGGCCGTTCGGGTTCGGTCCCTGGCTGAAGGTCAGAGGATTGCCAGACAGGATTTCAAACGCCACCAGCGAGGAGTCTCCGCTGGCTGCGGTGACAATGAAGCGGTGCGTGACATTGTCATCCGTGGTGAAGGTGGCCGGTTCCCCGGTCGCATCCGTGGCGCCGGAGAGGCCGTTGGCCACATCACCCACGCCTTCTTCCGCGGTGTCCAGACGGACCAGCGTCTTGCCGCCGTTGAGCACGTCATAGACGCTGACGGCATTGTCATTGGCCCCGGTCAGGTCAGAGGCCGTCACGTAGAGGCGGCTGCCATCTCCGCTGAGGTACAGACCGGAGGCTCCGCCCAGACGGTTGCCGTTCTCGGCATCCACGAGGGTGAAGATGGCCTGGTCATAGCCGGTGCCGGTGAGACCTTGAACCACGATGGTGGCGGTCCGCTCGAGCGTGGAGCCGTTCCCGTCTGTCACCGTGTAGGCCAGGGTGATATTGGCCGTCTGCCCGGTGTTCAGGCTGCTGAAGACGCTATGGTTCGCGTCCACCGTGACGGTGCCCACCTCCTCGTGGACCTTCACCGCTGCAGCATACTGGGAGCTGGTCACGACCACACTGCCGGACTGGATCTTCACCACATCACCCGCATCGCTGTCGGTGACGTTCGCAAGGAGATCCACCACCAGCGGCACGCCGCCCTCATTGACGGTGCCGTCCACCGTGGCCGGGCCGCTGAGATCGTCATTGCTGCCGGTGATCCGGATCACGGCCGTCTGCCAGGTGGAAAGGCCGTCCGCGTTTTCCAGGCGATAGCGATAGGACAGGTCGATAAACTCACCCTCCGACAGGCTCTGGTAAGCGGTGCTGGAGACCGTGACCTGGCCAGTGACCGGATCAATGGTCACGCCGGACTGGTCGCCGCCCAGAGTGGTGAGGTTCTTCAGAGAGAGCGCCGAATTGCTGGTGGCACCATCAAGCAGCGAAAGGGATCCGCCTGCTTCCGTGAGCTCCACCTCGAGCGGGCCTCCCACCCGCGGGGCCGCCGCGGCCCCGGTGATGTTGAAGAGGATCGTGCGCACCACTGTGCCGTTGGTGGGGGTCTCCACCTCGTACGTCAGGGTGAGGGTGCGGATCTGGCCAGCCGGAATGTTCAGCAGGGAGGCCACATCCGGATCCAGGGTGAGCTCGCCGTCAGCGGATACCAGCAGCGCACCGTAGGCGCTCGTATTGTCGCTGGTCGTGACGATGAGGGTCTCCAGATCGATGGTCGAGCCAGCCTCTTCGCTGTCGAGCAGGTTCTCGGTATAAACCGGGGCGTTCTGGTGGATGTTCACCACCGCGTTGCCAGAGGTGTCCGTGGCGTTGGTCGTGGCCACTTCTGCCTGCCCATCCACCGCGAGGGAGAAGGTGGCCGTGCTGGTGCCACCTGCGGCATCTGCCACACGGTAGGTCACGGTGAAGTTCACCGACTCGCCAGTCGCGAGGTCACGCAGCGTTTCACCCGGCTGAAACACCAGGCGCTGGCCATCGATCACGAACAGGTCCTCAGGGGTGGCCACGGTGATCGTGGTGCCGTTCTGATCATAGGTGACGGACTCGATCGCATCCAGGATCAAGCGGGCCGGCACATCCGAGCGGTCGGTGTCCGTGTCATTGCCCAACACGTCAAAGCTCACAGTCTGGAGCTCGTTGGTCGTGGCCGCGTCATTCACCGCCACCGGGGCTTCGTTCACGCCGGTCACAGTGTACTCCAGGCGGGCAGAGGCCTGCGCGCCGGAGTCATCCGCCATGGTGTAGTACACGTGGAAGGTGATGGACTCGCCGGCTCCCAGGCTCTGCAGGGCATTGCCAGGCGTGAAGACCACCTCCCTGCCGTTGTTCACGGAGAAAAGGCTCGCAGGATTGGTCAGGCCGGGCAGGCCGGTCACGGTGACGGCGTCGATGGTCTGCAGCACAAAGCTGGAGGCGACGTCATCAGGGTCGGAGTCATTGGTCAGCACCTCGATGGTGTCGGGCGTGTCTGCAGTGCCGCTGGCGAAATCATTGCCGGCCACGGGCGCATCGTTGATGCCGTCAGAAGCAGGGCTGCCGCCTTCCAGCTCACCCAGGCCCTTCAGTTTGGCCATCAGGTTGTTCAGCGCATACACCTTGCCAGCGCCACCGTCCGCCACGTAGAGCACGCCAGACTCGTTGAGCACGAGGTCCGTGATCGAGGTGCCGGTGTAAGTCGCGGCCTGGTAGGTCTGGTCGGAGAACATGCGCACGCCGCTGCCGCTGGCCATGCTGACGAGACCGCCCAACGCATCCACAAAGGTCGAGGAAATGGCGGTGTTCTCACCTGGATCCACGAGGATCACCTCGTAGTTGAGCCAGGCATCGATCTCACCCGTGTCGCCTTCACGATGCTCGCCGAGACCGTCCCCGGTGGCGATGCGGATGACCGGGGACCATTCGTCCCCGGAGGTGGAGTCATCTTCACGGAACTGGGCTTCAATCGTCCCGCCTGTGTACGGGAAGGTCCAGCTCATGTCGATGTTGAAGTTGGTGTAGTCTTCGGAAACCCCGTCGCGATAGATGGGTTCATACCAGGCACCGCCGTTGATGCGGACGCGGAATCCGACTTCCGCGCTGCTGCCAGAGTCGTTGGGGACGTTGATGTCCGCCGAATTGATCTTGATTTTGTATGTGAGGAAGTCGTACTCGTCCGTCGAGATGAAGGTCCGGTTGCTGATCGAGGTGTCGTACTCGTGCTCCTTCACCCAGTTGTTCACGCCGCGTTCGCGGTAGCTGACGATCGAGCCGCTGCGGTAAACCCTGGCAACATCCCCATCAATGGTGACGGCGTATCCGCCCGTGAGATTGGCCACCGGGGTCCAGTTCCCGCCGGCCTGGCGGCTGTAGATGCGGCTCTGGGCACTGGTGCCGACAATGAGGTGATCCCCGTCCACATCCACCCGCATGGACGAGCCAGAGAGGCTGTCTGTCTTCTTCAACTGGCCATTCTCATAGATGGCCAGCGTGTTGAGCCCGTTGTAACGGCCCACCACCGCCAGGACATCCCCGTCCGCAGCGAGTCCCATGCCGAAGTTCGACTCCTTGGCACTCGAGGGTGATTCCAGGAACCCGGTGATCTGACCGGACAAGTCGAGGACCAGCACCACGCCGCGGTCGTCATTGTCGATGACGCTGTTGGCCCGGTAGTCGTTGTAGTCCGCCTGGGGCACGCCCACGTAGATCTGGGTGCCGTTTGTGGCCACAGACACCACCCCATTGCCTTTCAAGATGATCCGCCCGCCATCGAGCGTATTCGGAAGGTTTACCAGATTGTTGTTGATGTAGAGCTTGCCATCGCTGGTGGAAATGCGGGTCTCTCCGGCATAGACCACCACACCGTCGTTCTGGTGGGCGATGCCGATCTCCCCATCCCCGTCGTCACGGAGGTTTGAAGTGGTGGAGCCGCCCGTGCCCACCGTGTCGAACTCGCGAATCTCATCCGCCTTGACGACGATGTACTTGCCGAGGGCAGCGTCCCATTCAAAGGCCGCCACGGATCCGGCCTTGTCCCCTACATAGACGCGGGCGAGATCGTTGGCGACGACCAGGGCGGTGGGGTCAGTGATGCCCTTCACCGCCTCGATTTCGAAGCTGGCCTCCATGGAGAAGCGGACCCCGTTCTGGAAGGTCATGGAGCTTCCGTTCGAGGCAACAACAAACGAATCCGCCGCCGTGCCCGTCTCATGCCCCACCACGGCACCGCCGCTGGTGGACCAGCCGAAGTACAAACCTTCGACGCCATCGAAGACAGTGCCGGTCTGGTCGGTGGAGAGGTCGAAGCTGAACTCGTTGATGCCCGTCTTCTCAATGATGCGGGTGGTGCCGGTCGCCACGATCTCAAAGCTGGACACCACGTTGCCGTTCAGGTCGAGCTCGCTGGTGACACGCATCACATACGGGGTGATGGTCTCTCCCACAGAGGTGCCCACGGCATTGAAGCGGTAGGTGACGCGGTCTGAGGTGAGCTGGAGGCCCGCCTGGCTGGAGTTGGCCAGCGGCTGATCCATCACCACGATCCGGTCAGAGCCTTCCAGACTGGAGGCGGTGGAACTGGGCGTGGCCCCGCTGGAGAAGTCAAAGCCCACATCCAGGCTGCGGCCCAGATCGGTGAGGCGGGTGATCTTCTGCTCGAAACGGGTGAGCAGCCCGGTGGCGACATCCCGGGTGAACACGAGGATGCCATCGCCGTCATCGCTGCCGGAGGCGTTGGAGCCTTGGTCGGTGATGAAGACCTTTGTGCCATCCGGGCTGATCCAGATGTCCGAAGGACGGTGCAGGGCATCCGTGCCCGTCGGGCTGAGGAGGTCATTCACCCCGCGGGCCACATCCGTGCCAGCCGCATCGATGTTCTTGAGATCGGTCTGATAAGTGGCCACATGAGTCAGCGTCGGCAGACCACTGAAGGTGACCCCGATGGCGAACTGGCTGATGGCGGTATCTCCCAACACGTAGAGATAGCGCTCATCCGGGCTGAGGGTGATGGTATGCGGGCGGTCTGGCACCACCTGCACGCCATCCACCATGGTGGGGATGTAGCCCACGTAGCGCAGGTAGGAGCGCGTGGGGTCCGTGGCATCCTGGGTGCGCACGAACATGGCCAGCTCATCCTCCGCCGTACCCGCAGCAAACACCGCCGGGAGGCTGGTGATGGGGCGATACACGCCCAGTGCATCCTGCACGAGGAAGGTCGTCGTCCCGCTGGTGGAAACGAGGCTTTCCACCCCTTGCAGACCGTCCACCCGCAGTGAGGGGAAGCTGGCTTGATAGAGGCTGTCCTCGTGATCGAGCACCCGCGAGCCTTCCACGATGGTCAGGCTGTTGCGGGTAAGTTCAATGGTGCTCGCCAGTGGGGAAACGACGTGCAGGGTATGCGTCGCCTGACCGTCTGCGTCGGGGCGACCGTCTGCGTTGGTGTCTTCCCGCCCGCCAATGACCTCGGCTTTCTTCGCGCCTTCCAGGCTCACCAGCATGTCCACGCGGGTGAAGTTCACCGCGCCGGCACCCGCATTCACGATGTCCAGCGAGATGCCTGCCATGGCGTCTTCCAGCGTCTGGGCGAGTTCGAAGCGACCACCGCTGAGGTTGGTGACATAGTAGAACTGCCCCTGATCCAGCAGGATGTCGCTGGGAGGATTGCCGGTGGTGCGATAGGTGGGCAGAGCTCCGCCGCGGGTCACATTGAGACCGTCGGCAGTCGTCTGGTTGTCCGTGATGGCCACGGTCACTGTGCTGACAAGCACCCGGTCTCCCACTGCCAGCGGCGTGGCCCCGTCGAAGTCTGCAGAGGTGAAGGTATCGTCGGTGGCCACGGTGGCCGTGCCTTTGCCATCGCCAAAGTAGAGCTGGCCCTGGGAGATGTACCAGTCCACGCCATTGGCGTTGTCGGAGTTGTCCACGGACAGCCGCTCCATGCCAGCGCCCACCACCAGGCGGGCGAACTGGTCCTGCTGCGGGTCGCCGTTCACAATGACACGCAGGGTGTCATCCTCACCCTGATCTCCCTGGATCACGGTGTTGTTGCCCATGCGGAACATGACCACCTCGTCATCGCCGGGGCCGCCACGCACCTCCACCTGGAGGTTGTTGTTGGCGTTGTCCATCACCCAGGTGTCCTTGCCCAGGCCGAGCAGGACGTTGAGCTTCTCCACATTGGTGAAGTCCACCGTGCCGAGCACCGTGACATAGGTGGTGCCCTCAGTGGCGTAAGAGGAGAGATCCAGGATCGCCCCTTCAGCCGCAAGCGGATCCGGATCCAGAAGCTGGAAGGTGCCCGCGGCGGCGTCAACATTGACCACGGTGTAGAAGATCTCACTCTTCAATCCCGCAGGCAGATCCGCCCCGGCGTAGAAGGCCACCTTGCGGCCTTCCGTCAGCCCCGAGACATCTGCCACCGTGAAGGTGTTCGTGGTGGCGTTGACGGAAATCGCTTTGCCAGTGCCGGGATTGTTGAAGACCAGGCGGGAAGGATTGCCGTTCTCACCATCGATCAGGCCGCCCACCGTCTGCTCAAGCAGCGGCGTGCCATTGCTGGCGAGCGTGAGCTGATGATTGCCACGCCCCCCGTCCAGAAGGGTGATGAGGTTGTCATTCAGGCCCGTGTCTGGAAGCGTGAAGTTCCGCAGGTAAGCGGCCAGGGCCTCCGCCTTTTCCTTGGTATCCGTGAGGCGGATGATGTCGCGCCCCTGACGCACGACGTAGTACACGCCGCCGTTTTGGAGCGTTGACCGGGTGCCGTCTTCCAGCAGGATCGCCGGACCGGTGCCGTCCGTGGTGAAGATGACCTGGTCACCCGTTTCCCAACCGGTGCCGAAGAGCTTGATGGCGTTCTGCGCGTCCAGCACGTTCACCACATTGCCGTCAAAGTGGCGCGTGGCTCCGTAGCGGATGCGATCACCGCCCGTCGGAAGATCCAGGGACTTGTCATGAGCCCCGCCGTTGATGACGAGGGCTCCCGGGCCGGTCCCGATGATGTTGAAGTCATCGTCACCCTGCTCACCGTTGATGGTGAGGTCCGCGGTGATCTTGAAGACATTGACCACGTCGTTGCCGTAGCCGTTGTCCGTATCTCCCGCCACGTCCTCATCCGCATCGAGGTTGATCACCGTCGGGATGACGGTGTCTTCCACCACGAAGATGCCATCGGTCTCCCCGAGGTTCACGGTAAGGCTCTCGAACTCCTGGAAGATGATGGCTTTCTCCGTGGTCGGTGCGCCTTCGATCTCGTAGTTGGCGATCAGGCCATGACCGTCCTCCGTGACGCCGAGGCGGCCATAAGGCACCGCATCACCCGTGCGCGGATCTTCCAGCAGGAAATGGTCGTTGCCATCGCCCGCATTCACGGTGAGGAACCTGGACACCTGGAACGGTGCCACCTCAGCGCGGGGCGGGGAATCGCCCGGGCCGGCCTGGCGGATGCCGCCGACCTTCAGCATGTCATCGCCACCCAGGAGGTGGACGTTCACGATGTGGTCAAGCTGGAGCACATCCAGGCGCTCCTCACCATCGGTGAAGGAGTAGTCCGCCACCATGGCCTTGAAGGCATCGGCATTGGAGTGCGTGTTCTGCACCACCTTGATGCCGCTGGATTCGAGGAAAGAATTCTCCACCGTGATGGTGGGGCCGGGAGCCGGCAGTCCGGAGAGGATGTCCCAGCCGAAGAGCTCGTACTGCTGGGCGATCTGGGTGGTGTCGATGAGCCAGTCGGCGGTGACCTGGGTGGTGAAGGTGATGTCCTCCACGTCCACATTCCGCAGGGTGGTGCGGTTGCTCGGCGGATCCACCAGATGCACGCGGATGGTGTCGAAGTCCGCGCCGCCTTCGAAGCGGGTCGGGATGTACAGATCCGGGATGATGATGTTGTCGCGGTCCGGACCGGTGACGATGAGCAGCTCGTTGGCCTGCATCACATCGCGGTTCAGGTTGTCCGGGGTGGTGAAGGTGACCCCCACGCCACCGTCCACGTTCCCCTGGTCCATGGCGATGGTCAGGAGACCGGCAGCCTTGATGCGGTGCGTGGAGTTGTAGATGAAGACGTCCCCGTTGAGCAGGGTCACATCGGCGGTCTGGCTCTGGATGGTGATGCCATCCACCATGAGCACGGAGTCCTGCGTGTCCTCCACGTCGAAGGCGCCGAGGATCACGTTCCCACCCGCGATCACATCCTCAAGCAGGTGCATGATGCCGGGCAGCTGCACGTCCACCACACCTGTGGCGCGGATGCCGACATTGGCGTCTTCCGTGCCGCCCACTTCCATGTCATGGGCGTTGCGCAGGTAGAGACTGCCCACATTGGCCTCGAGGGCGTTGATCTTGGCCTCAAAGGCATTGTAGCTGTGGATGATCGCGCCGTTGGGCTTCACCACGTAGTGGCCCACCGATCCGGTGGCCTGGAGATACACGGTGTCTGCGACCAGATCGAACTCGCCGTCAAAGGCATCGATCATGTTGTTGATCTCCGTCATCTCCACATGGCCGGGAGCGCTGATGAGATCTGTCACCAGGAGGTCAAATCCTCCGAACGAGGCAAAGATGTCATCGCTCACCGAGGTGAGGCCGGCCAGTTCCAGCTGGGTCAGCATCGGTGTGCCCGCACGATCAATGTCGAGGCCGATCTCGCCGTAGGCATGGACTTCCAGACGGGCCTCTGGCAGAAGGCTGGCGTCCTGCAGGATGGTCACTTCAATGCGCTCTTCATCCTCGCCGACCCGTCCCTTGGCCGTCTCAATGTAGAGGGAGCCGGTGGTGATCCCCCCGTCCTCATTGGGCTGGATCACGGAGCCGCCGTTGGCCACGATCTTCGTGGACCCGGTCGGGTTGTAGATCACGCCGTCGATGATGAAGTCCCCTGCCCCCACGGTGGCATGGTGGGATTCCATCTCGATGCGGGTGCCGTTGAAGCGCTGCGGACCGGTCTGGGTGAAGGCACCCACGACCTGGCCTGCGAGCAGCGTGACGACCGGCCCCGGGAGGCCGTCGTAAAGGACGTTCATGTCCAGAATGCGCACGTCCAGCGTGGAGCGGTTCACCACATCCACGGAGTTGAAACGGTCCGCCTGGGAAATGGTGGCATTGCTGCCGATCGTCACCTTGCCGTGCTGTTCGTTCGTGTCCGGCCCGTACGGAGAGCCCGTCGGGATGCCGAGGAAGGTCGGACGGTGGTCCGGGTCATCAAAGACGTTGATGGTGGGATTGAGCGCCAGCAGGGTGACGGAGGTGGGCACGGATCCGGCATTGAGCTGGTCAATGATGATCTCACCGCCGGCACGGCGTGCATCGACGAAGTCTCGGTTCGTGATGTTACCCGCCGCATCAATGAAGAGCTTGGCGTTGCGCACCCCGGCACCGATCTTGCCGAAGAAGTTGACCTCGGCGATGGAGATGACGTTGAGCTCGTAGTCGTCGGAGGCGAAGTCGATGCCCACCGCGTTGTTTTCCGTGTTCTGGCGTACGCGGTCACCGGAGTCACCGCCATCGGCGATCACGCGGATGACGTTGCCCAGGATGGCCGCCCCTTCTTCAACCGTCACATAGGTGCCGAGATCGACGGTGTCGAACACCTGGCCGTCATGGCTTACGGAGAGGCCAAAGCCGGCGCCGCGAGCCTCACTGTTGATGTCGATGTTGCCCTGGCTGGCCGTGACGTTCACGGTCCCGCCAATGAGGGTGCTGTTGCGGGCTTGAAGCACTTCCACATCCGAGCGCACATCAATGTCCGAGGTGGTCTGGATGAAGCCCCCCACGGAGTACTGCTCACCGGAGGTGTCGTTATGGGTGATCTTCAGCTTGCTGACGTCGGCGGAGACATTGACCGTGACGCCCTCAACGATGGCGCCTTGACCGATGGTGGTCCGGGCCAGGGTGGAGCCGTCCAGGCCGGTCACATCCGTCTCAGAGCGGGCGAAGTTCAGGCTGCCCACGCCGTAGAACTGGGTCCCGGTGAGGTTGTCCACATCGATCTGGTTGTCCGCATCGATGGTGACGATCCCCTTCGAGAAGACCGTGGAGGCGGTGCCCACACCGGTGGCCACCGTGGAGCGGATGTCCTCGCTGGCCTCCGCGTTCTGGCCGGACAGACCGCCCACGACGAAGACCTGGGCATCGGCCCGGCTGGTGGTCCTGCCCGCTGCCAGGATGGAGATCCCGGTCATGCCGAGGATCTGGCTGTTCGCACCGATGCCGGCGCTCACGTCTTCCACGAAGGTCTGTTCGATTTCCAGACCGGTCATGCCGATCAGCTTGCCGGAGGAGGCGGTGACCTTGGTGGTGGACTGGTTCTGCGCCACCGCAGCCTGCACGAGGATGGTGCCTTCCGCATTCACGAGCACGTTGTCGCCGATCGTGCTGGAGACGGTGGGGGTCATGGACACGTCCACCGCGGAGGATCCCACGGAGACGATGCCTGCATCCACCCCCACGGTGTTGGCCTTCACGGCCGCGTCGGAGTGGGCCTGAATGCTGAGGTTGCCCTCCAGTTCGATCAGGGCGTAGTCGCGCAGGGAGGCGACCACCTCGGGGTTCAGGAAAATATCCGAGGAGTTGATGGCCACGCCGATGACGCCGCCTGCGGCCGCCACGGTCAGGGCCTCGGCATCCAGGTTCCCATCCGTGTCGAGCGTGAGGTTCCGCGCTTTGATGCGGCCGCCCACGTCTGTCTTCACGTTGCCATTCACGTTGGCATTCGTCTGCACAAAGCCGACGGCGAGGGCGCCGACGGTGATGCCCAGGCCTGTGGAGTCGGCAAGACCTTCCGCCAGCGCGCGCACGGTGACGTCGCCCGTCACCTCGATCTCGGTGTCATCACTGAGTCCGGCAAAGACGTCCGGCGAGTAGATGGTGGTGGCCACCACGCCCACCCCGGCACCGATCCCGCCCGCACCGGCGAAGGCGAGCGATTGCACGCCCTCCCCGCCGAAGATCAATCCATTGATGAAGGCAGCAGCGGCCCCGAGACCTGAACCGGCCAGGAAGTCCAATGAAATATTTCTGCCGACGGTGTCCGACTTGGCATCAAACAGGACATCACTGCCCGAGATAATGACATCGCCCCGGGTGTTGGCGACCACCTTGGGAGTGAGGCTGGACTCGATCACAGTCACACCCACGGCGATGACCCCTGCCGAAGCCCCCACGCCGGTGGACTGCACCGTGCCGGAATGGCTGGCGGTGACATTCACATCTCCCGCACCTGCGGCGATGGTTGTTTCATCGCCCAGATAGGCCTCGACGTCAGGCGAGGCCGAGGCGGTGCTGGACACCACCGTGCCCGCCACCACGCCGAAACCGGCCGCCACGTTCAACGTGGTGATGTACGTTTGTCCGCGGGCCCGCACTGTGACCCCCACTGCGGGATCCGTGGTCGTCACCGTGGTACCGGTGATGTGGGCCACGACACTGGAGGAGTCGTTGATCGTGGCCGCGATCGCTGAGGCGGAAAGGAGCCCGCCGCTGACGCTGACGAGGCTGGCATTTGCATCGGTGCGATGGTCCGCACTGACCGTGAGGTTGCGGGCGGAGAGCGCGCCCCCGTGCACATAGGCACGGGTGGCACCGCCGATGTCCACACTGGAGCGGATGACGCTGACGGCGGCCCCGAGCCCGGCAGAAACCGCCGTGCTGACAAAGACCGGCGTGACGGAGACCGTGGACCGCGCATCGAAATTCACGGAACCCTGCAAGGCAGTCACCTGGGAGCCGGTGGCGTACGACTGCACCGTGTTGTGGATCACCGCATCCGAGCCGATGCCCGCCCCGGCGACCGCCACGATGCCCGCAGCCAGGGCGGCGGCCTGAGCCTGGACGTTGATCTGCGGGGTGGAGGAAGCCTCGGCCGAGATGTTGCCCGCTGCGGCGGCGACAGAGCTCTGCTCTATGGCGGTCCAGATGTTGTTGTCCGTCTCGTTGGTGGCAAACGTGCCGGCAAAGGAGATGGCAACGCCAAAGGGTGAAAGCGCGGCCGAGATGGCGGAGGCGCCTGCCTCGGCATCGATGATTGAGCGGTCATGCGCATCCATGTCCACCCCGAGGGCCGTCTGGACCGCTGAGCGGAGGATGTTCGAGGAAACATCCGTCTCGATGGCATTGGTTGCAAAGGTGCCCGCAGCCGAGGCGGCCACGGCGAAGCTGGCCCCCAGGGACAGAGAGACCGTGGCCACCTGTGCATCCGATAGAATGGTCTGCTGGGAGAGGGTGGTCATCTCCAGACGCCCACCCGTGTTGATGGTGGAGTCCTCCACCAGGGTGCTCACCCGCAGGGCTTCCTTGTCCAGACTGGCCGTGGTGACATTGCCATTGGCGTCAATGTCACGATAAGTGCCGCCACCGATCAGGTTCGTTGCAATAGAGGCCCCCAGGGCCACGCCAATGCCCGCACTGCCGCTGATGGCCACCGAGGCAGACAGGGCCCGCACCTCGGCGTCGATGATGGAGACATTGGTGGCGTCGAGGTCCACATCCCCCGCCGCCGTCACCCCGGAGTCCATGATCGCCGCATGGGTGTCCCCATAGATGGCATTCATCCCGACGGCACCGCCGCCACTGACTGAGATGGAAGCCCCGCCAGAGACGCCCGCCGCCAGGGAGGAGGAGTACACGTCCGCATGGATGGCGGCACGCTGGTGGGCCGCGATGACCACCTCACCATGAGTGGCGAAGAGGTCATCCACGTCGTTCACATAGGCACGCACATTCCCCGTGATCTCATTGCTGGCGACGCTCGCAGCGAGGGATACGGCCACGCCCGTGCCGCCAGACAGAGCTGCGGCCAGTGCGGCGGCTCCGGTGTAGGCGTCGATCTCAGAATCATCCGTGGCCACGATGGCAACGCTGGAGCCTTCCAGGCGCTCCCCTGCTGAGGCGAAGGCGAGCACGTTGGTCTTGACCTCGTTGGAGCTCAGTGCGCCTGCGGCACCAACACCCACGCCGGTGCCCCCGCTCAGGGTGGCCGCCATGGCTGCCGCTCCCACGTAGGCGTCAATATTCTGATCCGACTGGGCCGTGAGGCTCACGGCTCCGGCGGCATCCACGGCAGATCCAGTGATCCGGGCGATCACATCCAGAGGCGCATCGCTACCCGCCTCTGTGGCGCCGATGTAGTTCCGGGCCATGGAGAGGCCCATGCCTACTCCGACGCCCGTGCCCCCGCTCAGAGAGGCGCTCAACGCGATCGCCTCGATGGTGGCTTCGATGACCGAGGTGTTGCGAGCAGTCACGGCGGCGTCGCCACCGGCATTCACGTCGCTGTTGTCAATCGCAGCCACCGCACCTCCCAGCACTTCATTCTGCGCCAGCGCCCCCGCACCGGAAACGGCAATGCCCGTGCCACCGGAAAGGGAGGCCGCCAGGGAAGCCGCCGTAGCGGTGGAATCAATCACGCCCGTGCTTAGGGCGGACACGGAAAGGTCATCCGCCACGGTCACCAGACCCACGTCGCGAATGATCGCGCTCACATCATTGCGGATCTCGTTGCTGGCAATGGCAAGGCCCACGGAGATGGAAGTGGCCTGTCCACCAGAAAGGTTGGCCGCCGCAGACATGCCCACGGAGGTGCTGTGGATCGCCGAACTGTCTGTCGCTGCCACGGTGAGATCCCCGTTGCCGAGGGCTTCGACTTTTGCCCCCCCGCTGATCAGTGCACTCGTGTCCCGCTGGATGTCATTGAAGGCCAGTGACCCGCCGAGGCTGAAGGTGGTGCTGTTCCCCGCCGATGCGGCAACGGCAGCGGCAATGGCTTCCAGATCGGCGTTGATGGTGCCGGTGGACTGGGACGTCACCAGGATGCCTCCGCTGGCCGAGGTCAGGGCGGAGTTGAGCACGGCTGCGCGCGTGCGACTGCGTTCATCAGCATCTGCCTGGGTTGAACCACGAACCGTATTGACCGCCAGCACCGCCCCCACCGCGAAGGACTTGGCCCCACCGGCAGAGATCGCCACACTGGCCGCCAGGGCCGCCACTTTGGCGTCGATGGTTGCGGCGTTGGTCGTCCTCACGGCAATGGCGCCGGAGGCATTGACCAGCAGATTGTCGATCACCGCGTCCGTGTCTGTGGTGATGTTGTTGGTGGCAAAGGTGCCCGCCCCTGCGACGGTCAGAGAATCCCCCACTGAGGGTGCCACGCTGATGCCCGTGGCCGTGGCGAGGGCATTGATGCTGGCCGCATCCCGTGCCTCCACGGTGATGCCACCTGCCGTGGCGGTGAGGTCCGAGGGCGCCCCGGCGGTGTCACGCACCAGCGCCTCGGCAAAGCCGTTGATGTCATTGCGCGAGCGGGCGAAGCCGATGCTGATGGACTTGCCGGTGGACAGGCTGCCGCTGACCGCGATGGAGGAGGCCGTGACCTCCGAGTCAATGCTGCTGGTGTTGGTGGCGGTGACGGAAACGGAGCTCCCCTGGAGATCCGTGTCCAGCACCCGCGCAGAGACGCCGGACGCCACCTTGTTCATGGCCACCACCGCCCCTACGGTCACGCTGGTGGATGCAGAGATCGAGAAATCAAAGGTGGCCGCAGAGACCGGCACCACGGCGTCCAGCACCGCGCTGGAGGTGGCGCTGATGACCAGGCTGCCCGTGGCCTCAAGGTTGGATCCTTGAACCAGAACCCGCGTGGTGTCTGCCAGGTCCGCGATGTCGGTGTCCAGCAGCGCGTCGATGGTGTTGAAAAGGAGGTTCTGGGAATGCACCCCGATGGTGTTGAATGCCAGCGTCACCCCCACGGAGGTGGATCCCGCCTTCACCATGCTGTCCACCCGGGCCTGAAGCCGGCTGCCATGGTGAGCGGTGGCAGAGAGCCCGCCGCCGGTGGCCCGCAGGCTGGAGTTCGTCACCGTGGTGGCGGCCGCCCCGACGATGGAGTTCGTTGAAATCACGCCTCCCACCGCCAGGGAGATGCCGCTGTCCAGGCCGCCGCTGTCGGCGCTGAATTCGGCATCCACACTGGCGTCCATCACACTGCTCTCGCTGGAGCGCACCACCACGGAGGCACCGGCGAGGTTGACATTCGTCAGTTCGGCAGCGCCACCGCCAATGAGGTCGTTGCGCACCGCGAGGCCGCCAATGGCCTTGGCTCCGTCCTTGCTGAAAGGGTTGGTGCTTCCGGAGGAGGATTCCACCACCAGCTTGACCACCGCATCCAGGGTGAGTTTGTCTTCAGCGGAGATTTCCACCGCCCCCAGTGCCAAGACAGGAGCGGTCGTGTTGGCCAGCACCGCCGTGCTGCCACCCGCGATCATGTTGCTGGCGAGCACGAAACCGGCTGACGTGCTTTCACTTCCGTGGAAGGTGGAGGCTTCTGCTGAGGCTTCGTTGGTGAGCAGGGCGACTGCCTCCACCGTGTTGGTGGCAAGGAGTTTCAAGTCGCCTGCGGAGGCAAGGGATGAGTTGGTGATCGTCGCACGGGCTTCAGCCGCATCGATGTCTCCGATGTTGGTGCCCAGGAGGGCGTCCAGCGTCTGGAAGAGCACGTTCTGGCTCTCATAACCCACGGAGTTGAAGGCGAGTGTCACGCCCACCGCCACGCTGCCGCTGATGACCTGGTTGACGTTTTCAACATCGAGCTTGGCGGCGTTCTCCGCCGTCACATGAATCGCCCCCAGAGTGGAGGTGAGAGAACTGTCAGCCACTGTGGCGGTGGCCGCACCCAACAGGGTGTTGCTGGCAATCACGCCCCCCACAGCAAGCTGGGTGCCCTGGCCAAACTCGCTGCCGCCTTCGGCTTTGGAGGCAGCCTGAAGTTTCGCTTCCAGCGTCGCAGCATTTTCGGCCGCCACCGTCACGGTGGCCCCGGTCAGGTCGGCATCCGTCACCTCGGCGATGGTGCCGCCATCCAGCACGTTGCGCACGCTCGTGAAGCCAATCGCCATCGCATCATCCGCGCTGGCGATGTTGGTGCTTTCCGTCTCCGACACGAGGGATACCGTGGTGGTGGACACCAGGTCGGAGCTGTCACTTGCGGCAACCGTGACGTCGCCATCAGCATCGATCACTGGCACGATCGCGATGCCCCGGACACGGGCCTCAGCCCCGGAGGCCATGTAGTTGCTCGCCAGCACGGCGCTTGCCGCCATGCTGTTCTGGCCTGTGAACCCGCTGCCCGAGCTCTCCAGGCTGTTGTCGAAGGTGGCGGTCAGCGTGGTGGCATTGGTCGCCTCCAGCGTGACATCGCCTGCAGCCTGGACGTGTGTGTCCGTCAGCAGGGCCACGGCCTTGGAGGGATCCGCGTCGCCAATCTCCGTGCCGATCAGGGCATCCAGCGCCTGGAAGAGAATGTTCTGGCTTTCATAGCCCAGCGTGTTGAACGCCAGCATCACGCCCACCCCTTGATCTCCGCTGCTCACCTGGTTGGCGTTGGTCGCCGCAAGCTCCAGGCTGTTGTCAGCCGTCACCGAGACATCGCCCGTGTTGGCCGTGAGTTCACTGTTGACTCCTTGAGCCAACGCCCCGCCCAGCACGGTGTTGCTGGCAATGACGGCATTGACCGCCAGTTGCGTGCCCGCCCCCAGGGTGCTGCCCCCGGCCGCACTCGCCTCTGCATCCACGGAGGCTTCCAGCTTCGCACTGTTTTCGGCACTGATCTCGATGCTGTCACCGGTGATGTCCGCGTTGAGCACCTCTGCCACCGTGCCGCCTTCCAGCACGTTGCGCACGCTGATGCCGCCAAGCGCCATCGCATTGTCATCGCTGAACTCGTTGTCGCTCGTGGTTTCCGCGACCAGGGAGATGGTGCTGTCCGAGTTGAGCCCGGAGGTGTCAGACGCTTTGACCGACACGGCCCCTCCGGCATCGATCTGCGGGTTGCCCCCTTCAATGGCCGCCCGGGCCCCGGAGGCCACGAAGTTGCTGGCCACCACAAAGCTCGCCGCCATGCTGTTCTGCCCCGTGAACCCGCTCGCCTGGCTCTCAGAGGTGTTGTCGAACGTCGCGTTCAAGATGGAGGCATTCGTCGCCTCCACCGTGACATCCCCTGCCGCGGTGACGTTGGAGTTGGTCAGCAGCGCGTCCGCACGGGAGGGATCGGCATCGCCGATCTCAGTGCCGAGCAGGGCGTCCAGCGTCTGGAAGAGCACGTTCTGGCTCTCATAGCCCAGCGTGTTGAACGCCAGCATCGCTCCCACACCCTGATCTCCACTGGTCACCTGGTTGGCATTTTCAGCGGTCAGGTTCACACTGTTCTCTGCCGTTACAGAGACATCTCCCGACTCGGCGGTGAACTGACTGTTCACCCCTTGAGCCAAAGCGCCGCCCAACACGGAGTTGCTCGCAATCACGCCATTGACGGCGAGTTGATTGCCCGCCCCCAAGGTGCTGCCACCCGAGGCGCTGGCTTCCGCATCGATCGTCGATTCCAGCGTCGTCTCGTTGTTGGCTGAGATCGCGATTTCAGATCCAGTGATGCTGGCATTCTTGATTTCCGCCACCACGCCGCCTTCAAGGACGTTGCGGGCAATCAAGGCCCCCAACGACATGGAGTCATCGGCGCTAAACTCATTGTCGCTGACCGTCTCCGCAAGCAGGGACGCTGTGGTCGAGGCTGTCAGGGCCGAGGCATCAGATGCCGCCACCTCGACGCCGCCCTGGGCGTCAATGACCGGGGCCGTGCCTTCAACGGCCGCACGGGCGCCGGAGGCCACCATGTTGCTGGCTAGCACCACGCTCGCCGCCATGCTGTTCTGCCCCGTAAATCCGCTCGCCGAGCTTTCCAGGCTGTTGTTGAACTCTGCGGTGAGGGTGGATTCGTTGGTGGCCGAGACCGTCACTCCGCCTGCGGCGGTCACATTCGTGTTGGTCAGCAGGGCCTCTGCCGTGGAAGCGTCTTTGTCGCCAATCTCCGTGCCCACCAGCGCGTCCAGCGTCTGGAAGAGGATGTTCTGGCTTTCATAACCCAGCGTGTTGAACGCCAGCATCGCCCCCACCCCGGTGTCTCCGCTGCTCACCTGGTTGGCGTTGGTCGCCGAAAGCTCCAGCGCATTGGCCGCCGTCACCGAGACATCGCCCGTGGTGGTCGTGAGTTCACTGTTGACTCCTTGAGCCAAGGCTCCGCCCAGCACCGTGTTGCTGGCGATGACCGCATTGACCGCCAGTTGCGCGCCGTCACCCAGGGTGCTGCCGCCCGCCACCGTGGCTTCCGCATCCACCGTGGCTTCCAGCTTCGCGCTGTTTTCGGCACTGATCTCTATGCTGCTCCCGGTGATGTCCGCGTTGAACACCTCTGCCACCGTGCCGCCATCCAGCACGTTGCGCACGCTGATGCCGCCCAGGCCCATCGCGTTGTCAGCGCTCAGTTCATTGTCGCTGGTGGTTTCCGCAACCAGGCCAATGGTGCTGGTGGAGTTAAGCTCAGAAGTGTCGGACGCTTTGACCGACACCGCGCCTTCAGCTTCGACTTGCGGATTGCCCTCTGAAATGGCCGCCCGGGCCCCGGAGGCCACGAAGTTGCTGGCCACCACAAAGCTTGCCGCCATCGTGTTCTGCCCCGTGAACCCGCTCGCCTGGCTCTCGGAGGTGTTGTCGAAGGTGGCATTGAGCACCGAGGCGTTGGTCGCCTCCACCTTGACATCGGTCTTGGCGGTGACGTCGGTGTTGGTCACCAGCGCGTCAGCACGCGAAGGATCCTGATCGCCGATCTCCGAACCAATCAGCGCGTCCAGCGTTTGGAAGAGCACGTTCTGGCTCTCATAACCCAGCGTGTTAAACGCCAGCATCACGCCTGCACCGGTGTCCCCGCTGGTCACCTGGTTGGCGTTCTCCGCCGTCAGGTTCACGCTGTTGTCCGCCGTCACGCTGACCCCGCCGGTCCCGGCGGTGAGGGTGCTGTCACTGGCCTGCGCCAGAGCGCCGCCCAGTACGGAGTTGCTCGCGATGACCCCACTCACGGCCAGTTGGGTGCCATCGCCCAGCGTGCTGCCACCCGAGGCGCTGGCTTCCGCGTCAATGGACGCGGTCAGAGTTGTTTCATTGTCCGCAGCAAGGGTGATGCTGCCACCCGTCACCGTGGCGTTGTCGATGACCGCCGTCACCCCGCCTTCAAGGACGTTGCGGGCAATCAAGGCCCCCAACGCCATGGAGTCGTCGTCGCTAAACTCGTTGTCGCTGACTGTTTCCGCCAGCAGGGACACCGTGGTCGCCGAACTCAATTCGGAGCTGTCCGAGGCACTCACGCTCACGCCGCCCTGGGCATCGATGACCGGGGCCGTGCCCTCAACGGCCGCACGGGCACCGGAAGCCACCATGTTGCTGGCCAGCACCACGCTCGCCGCCATGCTGTTCTGGCCCGTAAACCCGCTCGCCGAGCTTTCCAGGCTGTTGTTGAACTCTGCAGTGAGGGTGGATTCGTTGGTGGCCGAGACGGTTACTCCGCCTGCGGCGGTCACATTCGTGTTGGTCAGCAGGGCCTCTGCCGTGGAAGCGTCTTTGTCGCCAATCTCCGTGCCCACCAGCGCGTCCAGCGTCTGGAAGAGGATGTTCTGGCTTTCATATCCCAGCGTGTTGAACGCCAGCATCGCCCCCACCCCGGTGTCTCCGCTGCTCACCTGGTTGGCATTGGTGGCGCTGAGCTCCAGCGCATTGGCCGCTGTAACTGAGACATCACCCGTGGTGGTCGTGAGTTCACTGTTGACTCCTTGAGCCAAAGCCCCGCCCAGCACCGTGTTGCTGGCAATGACCGCATTGACCGCCAGTTGCGTGCCGTCACCCAGGGTGCTGCCGCCCGCCACCGTGGCTTCCGCATCCACCGTGGCTTCCAGCTTCGCGCGGTTGTCCGCCTCAATGCTGATGCTGCTCCCGGTGATGTCCGCGTTGAGCACCTCTGCCACCGTGCCGCCTTCCAGCACGTTGCGCACGCTGATGCCACCCAGGCCCATCGCGTTGTCAGCGCTCAGTTCATTGTCGCTGGTGGTTTCCGCAACCAGGCCAATGGTGCTGCTGGAATTAAGCTCAGAAGTGTCGGACGCTTTGACCGACACCGCGCCTTCAGCTTCAATCTCGGGAGCTGCTCCTTCAATGGCCGCCCGGGCACCGGAGGCCACGAAGTTGCTGGCCACCACAAAGCTTGCCGCCATCGTGTTCTGCCCCGTGAACCCGCTTGCCTGGCTCTCAGAGGTGTTGTCGAACGTGGCGTTCAAGATGGAGGCGTTGGTCGCCTCCACCGTGACATCAGTCTTGGCGGTGACGTTGGTGTTGGTCACCAGCGCGTCAGCACGCGAAGGTTCCTGATCGCCAATCTCAGAACCAATCAGCGCGTCCAGCGTCTGGAAGAGCACGTTCTGGCTCTCATAACCCAGCGTGTTGAACGCCAGCATCACGCCTGCGCCCGTGTCCCCGCTGGTCACCTGGTTGGCGTTCTCCGCCGTCAGGTTCACGCTGTTGTCAGCCGTCACACTCACCCCGCCCGTCTCGGCGGTGAGGCTGCTGTCACTGGCCTGCGCCAAAGCGCCGCCCAGTACGGAGTTGCTCGCGATGACCCCGCTCACGGCCAGTTGGGTGCCATCACCCAAAGTGCTGCCACCCGAGGCGCTGGCTTCCGCGTCAATGGACGCGGTCAGAGTTGTTTCATTGTCCGCGGCAAGGGTGATGCTGCCACCCGTCACCGTGGCGTGGTCGATGACCGCCGTTACGCCGCCTTCAAGGACGTTGCGGGCAATCAAGGCCCCCAACGCCATGGAGTCGTCATCGCTAAACTCGTTGTCGCTGACCGTCTCCGCCAGCAGGGACACCGTGGTGGCCGAACTCAATTCGGAGCTGTCCGAGGCACTCACGCTCACGCCGCCCTGGGCATCGATGACCGGGGCCGTGCTTTCAACGGCCGCACGGGCGCCGGAAGCCACCATGTTGCTGGCCAGCACCACGCTCGCCGCCATGCTGTTCTGGCCCGTAAACCCACTTGCCGAACTTGCCAGGCTGTTGTTGAACTCTGCCGTCAGCACCGATTCGTTGGTGGCCGAGACGGTCACTCCGCCTGCCGCGGTCACATTCGTGTTGGTCAGCAGGGCCTCTGCCGTGGAAGCGTCTTTGTCGCCAATCTCCGTGCCCACCAGCGCGTCCAGCGTCTGGAAGAGGATGTTCTGGCTCTCATATCCCAGCGTATTGAACGCCAGCATCGCCCCCACCCCGGTGTCTCCGCTGCTCACCTGGTTGGCGTTGGTCGCGCTGAGTTCCAGCGCATTGGCCGCCGTCACTGAGACGTCACCCGTGGTGGCCGTGAGTTCACTGTTGACTCCTTGAGCCAAAGCCCCGCCCAGCACCGTGTTGCTGGCAATGACCGCATTGACCGCCAGTTGCGTGCCGTCACCCAGCGTGCTGCCGCCCGCCACCGTGGCTTCCGCATCCACCGTGGCTTCCAGCTTCGCGCGGTTGTCCGCCTCAATGCTGATGCTGCTCCCGGTGATGTCCGCGTTGAACACTTCTGCCACCGTGCCGCCTTCCAGCACGTTGCGCACGCTGATGCCACCCAGGCCCATCGCGTTGTCAGCGCTCAGTTCATTGTCGCTGGTGGTTTCCGCAACCAGGCCAATGGTGCTGCTGGAATTAAGCTCAGAAGTGTCGGACGCTTTGACCGACACCGCGCCTTCAGCTTCAATCTCGGGAGCTGCTCCTTCAATGGCCGCCCGGGCACCGGAGGCCACGAAGTTGCTGGCCACCACAAAGCTTGCCGCCATCGTGTTCTGCCCCGTGAACCCGCTTGCCTGGCTCTCAGAGGTGTTGTCGAACGTGGCGTTCAAGATGGAGGCGTTGGTCGCCTCCACCGTGACATCAGTCTTGGCCGTGATGTTGGTGTTGGTCACCAGCGCATCCGCACGGGAGGGGGCGGCATCACCGATCTCCGAACCAATCAGCGCGTCCAGCGTCTGGAAGAGCACGTTCTGGCTCTCATAACCCAGCGTGTTGAACGCCAGCATCGCGCCTGCGCCAGTGTCCCCGCTGGTCACCTGGTTGGCGTTCTCCGCCGTCAGGTTCACGCTGTTGTCGGCGGTGACACTCACGCCACCCGTCTCGGCCGTCAAGGTGCTGTCATTGGCCTGAGCCAGAGCGCCGCCCAGCACGGAGTTGCTCGCGATCACTCCGTTGGCCGCGATCTGCGTGCCATCGCCCAATGTGCTGCCGCCCGAGGCACTGGCTTCGGCGTCAATCGTTGCATTGAGGGTGGTGGCATTGTCTGCGGCAATGGCAATGCTGCCACCCGTGACGCTGGCATGGACGATCTCTGCCGACGCGCCGCCATCCAGCAAGTTGCGCACGCTGAGGAAACCAATGGCCGTGGAATCATCCGCCGAAAATTCATTGTCGCTGGTGGTCTGCGACAGCAGGGACAGCGTGGATGAAGCATTGAGGACGGATTCATTCGCAGCCTGCACGGACACAGCTCCGCCCACATCGACGGTGATCAATTCGTCCCCAGCCTTCAAGCTGGCGGCAACGGTGCTGGCCATCATGTTGCTGGCGAGCACGCCTCCAGCCACGGTGCTGCTGACACCCGTGAAACCTTCCGCGACGCCGGCCACGCCGTTGTCGGTGCTGGCATCAAGGCTGGCGGAGTTTTCCGCGGAGATGGTGAGTCCCCCTGTGGCGGAGACGCCGGTGTCCACCACCAGGGCCTGAGTGCTGGTCTGCGCGGTGTCTCCGATGGGCGAGCCCACGAGGGCATCGACGGCCTGGAAAAGCAGGTTCTGGTTCTCGTAGCCGACGGTATTGAATGCGGCGACCACGCCCGCAGCCTGATTGCCGCTGCTGACCTGGCTGCTGTTCGTAGCCTGCAGTTGCAGAGCATTCTCGGCCGACACTTCCACGGCCCCATCCCCCGCTGTGAGGGTGGAATCAGCCACCAGGCTGGTGACGCCACCACGCAGCGTGTTGGCCGCGATGACGGCACCCACGGCCATGGACTGGCCGCCGCCAAAAATATTTCCACCAACCGACTCGACCTCGGCATTGGCCTCAGCCTCCACCACTGCGGTCTGCTCCGCCCGCACCTGGATGGAGTCCGCCGTGAGATCGATGCCCTGCACGCTAGCCTCCGCGGCGGCATCCAGATCATTGCGCACCAGCATGCCGCCGAGCGCCATCGAGTCGGACTCGCTGAAGACGTTGTCGTTGGTGACCTCAGCCGCGGCACGGATGCGCGTACCGGCCTTCAAGCTGCCGCCCTGGGTGGCGCGCACGGTGGCGGCACCGCCCGCCTGCGCGGCCAGCGTGGCCCCGGTTGACTGTAGCAGGGCCAGTGCCCCGCCGGCCACAAGGTTGGAGGAAAGTACAAAACTGGCCGCCTGGCCACTCGCAGCCGTGAAGCCCAGCGCCTCGCTCAGGGCCTCGTTGGTCACAGAGGACTCCAGGGCCAGAAGATTGTCCGCGGTGACGACCAGATCGCCTGCGGAAATGACCTGTGCGTCCTCAATGATGGCATGGGCGAGGGCACGATCCACCGTGCCCAGGCTCAGGCCCACCAGGGCATCGAGCGTGAGCGTGGCCAGGTCCTGCGGCTCATAGCCCACAGTGTTGTAGGCGAGATTGACCCCGACTGCGGTGTTGTCCGCCGTGACCACGCTGCTGTTCTCCGCCGTGATCTCCGACTGGTTGACGGCTGATACCGTCACCGCGCCTGCCGTGGAGGTCACCGCGCCCCCGGCGACCCGCGCCTCAGCCCCGCCGAGGACGTTGTTGGTGACGATGACTCCCTGGGCAGCCAGCGTGGCCGCCCCCACAAACGGGCTGCCGCCCTCCACCTTCACCACGCTGTCCGTCAAGGAAACAACGGTGGCATGCGAGTCCGCCTTCACCGTCACGGAGGCACCCTCCACGTCCGCCCCTCCAATCGCAGCGTAGGTGCCGGAGGTGAACTGGTTGCGCACAATGATGCCGCCCACCGCCACCGCACCGGCATCACTGAGGGGATTGAGGCTCTCCGCCGTGGCCGTGTTCTTGAAACTGGTGGTCGCCGTGAGGGAGGACTCATCCACCGCCGACACGAGGATGTCCCCCGCAGCAGTCACCGTGGTGGCCTCTACCTGGCGGCGAATCACTGCACTGGCACCGGTGTTGACGATGTTGGAGGAGAAGACAGCACCTGCCGCCGCCGCGCCGGTGCCGGAGAATCCGTCCACCGCGGTGTCCACCAGATTGGTCACCTCAGAATCAAGCGTCACCTGAGCCGTAGCCAGCACGGAGACGTCCCCACCCACATCCAGCGTGGAATCCTGCACCACTGCCACTACCGGGCCGGACAACGTCCCCCCCAGATCCGCCCCAAGCAGATCCGTCATGTCAAGGGCCGCCACATCGTCTGGTCGCACGCCGTAGAGGTTCCAGGCCTCCGACATGCCGATCGAAAGTCCGGCAGACAAGGTGGAGAACTCTCCCACGGTCGAAGCCGCCGCCACCTTGCTATGGGCCGACACCTGGGAGGTGTCCGCCGCAGACACGGTGACCCCGCCGGTGGCCAGATCGACATCGCTGGAGGAGAGGAGCGAGGAAACCTCCCCGGAGATCACATTCACCGCCTTGGTGCCGCCAAAGCTGAGGCTGGGCAGGAGAGAGGCGGGGCCACCGGTGACGGCGACGACCCCCACATTGGAGGAGGCATCAATGTTCCGGGTGGCCGTGACGGCCAGGCCACCGGCGCTGGCATCCACATCAGCACCCGATACCGCGGCCTGAACAAGGCGATGAAGATCGTTGAGAGCAAACGACTGGCCGATGACGACATCGCCCACCAGGGAGACGAGATCCGTGGAGACGTTGCCCGTCTTCGCGTCCAGCCTGGAGTTGTCCAGCGCCACCACAGAGACCGCGGCGGTCGAGTTCACGACAGTGCCATCCAGCACGGCGGACGTGATGCCTGCCACGCGATTCGTCGCGGTGCGTGAAGTGGCGGAATACGCCCCGCTGGTGGTGGCGGAGACGGAGAGCCCTGCCACGGTGAAGGTGGCAAACCCGATGTAGGTGGAGGCGCTCTCTGTGAAAGCGTGCAGCACCAAGTCCGCAGCAGTGGACTCGACGATCCCCGAAGTGAGGGCGGAGACCGTGGTCAACCCCGCTGACTGGACGACGGCACCAGTCTCCACCGTGACGGTGGCCGTGGTCAGTGCACTGAGAATCGCTTCATCAAGACCGGAAAGATGCACATTGCGCGAAGCCAGCGCCTCCAACGTAAGGGTGCCGTCGGAGTTAAGGGTGCCACTCACCACCAGGGAGGCGGTGCGATTCACCACCCCCACTTGCGTGGTCACCCCGATGCCGGTGGCATCTCCATCATAGGCGCTCAGACGGATGGTGCCTGCATTCACGGTGGCTCCTGCGGCCACGGTGATGTCTTCTGACTCAATGGTGAAGCTGCCATCCAGCCCCAGGGTCACCCCGTCGCCCACCAGCACGCTGTCATACCCGCCTCCACCGATGATGGTGAGCGAATTGAGCGACGTGTTGAAATTGATCAGCTCAAAGCTGTTGTTCAGTGAACGCAGGCTCAGCTGGCCGTGCTCATTCACCTCCAGGATCGCCTGGTCGTCCCCACCCGTGAGGTGGATGATGGCGTCAGAAGTGCCGCTGTAGTCAATCGGCTCCAGCCCGCGATAGGCCAGCGTGGAGAGGTCTGTCTCAATCAGACCAGAATCGGGACCAAATGCCCGGAAAACTGCGTTCGCGGAACTTCCTCCGTCGAGCACTACCGTATCGAACCCACCAGCACCCCCGTCAATCAAGCCATCCAGCTGACCGGCCGTCTCAAACACAAAGCGGTCTTCATTGTCCGCCGCTCCCTCCAGATTTTCCACCCCGCTGAAGCGCAAGCCATACACGCTTCCCTCATTGTGCCCGGTCACCAACCAGGTCGTATCTGCACCAGAACCGATGATGCGGTCATTTCCAGACCCGCCGTCAAAGGTGAAGCTCCCGCCAGAGACGGGTGGCGGGAGATTGTTGGTCCCGAGAACCAGGGTGTCATCCCCCTCCCCGGTGAGGATGGTGAGCTCCCGCAGGCCACGGGCGCGCAGATCGGTGGCAACGGTCACCTCATCCGCACTCTCGCCGGGAGCGTCATGGGACATGGCGTCCACGATGACCTGCTCCACATTGGAGAAGACCAGCTCCTCAAAGGCGACTCCGCCACTGGTGCCGCGGATGCGGCTCCAGCCATCCGCCGGACTGTCCAGCACCAGGTCATCCACACCATGCGGGGTGGTGAAGGTGAAGCTGGCACCTTCACCAGTGCCCTCAATGATGACGGGCTCCACGCCGGAGAACTGGATGCGATGGTTGCCAAAAACGAGGACGCCCTCACCCGCCTGGGCTCCGGGAGTGTAGCCGCCCGAAGTCACCCCGGTGATTTTCAGCACATCGAAACCACCCGCGCCGCCGTCAAAGTAGAGGTCCAGAGACGTGGAGAACTGGCTCAAGTCCAGCGAAAGGAGGTCGTCCGTGTGATCGGTGCCACGGATGTGGATGGTGCCGGGCTGGTCGGTGGGAAGCCCCATCTGGCTCCAGTCGATGTGGCCCTGCATCTGGATTTCCAGGCTCAGCTGGTTGGAGACCAGGGACTGCACCTCCCCGGCAGGAAGGTCCTGCACCCCCTGGAGGATGGTGGCCAGATCACCCTCTGGGTTCACCCCAGATTCCGCATCCACGGGCGGGGTCTGATCTTGCGTGACTGGCGCGGGGCCGCTGCCCTCTCCACTGCCTTGACTGCCCGCATCTGGCCCCTGCTGCTGCGCCACTGGAGGGGCATCTGGCACCGGCGGCGGCTCCTCCAGCGGACTGGCTGAGTACAAAATGCGGGGCTCCAGCGTCTCATGTCGCACCCGATCCTCGCCAGCCTCCCCTCCAAAAAACCAGTCAGCAACGCGTTTGGAGAGCTTGGAGCCTCCTTTTTTGCGGCGGTTGGGGGCCCCAGGGGAGGAATTAGGAGGGATCATGGCCGTTTAAAAATGGGCCAATGCTAGTTATTATAGTTTCTGCGTCAAGTTATTAATATTTACGGATGCAAATTATTCATACACCTTTAGCCTTACCCTTGCTCCATTTGAACCGCCATTGTCCTAGCGATAGGTGGTGGCACCCTTTATAGAGACCTGCCCTGCGGCTGGTTCGCATCGATTCTAATTTCTCCAAGCAAACATCAGGCCATGGTAGTCGCCCATGTCAGCTCTTGAGCGTATCCTTAAACAATCCCTGGCCCGGGAAAAAGCCGTCTCCCAGCTTTCGGACGAGGCGCTCCAGGGGCAATGGTGCCAGTGGAGCTTTGACCTGCTGAGACAGCTCACCACTCTGGAGCGGATCCTGCCGGAAGCACTGGCGGTGGTGAAAGAGGCCGCCTTTCGCGCGGGTGGCCTGCGCGCCTACCCCTGCCAGACGAGGGCGATCATTGCCCTGCTGGAGCCCGCCATCACCGAGGTGGCCACTGGGGAGGGCAAGACCCTCATCACCGCCCTGGCGGCATGCCTGCGGGCCCTGCCAAAGCGGGGCGTCCACGTGGCCACGGTGAACGCCTACCTCTCGGAGCGCGACTTTGAATTCGCCACCCCCATTGCGGCCCGGCTGGGCCTCACTGTAGGGTACTTGAAGCAGGAGCAGAGCCACGCGGAGAAGCGCGCCGCCTACCAGTGCGACATCACCTACGGCACGGGGTACGACTTTGGCTTCGACTACCTGCGCGACCAACTGGCCCTGCTGAAGCACGCCCAACATGGGCCCAGCTTCCGGCTGCGCAATCTCCTCACGGGCCGGGAGCACCCGGAGGCAGAGGTGGTGCAGCGCTCTCTGGCCAGCGCCATTGTGGATGAGATCGACAGCGTGCTCATTGATGAGGCGGCCTCTCCGCTCGTCATCGCCCAGCCGTCCACCGAGCGCACGGTGCCCGAGGCCTACCTCACCGCCCATGAGGCGGCGCAGAGCCTGCAGGAAGGCCACGACTTCATCCTCGATGCGCGGGGACGCAATGCCCGCCTCACCGAGGAGGGACGTGCCGCCGCCAACCAGCGCCCGGGCATTCCCTGGGACGCGCTCGTGCGGCCGTGGCACCAGTACCTGACGAATGCACTGAATGCCCACCACGCCTTTCACCATGGGGAGCACTACATCCTCCAGGAGGGCAAGGTGGTGATCGTGGATGAGTTCACCGGGCGCGCCCACGAGGAGCGCTCCTGGCAGCAGGGCCTGCACCAGGCAGTGGCCGCCAAGGAGGGCGTGGACATCCCGCCCGAGAGCCACACCGCCGCCAGCATCACCCGCCAGCGCTACTTCCGCCTCTATGACAGCCTCTCCGGCCTCACCGGGACCGGGTCGGAGAGCCGCAAGGAGTTCCACCACTTCTTCCAGCTCCCGGTGCGCCCGATCGAGCCCAACAAGCCCAGCCGCCGCCTGTCCCTGCCAGATCGCGTGTACCGCAGCCGGGAGACCATGCTCCAGGCCGTGGCGGCGGAGGTGAAACAGCGCTGGCTCACCCAGCAACCCGTGCTGGTGGGCACCCGCACCATCAAGATCAGTGAGGATCTTGCCGCCATCCTCACCGGCATCGGAGTGCCCCACCGCGTGCTCAATGCCCGCCAGGACTCCGAGGAGAACGACATCATCGCCCAGGCCGGGCAGCCGGGCAGCGTGGTGGTGGCCACGAACATGGCCGGCCGCGGCACCCATATCTCCCTGCCACCAGAGGCCCTCGCCCTGGGTGGCCTGCACGTCATCGGCGTCGAGCGCAGCGAGTCCCTCCGCGTGGACCGCCAGCTCGCGGGCCGGTGCGCCCGCCAGGGCCAGCCCGGCACCTCCCTCTTCTTCCTCAGTGCCGAAGACAATCTCATGGAACAGTTCGCCCCCGATACAGGGAAACAACTCGCCCGCATGGCCGCCGATCCTGACGGACGTTTGCCAGACGCCACCGCCCGCCTATTCTCCACACTGCAAACCCGCGTGCAAAAGCTCCGCTACGCCCAGCGCATCCAGATGGAACAGCGTGACCGCTGGATGGACCAGACCCGCAAAAGCCTCGCATGAAATCCTTCACTCAAACTCCAGGTCCCGCCTTGATCGCGGTTGCGCTCAGCCTCATTGCGATGGCGGCGGGAGGCACCCAGGCAGCAGACAGCCAGGTGCTCACCTTCCTGCGCCCCATCCATGAGATCAACCTGGCCTCTGCCGAGAGCGGCGTGGTCAGCACGATCCTGGTGAAACCCGGCGACAAGGTGAAGAAGGGCCAGGAAATCCTCCGGCTGAACGCGACGGTGATCGAGGCCCAACTTGCCCAGGCAGAGGCCCAAGCCCTCAATGAAGGACGGCTCAAGTCCGCCGAGGCGGAGTACCAGATCTCCAAACAGCGCCTCACCATCCTGGAGACTCTCAGGAACAGCGGCAGCACCAATCAGGCGGAGTGGGACAAGGCCAAGGCCACCGTGGCCGTCGCCGAGGGCCAGTACAAAGCCGCTCAAGAAGAAAGCGAGAACCTGAAGCACCAGGCCGCGACCATTCGCGCCCAGTTCGAGCAGCGCATCCTGCGCAGCCCCATCGACGGCATCGTCACCGAGATCACCCGCGATGCTGGCGAGGCCGTGGAAGCACGCCGGGCCGACACTCCTGACTACGTGGCAAAGATCGTGGACCTCTCCCAGCTCATCGCCCGCGTCCACATGCCGGCCCGCCTCACCGAACCTCTCCGGCTGGGCCAGAAGCTCAAGCTCGCACTCGACTCCTCCGACGGCACCCTCCTCGAGGGTGCCATCCGCTTCATTTCCCCCACCGTGGACGCCGCCACCGGCCTCTCCGAGGTCCATCTTCTCTTCAACAATCCGGACCAAAAAATCCGCAGCGGCATCCCCGGGACGCTCCTGGTGCCCGGGCTGTGAGGGCTGCTGGGGTCGGTGCGTCGGTGCGTCGGTGCGTCAGTGGGCAGTGGGCAGTGGGCAGTGGGCAGTGGGCGGCGCGGGGCGCGGGGCGCGGGGCGCGGCACTGTTGGTCGCCCGTTTGCCGATGGGCTGAGGACTGAAGGTTCGGAGTCACTCAGGGATGATGATGCACGTCTTGGGCACGATGTCGATTGACCCGTCCCGCAATGCGGGACGGAACTCCAACCACGCCGCGGATGTCAAGGGGAGTGGGCACGTCCCTCTCGCGGTTCGAGATTTCACATCGCCAGGAGCAATGCGCACCCAAAATACGCAACGGCGTTCGAAGCAGCGTTGGAGTTCCGCCTTTAGGCGGTCAGGGAAAAGGTGGCGGGGCGGATGGTCGCCCATTTGCCGATGAGATGAGATGAGGGCTGAAAGCCCGGCGTGATACCAGCCTGGGGCAACGCCCAAGGTTGGAGTTGGTTCTAGATGTTGAGGGCTGAAAGCCCGGCGTCATTCAGGGGGGCTCGTCGTGAGCCGGCTTGATGAGGCAAGGCCTTCAGGCTCCCCGGGCAACAACAAACATCCGCAATCCAGCACCCCATTCCGCGCTACACTGAGAGCCAACGGCATGCCGCGAAAATCTCCTGGGCCGGCAACCGAAGCGGTCGCCCTACAACCCAGGGACGTTGAGCGCTGGCCGTGTTGAACCGCCCCCTGACGCCGCGCGCGGCCTGGCACCTTTCCGCAATCCAACGCATTCCCCTCCGCTCCCACTACCGACGGGGACCGTCGGACTACACCCCACACCCGCCACAGCGCTGGAGTCGCGCTATTAGACCAATGCCATCAGGGAAAGCTGGCGAGGTCGATCATCTCACTTTAGCAAACGGAGCTGAGGGCTGAAGGCCCGGAGTGATGGCAGCCTTGGGCAACGCCCAAGGTTGGCGTTGGTTCTAGATGTTGAGGGCTGCAGGCCCGGCGTCATTCAGGGATGCTCCTCGTTGGCAGGTTCGATGAGGCCGGGCCGACCCTCCTCTCAATTCATACCGGAGCATGCCCGACTCACTCTTGGCAGCCGGAAATGCACGCTCATGGCTTGGTCATCAAAATTGATTTGCCTGCAAGCAGCGGCCAGCGGAAAATATCAGCACCATGATATCGTTCCTGCCCAACCCCCGGCCAGTGGAACCGAGACTGGCACCCCAGTATCACGCCTATCTTGGCAGTCATCCGCCAGTCGCTGACGAACCCCGCACGCAGGAACGCGCCACCGCACTTCTCGCGGATGCGGTTCAATGGAGAGCCTCGGATGTGCATATTGAGCCTGCCTCTGAACAGACAAGAATTCGATTCCGCATCGACGGTGTGCTGCATGATGTGGCGGAGGTCCCAAATTTTTCCGGCCATCGGTTGGTCGCCTATTTCAAGATCCAGTCACAGATCAATGCAACCGCCATCGCAACGCCCGAACACGGTCACTGCCGGATGGCTGCTGGAGGCACCGTGCTGGAGTTGAGGACTACTGTTGCACCTACGGTCAATGGTGAGATGATCGGCATCCGCCTTCTGGACACACAGCGCCCCCTGCTGCGGCTGGATGATTTGGGAATGAAGGAGGAGGACCAACGCCATCTGCGGACCTGGCTCGAAGGCATGCAGGGGATGCTGCTGGTGTGTGGTCCGGTGGGAACTGGAAAGACCTCCACTCTCTACGCCTTGCTGCACGAATTGCAGAAGGAACCCCGCAGCATCGTGACCGTGGAGGATCCAGTCGAGTGCAATCTGGACGGCATCACCCAGATTGAAGTGCATGTGAAACGTGGCATGACTTTCCCAGAAGCCATGCGGGCGATGTTGCGTCTCGATCCCGACTATCTGCTGGTGGGGGAGATACGTGATTCCGAAAGCGCCCATGTGGCAATCACCGCCGCAGGGAGCGGGCAAACTTTGCTTTCCACCCTTCATGCCCGCGATGCCGTTGGAGCCGTCACCACCCTGCGCAACTACGGGCTGCAGCTCTGGGAAGTGGCAGCGGCCATTGAGCTGTGTGTCTCACAGAGACTGGTGAGGCGGCTGTGCACAAAATGCCGTTCGGGAGGCCCCCCCGGAGACGAAGCTGCCCACTGGTATGGAGAGCTCGGGCTCCCAGTTCCGGAACAAATCTTCTCCAGTGTGGGTTGTGATGCATGCGGTGGCACGGGCTACCAGGGGAGGCTGGGCATCTTCGAAGTCTGGCGCATTGATGCGGAAGCCAGGGAGATGATCTTGCGCGGCGCGGATGATCTCCAGCTAACCAGGCATGCGATGGCGCAAGGCATGCAACCGCTACTGAGCGATGCCCTGGCCAAGGCCTCTGCTGGACTGACGAGCTTTGCCGAAGTGCGGATTCTGGCAGCCGAAGTGCGCCGTACCACTGGAGGCCTCGCCCTCAGACCGTAGTCCATGTTATCTGCCCCCTTCCTTGAAGATCACACCCCCTACTACTGCAAGATTTCGTTCAGTATCTTCGCTCAGGGGAAGAAGAAGCTGGAATGGGTGCAATAGGGAATACCCTGAAACACGGTGCCGAAGGATGGAGGCAAGGAGACAGCTGCAAAGAACTCGTTTGGCAAATCTACAGGTTCCGCAGAGTTTTGTTTGAAAACGTCATGGAGTTTGCGCGGGGCAAACCAAACGAACTGGAACGTCGTCCGGTGGAAAAGCATGCCGAAGAAAGCAGCTCCTTCCCGCCCTCCTATCCGGAGGGAGTGCCATCGATAATCTGCCGGAGCGCTCGGAGAAGCGCTCCCGCGGTGTACGGCTTGGGCAGGAAATCACGAGCCCCTGCGTTTGACGCACGTGCCACCATGCCGTCAGCATTGAGTCCGCTGGCAGCAAGCACTTTGACTTTAGGATTGATGCGTACAAGCACCTGAATCATCGTTGGCCCGTCCATCAAAGGCATCATCATGTCAGCGAGCACGACATCGATCTCATGGCGATGCAGAGCATAGGTTGCGGTGGCCTCGGCTCCATCGCATGCGAGCAAGACCTTGTAGCCGAATGCCTCAAGGGTCTGTTGGGTGATCTCACGAACCGAGGCTTCATCGTCCACCACCAGGACCAGCTCCCCATTCCCCCTGGGCAAATCCGTCGTGATGTTTTCGCTCAGCGCCATCCTGGCATCCGTTTGGGCGGGAAGGTAAACCTGGAACCGCGTCCCCACGTCTCTTTCGCTGTGGACCTTGAGGAATCCGCCGTGGCTTTTCACGATCGCCAACGTGGTTGACAACCCCAGGCCCGTACCTTTGCCAGTCTCCTTGGTTGTAAAAAACGGCTCAAATATTCGATCGATGACCTCGGGACTCATGCCTGCGCCAGTATCTGAAACCTGCAGCACGACATAAGGACCAGGCTTTGCCTCCACACTCGTGGCCGCATAGTGTTCATCAAGCACCACGTTGTCAGCTTGCAGAGTCAACGTTCCACCGTGATGCATGGCATCACGGGCATTTACACACAGATTGAGCAAAACTTGGTGGAGCTGGGTAGGGTCTCCCAACACAGGCCAGAGATCAGGGGCCGATTTGACGCGGATCTGAATGCTCTTCAAGAAAGTCTCGCTGCAGATCTTCTCTACTTCATACAGCAGGAGACGCAACTGGACCACCACAGTGCGGCTTTCCACTCCCCGCGCAAAGGTAAGCACCTGCTTGATCAGTTGAGCACCGCGATTGGCACTCTTCTCCACCATGTCCAAAACAGCCAGCTTTTCTTCCGACGTTTCGCCGGCCCTAAGCAATGTTATGGACATCACGATTGGGGTCAGCACGTTGTTCAGGTCATGGGCAATCCCGCCCGCCAGAGTGCCTATGCTCTCCATCCGCTGTGCTCTCAGAAATTGCTTCTCCAGCTTTTTGCGATCCGTGGAGTCTGTATTGATCGCCAGTATGGATTTAGGCTGGCCGGCGTCGTCCCGCACCAAGGTCCAGTGGCAGTTCATATCCAATATCTTTCCCGACTTTTGTCGTTGTGACAATTCTCCCGCCCACTCCCCTTTGACGAGCGTTTCCGCCGTTGCCGCTTCGAAGGCCGCCGGATCATCATAAAGCAGCTCCTTTACAGAAGCACCGAGAACTTCATCTGCCTGCCAGCCGTATATCCTTTCCGCCCCCCGGTTCCAATAGAGCAACTTGTGATGGAGGTCCCGCACCAGAATGGCATCCTTGGCCTTGTCCAAAAGTGTCGCCTGCTCACGAAGCTTCTCTTCCGCCAGTTTTCGTTCCGTGATGTCCCGGGAGATCCCGACGATGCCAACAATTTCTCCGCCGCTGTCACGGTAAGGGGATTTGGTGGCCAGGAAGGTTCGGGTGACACCTGCGGAGGTGAGCATTTCCTCGCTGGTGGTCGTTTCTCCCGTAGCCATCACCTGCCGGTCGTGTCGCCGGATCACCTCCACGTCACTTGGACCGAAGAGTGCGGAGTCATCGTGCCCGACCACTTCTTCAGATCGTTTACCCACCACCCTGGCAGCGCCTTCGTTGAACAAGAGATACCGGCCCTGCACGTCCTTCACGAACAATGCATCTGGTGTCGATTCAACGACGGCCGTGAGCAGATCGGCTGTGCGCCGCATTTGGGCCTCCGATTCATCTTGTCGTTGTTCAGAAAGTTTCCTGCCAGTGATGTCCCTCTCAATGGCGACAAAATGGGTGCAGGAGCCGGAAGCATTCAATACCGGAACGACCTCAATCTCCAGCCAGAATTCATCTCCCGACTTTGTATAGTTGAGGAGTTCTACACGTACGAGTTGACGGGCCACTAGACCTGCCCGCAGTTGGTCCAGTGCCTCCCTTGAGGTTGACGGCCCCTGCAAGAAGCGAGGGCTACGCCCCAAAACCTCGGAAGCAGTGTAACCGGTGCGTCGCAGAAATGCGTCATTTGCAAATACGATGCGGGGTCCCGGCTCTTCGATGGGGTCAGCTTCCGTGACTAAGACCATATCGCTCAAATGAGCTACGGCGGCCTCAAGAAGCCCCAACTTGTTGTCTTCAAACTGAAGATCGATCTTCACTGGATCTGCAGGCGACGGAGCTGGGAGGCTATCAGACACTGGAGATGCGGACATGGTAGGCAAACGGTGCAAAGGGTGTTTTGTTGCTTCAAATCTACCCATCCTGACGAACACCACCCCTCAATGGCCAATCGGATCTGCATGGGAAATGCGGGTGCCAATTCCACGTGTCGCATGCCCGTAACTCCATGGACCTTGGCACCTTGTCCCCATGGTCATCGGGCCAGGGCGGGCAATGCCCATTGTTCAAGTACAACCAGCAGCGCCCATTGGCACGAGATGCAGGGGCTGGTTTCTCGAATTTAAAAAATGAGGCTTGGGTTGCCAAGGGGTAGCATGGGTAAATTCAAAAAACATTTATTGCACACGCTTATGTCTTTCGCTACGATCATAATCGCATCCACTGCAAAAAAAACCTCCTCTTTCATTCGAGCCTCACGTGCGCAGTCACAGTGATTGGCAAGCAGCGCTGAAAGCCCTTTCCCGTCCCATCCGATATTGGTCCTCAGATCATTGATTCCATTGCACCTCCACCGCCACCCCCATGGCACGGGTCCTGCAGGAGTGACGACTCGGTTCGGGGCATACGAGAGGTTCGCATTGTCCACGCGAAAGCGCGTTTCCATGGACAGGGCCTTGCACAAAAGAAGGAGGGAGGGAGGCGGCGTGGATCATTCACTGCTCGAACTGACCCGTCCCGCAATGCGGGACGGTACTCCAACCACGCCGCGGATGTCAAGGGGACTGGGCACGTCCATCTCGCGGTTCGAGCTTTCACGTGATCAGGAGCAGTGCGCACCCCAAAATACGCAACGACGTTCGAAGCAGCGTTGGAGTTCCGCCTTTAGGCGGTCAGGGAATAGGTGGCGGGGCCGTTGGTCGTTCTTTTGCCGATGAGATGCGCTGAGGGCTGAAGGGGCGTTCCTGCCACCGGCATGGCGGGAATCCTTCACTCCTCGAACTGAGCCGTCCCGCAATGCGGGACGGTACTCCAACCCTGCTTGAGGACCCTACGATGCAGCGCGGTGGCGGCGGGGGCGTGGAGCACCTTCCCAATCGGGAGGACCCAAGCCTACAGGGAAACGTCTTCACTCATCCCGATGTACAAGCGACCTGCGTTGTTGCGGATGATATAGACTTGATACTCCATTCCAACAAAAAGGCCTTACAGCTTTCACTGTAAGGCCTCTTTGAAATTGGTTGCGGGGACAGGATTTGAACCTGTGATCCCGCAGGGCGGGATTATGAGCCTTCGCGGGGTCGAGGCAGGCCGGTGAGGTGGTACAGCCCGGCTCCGCCTTTCTGCCGCTTCAGCAGATTCTCCAACTTCCTTGCGGAGGTGATGTCTTGGGGCTCGCTCTGCCAGATGAGTTCCCAAGGGCCGCGGTGTTTGGTCCATCTGGACACGCCGCTGTTGTGATCGGTCAGGCGGGCAATCACGTCTTCACTCATCCCGATGTACAAGCGACCTGCGTTGTTGCGGATGATATAGACTTGATACTCCATTCCAACAAAAAGGCCTTACAGCTTTCACTGTAAGGCCTCTTTGAAATTGGTTGCGGGGACAGGATTTGAACCTGTGATCCCGCAGGGCGGGATTATGAGCCTTCGCGGGGTCGAGGCAGGCCGGTGAGGTGGTACAGCCCGGCTCCGCCTTTCTGCCGCTTCAGCAGATTCTCCAACTTCCTTGCGGAGGTGATGTCTTGGGGCTCGCTCTGCCAGATGAGTTCCCAAGGGCCGCGGTGTTTGGTCCATCTGGACACGCCGCTGTTGTGATCGGTCAGGCGGGCAATCACGTCTTCACTCATCCCGATGTACAAGCGACCTGCGTTGTTGCGGATGATATAGACTTGATACTCCATTCCAACAAAAAGGCCTTACAGCTTTCACTGTAAGGCCTCTTTGAAATTGGTTGCGGGGACAGGATTTGAACCTGTGACCTTCAGGTTATGAGCCTGACGAGCTACCGGGCTGCTCCACCCCGCGATTGGATTTATAGAGTCGTTCATTATCCGCTTGTTGCAACAAGAAACTGCAACATTTTATGATTCAGTTTAAGATCGTGCGTCACCACTGCGTGACTCTCTCTCTCCACGAAGACATCCCCGTTGTTCCATCACTCCCTGACACATGAAGAAGCTACCAGCACTCACCCTCCTCGCGATCTTTGCCGCGGCCTGCCATGGCGAAGACAAGCCCTCTCCGATCGGCTACGAAGACACGCCAATCATTCCTGGCACCGAGTGGCGGGTGCACGACATCAAGCGCCCCGCCCCGCCTGTGGTGGCCCCGGGCAAGACGAATGCCAGCGCACCAGCGGATGCGGTGGTGATCTTTGATGGCGGCAGCACGGATGCCCTGGTGAGCAAGGATGGCAAGCCCTGCCCGTGGAAGGTCGAAAACGGTGAACTCCTCATCGCTGGCGGAGACTGCTGGACCAAGGAGCAGTTCGCCAGCTGCCAGCTTCACATCGAGTGGATGAGCGCCCCCGAGACCAAGGGCAACTCCCAGAAGAAGGGCAACGCAGGCGTGTTCTTCATGGACCGCTATGAGTGCCAGATGCTGGATTGCTACAACAACCCCACCTACGCTGATGGCATGACAGGGTGCATCTACGGGCAGACGCCCCCGCTCGTGAATGCGGTGCGCCCCGCCGGGGAATGGCAGACTTATGACATCATCTTCACCGCGCCCAAGCTGAAGGACGGCAAAGTGGTGGAGCCGGCTTACGTGACCACGTTTGTGAACGGCGTCTGCGTACAGGTGCACACGAAGATCATGGGCCCGACGAAGCACAAGAACATCACCAACTACGATGGCGTGTTCCCGGAGAAAGCCCCGGTCCGCCTGCAGGACCACAAGAACGATCCGCCCGTGCGTGTGCGCAACTACTGGGTGCGCCCGCTGCCCTGATCAGGAGCCTGAGCCCTCTGCTCGTCTCCGACCTCAAATCCCGGGCCATCAAGGGGTCCGGGATTTTTTGTGTCTGCCCCCTGCCCTGAGTCCGGGGCTTCAGGCGGCAAACGCCTCGATCAACCTCGCGGCATCATGGAGATTTTCCTCGACCCGCCAGGCTCCGAGGGTCTGCAATGAGGCGTGGTCAAACTTGCCGGTGGCAACTGCCAGACAACGCGCCCCCATGGCGTGGGCACAGGCCACATCACGAGGGGTGTCGCCAATCACAATGACCTGCTCTGGAGTGAAGTGCCGCTGCGCGGCCTGAGCCATGCGGCGTACGGCTACGGGACCGAGGTGATTGCGGTCTTCCCCGTCATCCCCAAAACCGCCATCCAGAAAGTGACCGTGAATGCCGAAGCGCTCCAGCTTGATCACTGCGCCCCGACGAATGTTGCCGGTGAGCAGGCCTACTGAAAAACGGGATTCCTGGCTGACCTGCTCCAGCAGATCCACCACGCCGCCCAACAACCGCCCGGCAAACTCCTCGTGCCGTACGCGGCGCTGCAAATGGCCAAGGTAGGAGGCATAGTAGGCCTCCACCCGGTCGGGATCCAACGGCTGGCCAGCATCTGCAAAGAGCTTGCGGAGCACGCCGCCATCGGTCGCCCCTGCAAGATCCAGCGGAGGCAGGTGCTCACGACGAACTTGGAGCACGTCCTCTGCCGCATCCAGCAGTGCGCCGGCCCCTGCTCCACCGGTGTCGAGCAGGGTGCCGTCGATATCAAAAAGGAGCAGCCGATGATTCGGGCTTCCGCTCATGCTGGCTGGCTCCACAGATTTCTCCTGATCCTACGCTGAGTCCACGTTGGAGGGGTCGATCACCAGCCTGGGCTTCGGCTTGGTGCCGTTCTGCTTGGGCGCGGGCGCAGGCGCAGGGGGTGGCGCTTCCCCGTTGGTAGCTTCCACTTCCTCATGGGCTTCCAGGATGTGGTCATCCTCATCGTGCTCCTCATGCGTGTTGTCCTCTTCCTCTGGGTCAAGGAACTTCCCATGCTTGAAGTTGGCGAACTTCCGCTGGCGCTGCTTTTCGGGCAACGGGGAGATCTGCATGTTGATGTTGCGGCCAGCCATCTTCGGATCCTGGTCCACATGGCCCATGGTCAGAAGGTCTTCGCGAATGCGTCTGGCGAGCTGGAACCCAATCTCCTGGTGCGCCATCTGGCGACCTTTGAACTGGAGCTGGACGCGGACTTTGTTGCCCTCGGACAGGAATTCCTCGCCGTGGGCGATCTTGATGAGGTAGTCGTGCGGATCAATGCCGACGCGGAACTTGAGTTCCTTCAGCTTGCCACCCTTCTGGGCCTTGGCGGACTCCTTCTTCTTTTTCTCCTGCTCGTACTTGTACTTGCCGTAGTCCACGATCTTGCAGACCGGTGGATCGGCGGAAGCGGAGATTTCCACGAGATCCATCCCGCGCTCCTTGGCCATGCGGACGGCCTGGCCTGTCGGCAACACGCCGAGCTGTTGGTTCGTGGCACCGTCAATGACACGGACTTTCGGAGACCGAATACGGTCGTTGACGCGGGTTTGGTCCTGGAACCGGCCTCCACGGTTGAAGCCTGGTCGTGGTCTGTTATTGAAGCTAGGGTTGATGACGCACCTCCGGTGAGTTAATGGCAAAAAGACATCCAACATGGATGCCAAAGCATATGGGCATGGACGCAGTGAGTACCATACGGAACACACTTAACATACGCGAGCCGACAACTCTTTCACATCCTGTACAAAACGGATGAGGCTGCGGCGGAACGAAATGTTGAACGACATGCTGAAAAATTATCCCTGGCGGGCCGAGTCAAATACGCCCTTATGTGCCAGACAGGTAGGAATACACCCTTTTCGACAGAAGGCAAGGTGAATTTTCTTTCGTATTCGATCCTGACCAGTTTCGGTTGGGTTCATCGCGTTGGTGCACTAAATTGATGCCGCAGACAATTCTGCCCCCCCCCTCAATGAACACCACCTCCAGTACACACAGCAAAACCGTTGGTTACCTGCTATGGATCTTTGGCTTCTTTGGCGCGCACCGCTTCTATTATGGGCGGCGGGTGAGCGGCATCATCTGGATGCTGACCTTCGGCCTCTTCCTCATTGGCTGGATCGTTGACCTGTTCCTGATCCCCAAGATGGACCGGGAGGCCGATCTGAAGTTCACGTCCGGCCCCATCGACTACTCGGTGGCCTGGGTGCTCCAGACCTTTCTGGGCATCTTTGGCATTCACCGCTTCTACATGGGCAAGTGGGTCACAGGCATCATCTGGGCGCTGACCGGCGGTCTCGTCGGCTTCGGCTATGCCTGGGACTACTGCACCCTGAACCAGCAGGTGGATGAGCGGAACCGCGAGCTCCTTTCCGGAGCGGCCTGATCATCCCCATTTTATAAATAGCCAGGAAACGCAACGGGCGGATGGCACACGCCATCCGCCCGTTTTTCGTTTAAATCATTGATGGCCAGAGGCGTGCAGGGCCTCTGACGGCCTGGGATCAGGCGGAGATCTTCGTGTAGGTGAAGATCTCACCGTCCTTGAAGAAACGGTTGAGCTCTGCCGCGGCGGCTTCCGGGGAGTCGGAGGCGTGCGCCACGTTCACCATCATGTCGCCACCGAAGTCGCCACGGATGGTGCCTTTGTCAGCCTTGCGGGAGTCCGTCGGCCCGAGGAGGGCGCGCACCTGCTCGATGACGTTCTCACCTGCGAGCGCCAGAGCGACCACCGGGGTCTTCTTCATGAAGTCCGCCACATCCGGGAAGAAGGGCTTGGAAGCGATATGGGAGTAGTGATCAGCGAGGACGGCGTCGTCCAGCTGAAGCATTTTCAGGCCACGGATCTGGAAACCGGCTCCTTCAAAGCGCTTGAGCACTTCGCCGCAGAGATTTTTGGAGACGCAATCGGGCTTGAGAAGGATGAGGGTCGTTTGTTCGGCCATGGGGCGGAGTGTTTAGGTCAAGGCATCCGGGGAGTCAAGCAAGATGCCACAGGGGATTCTGGGGCGATTTCGCCTCAGGCGGACTTGTAGCCTTCACAACGATTCTTCCACCCTTCCAGCCAGCGCTGCTCTTTCCGCTCTGCGGGAGCATTCTGCACCCGCCGGGTGAGCACCCGTTTGGACGCCTCTGAAAAGGCAGCGGGTGCCCCATCGGCATCTGTCGGACGCATCTCGATCAACACCTGGAGGAGCCCCCAGCCCTGCCCGTTGTACCGCTCCTTGGGGTTGAGCCCCTCTCCTTTGAAATTGACGTAATCGATAAGCGCGAAGTTGCCTGCCGCGGACTGCTGGAGCAGGGCCACGTTCCGCTCCACATGAGGCGCAGCCTTGCCTGCTGCGGCTTTGAACTTGGGCGTGGCCGCAGCGAGCCGGTGGATGATGAACTGGGTCTGCTGGGCCACGGTTCTGGCCAGGAGATTCCGCAATTCCTTCTGCCTCGGGGAGTTGCGGTCTTGCTCAAAGGCCTCGCGGGAGGTCCACGGGCAGTCGGGAGTCTTCAGCAGCCACGGAGGCACTGGGGCCCCCGTCTGCTGGAGCCAGCGCACCAGCGGCGGGAAGCTCTCCTCAAACGGGCCCTGCACTCCGGCAGGATACCAGATGAAGTGCCCGATCCCCAGTGAGGCGAAGTACTCCCCCTTGTTCCAGCTGGTGAGCCCCTCCACGGTGCCAGCGCATTCGTTCTGCCAGATCCTGCGCCCGATGCGCTCCAGTTGCGGCTGGGAGAGATTCTGAGCGTGAGCCGAAATGGCAAGGACGGTGGTAAAGAGGAAGAGGACCAAGCCCGATACCCGCCCTGGAACAAAGATATTATTAAAGCCAAATTTCATTTTTCTGGCAGTAGGAGTGACGATCATTTTCAATGAGTCTCCCAGCAACTCACCGCTGGATTTCTTTCCTTACGCAAGCTCGCAGCCCAAAATGGGCGTCTTCGCCTAGCCCAGTGTCCCATGCCCTATCTGGCGTTTAATCTCAACAACGGAAACGAGTTCATTTTCGACCTGGTCGAAGATCGGCTCAGCCTCGGGCGCAATGCTCGAAACGAAATCCTGATCGAAAACGAAGGGATCTCCAGTTTCCATGCGGAACTGCTCAGGCAGGCTGACGGGCATTATGAAGTGGTGGACCTCAATTCGTCCAACGGCACCTTTGTGAACGATGAACGGGTGAAGCGGGCCACCCTCAAACCTGGCGACAAGGTCAACTTTGGGCATCTCGAAGCCCGGTTCCGGGACACCAAGCTGCCGGGTGGCGAGCGGGAGGCCCGCGGAGGCACGTCCTCCGCTGAGGAGAAACGCCGCGATGCAGAATCTCTGGAAGGCGGTCACCGCTCCACCCAGCTCATCCCCATTCCTGCGCCAGCCCCTGTTGTCGCCCCTGCCCCTGCACTGGCTTCTGGCACCGCTGGATCTCCCCCAGCCGGGGCAACCGCCCCTCCGCCTGCGCCGAATCTGGTGCCTCCCGCGGGGGCGGCACCGAGGCCCAACCTGCCCCTGCCACCCGGTGGGTCCAGGGCCCCCATTCCCGGTCAGAATGCCGGCCCCCGCCCATTGCCTCCCGGTCCCGCCGCAGGCCCTGCCCGCCCTGCCATGCCTGCCATGCCTGCCATGCCTGCCATGCCTGCCATGCCTGCCGCACCTGCCGCACCTGCCGCACCTGCCGCACCTGCCGCACCTGCCGCACCAGCCGCACCAGCCGCACCTGTCCACGGCGGTGCCCAGGTGGCCGCAAAACCGGGAATGCCCGTGCCCGGCAAACCCATGGCTCCCACACCTGGCAAGCCCGTAGCACAGGTGCCAGGACGCCCCACGGCTCCCCCCACGGGAAAACCCGTCACTCCCCCACCAGGGGCCCAGCGCCCGGGGCCGCCTGCACCCGCAGGTCCCGCCACGCGCCCGGTGGTGAGCCCGCCTGGGGCCACGATCCGTCCCACCGGGCCCCAAGTACCCACTGGAGGTGGTGCCCGTCCGCCCGGCCCAGTCCCAGGACCACAAACTCCGCAGCGTCCCGTTGGCCCCGTCATACCGGCTCGGCCTGCCGTTCCTTCACCAGGAACACAAGTCCCCGTCCCGGGCCGACCAGTTCCCCCATCATCTGGCCCTGCTCCTGCTCCTGTACAGATCGTTGTGCCTGCCCCCCAGCCAGCACCTGCCCCCGCGCCAGCTTCGGTTACCGTGCCTCCCCCCACTCCTGAATCCCAGTCAAAGGCTCATGCAGCCGTCGCGGCGTCCGCCGTGAAGATCAGCCCCGCCACTGCGCCAGTGCTGGTGGCCCCCGTGGTCACCACCGCGACGGTGGACGTCACGCCCCTGGCGGTGACCCCACCCAAGCCGAACGCCGAGACCTCGACCTCTCCCTCGACTGCGCCCACGGCCACCGCCGACAAGCCAGCACCTGCGGCATCCGCAGTGGAAGCTCCGGTTGTCGCCCTCCCCCCCATCCTCTCAGTAGCAGCCCCGCCACCGCCATCGCCAGCGCTCGCCCCTTCCTCAGGGGCCACGGCTGCCCCCGCAGCCCCCACCTCTCCCGTGTCCACCCCCCAGCCTTCCTCCCCCGCAGCGCCACCCTCACCTCCTCCCGCCTCAGCTTCCGCTCCCTCACCGCCGCCGACCGCAGTGAGCCCATCCGCACCACCACCCTCGCCCGCTGACGCGCAACTGCCCCGCCAAGGCGTGATCTCCGCTGACACCATGATGGAGAAAGTGGTCTCTCCGCCGCCTGCCCTGAATCTCTCTGCCAAGCCCCAAAACCTCGCTCCCAAACCCGCGGAAAGCGGCAGCGTGGAAAGTTCCCCGACGCCCGCCCCCCTGGCCTCCCCTGAGCCAAACCGCCCGGAACCGGCCATGCAGGGGGTCAATGAGGAGCAAGCTGCCCTGGAGACCTCGCTCGCCCAGAAGCAGCAGGCCCTCAAAGAGGCAAGTGCTCTGGAGAAGTCCCTCAGACAAGGGATGGAGGCGCTCAACTCGGAACTCCAGTCCACGCGCCAGCATCTGGATGAAGAAAATGCCCGGGCCAAAGAAACCACCGCCAAACTTGCCGCCCAGAAAGCAGAACTGGAAAAATCCATCGGGAACCTGGAGACCGAAGAAAAGCGGATTGAGGAAAAACTTGCCGTCCTTCGCTCCAGGGAAGAAGGCGCTGATCAACGGCTCGCCGAACTCGCGGCCTGCGAATCCAAACTGGAAGCAGCGACCAGGTCGCTCGAGGAAATCACGGAAAAACGATCCCGGGAAGAGGCACAGCTTCTGGAACTGACGGGTCAACGTGAGGCCAAGGAAACGACGCTCAAGGACCTGCTGGAGCGGGGCACGGCCCAGCACACCCTGGTGCAGACCCTCACCCGGCAGCAGGCCAGCCTGGAGGAGAACATCGAGCTCCTGCAGATCACCCAGGAGGACTCCCGCAAAAAAAACGAAGAACTGGAAGCCGCTGCCAAGGAGCAACAGCAACGGTTCACCGACCGGCAGGCCGAGCACGAGAAACTCCTCCACGAGCTCGAACAAAAACGGGCCTCCACCGACGCGGTGTTGAAGGATCTCCTGGCAAAGTCCTCCCAGCTCGAAATCCACCTCTCCGACCACAAAGAGGTGGAAGCCCGCCTGGCCGAAACCAGGAAACAACTGGAAGATGCTGAACTGCGGAAGAGCGAGGCGGAAAAGGCGACCACCGCCCTGCAGGAGACCCTCGCGACGAAGCAACTCGAGCACGCCAGTCTGAGCGAGCAGACGCAAGCCATCAGCAAGGAGCTGGAGGGCACCACCCAGCGTCACGTCGTGCTGGTGGAAGCCCTGGCCCGTATGACCGAGGAGGAGACCCTCCAGACGAAACGCCTGGAAAGCCTTCATCTGGAGACAGAGTCCGCCACCCTGGTGCTGGGTACCCGCAAGAAAGAAGTGGCGGAGCTGGACTCCCGTCTGACCGAACTGCAACGGCAGACCGCCTCCCTGGAGGCCCAGCTGGCCGAACAGGCCGACACAGAGCAGAAACTGGCAACGGTGCGGGAGACGCTGGACTCCTTGAACCAGAAAACCACGGAGCAACAGGCCCTGCTGGCGCAGCTCCTCTCAGACAAGGAGTCCACAGAAGCCGCCACCGCCCAGATGAAGGCCGACATGGAGGCAGACCGGCAACAGTTCGAGTCCACCCGTGCAGGCCTGGAAACCGCCACCCGCGAGCTGCAGCGCTCCCGGACTGAGCGCGCCCAGCTCGACGCGAAAACGGTGGACGTTCGCAGTGAGATCCAGGTGCTCACCACCTCCCTCGCGGTGAAGAAGAGCGAGATCGGCAGCGCCGAGCGCACGCTGGAGAGCCTGTACGGCCGCGTGGCCGCTGCCAACGAGCGGCTCGCCGAACTGGAGAAGATCGAGGAACGTCTGCAGCAGGCTCTGGTCTCCCTGAAAGCTGCTGAAAAGCAGCGCGATGCGGAGGAGAAGAAACTCGTGGACCTGGAAATGCAGCGTGAAACGCTGCGCCGTGAGGTCATCACGGTCGCAGAACAGGAGAAACTGGGCCGCTCCCGCCTGGAGGATCACACCCGCAGGCTGGAGAGTGGGGAGGCCCAGCTCCAGGAAGTGCAGCAGAAGGCGGACGCGCTGACCGCGCAGATCAACACCCAGGAGGTCGAACTCGTGCAACTGGAGCGCAAGCTCCAGGCCACCATCGATGAGGAAAAAGCCATCCGCGCCGGCATGCCCGAGCTCAATGCCGAGATGACCGCCGCCCAGGCCACCCTGCAAACCCTGCTGGGCCAGCGCAGCGAGGCAGAAAGCCTGGCGCTCAACCTCGCCAAAGAAGCCGCCAACACCCAGAAGAAGCTGGCGGAGCTGGCGGAGCAAAGCGCCGCCCTGGTAGAGGAGAAGGCGCGGCGGGAACGCGAACTCGCCGACCTGCAGCACGCGATCGAAAACCAGGAGCAGAGCATTCAAAAAGTGCTGGATGCGGGCACCACGGCGGGCCAGAAGCTCAACGAGCTGCAGACCAGGATTCAGGAGCACGAGAAGCTGCTCGCTGACGCGTCTGAAAAGCACGAACTCTACCTCAAACAACTGCATGAGGAGGAGGCCGGCCTCAGCGCCAGCATCGAGGCCCTCAGGAAACAACACTCCAGTCATGAGTCCTTCGTGCTGGAAGCGCAGGCACGCCTGCTGGAGACGGAGAACCGCATGCAGTCACTCACACAGAGCGGCGACCGGATCCTCTCCCTCCATGAGGCCACATCGCAGGCAGAGGCACGCCGCCGTGACGCCGAGGCCCGGCTGAGCCAGTTCTCGGAGCTGGAGCTCTCCCTTCAGGTCAGGCTGAACAGCCTTCAGGAAACGGTGAAGAAGGAGAACCAGCGCCTGGACCAGTTGCGGCACGAGCGCGAGGAAGTGGAGACCGATGTACAGAAGAGCCTCGACAAGGCCAGCCGCGATGCCGAGGATGTCAAGAAGAAGCTCGCCAACGAGATCCGCGCCGAGGAGGCCCTGCTGGTCTCCCGGATGAAGGAGCGCAACCGGGAGCTGCTGGAGAAGCATGAGGAGCTCAAACACAAGCTCTCCTCCAGCACAGAGGAGCAGACGATCATCTTCTTCGCAGGGGATGTCATCAAGCGGCTCGATCTCGTGGAAAATCTCATCCAGCGTTACGAGCGCGAACCCAACCCCGCCGGGGTCGTGCAGCAACTGCGCACCCTGCGGGCTTCCTTTGAGGACATCCTGGCCCAGCATGGTGTCACCGAGTTCAAGGTCCGCCCCGACACGGAAGTGGACATTGCCCTGCGCCAGCGCATCGCGGTGGTGGAAAACCGGAGCGGCACCGGGAAGACCCGCGTGACGGAATGCTACCGGCCCGGCTACCTCTACGCACCGGGAGACGGGCGCGAGATCGTCCTCCGCAAAGTGGAGGTAAAGACCTCCAGCGAGTAGCCTTGCCGGGCGGTGCCCCACCCGGCGCGCCGCTTAGTCCGACGGTCCCCGTCGGTTGCGGGAGCGGAGGGAGGCAGCGTGGGAGGTTTGTTAGGCCGTGATGAGGTCTGCGGCGTCAGGGGTGGCGCGTGGCAAGCGGGGCGCTTGCCCTACAGGGTGTCTGGGGCGGGTTGGGTGAGCGAAGGTCTTTGGGGGTCTGTTCCCGGCCCCGGATTCAACCACCCTGGGTCTGTAGGGCGACCGCTTCGGTTGCCTCCGTCAGGGGTGGCGCGCGGCAAGCGGGGCGCTTGCCCTACAGGGTGTCCGGGGCAGGGGTTGGGCGCGCAAGAGTCATGGGTGCTCTGTTCCCGACCCCGGATCCAACCACCTTGGGTTGTAGGGCGACCGCCTCGGTTGCCTCAGTCAGGGGTGGGGCGTGGCAAGCGGGGCGCTTGCCCTACAGGGTGTCCGGGGGGGGTTGGGGGCGCGAAGGTCTTTGGGTGTTCTGTTTCCGGCCCCGGATTCAACCACCTTGGGTTGTAGGGCGACCGCTTCGGTTGCCTCATCAGGGGTGGCACGCGGCAAGCGGGGCGCTTGCCCTACAGGGTGTCCGGGGGGGGGTTGGGGGCGCGAAGGTCTTTGGGGGCTCATTTCCCGACCCCGGATTCAACCACCCTGGGTTTGTAGGGCGACCGCTTCGGTTGCCTCAGTCAGGGGTGGCGCGCGGCAAGCGGGGCGCTTGCCCTACAGGGTGTCAGGGGTGGGTTGGGTGTGCGAGGGTCTCTGGGAGTTCTGTTCCCGCCCCCGGATTCAACCACACTGGGTTGTAGGGCGACCGCTTCGGTTGTCTCAGTCAGGGGTGGCGCGTGGCAAGCGGGGCGCTTGCCCTACAGGGCGTCTGGGGCGGGTTGGGTGTGCGAAGGTCTTTGGGTGTTCTGTTCCCCAACCCGCGTCCAACCACCCTGGGTTGTAGGGCGACCGCCTCGGTTGCCTCATCAGGGGTGGGGCGCGGCAAGCGGGGCGCTTGCCCTACAGGGTGTCAGGGGTGGGTTGGGTGTACGAAGGTCTTTGGGGGCTCATTTCCCGACCCCGGATCCAACCCCCCTGGGTTGTAGGGCGACCGCTTCGGTTGCCTCAGTCAGGCCTCGATCACGAACGGCAACTCCTGCCGTTCCTCTGGATCGACACCGATGTGATAGGGCCAATCCTGCCAGTGCTTCACCAGACCCGCGCGCACGGGATTCTCCCTGATGTAGTGCCACTTGGCGTCGGCCGATTCTGCCGAGCGCAAAAGCCGATCAAAACACCCGGTTTGCCATGCCCATTTCGCAGCCAAGGATTGGCGCATCCACCGTTTGATAGCTCCCGCGAAATTGCCCACGGATTCATAGCGATCATGTGGAACAGCCAGCACATGGATGTGGTCGGGCATCAACGTTGCAGAGCGAACAATCCAACGTCCTTCCATCCGGTTGGCAGCATCGAGGAAGGCGGTCATAGCCTCCGGATTGGCCAGCACCTTGTGTCGATCTTGCACGCAAAAGGTGATGAAATAAATCACCGCCTTTTCCACAGGTAAGAGCACGGGAATACGGGGCGGATGCGCCATGATTTTTCGATAGCAACGAGTTGAAGTTTGCGCAAGGGGTTGGTGGAGGTGCCGCCGGAGATTTTTGGCGCGACGGGAGGTGCAAAGCGCAGAGACCGTTGGGTGTTCTTTTTCTGAACGAGTGGCCGGATGTCCTGGGTCTGTAGGGCGACCGCTTCGGTTGCCTCATCAGGGGTGGCGCGTGGCAAGCGGGGCGCTTGCCCTACAGGGTGTCAGGGGTGGGTTGGGTGTGCGAAGGTCTCTGGGTGTTCTGTTCCCCAACCCGCGTCCAACCACCCTGGGTTGTAGGGCGACCGCTTCGGTTGCCTCATCAGGGGTGGCACGCGGCAAGCGGGGCGCTTGCCCTACAGGGTGTCCGGGGGGGGTTGGGGGCGCGAAGGTCTTTGGGGGTTCTTTTACCAGACCCGGATTCAACCCCCCTGGGTTGTAGGGCGACCGCTTCGGTTGCCTCATCAGGGGTGGCGCGTGGCAAGCGGGGCGCTTGCCCTACAGGCGTCAGGGGCGGGTTGGGGGCGCGAAGGTCTTTGGGGGTTCCGTCTTCGTCCGCGGATCCAGCCATCTTGGGTTGTAGGGCGACCGCTTCGGTTGCCTCAGTCAGGGGTGGGGCGTGGCAAGCGGGGCGCTTGCCCTACAGGGTGTCCGGGGTGGGTTGGGTGTACGAAGGTCTTTGGGGGCTCATTTCCCGACCCCGGATTCAACCACCCTGGGTTGTAGGGCGACCGCTCCGGTTGTCTCAGTCAGGGGTGGCGCGCGGCAAGCGGGGCGCTTGCCCTACAGGGTGTCCGGGGTGGGTTGGGTGTGCGAAGGTCTTTGGGTGCTCTGTTCCCGACCCCGAATTCAACCAGCCTGGCCTATTGAAACTTGATGAGGTCGTCGAGAAGGCGAGGCCCTCAGACGCTTCAGCTAGTGCCTGCCAAGGAACTGGCGCATGCAGTCCCCCCTCTTCTGCGACACCATCGACACCCTTTTTGGAGTTTTTACGAAAAACGACTATTAACGACTATTTTACATATAGTACTCATTTTGAGGATCATACGCCAAAAACTGGCATATATCATGTGCATCTACTTGGGCACCGCTGGATGACCCAGGCCCTTGGAGGGGTGCAGCAGATAGCCTCTTCCCCTGGCCCGGACCACTGCCGCTTTCCCCCAGGCGGAAGCGCCGGGGGTTCAGGAGACCACCCACACCTTGGCCAAGTGGAGACTATCCACTCACCTACCCTGCTCCAACCTTACTCAACACCGCCCTTATTTTCCACACATCCGCCTCAGATCCAACACCATACGCCAAATACACGCCAAATAGACGATTTTCGTAAAACCTTCAAAAAGGGTGTCGATGGTGTCGCAACCCAGCGACGGCCCCCTCCCCCTCAAGTCTGATGTCTGGTGTCTGGCAGTCTGGTGTCTTATGTCTGGTGTCTTCTCTTAGAACGCCTTGATCCCCTGCAACGAAGCAAAGCTCACCCTGCGCATGATCTGCTGGAAATCAGACATCCAGGCCACCTTGGCGAGCGTCTCGGTGGTGGCGGCGTACAGGGCGCTCTGCAGGCCATTTTTGCCGATGGGCCGGGCGACGACGTACTCGCGATCCAGGAAGGGCTGGATGGCCCAGCGGGGCATGGCAGCGATGCCGCGACGGCTGGCCACCAACTGCAAAATGGCGACTGTGAGCTCCGTGGCGCGACGCTTGGCGGGATCGATCCGCGCCGGGATCAGCACCTCGCGCATCACGTCAATGCGATCATCCGGAATGGGATAGGTCACGAGCGTTTCTGTAGCGAAGTCCCTGGCTGTGAGATACGGCTTCCGGGTCAGCGGATGCTCCTTGGCCAGCAAGGCGGAAACTTCATACCGGAAAAGCGGATGGTAGGCGGTGTGAGGCCGCTTGATCGCATGGGAGACGATGACCAGATCCGCCCGGTCCTCATGAAGCAGGCCGATGGGATCAGCGTGAAACCCTGAAACCAGATCCTGCTCCACCTCGGGCCAGCGTTCACGAAAGGCATCCATGGACGGCATGAGCCAGTCGAAGCACGAATGACACTCCACCGCGATCCGGAGCTGGCCGGTGCTCCCGCCGGCGATCCTGGCCAGATCCCGCTCTGCATCTGCCATCTGCTGCTCCATGGAACGGGCCAGTTCCAGCAGCCGCTGCCCGGCAGGCGTGAGCTTCACCGGCATGGTCTTGCGCTCAAAGAGTGGCAGCCCGCAGAGCTCCTCCATCACCCGGACCTGGTGCGACACGGCAGGCTGGCTGAGGTGCAGACGCTCCGCCGCCTTGGACAGGCTGTGCGTGTCCACAATGGCCGAGATGGTGCGGAGATGACGAAACTCCAGGGTGGATGAGGTTCCGGAAATCATAAATCAGATGAATGCGAAGCCTCAATACAATGAATTGGATGAAACCGCAAGACGGTTGAATGCTTCCGATTCATGACTGCGATCAAAACACACACCCTCGGCTACCCGCGCATCGGAGAGCAACGTGAACTGAAAAAGGCCACTGAGTCCTACTGGAAGGGCAGGCTGGCGCTGGACGAGCTGCTGGCCACCGGCAGGAAGCTGCGGGAGACCAACTGGAGGAAACAACAGGCGGCAGGGATCGACCTGATTCCGGTCAACGATTTCTCCTTCTACGACCAGACGCTCGACCTGAGCTGCCTCGTGGGCAACGTGCCCCCGCGGTTCCAGTGGCAGGGCGGCCAGACGGATGCCAACACGGTGTTCACTGTGGCCCGCGGCACCCAGGGGGGCGCGTCCCCCGTGGCTCATACGCACGGCGCTGACTGTGGCTGCGAGAGCAAGGGCGTCTCCACCTATGCCAGTGAGATGACCAAGTGGTTTGACACGAACTACCACTACATTGTGCCGGAGTTCCGGGCTGAGACGAAGTTCACCCTGAGCAGCACCAAGGTGTTTGACGAGTTCGCGGAAGCAAAAGCGCTCGGCATCAATGCCAAGCCGGTGCTCGTGGGACCGGTGACCTACCTCTCCCTCGGCAAGGTTCAAGACGTCAACCATCCCGACTTCGACCCGTTCACGCTGCTGGACGATCTGCTGGGCGTCTATGAGCAGGTCATCAGCCGGCTGGCCGCCGCCGGGGCACAGTGGATCCAGCTTGATGAGCCGGTCTTCTCCCTGGATCTCACAGAGAAACAACTGGCCGCGCTGAAGAGCAGCTACGAGCGCCTCTCCAAGGCCAAAGGCTCGGCCAAACTGATCGTCACCACCTACTTCGGTGGTGTGCGTGGCAATCTGGATGCCTACCTGGCCCTCCCGGTGGAGGCCCTGCACTTCGACTTCGTGCGCGGCGCAGAGGACATCGACGCCGTGCTGGCCAAGTTCCCGCAGGACAAGATCCTCTCCGTGGGCATTGTGGAAGGCCGCAACATCTGGAAGAACCACTACGACGCCTCCCTGGAAGTGCTCGCTAAAGCCCGCGCCGCAGTGGGAGCCGACCGACTGTGGGTGGCCCCGTCCTGCTCGCTCATGCACTCCCCCGTCACGCTGGCGAATGAGCCCAAGCTGGATGATGAACTGAAGAACTGGCTGGCCTTTGCTGATCAGAAACTGGCCGAGGTGGTGGACCTGCGCCAGCTCCTGGACGGCACCGGCGCAATCGACAAGCTGGCAGCCAACCAGGCTGCCGCCGCCTCCCGCAAGGCCAGCAAGCGCATCCACAACGAGGCGGTGAAATCCCGCCTGGCCGCGGTGCAGGCCTCTGACTACGAGCGGGCCTCCGCCTTCCCTGCCCGCCAGCAGCAGCAGGCGGCCAAGCTGCAGTTGCCCGAGTTCCCCACGACCACGATCGGCTCCTTCCCCCAAACCGCCGAGGTGCGCAAGGCGCGCGCCCAGTGGAAAAAAGGCGAGCTGAGTGACGAGGCTTATGACCAGTTCCTCAAGGAGGAAACCGCCAGATGCGTGGCCTGGCAGGATGAGATCGGCATCGACATGCCGGTGCATGGCGAGTTCGAGCGCAACGACATGGTGGAGTACTTCGGCGAGAACCTGGAAGGGTTCGCCTTCACCAGCAACGGCTGGGTCCAGAGCTACGGCAGCCGCTATGTGAAACCGCCGATCATCTTTGGCGATGTGAGCCGCCCGAAACCCATGACCACCTACTGGTCTGAGTACGCCCAGTCCCTCACCAAGCGCCCCATGAAGGGCATGCTCACCGGCCCGGTGACGATCCTCCAGTGGAGCTTCGTGCGCGATGACCAGCCGCGCTCCGTGACCACCCACCAGATCGGCCTGGCCATCCGGGATGAAGTGGTGGACCTCGAAAAGGCCGGCATCGCTGCCATCCAGATCGATGAACCCGCGATCCGCGAAGGGCTGCCTCTGCGTCGCCATGACTGGGATCACTACCTGGACTGGGCGGTCAAGGCCTTCCGCCTGAGCGCCAGCGGGGTGAAGGATGACACCCAGATTCACACGCACATGTGCTACTCGGAGTTCAATGACATTATCAAGTCCATCGCGGACATGGATGCCGATGTCATCACCATCGAGACCTCCCGCTCCAACATGGAGCTGCTGGACGCGTTCGTTGGTTTCCAGTATCCCAACGAAATCGGGCCGGGTGTGTATGACATCCACTCCCCGCGCGTGCCGACTGAGGAGGAGATGGTGCGACTGATGAGCAAGGCCGAGGCCGTGCTGCCCCGTCGCAATCTCTGGGTGAATCCGGACTGTGGATTGAAGACCCGCGGGTGGGAGGAGGTGAAACCTTCCCTCATCCACATGGTGGCGGCCGCCCGCACGCTGCGCGCGGCCCAGCCTGCCGCCGTCTAAGCCCGCCCCACCCCGCAGACCGTGGAGGGGAAGGCAACTCCCCTCCACGGTCTCATCGTGCCCCTCTCCACCTCACTCCTGCTGGCGGCCCGTTCTCCACTGAGTCTCCCATCTCCCCGTCTATCATGCACATCCGCGACATCCTCCAGGCCTCCAGACCGTCGCTGTCATTCGAGTTCTTCCCCCCCAACACCACGGAGGGTCGCGACCGCTTGAACGACACCATTGAGCAACTCAGCGCCTGCAAGCCTGACTTCCTGAGCATCACCTACGGGGCTGGCGGCTCCACGCGCCACGCCACGATGCAGCTCGTGGAACACGTCAAGCGCACCACCACGCTGCCCCCCATCCCGCACCTCACCTGCGTGAATCACCGGCGCGAGGAAATAGACACCCTGCTGAGCCACTATGCCGCGCAGGGCATCTGCAACATCCTGGCCCTGCGCGGGGATGCCCCGCGCAACCTGCCCGACTACGATCACAGCCAGGACTACTGCGTGCAGTGTGTCGATCTGGTCCGGCACATTCAGAACTTCAACCAAAGCGGCACCCACCCGGACCGGCGGGGGTTCGGCATTGGCGTGGCAGGCTTTCCCGAAGGTCACCCCGGCACTCCCAACCGGCTGCTGGAGATGGACCATCTCAAAGCCAAGATCGACGCCGGTGCCGACTACATCTGCACGCAGCTCTTCTTTGACAATCGCGACTTCCACGACTTTTGCGAGCGTTGCGAACTGGCGGGCATACGGGTCCCCATCCTGGCGGGCATCCTGCCTGTCACCAGCCTCAGCGGGTTGAGACGCATGGCAGAGCTGGCGGGCGGCGCCCGGGTCCCGGCCCGCTTGCTGAAGGCCCTCATGAAAGTCCAGCACGATCCCGCTGCCGTGCTGGAGGTGGGCCTTCATCATGCCACAGAGCAATGCTCCGAGCTGCTCCACCACGGCGTGTCGGGCATTCACCTGTACACCCTCAACCAGGCAGGTCCCATTCTGGAGATCCTTAAAAGACTGGGCGGCCCGAAAGGGGGAGCTCCCCCATCCGAAATGGAAGCGGGAAAGATTGGTTCATGAAACATTGCCCCACAGGCCGGGTGCAGCGAGCGGCTGCACCCGGCGTCTGTGCATGAAAGACAGGCGCGGTGAATACCGGCCTGCAGGAGGTCAGACCTAGAACTTCCACTCAAAGCCGCCGTAGAAGGAAACCGGCTCGCCAGGATGGAAGACTCGTGCCGGACCAAAAGCGGTTCTCGCGTCAGCGATGGGCTCAGCGGACGAGGCATAATTCTCGTCCGTCAAGTTGCGCGCCTCTGCAAAGATGGTCCAGCCTTTGGAGCTGCGGTAACCGAGGCGAACGCCCAGAATCGCATAGCTGTCAGCATAGAGGCTGTTGGCATAATCCGCAGGCACACGCGAGACCCACTGGAAGTTGGGCCCGAAATAGATGCCATTGCTGAGTTCCAACAGGAGCTCGGCGCGGTAGAAGAACTCCGGGGCCCCCGCGAGGTGATTGTCGCCATAGGCATCGCTGTCATCGAACCGGAAGTCATTCCAGTTGAACACCTGCTTCAAGGTGAGCTTGTCCCCACCTTGCAGTTGGACCGGCGCCACCGCCTTGGGCGACTTCGCGCTGGTCACCACCGGTGCTGGGCTGCTCTGCCACAAAATGGCGTCGAGCCCGAGCTCCACCCCCTGATGATGGGTGTCCGGACCGTTGACGGTACCGAGAGGATTGCCTGCGGCATCGTTTACCGTGAGGAGTTCATCGTTCAGCCAGGAGTAGTAGTAGGCAAGCTCCCATTTGAAGCGGCCGGCTTCTCCCCGCGTCCCCACTTCCACCGTGGTGGCGGTCTGCGCATCAATATCCCGCGTCAGGACATCGCCAGACGGGCCGCCCAGGCCAACCGTCTCCACTGCCGTCGGCGGCTCAAAGCTGCGACTGACGTTGGCGAAGAACTGGCTCTGCGGACTCACTTCATAGAGCAGGCCCAGTTTGGGGCTGAAACCATAGTAATCCTGATCTCGCGACTGGTCCCCGTTGGGGTCACTGTTGAAGTTGTCATCGAAGTTGCGCACGGAATAGGTGAAAGAAGAACCGACCAGCACGGAGAGCTTGTCTGTGAGGTAATGTTGCTCCTCCGCATAGAGGTCGTAGTTCACCGCGGTGAAGTCTCCGTCGGCGACGTGGGGACCGTGCCTGCCGAAGTCGTTCTCCAGACGTTCATCGTGAAGAAACGTCACCGCAGGAGTGAAGCCCAATGTGAAGCGATTTTTGCGCCCCAGCCAGTCTTCCTCACTCAGATAGCGCAACTCCCCGCCGAAGCTGTCGTAGGTGCCGATGCGCACGCCCAGGCCGTTCAGGAAATAAGGGTTCCAGAAGAGCGGGTGATCCAGCTCGAAGTGGGTGTAGTAGAGGCTGCCTTCCAGGCGGTGCGTCTCGTCCAGCTTCAAAGTGGTCTTGTTCGCAATACGGAACCAGTCAACGTCCCGTCCCTGGTCGAAGGCGATCGCGTCAGGATCCGCAGCGCGGGGTGAGTTCTCGATCTCCGACTTGGTCAGGTTGCCAGGCAGGTCGGAACGGCTGCGCACGTAGGTGAGAAAGAAGCGCGTCTCCAGGTCATCACTGATGCGATAACCGAAGTTCCCGTAGAAGCGCTCATTGTCCATCTGGGAGTGCTCCTGGAACCCCTCCCGGCTCATGAACGAGCCGCTGACATAGTAGTCCAGAGGGCCGCTCACACCGCCGCCACTGAGCTGCGCATTGTAGTAGTTGAAGCTGCCGGCTTCAAAACGCACGCGGAAAGGGTCCGCATCATAACCTGTGGGGCTCACGAAATTGACGGCACCACCGAGCGTGGTAGAGCCGTAGCGCAGCGCGTTGGATCCCCGCCAGATCTCCACATATCTCAGAGAGAGTGGATCAATGGACTGAAAATCTCCAAATCCGTCTGCGAGGCTCACCGGCACGCCGTCCTGCAGGATCTTGATGCCACGCAGGTGATAGCCCAGATCCAGTCCGCTGCCGCGGATGGAGAGCTTCACCTCATCGCCATCGCTGCCGCGGGCAGGTGCATAGACCCCAGGCACGCTTTTGAAGACGTCCTCAAAGCTGGAAGACCGGCCAATGCGATACTCCTCTGCATCCACCACCGAGGTGTTGCCCGGGGTGCGGGCCAGATTCTCCCTGGCGGCCTCCACTGAGGGGACGGTGAGAGAGGGAGACTCCTTGGTGCCAGTGACGGTGACCTCTGGAAGGGTCGCGGTGGGAGCGGGCGGGGGCGTGGATGGCTGCTGGGCTCCAAGGGGCAGGATGCCCATGGATGCCACGGCCAGGATGGTCTGGTGTTTCATGAGTGATGTCGTTGTTGTCTTGGTTGAGAGGGGAGTTTGGGACCTGGGGGAGTTCAGGAAATAGCGGAACGATCGGGGCCAACCGGTGATCCGGAAAAGGTGCGACCCGCCCTGCCGCCAAAACGGTGGCGTCAGGACGGGCCGCGGTATCCGGGGCACTCTGCTCAGTTACCCGAAAGACTGCGTGGTCATGCAGGGAGAAATGCGGCGATGACACGACCACGCGGAAAGTGTGGATCTGGGAAATCAGGGTGGGCAATACCCAGCTGCCTTGTCAGCCCGTGCCAGGGAGTTGGGCACGGAGCGTGAGGGCGGTTTCGCATGAGGCTGTCACCCTTGAGCAACCGTGCCTGCATGCGGGCTGTTCATCCCTGCTGTAGGGATGAGATCTCAGGCCGCGATTTTGGGCGGAGGCACTGGGGGCAGAATGTCCCAGCGGTAATAGTGCGGCGAGCAGGCGGGATGTTGCGAGACAGCGCTGCCATGGCACCAGGCAGGGCCCGGCAACACGGCGGCAGACGCGACTCCCAGCCATTTGGCGACAGCGCCCTGCTCCATATTGGAAGCAGGTTGCTTCTTCTGAGACTCCCCTTCCTTCTCTGCCGAAATCTTTTTGCACATGGCGCAGGGGTGCCCGCCATCGAAGGTGTCCTTGATCGCCACCACCAGCCCTCTGTCCTCAGAGTAAGTCTGCAACATCTTCGCCCAGGCCACCATCTGAAGCGCACCCCAATGTCCGCCCACCAGATGGAGAGCGGCAATGAGGCACACCAGCGTATGGAGGCAGCGTTTCAAGCGGTGGGAGAGTAAGTGGCGATGAAGGACAATGTCAACGAGAGTTAGGAGGTGACTTCTGGGAGAACCTTTTTTGGGGAAATAGTGACGCGCCCCCTCCCTTTCCCTTTAGAAGAGCGGGTTGACGGGATGCATTGGGCGTGTTCTAGATAGCGCCTCTGTGAAACGCTGGCTCACTACCGCCATTTGCATCCTGACCGCTCTGCACCTGACGGGTGGATCTTGGGGATGGTTGCAGTTGGTGGCCTGGAGCCGGATGCTACAGGACTATTCCCGGGAGAAAGGGCTGGTGCTGGCAGTGAAGGAGACCTTCGACGGTGAGCACCCGTGCTCCATGTGCCTGGATCTGCAGGAACGCCGTGAGACGGACGCGCAGAGCGATCCGCTCCGCCAGTACAAGGTGGAAAAGCCCTGCCAGATGCTGGCCGCAGTGGTCCATACGGAGGTGCCACAGAGCCCCCCGGCCGGTGATGCCGCCACGCCAGCCTATGATGGCCGCCCTGGGTGTGAGACCCAGTGGATGACGCGGCCGCCCACCCCGCCCCCGCGGCGTGATGGTCACTTCATGTCCGTGGCTTGATCCTAAACAAGCCGTCAGACCCCGACCATTTCCCCTGGTCACCCACGCAACAACTCGTGCCTGCACGCCCCGGCAGCAGCGCACCCTTGTAGCCTGCTGAGACAGATCCTCCCCTCCTGCTGCTGGGCCTATGCCCCCATCGGGCGAAGTGCGTGATCGTCGCCGACGGAATCATCTTTTCTCGAACGACTGCCCGGACCCCGGGCTGCCGCATCCACTTCATCCAGTTATCTCATCATTCTCAACGTGAAAACTTCACACTCCCTTTTTGCCAACGTCGTCACCGCTTCCGCCCTGGCGGCAGCGCTCACCCCTCAACCCGCCCGCTCCCAGGCCGCGCCGGATCAGGCCACCCAGCTTCCCACAGTGGAGGTTACCGCCTCCAGCGTGGAGCGCACCTATGCTCCTGCGGAGGCCACTTCAGCCACCAAGACAGACACCCCGCTCAAAGATCTGCCCGCCTCCGTCCAGGTGGTGCCCAAGGAAATCCTTCAGGATCGAGGAGTCACCCGAGTGTCCCAGATGGTGGAAAACGTAAGCGGCGTGCGTGCCGAGTCCAGCTATGGCGGCAACGGCGCGACGTTCTTCAACATCCGCGGCTTTACCACCAGCAATTCCCTGCGGGACGGCTTCCGCAACTACGGCTATTTCACCTACCGGGATGTCCAGGCGATCGAGCGTGTGGAAGTGCTCAAGGGACCGGCAGGCGCCCTCTACGGCGGCGTGGGCTCCGTGGGCGGCTACATCAATACCGTGTCCAAGCGGCCATTCGACGTTCAGGCAGGTGAGTTCAGCATCACCTCCGGCAGCTACGGCCTGCTCCGCCCCACGCTGGATTGGAACCAGCCCCTGGGAGACGATGTCAGTCTGCGGCTCAACAGCGCGTATGAGCACAACGACGGCTACCGCGACCGCTCCGGCTACGACGCATTCTCCATCGCCCCCGCCATCAAGTGGGACATCACAGACGACACCACCCTGCTGGTGCTGCTGGAGTACAATCGCCTGGAGCGTGAGGCATTCGACTTCGGCGTGCCGAACCTCCCCGGCTACACCCGCTTCCCGCGCAAGGGCTACTATGGTCTGCCGCACGACTATGGCGTGAACGAGACCTACTCCGCATCGCTGATCCTTGAGCATGAGTTCAACGACAACTGGAAGCTGCGCCTGGGCGGCCACTACACTTACGGCACCCAGGATTCCACCCAGACCTTCCCGGACAACTATCTGTATGAGGGAGGGGACATTCTTCCCTTCACCTCTTATCTGGATGTGAGTGAGGAAGCCACGGACTTCTCGGTCCAGGCGGAACTTTTGGGCTCGTTTGAGACCGGTGCGATCAAGCACAGCCTGCTGGTTGGCACTGAGTACAGCTATCTCAACGATGGCGGCAGCCCCAATGACCGCTACACCTTCAACATGAGCCTGAGCCATCCCGGGCGCATCTCTGACTACGGCTACTCCAGCACCAGCGGTGGGGTGAGAAGAGCCCAGGCCCAGACCTTCGGCATCTACCTGTCAGACCTCATTGAGCTCACGCCGCAGTGGAAGATCCTGCTTGGGGCACGTGAAGACTGGTTCTTCAATGAAACCCAGACATGGAACAAAGAAACCGTGCAGAAAGCTGACGAAGCCCGCTTCTCAAGCCGTGCAGGGCTGGTCTGGCAGCCGGTGGATGCGACCTCGCTCTACTTCTCATACGGCAAGAGCTACATCCCGAACATCAACCACAGCTCCAGCAACACCATCTATGATGCAGAGAAGGGAGAGCAGTTTGAGGTGGGCATCAAGCAGGACCTCATCAAGGACCGTCTCAGCGCCAATCTGGCGGTCTATGACCTGACGCGTGAGGGGGTCCTGGTGTCTGACCCCACTGACCCGGAGAATCTGATTCAGACGGGTGAACGCCGCAGCCGCGGCATTGAGCTGGATCTGGCCGGTGAAATCGCTCCTGGCTGGAAGATGATCGCCAGCTATGCCTACACCGATACCGAGGTCGTCAGTGACACGGTGCTGCCGGTGGGCCAGCCTCTCTCCAACGTTCCCCTGCACAGCGGCAGCATCTGGACCACCTACCAGATCCAGAGCGGCGCTCTCAAGGGCTTTGGCCTCGGAGCCGGGCTCTACTACACAGGCGACCGGGAGGCGAATCTGCCCAACACCTATGAACTGCCCGCCTACTGGCGCACCGATGCCACGGTGTTCTACGAGCGGGACAACTGGAAGTTCCAGGTCAACTTCCTGAATGTGTTTGACCGGGACTACTACACGGGCGGCGAGGCGGGCGCGTTCAACTACACCCTGGATCCCAGCCAGCCCTTCAGCGTGCAGGCCAGCATCACCTACAAGTTCTAGGATTCATGAAGAAGCCCATGCCATCGCCGGATCAGTCCACGCTCCACCGCTGGCTCTGGCGGTGGCATGGTTATGCAGGGTTGTTTGTCATCCCCTTCCTGTTCTTCATGTCACTCACCGGGCTCCCCTATGTGTGGCAGCATGAACTGGAAGACTGGCTGCACCCGGAGTACCGCGCCCTGAAGCCGCAGGCCACCAGGGTGTCCTATGAGCAGCAGCTGGGGGCCGCCCGCGCTGCCTGCCAGGGGAAGCCTCTGGGCTCTGTGAAAGTGGACGGCGACCCCCACCATGCCTCCCAGTTCTGGTTCGGGGAATGGAGCAATCCCACCTCCGTGTTGGTGAACCCCTACACGGGTGAAGTCATCACCACCATCGATGAGTGGACGCGCCTCAGCTTTGCCGCCATCTCCCTGCACGGCCTCACCTTCGCCGAGCCTTATGGGAGCTGGCTCCTCGAACTGCTGGCCTGCTGGGGCATCATCCTCTGCTTCACTGGCGTGTACCTCTGGTGGCCCCGCGGTCGCCAGTGGAGCGTGTGGGGCACCTTTCTGCCCCGCCTGAGCGGCCTGGGACGCCAGCGCTGGCGGGACCTTCACGCCGTGGGTGGCTTCTACCTTTCCGCCATTCTGGCCCTCTATCTCCTCACAGGCCTGCCGTGGACGGCCTTCTGGGGCGGCAAGCTCTTCACCGGGATTCAGGAAGCAACAGGACAGGAGTACCCCCACTGCATGCTGGACAACGCCGGTCACGAGAGCCTCCCCCCCACCCCGGACGCCCGGCCGCTGCCGCTGGATGCCTTTGTGCAGTTTGCCCTCGCGCAGAACCTTCCCGGTCCCCTGGAGATCAGTCTGCCGCCCGGCCCTTCCGGCACGGTACACGTGCGCAACCGGAATGGAGACACGGCACTGGAGACCCACTACCAGCTCAACACTTACACCGCAGAGGTGCTGGCCCAGGCTGGATGGAACACGATGCCCGCCACGCAGAAAGCTGTGTCCATGGGCATCGACATGCATGAAGGCAAGCTCTTCGGCCGTCTCAACCAGATCCTCTCCACCACGCTCGCCCTGCTCTTCATGCTCATCTCTGGCGCTGCCGCCATGATGTGGTGGCGACGCCGTCCCCAAGGGAGACTGGACCTGCCGCAATGGGTGCGCACACCGCGCCTCCCGGGAGTGGTGAAATTCAGCCTCGCCACAGCGGCACTCTTCATGCCCATGTTCGGCATCACCGTACTCGCCTTTGCCCTGGCGGAGAGAGGGTTCACCCGGCGCAACGCCCGGGCCGTGAGCGCATGAGCAGCTCACCCGCCACCACTGCGCCTGCTCTTGGAATCTGTTTGGAGAAAGAAGCCGTGGGGGGGTGTGGAAACTCCTCACCCGCCCCCGGGTCTTCTTTTTAGAGACTTACTTTGAAACCGCCTGGGTGAGCATGAATTCAGCGATCTTGGTGAGATCTGCATCCGAGAGATGCGCAAAGGGCGGCATGGGCGGGTAGTCTGGGCGTTTCTTGCCCGGCGCCTTGGCCCAGGCAACGATGCCGGCAGGATTGCCAGCGTAGATCTGGGCGATCTCTGCCAGCGGCGGCCCCACCAGACGGATGGCAGGCGCGTGACATGCCGCACAAGAGGCAAAGAGCTGCTCGCCCGTCTGCGCCTTCGCCGGGCCTGCGCCGGCAGCCTGCTGGGCATTGAAGGCGGCCAGGGCGGTCTCGTACTCCTGGGTTCGATGTTTTACTTCCGCCTTGTGGGAGGCCAGGGCGGCCTCCCGGTAGATGTGCCGCCCACTGCCCATGCCCAGCACCACAAAGCTGAACAAGATGCAGATGCCCACATAGCGCCGGCCCACCTGGCCGTCCGGAGCCCCCACCTCCTTTGCCAGTTGATGCAGCACCACCAGCCCCAGCAGTGCCCCTGCACCAATGACCCCGTAGAGCGTGTGGGTGATGCCCACCGGAGGCAGGGTGAAGAGCAACAAGGGACCCGCGAGGAACTGCGCGGCCGTCGGCACCAGCGCGGCCCGGTAGAACGTGCGCCGCAGGTCATCCCGGCTGAATCCCTGAGGCAGAGCACCTGCCGCACCAGCCCTGCCAAACCACCCCACCATAAACAGGGAAGCCAGCGCCACAGAGGCGAGCAGGAAGTGCAGATAGCGGGGAAAGACATTCCCGATCTGCAGGCTCGAGAAGAAGCCGCGCACTTTCTCCCACTCACTGGGGAAGAGCATGAGGTTGACGTTGGCCAGGAAGATGAGCGGGATGAACAAGAAGTGCAGGGCCATGAGCACGCCCACCGCGAGGTGCAGCTTCTTCCTCCATCCGTGATCCCAGGCATGCCAGGTGTACTTGTGCAAATAAGCCAGCAGGAAGGCGCTGATGACCGTGGGCACAATGAGAAGCCAGGCATGTCCGGTCAGCGCATTGGCCCCGTACCACTGCACCGTGTACACCAGGTTGATGCAGAGCAACGGGCCAATGCCCAGCACCACGGCGAGGCTCTTGTTCACCGTCACCGTTTTGGCCACCTCATAGGCCAGGCCGTCCCACTTCTTGCGGCGCAGACCGAGATACTCGAAAAACACCACCATGAAGGAACCACCCACCATGAGGTTCACAAAAAAGATGTGCAACAAGAAGAAGAGCACCAGCAGCCCCTTCAGCACCGCCTCAGGCACGGGCAGTGGCAGAGGCAGGTCCCGGGGCACGGGCACGGCTGCAAGGAACTGGGCAACAGCGGTATAAGACAGGGTCATGGAATAGGGAGAGAGAAGATGAGTCAGAGTTTCTGCTGGGCTACACGCGTCCCGGCGTCCGGCTGGGGCAGCCTGATGCCGGCGCTCTGCGCGCCTTCGAGGGACCGGGGTTCCGCACGCAGTTTTTGCAGATAGGCGACCAGCGCCTCCGCTTCCTCAGGAGTGCCGGGGAAAGGCGGCATGAACGTGCGGGACTGGTGCATGTTGGCCATGAAGGCCTTCATCGCTCCGTCGTCCCATGGCTTGTCAGCCCCGTACATGATGGCAAATTTTTCCAGCACGCCATTGAGCCCCGTGGTGCTGTGGCAGCGGGAGCAGGCGATCATGAAGACATCCTGGCCCGCCTCCACCTTGTTCTCCGGCGTCACGGTCCGGTGGGCCACATAGGTGGCATGCTTCAGCATTCCTTCGTGCTGGAGAAATGCCAGCTCATCCTTTCGCACCCCGTTGGAGTAAAGATATTCCCCGATCACCCACGGCTTGCGCATGAACTCACGCGCCCGCTCGAAATGACCGAGCATCCAGATGCCCATGAAACTGGGCAGGAGCAGCGCCCACCGGGGTACCATCTCTGAGAACGACAGGCCTGCGACAGCCACCACCAGGAACGAAACAAGCGTCCACCCAAGCAGGGCGGAAAACTGGTCATGCCAGCTCATGAACTGCTGGGAGAGCAGGGCCACCGCACTGTTGGCCTTCATCACATCCGGCACACTCTGCCAGTACCACAGGCCAAAGAGCAACGTCATCAGGAGCCCCACCATGGTGAAGTGGGAAAGGCGGTACACCAGCCAGGTGCGCAGCTCCCGCTGCCCCTTCGTGAAGAAGAAGGAGGAAAACCACACAAACACCGCCCCGGTCATGAGCGCAAAGAAGGTGCGGAACCCAAGCTGCGGCAGGTAGAGAGGGTTCACCATCGCGTCCAGGAACGCCCTGGTCTGGCTCCACTCCCCGGGCTTCATCATGAAGCCCAGAACCGCCACAATAAGAGCCATGGTGAACCAGGACATGACACTCAGCGCGACACCGATCTTGATGTGCCGGCGCTTCTTCTCAGGGGTGTTTGCCTGCTTCCAGCTCAGGAACCACCACATGATGAGACCCACCTCGCTGATGAAGACCAGCCACTCCGCAAACCATCCCCAAAAGAACACTCTGAGCAGGCTGCCAATCGCAAACGGGGCAAACAAGGAGGTGGACACCCAGATGCCCACGCCCGTCAGCGCGCCCACCGTCGTCGTCACAATAAACACGACTGAGGTGACGCGGTAGGCCAGGCGGTCAATATCCGGCCGCTGGTGTTTGTGGGCCCACCACTCCATCCAGGTGAGGATGGGATATGCCCCCACGGCAAGCGGGTGGTTGATGAGAACATGAAGCGAGGCGATCAGGCCGATGATCAATCGCCCCCCCGCCACGTGATCCAGATAGTAGGGTGGAAAGTCCATCCTGCAAGGTTCACGGAAAGCATCACAACGTAAAGGTGGCGAAATGTCGCACTGGAACAGTCGTGGTTCGATGAAACCTGAACGCACGACAACGGCTGCACCCCATTTCCGGGGTGCAGCCGCATGCCCAAACGCGCCGGCAAACTGCCGCCGGCGCAAACTGATGATGACAAAGGGCGGGGGTTCCGTCAGAACGCCCACTGCCAGCCCGCATAGAGCGTCCAGTCCCGCTCCAGTTGCACGCCGTTCAAGTCCTGATAGACCGGCCACAGGCACTCGACCGCAAGGCGCTGGTTCTTCAGCGGCCCGTTGGGCACGCGGAAGTTCATGCCCACGCCGAGATCAACCGAGTCACCGCCGTAGTTGCCCTGGAAATCAGGCGGGGATGAATGGTTGTGCGGCCCGTTGTAATGCCCTCTAATCACCCCTTCGTGGCGATAGACGGCCCTGCCGCTTACGCTGACCCAGTCATTGAGCTTCACGGCCGACCAGGCTGTCACCTGGTGCACGTTGCCAAAACGGAAGCCGCTGTCATTCTCCTCCTCCAGACGGAGCACAGCGGAATACTGCGCCCCCCAGGAGAGGCGGTCGGCCTGGCCGAGGTAGGTGATGCCCGGCAACAGGTCCCAGGTGCCGGAGCCCAGTTGCATGCCATAGTGGGTGTAGGTATCGCCCATTTTGATGCCGTCGTCCCCGGTTGGGGCGCTGATGCCGAGCTGCAGATGGGCGGACTGCCGGTTGGCATTGAACAGGCGCACCATCGTCGTGAAGCTGGTGTCGCTCCAGCCGCTCACGGAGTGGCTGCTGTACGTCCTGTGGGTGGATGCGCCATGGGCGTCACCATGGCCGGCTCCATGCCCGCCGTGGTGGGCGGCCCCGTACATGTCCATGTCCATCTCCATGTAGTTTCCCATGACCATGAAGGTCAGGTAATCTGTGGGTGCATACATGAGCTCCAGCATGTGCATCTGCATGTCCATCTCCAGCGGGGCCACCGCATAGTGGTCACCGTTGGGGGCGTGGGTGTGGAAGAGTGCATTCGTGGAGAGAGAGTCATCCCCCTGCCGCAGCCCCTCGCTGTGCTGCAACATGTAGCGATAGCCCAACATCCATTCACCCGCGTGGTGCATGTGATCAGCCATGACGCCAATCGGCGCGTGCCCGTCCGGGCGGGCGGCGGTCCAGTCTTTTTCTTCCGTTGCGGCCGGCGTGATGACCGCCTTGCCAGAGTCAGCAGCGGAGGGGACCCCTGCCGCTGCGGAATGGATGCCACAGGCCAGAGCCAGCGCTGCGATTCCATGTCGCTTTGTCTTTTTCATTTGAGGATGTTCTGAGTTGTTTGGTTGTTTGTCTGGTTGGTTCTTGCGCCGGGCTTCAGGAGAGCCGCCCGGCACAAATTCTTCCGCCTTCACGGCATCACGGCTTGCGGCTGAACTGCAGGATGGTGAACTCCTTGGCCGACGTCCCCAGGGCGGCGATGGCAGCCTCCTTCGTAAGTCCAGGGGAGGTGGAGAGCACCTGCAACGCCTGCACGCCCAGCTCTTCTGCGGCGGTGATCTTGACCTTGGACACTCCATCCAGCCTGCCCAGCGCCGCCTTGACCTTGGCAGAGCAGGCGCTGCAATAGACACCGGAGATCCGGCCTTCATAGATGTAAACAGGCTTCTCCCCGGCGCGCAGCCCACCCTGCGGCAGCAGGGCCAGGACGATCATCCATGCGGCGAGGAGCCAATGGCTTGTGGACGCCAACGGGCGGGAGAGGGTGAGTTTGGTTTGGGTGTTCATGGCAGGGATCAGGTTTTCAGGTTCAGGGGCGGATGATGACGTGGGGCAGACAGGCGGGTTAAAGGTCTGGGTCGTCCAGGAGGCGGCTCACATCCTCCGCCAGACGCTCACAGATGAGGGAGGCTATCTCCGGCTGGGGATGGAAGACTTCGTAATAACCGCGAACCCAACCTTTGCGATCCACCAGCACGATGCGCAGGTCATGCGCATACAAGTCCAGCGGGTTGAGCCGTTCATCCGGCGGGATGGGCACCGGCGGAGCCATGCCCAGCCCCTTGCTCATGAAATCCCAGAGCGCAGACTGGCGCCCGGTGAGGAACCACCACGACGAGGACTGCCCGGCCCCCATGCCTTCAGCAAAGGCGGTGAGCAGCTCGGGGGTGTCACGATCCGGCACCACAGTGATGGAGACCTGTTGGAAGTCCGGGCGGTTGCCGTGAGCCTCATGCAGTTTTTTCATCTGCCCCATCACGGCGGCACACCCATGCGGACACACGGTGTAGAGGCAGGCAAACAGGCGCACCTTGCCGTCCAGCGAGGCGGAGCTCACCTCCCTGCCATCACGCTCGACCGCCTGCAAGGTCTCCGCCACCCGCAGATAGCGGGGCAGAGGCTCGGAAGCACGGGTTCCGCGCTGCAGCGTACGATTCATCCACCAGAAGATGCCTGCCAGCAGGGCGCAAAGGCAGACGATGGCGGTCCAGAACTTCCATGGGCGGAAGGGAACGCTCTGCGGACCGGTGGTGGGGGACAATTCAGGCTTGTTCATGGGTGGTCGTCCTGGGCAAGGGTGGCTGCCGCACCCCCAAAGGTTCGATGAAATGCATCACGTGTCCACGGCTCCCGCCGCCCCCCGGCGCGCCCGCGCCAGGAGGCAACGGCGTCCGGGGACACCTCGGAGCCGGCACCGCAGAGGCCGACGCGCACAAAAGTGAGCGCCTCGGCAATCTGAGCATCATTCAACCACGCCCCCATGGCGGGCATGACCCGGGCCCCTCCCGGGGCCTGGGGATTCGCAAGGCTGCACCCCTGCAACACCACCGCGATGCTCCACCCGGTGGAGTTGGCTTCCCTCATACGGCGCGCCGGAAAGGGCCCCACCCACGGCGGCACGCCGCGCCCCTCGGCCCCGTGGCACTGGCAGCACGCTTGATCATAGACGAGGCTGGGCACCAGCGGGTGCAGGGCCCCGGGCCTGCCGTCCTGATCCTCCGGCAGCGGGGCATGGGCAAACAGCAGCGCCCCCGCCGCGCCCACCAGGAACCAGGCGCGTGAGAAGGATCCCGGTGGAACCTTGAGGTTACTTGACCGGCCCATCGGCTTTGGCAGGGTGGGGCTGGGAGGCAGCGCCATGCACGGCGCCATGCACCTCTGCCTGGGTCCAGAGAGCGGTGCGTTCCTTGAACTTGGCACGCAGCGCCGCCACGCGGGTGGCGGGCACCTCAGAGCCGGCATGGCCCCAGGCGTTGCGCACATAGGTAAGAACCGCGGCGATCTTCGCATCATCCAGCATCGCCCCATGCGGAGGCATGATCATGGGTGAGGAAAACGGCTTGCCGTTCACTTCAATGGGCCCCTGCAATCCACACAGCACGACGGCGATGGCGCAGTCTGCGTCCTCGTTGCAAACCCAGTCGCTGTTGACCAGAGGAGGAAAGACGTTGGGGACGCCCTGGCCAGTCGCCTGGTGGCATGCCATGCAGGAGCCTGCATAGATCTTCTGCCCCTCCGCCATGACCTGCGGATTCACCCCTGCTGCTGCCGCGCCGGGGCCGCCCGCCTGGGCGGCTGGAGCTTCAGACACGAGCGTGGGCGCGCCGGCCCGTCCTTGGTCAGAAGTGCCTTTCGCCGGTGGCGGTGGCTGCGAAGCCCCGGCCAGGCCAAGGCTGTGCTGCAGACCGCCGGCAGCAAGCACCAGCCCGGCGCTGGCCGCGAACAGCGCCACGACAGAGGCAAAAAAGAGAGTGAGCAGATGAATCCACCCTCCTTTTCCCACTCCGGCCTCCCCTTCTGGTTTTTCGTTTGTGCTCATGACGTTACTCCACTGCAATCTTCAGAAGTTCCGCCTCGGTCCAGGGTGAGGTTCGCGCAGCTTCCGCCGTGCGAACGGCTTTCACCTCCGCAGCCGAGACTGCGGAAGCAGTGTTGCCAAAGGCCGTGCGCACGTAGGTGAGGACATTGGCGATCTGTTCATCACTCAGAGTCCCCTGCGGAGGCATGATGGGTGCGGGGGTGGGGAAGGGCTTGCCGTTCACGGAGATGGGCCCGGTGATGCCGTGAATGACCATGCGGATCAGGCGGTCCGGTTTCTTTGCCGAGACCCAGTCCGAGCCCGCAAGCGGCGGGAACATGCCGGGAATCCCTGCTCCTGTGGGCTGGTGGCAGGCAAAGCAGACCATGGAGTACACTTGCTGGCCAGCCTGTTTCTGAGCCTCCAGCGCCGCATCCTGGGCGTGTGAGGCAGCAGTGGCGAGACCAAGGGAAAGGGCGGTCAAACAAGGAACAAGAAAGTTTTTGCAATACATATCAAACTAAGGGCATGAGGGGTTGGATGTAACAAGGAAGGCAGCAATCGGCCATGGACATGATGAGGCCTGGGGCGGAAGAGGCCCGGGCGGTCCAGGGTAACTGAGCACGCACGCCCCTCCGGCCACACACAGAGGCAGACCGGAGAAATGATCGGGCGCGTTAAGAGGGCGTTTCTATCCTGTCTGGCAGTCCACCGCGATGGCGGCATGAAAGGAATGGCGTGAACCATCACTCTTCATGCAGGGACCAGGTCACCAACGACCGCCACATGGCCATGTTGCACCCCTCTGCCCGTGGCAGAAGGCGCGGTCACACCATCTGAGGTTACCGGCTGAGGCCTCGCAAGGATCTGCAAAACAGGAGGTTAGATGCCAGCTCGTGGCGGCGGCGTGGCCGGCCCGGCATCATACTGTGCAGCAAGCTGCCGTGGTTCGGCGAATGCCGCCTGCACCTTGCTTGTGGCCCACGGAGACGCGGGCAGATCCTGTACCACTTTGGAGGCAACCAGCCAGATCGCCGGCTGGTCTGCCTTGGGCAATGAAGCGGGCTTCTGCTGCTCCTCCTGAGCCCGGCCCGCCTTGATCTTGTCACACATGGGGCAGGGATGTTCTCCATTAAAGGTATCCATCACCGCCACCGCCACACCGCGGTCTTGCGAGTAGTCCCGCAACATCTGCGCCCAGGCAATCATCTGCATGACGCCCCAATGCCCGCCCACAAGATGCAGGGCGGCAATCAGGCACAGCAATGATTGCAGAGAACGCTTCACGACAAGTTATGCACCATCATGTGAGGCACTTCCTCCGTCAACCGGAAGTTTGACGCTCCATGCCTTCCAGGAACGCCATGGACAGAGGCGGGTTCTATTCAACTACTAATGGCATAACAGGTGACGAAGGTTGTCTGTCAGGCTGTAGTGCAGGTGACACCGAAATACGGTAGTGCGGTAGTGCGGTGCGACATTTTGCCGCTCTCGACCCGCTGCGCGGGAGACACAAGACTGGAAGACGAAAGACTCAAGACTTGAGTTCTGACCATGTGAGGTCGCTACGGGCGTAGTCCGGTTGTTCTGACCGGCTCACTCACCAAGCGTCCCTTGATCCCCTTCCCGCTCCGCTCACCCAACAGACCGCGGGGCCGGAGACCCCGCCTCCTGTATTCCGCGGCCATGCCACCTTGTGGTTTGATCGTAAGTAAAGGAGGCGGGGGTTCCCAGCCCCGCTCACGCACCAAACGTCCCACGATCCCCCCCCCCGCTCCGCCCACACCACAGACCGCGGGGCCGGAGACCCCGCCTCCTTTAACCCGCGGCCAAGTCACCTCGTCGCTTGTTCGTGGGTACAGGAGGCGGGGGTTCCCAGCCCCGCTCACACACCAAGCGTCCCTTGATCCGCTCCCCCGCTCCGCCCACCCCACAGACCGCGGGGCCGGAGACCCCGCCTCCTTTACCCTGCGGCCATGCCACCTTGTGGTTTGATCGTTGAAGTTTGAAGTTTGCCATTTCAAGCCTCCCTCTCACCAACTCCTAGAACCGATACGTCACCCTCAACCGAAACGTCCTGGGCTCCGTAGGGTGCAGGTGCACGTCATCATAGCCTTCCGGCCCCTCGTTCCGCAGACGGCTTGTGTAGGAGTACTCGATGTCATTGTCCTCCCGGTCGAAGAGGTTGAGACACTCCACCGCCGCCTCCCAGTTGGCCTTGCGATAACCCACCCCGGCATTCACCAAGAAGCTGGACTTGCCTTTCACGCTGTTGTCCTCAATGAGGGGACGGCGGTCAAAGGCCCGTGCCCGCAGGGTGGCGAAGAAACCTTCGTCTTCCGCATGCGCGCCGAGCGTCATCCCGCCGCTGAACATGAAGGGAATGCTCCCCGGGATGTGGTCTTCATCACCAGCGTCTGTGAAGCGTGCGTGGGTGATCGCGATCTCCGCATCCAGACTGAACCAGCGCACCGGACGCCAGTAGTTGGCAAACTCAATGCCATACCGCCGGGACCCGGGACCCGCCTCATTGGCACCGGCATCGCCAATGTACACGAGCTCGCTATCGCTCTCCAGCCAGAAGAGGGCCAGCGTGCTGGTGAGGTGCGGCACCACCTGGGTGCGCACGCCGATCTCTCCCCCCATCGTACGGACCAGCGGATCCACCTTGTTCACGCGATCCCCACTGTTGGGATCCACCACCGTGTTCACCCCACGCGCATCGTTGCTGTGGAAGCCCATGCCGTAGTTGAGATAGAGCTCCGTCTCCTGCCACGGGCCGAAGATGGCGCTGAATTTCGGGCTGACGATGCCGTCCCACTCAGAGCCTTCGTTGGCCGCCAGGGTGCTCTGTGAGGTGTCGAAGTAGAACACATCCCCGCGCACGCCGATGTTCGTGCGGAACCAGTCCGTCCAGCGGGCGGTGCTGTCTGCGTACACGCTGTAGCTGCTCTCATACACCTCGTCCTCCCGCACCGTGGCAAATCGCCGGCGCGCCTCCGTGCGATAGAGGCCGATGGGGTCGATCAGATCATGCCGCGTCTGGAAGCCAAGCGTATAGTCCGCCGGAGTGCCAAAGAACTCCTGGTTCTTCCAAGTGCGGGCCAGATTGCCGCCGATGATCCACCGCTCTTCCTTCTGCTGGAACTGATCCCCGCGATCCGGATAGTCGAGGAAATAAGTAAAGTTCGAGTACAGGTCCAGATCATAGTGGATGCCGTACACATTCCCGGTGGTGACGACATCGCCCTCCGTCGTCTGGAAGGCCAGATTCAAACTGTAGCGCTGGGAGTGTCCACCCGTCGTCGGATCCACAGTGCCAAGCCGGTCAATCCGGCCGTCCTTCACGGCCCTCTGGGGGATCTGGTCACTGGAGCGCCACTCACCGTGGTAGCCCATGAGCGTGGCGGTGAACCAGTTGTCTTCATCACCTTTGAAATAACGCAGCAGCCCGTTCCAGCGCTCAAAGTCCTCCGGGAGCACCCAGGGGCCATCATAGGTGTTGTACTCCAGTGCATACGTCAGGCTCTCCGTCACGTCGGGGTCCACCGGAGCCACGGGCTGCGGGTTTTTCCCGGCATTCTTGGCGTTCACCACCCCACCATCCGCCGGAGCCACAGGTGTATCCAGGCGGATGGAGCCGGCAATGAGGCCGCGGTAGTAGTTGTCCTCCCCAATCTCAAAGGTGGCCTGGTTGCGTTCCAGATGTTTGAAGAGGAGGAAGTTCGCACCGCCCGCGGTGGAGAGATCTCCGTTGGCGGCGGTGTAGGTACCCTTCACATAGTCCAGACGCTCCACCAGCTCCGGAATCACGCCGTTGAGATCCGTATAACCCTGGCCATGGGCATGAGTGCGCATGTTCAGCGGCATCCCATCCAGACTGGTGGCGAAGTCTGTGCCGTGGTCCAGATTGTAGCCGCGCAGGAAATACTGGTTGGCCTTCCCGCCACCAGCATGCTGGGTGATGATGACGCCGGGTATGGTCTCCAGAATCTCGCCCCGGCGCAGGATCGGGCGACTCAGCAGATCTTCTGAACTGGCACGACCTTCAGAAGCCGCTGGCGCGGCCCCCAGGAGATCTTCCGCTTTGCCGACCACCGTGACGGCGTCGAGTTCGGTGGGGGCTTCCTGTCCTGCCAAGGGGGCCGCGATGGCCACTGCCAGGGATGATGCGATAACAAATCGAGAATGGATGGAAAGTGACATGGGAGAATGAGTGGATGCGTTGTCCGGGCGCGTGTGCCCGGTCATCGGTCGCGAGAGGGTCTGCCTGCACAAAGGCGAGGCCAGGGCGGGGAACGAGATTCCAATGCGCCGTCAGTCAGCAGGGCGCTTCACTGCCATGGGGGGGGCGTAGAACCCGCCCTTTCACGAGGGCAGGGCACTGTCACGCACTCTTCCAGCCCCTCCGCAGAAGGAGGTGGCATTCAGCAAAAAAGCACCGATCACCGACGGTTCACCGGCGGGGAATGTCACGCGCATCGTGGCGGTGGCAGGGGCGGCGCATGAGGCCAGGCCGAGATCAGGGGGCGCACCCAGAGGTGGGGGCCGTCGCAGGGCATAGGCGGATCCTCAGGGAGCGTGACGCCCACCCACAGGAGCCCGAGCAGCTTGCCACCGGGATCTTTGACCACGGGCACGGGATCTTTCTTCCCAGAGGGGAGCTGGCCGTAGGAGGCACCGCTCAAGGCAGAGGCCACCTTTTGCCACTCCGCGCTCTGGCTGGCCTTCACCACCCCGACGGTCAGGCCGTGCTCCGCAGTCTGGTGAACCACCATCCTGCTGAAGAAGACCACCGCCAGTATGACCAGCGGCCCACCTACGAGCTGAAACAGCGCGAGCAGATAAAGATGCCGGATGCTGGGACGGAAGGGAGGCATGAAACGTAACACAGAAGGTGAGCGGTGCCTGCCGCCCATCAGGTGGGTGGATTCTCCTCCACCCGGCTTCAAGGTGCAATCTCAATTTGCCGCCGGGTGGCTGCTCACGTTACATTACCGGTCCATCCATGTCTTTTTCCCGCGAGAAACCCGACCTCAACGCCAGGCTTCATGATGTGCCCCACCTGCCGGGCATCTATGTCATGCGCGACCGCCTGAACCGGGTGATCTACGTGGGCAAGGCCCGTGACCTGCGCAAGCGGCTGAGCAGCTACTTCATGCCCTCCCGCGCACGGAAGGCCGATCTCAAAACGCGGGCGCTCATTGACAGCATCTGGGACTTTGAAACCCAGCTCGTGCGCAATGAGCCGGAGGCCCTCCTGCTGGAAGGTCGCCTCATCAAGGACTTCCGCCCCAAGTACAACATCAGCTTCCGCGACGACAAGCGCTTCCTCCTGGTGAAGGTGCAGATGGCGGAGCCGTTTCCCCGGTTCACGCTCACGCGGTTGAAGAAGGACGACGGTGCCCGGTACTTTGGGCCCTTTGCCCACTCGGGAGCACTGCGCACTACGCTGAACTGGATGAACCGGGAGTTCGGCCTGCGCGTCTGCCGCCCGCTGAATCCGGATGAAGACGACTACAAGCACTGCAACAACGACATCATCAAGAAGTGCTCCGCCCCGTGCATCGGCCGGGTGACGCAGGAGGAGTACCGCGCCCGGATTGACCGCGCGTGTGAATTCCTCGAAGGCAAATCACGCGACCTCGTCACCGCTCTGGAGGAGGAGATGAAGAAGGCGGCCGCCCGGCTCGACTTCGAGAAAGCCGCCGAGCTGCGCGACATGATCGAGGACTTCAAGAAGACGCTGCGCCCCACGCGCACCTTTGAGCGCGGGGCCCGCACCCGCATCTCCAGCACCATCGATCCCATGCGTGATGTGGCCGAGCTTCAAGAGTATCTGGGCCTGGAGGAGCCCCCGCTGGTGATGGAGTGCTTTGACATCGCCAACATCGGCACCGCCCACTGCGTGGCCAGCATGGTCCGATTTAAGAACGGCGCGCCGGACAACGCCAACTACCGCCGCTACCGCATCCGCATCGTCAGCGGGCAGAACGACTTCGCCGCCATGAGCGAGGTGGTGCGCCGTCGCTACTCCCGCATTCTGCTGGAGGGCCGGGCCGCGCTGGGTGAAGACGCCGCCGACGTCTCCCAGGAAAACCCGCTGGAGGCCATGCGCCGGCTGGAGGAGGAAAAGCCCAAGGGCGTGGGCCCCAAGTTTGTCACCCTGCCCAATCTCATCATCGTGGACGGCGGCAAGGGACAGCTCTCCTCCGCCACGAAGGAGCTCCAACGCCTGGGCCTGCATGAGGTGCCCATCATCGGGCTGGCCAAGGAGAATGAGGAAGTCTATCGCCCCGATGTGGAGCAACCGCTGCTGATCCCACATGATCGCGGTGCGCTGAAGCTGCTGCAGCGCATCCGCGATGAAGCCCACCGCTGGGCCAACGGCTACCACCAGTTGCTGCTCGGCCGCCGGGTCGAGGAAAGCATCCTGGATGACTGCCCGGGGGTGAGCCAGACCAGGAAGGCCAACCTGCTGCGGCACTTCGGCTCCGTGACGAGATTGCGCAAGGCGACCGTGGAAGAGATCGCCAAGGTTCAAGGAATCGGCAAGGGCCTGGCCGAGGAGATCGAGCGGTTCCTGAGGGAGCGCGGGTGAGGTGTCGCTTCCAACATCGCGACAGCGCACAGGCTGACGACGGCGGCAATGGCCAGTGGAGTCATACCCTCTGCCAAGGCGCGACCTCCGACGGTCGTAGTTGTCGACGTGAGGAGGCACTCACTGAAGCGTCTGCGACGTGATTCACGCAACGGTCTTCCGCATACCCAGCGACTCGCTCCCGCTCCAGCGCAGACCTTGGCCCCTTGGTCCTCTTTCCTGCCACAGCGTGATAGACGGGGAAATTTTGTGCCTGCCAAGGAACCTGAGGAACGCACGGTCTGACAGTCCTCAAATGGTCTGTGCCCGGGCAGCTTGGGGAGCGCACGCATCCTGCGTGCTGTTCGCGGCATCTTGCCGCGAACGTCAGTCAACGCACGACATCGTATCCGCCTGACGTGGAGGTGTTGATGGCGGAGGGGAGAAAGCGGATGCTGTCGGCCTTCCCACCTGATCAACATCTCCGGAGGTACCCAGGGTTGACTCGCTTAAGGCTCGTCCAACCGCTGGGCTGTGCTAGAAATCCCCTTCGGGGATTAACTTCGAACTGAGATTGACCTGCCAAAGTTGGTTCCTTGGCAGCCACTCCAAAACGCGCGCGGTTGGTCGGTTCTCCTCACGTCGTCAACTACCGCCAGCTTTGGAGGTGCAATGGCAGAGGGAGCGGCGCTGAAGCTGCTGTTGACGCAGGCAGGCCAAAGCCACTCCGAACAGCCCCCAGCGTCCTGCACCCCAGCGGTTCTTGCTCCCACATCACCCAGCGCTCCCAAGAGCCGGGACGGCTCTTCTACTTTCATCAAGCCTCCCCCCACAAACAAGAAACCCCGGACTTCCAACCGGGGTTTCCTGAAACTTCTCCTGAGCTGGATACTCCCTACAGCTTCCGTTCCGCGATCTCTTCCTGAAGGCCGGTCACGAACTCGCCCAGCGCCTTCACGCCGAGGTCGCCCTTCTTGGAGTGGCGCACGGCGACGGCACCGCTGTTGGCCTCCTTCTCACCGATGACGAGCATGTAGGGGATCTTGTCGATCTGCGCGTTGCGGATCTTGGCACCGATCTTGTCGGACGACTGGTCCAGCACCACGCGCACGCCTTTGGCCTTGAGCTCGTTGAGCACCTCGTTGGCGAAGGCATCGCTCTTCTCACTCACGGTCAGCACGCGCACCTGCTCCGGCGCGAGCCAGACGGGGAAGTGGCCTGCGAAGTGCTCGATGAGCACGCCGGTGAAGCGCTCCATGCTGCCGAAGGGCGCACGGTGGATCATCACCGGGCGGTGGGCGGCGTTGTCCGCACCGATGTAGGTGAGGTCAAAACGCACGGGGTTGTTGTAGTCCACCTGCACGGTGCCGAGCTGCCACTCGCGACCGATCACGTCCTTGACCACGAAGTCGATCTTCGGGCCGTAGAAGGCGGCTTCGCCGGGCTCCTCAGTGAAGGGCACACCGAGGGTGCTGGCAGCCTTGCGGCAGGAGGCCTCGGCCTTGTCCCAGCTTTCGGCAGTGCCCGTGTACTTGTTGCTGTCCGGGTCACGCAGCCCCACGCGCACGCGGTAGTCTGACATGCCCAGAGTGGTGAGCACGGTCTTCACGAGGCTGAGGCAGCCCATGATCTCCTGCTCCACCTGGTCTTCCGTGCAGAAGAGGTGCGCATCATCCTGGGTAAAACCACGAACCCGGGTGAGGCCACCCAGCTCGCCGCTCTGCTCCCAGCGATACACGGTGCCGAACTCGGCCAGACGCACCGGCAGATCGCGATAGCTCTTGGGGCTCTGCGCGTAGATGCGGATGTGGTGCGGGCAGTTCATGGGCTTCAGCAGGAAGCCATCCATGAGGTCCTCTTCAGGCATCACCCGGTCTGCGGTGATGGTGTCCTGCCCGGTGCGGGAGTTGATCTCCTCACGCAGCTTCTTGGACACGCCTTCCAGGCGGGCCATCACTTCAGCACAGGAGCAGCCACAGTCGGCCGCCTTGGCGAGCTCGTCGTTCTCCACCACGGGGCTGAACTGGCTCTCCTTGTAGTAGGGGAAGTGGCCGCTGGTCTTGTACAGCTCCAGCTTGCCGATGTGCGGGGTGAAGACCTGCTGGTAGCCCTGCTTGCGCAGCTCTTCGCCAATGAAGTTCTGAAGCTCCTGGCGGATGACCGCGCCCTTGGGCAGCCAGAGAATGAGGCCCTGGCCCACCTTCTCATCGATGGCAAAGAGCTGAAGCTCGCGGCCCAGCTTGCGGTGGTCGCGCTTCTTCGCTTCTTCAAGCTGCTCCAGGTGCTTGGCCAGCTCTTCACTGGAGGGGAAAGCGGTGCCATAGAGGCGCTGAAGCTGCGGCTTCGACTCATCGCCCATGTAGTAGGCGCTGGCGATGGACATGAGCTTCACGTTCTTGCACTTGGAGGTGTAGTTCACGTGAGGTCCGGCACACAGGTCCAGGAACTCCCCGTTCTGGTAGCAGGAGATTTCCTCCCCTTCCGGAATCTTGGCAATGAGGTCGAGCTTGAACTGGGAGGCATTGCCCGGACGCTCACTGAGCCCGCCCAGACGGCCGCTCTCTGCCAGGGCGATGGCTTCCTCACGGGAGAGCACGCGCTTTTCGAACTTCTGGTTCTCCTTCGCGATCTTCTTCATCTCCGCCTCGATCTTCTCGAAGTCGTCAGGAGTGATGCGATGCTTGAGGTCGAAGTCGTAGTAGAACCCGCTCTCCACCGGCGGACCGTAGGCAAACTGCGCGTCGGGCCAGATCCGCAGGATGGCTGTCGCCATGATGTGAGCGCAGGAGTGACGCAGGCGCTCCAGGTCGGACATCTGGGCGCGTTCTTCGAGGGTCTTGCGTTCGGCTGACATAAAATTGAGGTAGTCGGCCAGTTTCGCGCATCACGGGGAATCAGCAAGCTGGAGCGCCAGAATTGTGCTCCACCGCTCTGGTGAAAGTGGCCGACCCTCTCCCGGGCTCGCGGATTCGTTTGCGCAACCGGGTCTTTTTTGCTTAAGGAACCCATGGATTGGCATTATGAAAAGGATGGCAGCTCAGCAGGTCCCGTGAGCGAGGCGCAACTGCAGGCGATGAGGGCAAGTGGGGAAATCAATGGCCACACCCGGGTCTGGAAGGCGGGCTGGCCGGACTGGCAGCAGGCGTCCCAAGTATGGCCCGACGAGCAACCAGCCACGGCTCAGGGACTGGTCGCGCCCTGTTCGGAGTGCAACCGGTTCTACCCTGCGTCTGAACTGATGCGAATCGACAACGTGGAGGTGTGCCCCACCTGCAAGCCGACCGTGATCGACAAGCTCCGCCAGGGCGTCACCCTGGGGGCCGGGCCATGGCAGGATGGGAAGCAGATGGTCGTCATGAAGGACACACCGCTGCCGGACAAGTGCTTCAAATGCGGTGCCCCGCCGGTGAAGGTGGTGAAGAAAACCCTCACCTGGCACCATCCTCTCATCTACCTCGCCATCCTCCCCGGCATGCTGATCTACATCATCGTCGCTCTCTGCGTGCGGAAGACGGCCAAGGTGGCCATCCCCCTGTGCCGGGACTGCAAACGCGCCCGGACCCGCAAGCTCGCGCTGACCTGGCTTGGATCGCTATCCGGCCTGGGGCTGATTTTCTGGGGCATCGCCCTGGGGCAGACCGATCCCAGCCTGACAGGCATTTTCGCCATCTCCGGTGCCATCCTCCTCCTCGCCAGTCTCCTCTGGGTCGCTCTGGCCCAGACCGTGGTGCCCAAGAAGATCGACAAGACCCACGCCTGGCTCGCCAAGGGAGCACACTCCGTCTTGGAAACCCTGCCCCAATGGCGCGGCTAAGACGCTGGTGTGAGTTTTCGGCAGAGAATCTTGCGTTAATTCAGTCTTGCACTTGACGTTGCGTATTCCTGACCGAGACTCCGCCCTCAACTTTTTCGGGGCGTAGCTTAGCCTGGTAGAGCGCGTGGTTTGGGACCACGAGGCCGGAGGTTCGAATCCTCTCGCCCCGACCATTTCTTTTTGATCTTGGGTGCCGTATTCATGGCAGAGTTGAGCCCCCTCCTCACTTCTCTGCCCCAGTCCATGTCCGCACTCCACGCTACTGTCCTGACTGCCTTTAAAAACAAGGGTTGGGCCTACCGGGAAGTATCAGAGATGGAGGTGGTGGAATCCAACTTCGAGGCCTACCACACCAAGGTCCCCGTGCATGTGCAGAGCTACGGCGAGATGCACGTGCTGGGCGTGGTGGCCACGGCCTCCGTCAACGTGCCCCATACGCACAAGAGCCGCGCCGCAGAGCTGCTCATGCGCGTGAACCGCGACCTGAACCTGGGCAACTTCGAGCTCGACTGGGATCAGGGCACGGTCGTCTTCCGCCAGGGGCAGGTGTTCTCCAAGCACCGCTACGATGAGAGCATCATCATCAATCTGGTGCACAACGCCATCGCCGAGATGGACCGCATGACGCCGTACCTGGCGGAACTGTGCAAATCCACAGCCGCCATGCTGCCGCTGCTGGATCTGCAACAGCTCCTCCGCCGGGAGGACCTGCTGCCCGTGGTGCCAGAGGATGATGAGGATGAAGAGAAGCCTTTGCAGGCTTGATTTTAGGGCTCAAAAAAGGGTATTGGTTGCTCCATCCTGCCCGCCATGAGCCACCCCCGCTACTTCCTCCCAGACCACCCGGCTCTGACGGAAGTCTATAGCAAGGCGGATCTCCGCGCGATGCTCCAGAGCGGGGAGCTCAGCCGCAGTGAGATCGTGGTGGATGATGAGACGGGGCTGGGCCATCTGCTGGGTGACCTGCTCGCCGCCCCCTATCCCGATGTGACCGGGACGCCGATGCTGACGACCACCGGCTCCCGGCCCCGCCCCCCTCTCAAACAGGAATTCCGCGCTGACACGCCCCTCACCCGATCCCTGCCGCCCGAGAACGTGCGGCTTCACAAGGACGCGGATGACCGGGACGACGATGATGAAGGGGACGATGGCTTCGACGATGAGCCTCCCGCTGAGGACTGTGAGGAGGACGAAGATGACCTTGATGAGCGGGATCTCTTTTCCTACTCCAGACCGGTCAGCCGGCAGACCCCGCCTCAACCGCTGTCCCATCGCCCGGCCGGTCTGGATGACGAGCCGGAGGACCTTTTCCTAGAACCCCGCCTCTCTCCTCCAGCCCCGGTCCTGCCCACTTCACCTTCGCTACAGGCGGAGGAGTTCAGCCCCCCGGCGGGCCCCACCCTGCCCTCCCGCGGTGGCGAGGAGATCCTCTTTCTGGGGCACCCCAGCTGGTTCGCCTATCCCAAGTCTCTGGCGGTTTCGTTTGCCTGCCTGGGCGGTGCGGCCTTCTGCATCACCCAGCAGTACGGGCTGGAGTGGATCGTCCTGCTCGGTTCCATCGCCGCGCTCATCCTGGTCTTCGTCTCTCTGGACCGCACCACCACCACCTACTTCGTGACCACGCGGCGTGTGGAGATGGAGTTCGGGCTGGTGGGCAGGAACTCAAAGGAGGTGCGCATCGCGGACATTCGCGCCATCGACGTGCGGCAAAAAAGTTACGCAGCCCTCCTTGGCATCGGCAATGTGGACTTCGACTCTTCCGCCAGCCCGGGTGCGGAGGTGCGCTTCAAGGACGTGCGCCGTCCGCATGACATCAAGCAGCTCGTCCGCCAGCTCCAGGGTTGAGCTCAGCCTCCAGCCGGGCGGGGCGCTCACACCGGCAGCCTCTGACCGCCGCGAAGAGAGAGTTTTCGCAATTTTTTCCAAGATCCGGTCCGCCCTGCCGTCATGCCCGCTGAACATCTCATGAGCCAACGTGACCCTGATCATGCGTTCCTCCTCGCCGCGCTCGAACGTTACGAGCGCCCCGTCATTCGCTATGCGTTTGGCATCGTGGGAGAGATCAACCAGGCTCGCGACATCGCCCAGGATGTCTTCATCAAGCTGAGCCAGTCGCTGGCCACGCTGGATCGCGAGCGCCTGGCCCCGTGGCTTTTCACGGTGTGCCGCAACCGCGCTCTGGATCACCAGCGCAAACATCAACGTCTTGTTCCCATGGACCTCGAAGTTCTCGACCAGGAATCTGCCAACACTCCCCTGCCCTCGGCGGAGCTGGAGCAGAAGGAGCTGGCGCAGCAGTTGCGCCAGTGGCTGCACCAGCTGCCCGAGAAACAAAGGGAGGCCGTCCGCCTCAAATTCGAGGCCGACCTCAGCTACAAGGAGATCAGCGAGGCCCTCAAGACCAGCGTGGGCAACGTCGGAACCCTCATCCACCTCGGAGTGGCCAATCTCCGCGAACGCTGGCTCGCCCTGAATGCCTGAGGCGAACCTTCACCCCCCCTTTTTTTTCCGCCATGAACGAAAAACTCACTGCCTACGCGCTCAATGAACTGCCTCCGGACGAACGGGCAGCTCTGGAGCAGCAGATGACCCTGGATCCCGCCCTGCGCGAGGAAGCCGAAGCCATGAAGGTCTTTTGCAGCCTCCTCAAGGAGCAAGTGGGGGAGAACGCTGGTCCATCCGCTCCCGAGCAAGAGGAGCTGACCGGCGATCAACGCAGCCAGGTGCTCAAGGCATTCCTCAACACGCCTCGCAAAGTCGTGCGCCCCCCGTTCTGGAAGCGGGCCGAGTTCATCTCCACGGCCATCGCTGCGGGCCTGGCCCTGACGCTGCTGGTCCCCAGCGGCGTGCTCATTGAGCGCAGGCAGGACATGCCGGAAGCGGCTGCCCGGTCGAATGCGTCCGAGGGAATCACCGTGACGCGTGCAGAACCAGCGCCCAAAGAACTGGAAACGACCGTGAAGAAGAAAAATCGCACGCTCCCCGCGGAGGTGCGCTCATCCAGCGTGGCTGGCAAGATCGAGCTCCAGGATGAGCGGTTCAGGGATACTACCAATGCCGAGGGAGAGGACAGAAAGTCTCTCCTGGGCGGTGTCCCGGCAGCCCCGCTGGCACTGCCCACCGCGCCTCCCGCCCCGATCACCGCCCCTCAACTCGTGACCAGCAGCAGCGGGGCAGGAGCTACCAACGGGGCGGGAACCGCTGAAATCAAAATAGAGCAGTCTGGCAAGGGACAACCGATGGCCAGCACCGCGCCTGCCCCAGAGTCGGCCGGGTCCGTGGCCGCGAGCCCCCCGCCCTCTGGCGTTGCGGGCCACATGCTGGATGCCCTGCCCCCGGCACGCACCTTCAAGGCCAGGGAAGCGCAGCTCGCCGAAACGCCCGCAGATCTGATGGAGCGCGCCAAGCAGGCAGCCGCCGCAGTTCCGGCCAAGCCCCTCGCCAAAGCGGCACCCATCACCAGCACCAGCGCCAGCACCAGCGGTGTGACCGCCGCGGGAGCAGCGACCGCTCCCGCAGCACCGTCCAGTCCAGACCCTCTGGCAGCCGCACCCGTCATGCTGGATGCGACCCCTCAACTGGGCACGCCAGCGGAAGGCGCCTCCGCGAGAGCCCGTCAGCCGGCCCAACCGGCTGCAGGTGCAAAGGCGCAACCGGGCGTGACCATCACGACAGGATCAAACTTCTACGTGGGGACCGACAGCACGAAGGCAGACAAAGACGCCGGCCGCACGGGTGACACGACCAGGTTCGGCCGGGGTCTCCCCCCCGAAGTTACTGAACCCCTCCGCCAGAGAGAAAGTGTCTCCGCAGGGGAAACCTACACGCCCATCTACGAGAACCCCTTCATGGCCGTAGCCCAGGAGCCTCTCTCCACCTTCTCCATCGATGTGGACACGGCCTCCTACGCCAATGTCCGCCGCTTCCTCAACAGCGGCCAGCGCCCGCCTGCGGATGCGGTGCGGCTGGAGGAGCTCATCAATTATTTCCCCTATGCCTACGAAGGCCCCACGGATGACAGGCCCTTCGGAGTGCAGGTGGACATGGCCGAAGCCCCCTGGAAACCCGAGCACCGCCTGGCCCGCATCGCCATCAAAGGCCGCGTGAACCAGCAAGAGCGCGCCCCGGCCAACTTTGTCTTCCTGGTGGATGTGTCAGGTTCGATGGACGAGCCAGACAAGCTCCCCCTGGTGAAGCAGTCCCTGCGCATGCTCACGGAGCGCCTTTCCACAAAGGATCGCGTGGCCATCGTCACCTACGCAGGCTCCACCGCCGTCATCTTGCCCTCCACGGCGGGTACGGAGAAGTCCCGGATCATCGAGGCGATTGACGGCCTGGGAGCCGGTGGCTCCACCAACGGCGCTGGCGGCATCCGCCTGGCCTATGAACAGGCGCAGCAGCACTTCCAGAAAGAAGGCGTCAACCGCGTCATCTTGTGCACCGATGGCGACTTCAACGTCGGCATCAGCAGCCCCGGGGAGCTGCAGAAGCTGATCGAGGAGAAAGCCAAGTCCCGGGTGTTCCTCAGCGTGCTGGGCTTCGGCGCCGGCAACCTGAAGGACCGCACCATGGAGACCCTGGCCGACAAGGGTAACGGAAACTACGCCTACATCGACAGCCTCAGCGAGGCCCGCAAGGTCCTGGTGGAGCAGATGAACGCCACCCTCGTGACCATCGCCAAGGATGTGAAGATCCAGGTGGAGTTCAACCCCGCCCAGGTGCAGGCGTATCGTCTGCTCGGCTACGAGAATCGCGTGCTGGCCAAGCAGGACTTCAACAACGACCGCAAGGACGCGGGTGAGATTGGCGAAGGACACACCGTCACCGCCCTCTATGAGATCGTTCCTGCCAACGTGAAGCTCCCCGACGGACGCCCCCTGGTGGATGACCTTAAATACGCCGACACCCCCGCCGCTCCCGCAGCCGTGCCTGCCCAGGCGGCAAAGGCGGGCCCCGCCAGCAACGAGACCATGACCGTGAAGCTCCGCTACAAGCAGCCCCTCGCCGATACCAGCGTGCTCATGGAGGTGCCCGTGGTGGACAAGGAGAAGAAAATGGCCGACGCACCCGGAGACTTCAAGTTCGCCGCCTCCGTCGCAGGGTTTGGGATGATGCTGCGGAATTCGCAACACGCTGGAGAGCTCAACTGGGAACAGATTCGACAGCTTGCCCTCTCCGGCAAAGGCTCCGATGACCTGGGCTATCGCGGTGAATTCCTGCAACTCATCGACAAGGCCCGCGGCATTGTCACCGACCGTCCGCAGTAGGACGAGCGCCCGCCAGAGAGAATCAAAAGACCCCACCCAAAAAACAAACAACCCCGGACCGAGGCGTTCTCTTCACGAGGACGCCCCGGTTTTTTTTGTGGCTGCGTCTGGCGACAACATTCAGCACACGACCGTCACTTGAACAGCGCGAACCCATCCTCAAACCCCCAGTTGATTCCCGCACCGGGGTTGGAGTTCCGCCTTTAGGCGGCTCAGTCGCAGGAGGGAAAAACGTCCACCCCCGACCAACGCTCCATCAACTGAGAACAACCAGCTCACATTCTCCACCCCCTCCAACAGCGCGAACCCATCTCCAATCTTCACCCAAGGTCCGCACCAGGGTTGGAGCACCGACTTCAGTCGGCTCAGGGCGCGATTGAGAAGCTTCGGCCGACTAAAGTCGGCACTCCAACACTGAAACCATCGTGAGAGCGACGCGCCGGGTGGTTGTTTCCTGACCGCCTAAAGGCGGAACTCCAACCCTGCCACGAACGCTCCACCAACCAAGGACACCCCCCTCGCGGCTCATCTTTCCCCACCCCCTCCAACAGCGCGAACTCATCCTCAATCCCCAGTTGGCTCCCGCACCGGGGTTGGAGTACCGACTTCAGTCGGCTCAGGGCGCGATTGAAAAGCTTCGGCCGACTAAAGTCGGTACTCCAACACTGAAACCATCGTGAGAGCAACGCGCTGGGCGGTTGTTTCCTGACCGCCTAAAGGCGGAACTCCAACCCTGCCACGAACGCTCCACCAACCAAGAACACCCCCCTCGCGGTTCACATTTCCCCACCCCCTCCAACAGCGCGAACCCATCCTCAACCCCCAGTTGGCTCCCGCACAACCACCACCCAACACCCCCTACCTAAACCATCTCCAGCCCCTTCATCGTCCCGGTGCTGCTCGCAAACGCCCCTTCCTCCAACCCCATGCGCTGGAGCATGGAAACAAAGAGGTTCGGAAGCGGGTAGTTGTTCTCCTTGTCATACACAAGGTGCTGGCCGTGTTTGAACCCGCCGCCGGCAAAGAGCACGGGGAGGTTCGTCGTCACGTGGGTGCTGGCGTTGCCCAGGTTGCTCCCGTAGAGGATCATGGACTGGTCGAGCAGGTTGGCTCCCTGCTCCCCGGTTCCTTTGAGCCGCGTGAACAAGGCGCTGAGATGCCGCATGTGTTCCCGGTCAATCGCCTCCAACTGCACAAGCTTCTTCTCAGATTTCCCGTGGTGGGAGAGACTGTGGTAGCCGTCCGTGATGTGTGCCCCCTCGATGTCGAGCGTGGGTGAATTCACACTGTCCAGCATGAGGGTGATGAGCCGGGTGCTGTCTGTCTCAAAGGCCAGGGCGGCCATGTCATACATGAGCCGCACCTTTTCCATATACTCGGCCGGACTGTCAGGATCCACGGGCTGCTTCTCCTTCACCACGGGCTTGGGCTTCTTTTCCCATTCCCGGGATTTTTCCAGGCGCTTCTCCAGATCGCGCACCCCGGTGAAGTACTGGTCCAGCCTTTCCCGATCGTGAGCGCCCAGATCCCGTTGCAGGCTCTTGGCCTGGCCGGCCACCGCATCCATGATGCTCTGCCCCAGGGACAGCTTTCTCTCCTGCTCACGCACTTCCTTCGGGGAGCCTTTCAGAAACAACCGGCGGTACACATCGGCAGCATGTTCTTCGCACGGGATCAACACGCCCGCCCCGGTCCACGAGAGGCTGCGAACCCCCTGGGAGACATTGACGCCCAGCGTCAGCGAAGGGAAACGCGTGAGGTGCCCCAGACGCTCTGCCGCGTACTGATCCACCGAGATGGTGTTGCGGAATCCGCCGCTCCCGGGATGCGGAGCAGCCGTGAGGAAACAATTGTCCGCCGGATGACCGCCGTCCACATCCGGGTGGGACACGCCGCTGAAGACGGTGAAGTCATTCCGGTGGGCCTGCAGTTCTTCCAGATAGGGCGAGAGCGTGTAGCCCGCACCGGTGGAGTTCAGAGCGGGAAAGAACTTCTCTGGCAGCAGCCCCAGGTTGTTGCAGATGCCGAGCATGCGCCGGGGTGGCGTGGCGATGGCAGCAGCCGCCCGGGAAAACGCGGGCACCATGGCGTCCAGCAGGGGCAGGGCCAGCCCCACTCCGGTGGCACGCAGGAACTGGCGACGGGACACGCTACGCTGGGTGGAGACATGGACAGAAGGGTTCATCGTGATCAGATCAGAAAAAGGGGCTACTTGGACTGGAAGAGGTCGGTGCCCACCAGGGCGTGGATGAGGGAGCGCAACCGGTAGCCGTCTGCGGCGGTGCTCTGCAGGATCTGTTCCACCACGGCGCGGTCGCCGAATCTCACCGGGGCACCGGTGCCATAAGTGATGAGCTGGGAGGTGAGATTGCGGGCAATCTGAGTCTCGTCTTTCACCAACAGATCCTTCAGCCCGCGGATGTCCTGGAAGGTGCCGCCGCCATTGGGCAGCTCCCCGCTGGCATCCACCTTCTGCGCGGCGTGGAAGGCAAACCGCTGGCCGTTTTTCCCATAACCAGGAGGCGACGTCCCCTCCCCCATGGCCCGATATTGCTCCCGCCAGCCGCCCATGACATCGAAGTTCTCCAGGGCAAAGCCTGCCGGATCAATCTTGGTATGACAGAGCGCACAGGACTGCTGGGCGCGGTGCTTCTCCAGTTGCTCGCGAATCGTGTGAGCCCCGCGTGTGTCAGGCTCAATGGCCGGCACACTGGGTGGCGGTGGCGGTGGTGCCTTGCCCAGGATGCGCTCCATGATCCACACTCCGCGCACCACGGGGGAGGTGGTGGTGCCGTTGGCGGTGACGGAGAGCACGCTCGCCTGGGTCATCAACCCGCCACGCACGCTTCCCTTGGGCAGTGCCACTTTGTGCACGGTCACCCCCTCCAAAGGTGGCAGGCCATAGTGCTGGGCGAGCCGCTCATTCAGCATGGCGAAGTCGGAGTCAACGACTGTGCGGGCCGGCAGATTGCTCTTCAGCATCTCCGCAAAGAAAAGCTGCGTCTCCTGCATGGCGGACTCAATGAGCAGGTCGTCCAGGTAGTAGTCGGGATAGAGTTCCGCATCTGGCGAGGTAGCCCCCATCTTGCGGAGATCCAGCCAGTAGTTGAGGAACGCATCCACGAACTGCCGGGACTTGGGATGGTTCAACAGACGGTCAGTCTGCTGACGCAGCACCTTGGGGTCGCTGAGATCTGCCTTGAGCAGCGCCTCATCCGGGGCGGAGTTCCAGAGGAAATAAGCCAGCCGTGCGGCCAGCGCTCTCTGGTCCAGTTTCCCGGGCTTTTCCTCCAGGCAGAAGAACTTGGGGGAGCACAGCACGGCGGTGTATCCGGCCAGCATCGCATTGGCAAAGTCGAGCCCCTCGCCCCGGGCCTTTTGAATGATGCCCAGGAAGATCTGCACATCCTCCTCGTCATAGGGCTGGCGGTAAGCGCGATCGAGGAAACGACGCAACAAACGTTCCGCATCCTGCGGATCCCTGGATTCCACCGTGAGGGGAGACTTCGCGTCCTTCCGTGTCGCGGGCAGGTTTTCAAAGAGCACCTTGTGCCCGGCATCTGGCCAGCTCTGCAGCAAGGGGCCCTCCACCTCCATCCACTTGAAGGCCACCCCTGGCTGTCCGTCCTTTTCCGCCAGTGGATTCCGCGGTGCCGGTGGGCGGGAGCGGAAGAGCCGCACGGCATCCCAGCGGATGGTCTCCCCCTTGAGGAGGTAGGTGTCGATCTCGCGGGTGGTGGGCTCCACGCCCACGTCAAAGCTGCCCAGCAAGCGCAACAGACGCGGCGGAGTCTCACCGTAGATGGTGATGGGCTCAGAGCGGCGGCCCTTGGAAACAACATCCAGATTCGGCTGCCACCAGGCCTTCTCCGCCCCCGGTCCCACCCACACGGCATACGCATTGAACCGCAGCTTGTAACGGCCGGAACGGGGTGCCTTGAAGGAGCTGAACTTGAGCTCAATGGGCTCATAACTGCTGGCCACCACCCCGATGGCCTCTTGATCCCGGATGGCGGCGTCCTTCTCACCCGCCGTGGCAGGCGCTTTGCCCGCCCGCACATCCGGCTGCGGCGCATACCCCAGCACCGGGAACGTGGCTCTCACCGGGTTGCGGTTAAACTCGCTGAAGAACATCTTCTTCACCATCGACGGCTCTGAACGGGCGTAGTAGCGCACCGGCTTGGACGACGGACGTGATTGCTGGTCCGCCATCACCTCGCGCAGCGCATAGTCGGCCGCGGTCAGGTAGCGGGCCATCTGCACATGGGAGACATCCAGCGCGTCCCCCACCTTGTTGAAGCGGTTGGCCTCCCCATCCTCCGGCAGTTTGTCCTTGATCTGCAACCAGGGTGCTTTGAGCAGGTCCCGCACGGTGTTTTCGTATTCATACCGGTTCATGCGGCGCACCGTGGAGCGCCCGTCTGCGGTGGCCCGCTCCGCATCGGACTTCACCAGACTGGCGCTGAGCTGGCCCAGGAAGTCCTTGCGCAGCGCAGCCTCTGGCTGGGCCTTTCCCTTCGGCGGCATTTCGCCGGCCTCCACGCGGTCAAAGACCTTCACCCAGCGGGCATAGGCCTTCGGGTTCTGGAGGTCGAAGGCGAGCGCCGTGAGATCCAGACTGCCTTTCTTCGTCTCCGCGTCATGGCAGTCTGTGCAGCGGTTTTCAATCATGACCCGCACAGATTCGGGTGGAAGGAGCGCCGTCGCAGACGCAGACGCCCCGCGCAGGGAGACGGCAGGAGCGGCGAGAAGGGTGAGAACCGGGAGAACGAATCGGCAGGACATGGAACGGATGGCCAAAGGGTAACGAAGCGAAAACTGGGCCTCTGGCAGGGAAATCAGCGAGATGAAGGAGCCGTCATTTGGCGCAGGGAGGAGGAGCAGCAAGGGCACCCACCCACTTCATAAGCCTAAAACACCCGGCCATCCCATTCCTCATCCCCTCCACCAGCGCCAAACCCCTTACAAAGTCCTGCCCATCACCGCAGCAGGGTTGGAGTACCGCTTTTAAGCGGAATCACGCCTCGCACGTCCCATGACGCAAACCCCGTCTCCCAACGCCCAAGCCGTCAGGGAAAAGGGCGCCGCATCAGAAGGACTGAAGTCCCGGCTTCATGGCCGTCTTCGATGCCGTGCGACTTGGTTCGCCCGCCCGCTCCGGCGACGGATGCCGATTGCCAATCGGCGGCACAGCAGATTGCCAATCTGCGCTACGCTGTCGCAGACGCGAGCGTGACAGATGAAGCGGTGTCTGTAGCGGGGCACTCGGTCGTCTGGGTCCTGAGCCTGATCCGGACCGCGTAAACGCGGAACTCCAACCCTGCTGCCGACCCGCAACCCATTGCGGTCACCCACCGCGCCGCTCCCATTTCTCATCACCTCCACCAGCGCCAAACCCCTTACAAAGTCCTGCCCATCACCGCAGCAGGGTTGGAGTACCGCTTTTAAGCGGAATCACGCCACGCACGTCCCATGGCGCGAACCCCGTCTCCCAACGCCCAAGCCATCAAGGAAAAGGGTACCGCATCAGAAGGACTGAATCCCCGGCTTGATGGCCGTCTTCGATGCAGTGGTGCTTGGTTCGCCCGCCCGCTCCGGCGACGGATGCCGATTGCCAATCGGCGGCACAGCAGATTGACAATCTGCGCTACGCTGTCGCAGACGCGAGCGTGACAGATGAAGCGGTCTCTGCGGATGGGCACTCGGCCGCTTGGGGCCTGAAACTGACCGCGTAAACGCGGAACTCCAACCCTGCTGCCAACCCGCAACCCATTGCGGTCACCCACCGCGCCGCTCCCATTTCTCATCACCTCCACCAGCGCCAAACCCCTTACAAAGTCCTGCCCATCTCCGCAGCAGGGTTGGAGTACCGCTTTTAAGCGGAATCACGCCTCGCACGTCCCATGACGCAAACCCCGTCTCCCAACGCCCGAGCCATCAGGGAAAAGGAGTGCCGCATCAGAAGGACTGAAGCCCCGGCTTCGTGGAAATCTCCGATGCAGTGGTGCTTGGTTCGCTTGCTCGCTCCGGCGACGGATGCCGATTGCCAATCGGCGGCACAGCAGATTGACAATCTGCGCTACGCGGTCGCAGACGCGAGCGTGACAGATGAAGCGGTCTCTGCGGATGGGCACTCGGCCGCTTGGGGCCTGAAACTGACCGCGTAAACGCGGAACTCCAACCCTGCTGCCAACCCATGATCAACTGAGGCCACCCACCTCGCTGCTCCTCTCAACCGAGCAGCGCAGCTTTATGCACCCGCAGCCAAAAAAAGGTGACTGCCCTCATTTCCGACTCTTCGCTACGGAAGGAACCCGCACCGAACGCCAAGACGTGTAATTACCCCCTGGTCGACCGAGCTCACAGATCGGGAAAGGGCCGCCCATGGAATGGGTCTGTTTGCCTGCTACCGCAGAGCGGTAGGCCCATCGCGTACCGAACCGCTGCCGTCCTTCACGGGATGCACCTGGTGGAATTCTTGGCCGCCATGGGCCTACCGCTCCGCGGTAGATTGCCCAGTGCCACTTACCATGGGTTGCGTTCGCTACGCTCCCTTCACCCATGGCTATGCATGGCGAACCCTCCGGGTTCAGGAAGCAATGCCACCGCAGCATCAAGATCGCACAAATCCACAGGGTTCATGACATAACTCCCCCGAACCGCCCCTCCATCACTCCGCCCCTCCATCACTCCGCCCCTCCATCACTCCACCACTCCACCACTCCACCACTCCACCACTCCACCACTCCACCACTCCACCACTCCACCACTCCACCACTCCACCACTCCACCACTCCACCACTCCACCACTCCACCACTCCACCACTCCACCACTCCACCACTCCACCACTCCACCACTCCACCACTCCACCACTCCACCACTCCATCACTCCATCACTCCATCACTCCCCTGCGAACCAAGATCCAAAAAAACGCGGCCCCCTTTTCAGGGGACCGCGTTTTGAGTCCATCTCCAGCCGCCCGGTGAGGGGGGCCTGTTCCGCTTAGTAGCGGTAGTGGTCCGTCTTGTACGGGCCGTCCACTGGCACGCCGATGTAGTCGGCCTGTTCCTGGGAGAGGACGGTGAGTTTCACACCGATCTTGCCGAGGTGGAGGCGGGCCACTTCTTCGTCGAGCTTCTTGGGAAGCACGGTCACGCCGATGGGGCGGGAGTCCCTGGTTTCCCAGAGTTCGATCTGGGCCAGCGTCTGGTTGGTGAAGCTGTTGCTCATGACGAAGCTCGGGTGGCCGGTGGCGCAGCCGAGGTTCACGAGACGGCCTTCTGCCAGCATGTAGATGCTGTTGCCGGCGGGGAAGGTGTACTTGTCCACCTGGGGCTTGATGTTGAGCTTCTGGATGCCGGCAAGCTTCTCCAGCTTGTCCACCTGGATCTCGTTGTCGAAGTGGCCAATGTTACAAACAATGGCCTGATCCTTCATCTTCACCATGTGCTCCACGGTGATGATGTCCTTGTTCCCCGTGGTGGTCACGTAGATGTCGCCAGTGCCAAGGGTGTCCTCGATCGGCATGACGCGGTAGCCTTCCATGGCGGCCTGAAGGGCACACACAGGGTCGATTTCCGTCACGATGACCTGGGCGCCCATGCCGCGCAGAGCAGCGGCGCACCCCTTGCCCACATCGCCGTAGCCGCAGACGACGCCGACCTTGCCGGCGATCATCACGTCCGTGGCACGCTTGATGCCGTCCAGCAGGGACTCACGGCAGCCGTAGAGGTTGTCGAACTTGGACTTGGTGACGCTGTCGTTCACGTTGATGGCGGGGAAGAGCAGCTTGCCAGCCTTCGCCATTTCATAGAGGCGGTGCACACCGGTGGTGGTCTCTTCGGAGACGCCCTTGAGCTCCTTCACGATCTCGTGGAAGATGCCGGGCTGCTCCACGGCGATCTGCTTGAGCAGAGCCTTGATGACGGACACTTCGTGGTTGTCGGAGGGGGTGTCCACCCAGGTGTCGCCGTTCTCCATTTCATAGCCTTTGTGGATGAGGAGGGTGACATCGCCACCGTCGTCCACGATCAGTTGCGGGCCTTTGCCGCCGGGGAACATGATGGCCTTCCAGGTGCACCACCAATATTCTTCCAGGGTCTCGCCCTTCCAGGCGAACACCGGGGTGCCGGCAGCGGCGATGGCGGCGGCAGCGTGGTCCTGGGTGGAGAAGATGTTGCAGGACGCCCAGCGCACATCGGCACCGAGTTCCGTCAGCGTTTCAATCAAAACGCCGGTCTGGATGGTCATGTGCAGGGAGCCCGTGATGCGGACGCCTTGAAGGGGCTTCTTAGGGCCGTACTTCTCACGCGTGGCCATCAGGCCGGGCATTTCATGCTGGGCAATGTCCAGCTCCTTGCGGCCGAAATCGGCCAGGGAGAAATCTCTTACTTTGTAGTCTTCAGTTTGAATAACGCGGTTGCTCATGGTGGTGGTGGTGGTGGTTCGGGGTTTTGGTTCGTTGAAATGGCTTACGAGAAGAGACACCAGACTAGAAGACTCCAGACGCCAGACTGATCCATGCGACCAGGCAGACCGAAGTTGATGCCCTGGTGAGCGAGAGGATCAGACCCTGAATCATGGAGGAAACTTCCTTTGCCTCCCTGATCAGGGGAGCAGCGCTTTCGGCAGTAAGCAGCCCGGCTCGCTGACCGAGATAGAGCTGAGTGCGGAGTTCCGCAGCAGAGCCTTTGGCTATCGCCAAAAAGCGGCGGAACTCCTTGTCACTATCTCGCTCAGAACCCTCAGCAATATTTGAAGCGATGGAGATGGCAGACCGGGCCATCTGATCTCGCAGCGCATAAAGCGTCAAGGTATCTGCAAGCTGGAGAACAGCGACGCCCAGACGGGCGCTCCGCTTCCATACTTCCAGTTCCTCAAAGTTGTGATGCGCCATGCCGGGGTCAGGTCTGATGTCTGGTGTCTGGCAGTCTGGTGTCTTCTGTCTTATTTGGTCGCCTTCTGCAGCGCCGCGACCTTGTCGATCGCTTCCCAGGTAAGATCAGCATCGTCCTTGCCGAAGTGACCGTAGTTGGTGGTCTTGCTGTAGATGGGGCGCAGGAGGTTGAGTTGCTTCACGATGTCGGCGGGCTTGAAGGAGAACACCTTCTGCACGGCGGCGATGATGGAGTCTTCGGACTTCTTGTGGGTGCCGAAGGTGTCAACGTGCACGCTCACAGGCTCGGGGTGGCCGATGGCGTAGGCGAACTGAACTTCGCAGCGGTCGGCGAGGCCGGCGGCGACGACGTTCTTGGCGACCCAGCGGCCCATGTAGGCGGCGCTGCGGTCCACTTTGGAGGGGTCCTTGCCGGAGAAGGCGCCGCCACCGTGACGGCCCATGCCGCCGTAGGTGTCCACGATGATCTTGCGGCCGGTCAGGCCGGTGTCGCCCTGCGGGCCGCCGACGACGAACTTGCCGGTGGGGTTGATGAGGAACTCGGTGTCCTTCGTGAGCATGTTCTTCGGCAGAACTTTGCGGATCACTTTCTCGATGCAGAACTTCTCGATCTCTGCGTGCTCCACGCCGGCAGCGTGCTGGGTGGAGATGACCACGTTCACAATGCGGGTCGGCTTGCCGTCCACATACTCCACGGAGACCTGGCTCTTCGCGTCGGGGCGCAGCCACTTGGCGGCCTTGCCTGCCTTGCGGATGGCGGTGAGCTCACGGCCCAGGCGGTGGGCGTACATGATGGGCGCGGGCATGAGCTCAGGGGTCTCATTGCAGGCGTAGCCGAACATGAGGCCCTGGTCACCAGCGCCCTGCTCGGCGGTCTTTTTGCCCTTGGCCTTCTTCGCGTCCACGCCCTGGGCGATGTCCGGAGACTGGGCGGTGATGATGTTCATGACGAACACCTGATCTGCGTGGAAGACGTCGTCGTTGTTCACGTAGCCGATCTCGCGGATGGCGTCGCGCACGATCTGGACGTAGTCGAGCTTGGCCTTGGTGGTGATCTCACCGCCGACAATGGCGATGTTGCTCTTCACATAGGTTTCGCAGGCCACACGGCTGTTCTTGTCCTGGGCAAGGCACGCATCCAGTACGGCATCAGAAATGGTGTCGGCAACCTTGTCGGGATGGCCTTCACCGACGGATTCAGAGGAGAAGATGTAGGAGCTTGGCATGGATCGGGTTTCAGTTCGTATTTACAAATGATGATGCGTTGATACGTTACTACCTCCTCTCGTGTCGTCAATTCTCAAATCCTTCGCCCTTCTCTCCGATGCCACCCGCGTGCGCATCCTGGCGCTGCTGCGTCATGAGGAGCTCTCTGTGGCGGAGCTGCAGGAGATTCTGGCCCTGGGCCAGAGCAACATCTCTGCGCAGCTGGCCCGCCTGAAGACGGCGGGATTCGTCACCGACCGCCGGTCTGGGAAGAACCGGCTGTACCAGTTGCAGCCGCCACGGCCCAAGGATCAGGAGACCCACGAGCACCTCCTGGCGCTGCTGGACGCCGCCACCCAGGAACTGCATGAGGCGAAACATGACCTCACCTCCCTCAAGCTCGTGCGCCGGAAGCGCGCTGACACCGCGCGATCCTACTTCGACGCTCTGGCGGGCAAATTTGGCCGCCAGTACATTCCCGGCCGATCCTGGAAGGCGCTGGGGGAGATGCTGCTGCACTTCGTTCCCCCGCTGGTCATTGCCGATCTGGGGGCCGGTGAGGGGGTGGTCTCCCAGATGCTGGCGCAGCATGCGCGGCAGGTCATTGCGGTGGACAATTCCGAGAAAATGGTGGCCTACGGTTCCAGCCTCGCGCAGGAGCATGGCTTCGCCAATCTCGACTACCGGCTGGGCGACATCGAAGACCCGCCGATCACCGATGGCAGCGTGGATGTGGCCCTCTTCAGCCAGGCCCTGCACCACGCCGGCAGGCCCGAGCTCGCCCTCGCGGCGGCGCACCGCATTCTAAAGCCCGGCGGCCGGGTCATTGTGCTGGACCTGCTCCGCCATAGCTTCGAAAAAGCGCGGCTGCTGTACGCCGATGTCTGGCTGGGCTTTTCCGAGGTGGAACTTCATGAAATGCTGGAGCGGGCAGGCTTCCAAAACATCGAGATCCGGCTCGTGGATCGTGAGGCAAAGAGCCCGCACTTTCAGACGCTTCTGGCCGTTGCTTTGAAATCTTGACGTCCACAAGCAAAATCCATAGCGTCTTGCGCATGGATTATCATGTCGCGCGCAATGGTGAGCAGTTGGGGCAATTCACCGCCGAAGAAATCCGCCATGGACTTTTCGACGGCAAGTTTCAAGCAACGGATCTGGGGTGGAAGGAAGGGCAGGCCGACTGGGTGCCGCTGAGCACCTTGTTTGGGCAGATGACCCCTGCGGCCAAGATCAAGAGCGCCCCGGTCACCCAGGTGCCGCTCTCCTCCTCCGTGGCCCCGGAGTACCACTCCCCCACCAATGGTCTGGCCATTGCCGCACTGGTGATGGGCATCATCTCCATCTTTACCTTCGGCTTGTGCGGCATCGGATCGATCATCACCATCGTCCTTGGCCACATGGCGCTCACGCGAGTGCGCCAGTCCGGTGGGTCACTCGGGGGCAAGGGCATGGCGGTGGCCGGCCTGGTGATGGGCTACGCCTCCATCGCCCTCGCCATCGTCGGCATTCTGGCATCCCTCGCGCTACCCACCTTCACCCGCATCCAGGAGCGGGGAAACATCACCAAGTCCATCAGCAATGTCCGGCAACTGGTGACGGCGTGCAAAATTTATGCCCTGGACCACGAAGGCAAGTACCCGGACAACCTGGACGCGCTGGTCACCGACGGCATCCTGGAGCAAGAGGTGTACAGCAGCCTTTTGCGCTGCCCTCTCAGCAATAGCTCTCCTGGCTACGAGTATCTGGGCGCTGGGCAAAAGGACGGGGAGAACCCTGAGGCACCCCTCTTCCTCAGCAAGGCGGAGATCCGCGGCAAACGTGTCGTGGGCAGAAGGGACGGTAACACGGATTTTTCGATCCCGCCTCCGCCAAATCTCTCCGCCCCCTAACCAGCCAGGGCAGGTTGCATTTAGGGTTGAAAAAATCTCGCGAAGCATTCAGGAAGTGGCAGGACTCTGGCGTGCACGGTGCTTGATGGGCACGGCCATCCTGTCACCCCTGCCTCCCGCCCCCAACGACTCCCCACCATGCAGTACCACCTCGGCAGAGACGGCAGCCCCCTTGGAGAATTCCCTGAGGCAGAAATCCTCAGCGGCCTGACCACAGGCCGGTTCCTCCCCACTGATCTGGCGTGGTGTGCGGGGATGTCCGACTGGAAGCCGCTGTCAGAAGTGCTCCCACAGCCCGCCTTACTGCCTGCCGTTCCCTCCCCCATCCCCTCCTCGCCAGCGGACGTGGAGGTGCTTCGCCCAGGCACGGGCCCCTCTCTCACCAAGGTCTCGCCCTCCCCCGCCCCCACAACCCCGGGCTGGCCAGCACCGCCCGCTCCGCCCACTCATGTGGGCATGGGAGTGATGCCCACCCCGGGCACTGCCATTGCCAGCCTGGTGCTTGGCATCATTTCTCTGGTCACCTGCAGCCTTGGGGTGTTGCTGGTGATTCCAGGCCTGATTTGTGGCCATATCGCTCTCAATCAAATCAAAGCGCCAGGCTCCCGCTATGAAGGCAAGGCGCTGGCCATGACGGGCCTGATCCTCAACTACGTCTGGCTGGGTGTGGTCGTCCTTTGTGTGGTGGTCATCCTCGCCTTTGGCCTCCTGGGTGCCATTCTGGAACAGTTCAACTAGCCAAAATCGTCAAAGAGGCAGCGGGGTGCCCGTTCATAGTTTCGAGAAAATCGGTCATTCCAGCATCGCAGAATCTCCGATATTTAAAATTTAACCGGCTTCTTTGATTGTTTCTATAATTTTCGTAGCGTTTCGCGACGAGACGTCTATAATATTTCGCATGCTCAATAATGTCGCCCTCCCAACTATGCGTCCCTTCGCCTTTTTTGCGGCTCACGCCGTGCTGGTGGCCAGTTTGTTCTCCACCGTCTCTCTCCAAGCAGGAGAGCCCGTCGCCGCCCCGCTCTCCAAGAGCGTGAATCTGGAAAAGGCGATCGACTGGCGCGAGCACACCATCGCTCCGGTGGCGGATCCCATCCTCTTTGAAGACGCGGTGATCCGGAACGAAATCCGTCCGGTGTTCGGCTACCAGAATCTGGCGGACGACTTCGCCACCCAGGGCGGGGATCTCCAGGTGTACGGCATGCAGTTGCGCTGGGCCGCGACGCCCCGCCTCGGCCTGATGATGGTGAAGGGCGGCTGGAACGAGTTTCACCCGGGCGTAGGCGAGGATGCGGATGGATTCGGCGACTTGGGAGTCGGTCTGAAGTACGCACTCATCGACCTGCCGGAGCACCAGTTCATCCTCACCCCCGGTGTGACCTATGAGTTCCCCTCCGGTGACGAGGAAGTGTTCCAGGGCAACGGCGACGGTCTGTGGAACTTCTTCGTTTCCAGCCAGAAGGGCTTTGGTGACTTTCACCTGCAGGCGAACGTCGGCATCCAGGTCCCCAATGATGACTACTGGAAGAGCACCATCCTGCACTACCACCTGCAGGCCGACTACTACGTCTGCAGCCACTTCATCCCCTTCGTCGTGGCCAACGGTTACACCGTGGTGAAGGAAGGCGGCGTAGCGCCCCTTGATTCCGAAGGCTACGACCTCGTCAACTTCGGCAGCGCCTATGCCGATGGCGAAACCCAGATCACGGTCGGCGGCGGTTTCCGCTCCCACCTCACCAGCTACCTGGACTTCGGCTTCGCCTACACCAAGTCGGTGGGCAAGAAAGAAGGCTTCATTGATGACCGGTTCATTGTGGACTTTGTCATCAAGTTCTGATGCATTTCCTGCCGGTCTCGAACCGGCGGGATGTTGACTCCTCAATCTTCAGCGGCACAGGGGCGACTCTGTGCCGTTGTTTTTTTGCGGCCTGATGGGGGGGGGCGGGAGGGCGGATAACAGAAACGAGAACCTCTTGCAGGCGGCGGAGTGCTGGGTGCTTGGTTCCTGAAACTGACCGCGTAAACGCGGAACTCCAACCCTGCTTCCAACATCCAACCCACTGGGGCCACTCACCTCCAGCAGCGCCAAACCCCTTACAAAGGTCCTGCCAATCACCGCAGCAGGGTTGGAGTACCGCTTTTAAGCGGAATCAGGAAGCGAGCGTCCCATGATGTGATTCCTTCCCGGAGGCCTCCAAGTTGTCGCCATCCGCTCCATCGGAAGCGATATCAAGGGCCATGCGAATCCTGATTCCGCTTAAACGCCAATGCCATCAGGGAAAACGCATCGTCTTGCTGTTTTGCCTTGGCGCGCCTCGGAGCCGCGATGGTGCAACCGCCACGACTGTAACTGGTGAGCGCCTTTCAGAAGGGCCGAAGGTCCGGGTTCATACCAGCCTGGGGCAACGCCCCAGGGATAGATGGCCAAACTACCCTTGAGGGCTGAAGGCCCGGTGTCATCAAGTTTGCCTATGCCGAGCATCCCTGAATGAAGTCGGGCCTACAGCCCTCAACATCTAAAACGAGCGCCTACCTTGGGCGTTGCCCAAGGCTGCAATGATGCCGGACCTTCGGCCCTCAATACTTTCACAAAAGGGAGATGCTCGACCTCTCCACTTTTCCCTGATGGCATTGGTCCCGCATGCGGGACGGAACTCCAACCCTGCTTCCGACCCATAATCTACTGCGGCCACTCAACTCGCTGCTCCCATTTCTCATCGTCTCCAGCAGCGCCAAATCACCCGCAAAGTCCTGCCAATCACCGCAGCAGGGTTGGAGTACCGCTTTTAAGCGGAATCACGCCTCGCACGTCCCATGACGCGCTCCGCGCCCCCCGTCTCACAAAGCCCGCGCTGCTTGCACAAAAAAGCCACCGCTTTCGCGGTGGCTCCCAGGACCATGTCGGATTCCCCCTTCAGTTCCTGAGGCAACCTCAGATGAACTCGTTGACGAGGTTTTCCAGCATTTCCTGGCGACCGCTGCCGATCGCGGGTTCGCCGTTCTTCAGGGTGTAGGCTTCGAGCTCTTCAAAGCCGACATCCCCCCTCTCGATCTGGGCGCCGATGCCACTGTCAAAGGTGCTGTAGCGTTGTTTCAAAAACCCTTCAAGACGGCCGTCCTCGATGATGGCGGCGGCGATCTTGAGACCGCGGGCAAAGGCGTCCATGCCGCCGATGTGGGCGTGAAAGAGGTCCACGGGCTCGAAGCTCTCGCGCCGCACCTTGGCGTCGAAGTTGAGCCCGCCTGTGGTGAAGCCGCCCATCTTCAGGAGCACCAGCATGATCTCTGTGGTGAGGTAGATGTCGGTGGGAAACTGGTCCGTGTCCCAGCCGATGAGCTCGTCACCCGTGTTGGCATCGATGGAGCCCAGGGCGCCGGCGGCGAGGGCCACTTCCAGCTCATGGCGCATGGTGTGCCCGGCCAGCGTGGCGTGGTTGGTCTCGATGTTGAGCTTGAAGTGCTCCAGCAGGCCGTACTCACGCAGGAAGTTCAGGCAGGCGGCGGAGTCGGAGTCGTACTGGTGCGTGGAGGGCTCCCGGGGCTTGGGTTCGATGTAAAACGGACCGGCAAAACCGATCTTCTTCTTGTAGTCCACCGCCATGTGCATGAAGCGGGCGAGGTGGTCCATCTCGCGCTTCAGGTTGGTGTTCCAGAGGGTGGCGTAGCCTTCGCGACCGCCCCAGAAGGTGTAGCCTTCACCGCCCAGGCGGTGCGTCACTTCAAGCGCCTTCTTCACCTGGGCCGCGCCATAGGCGAAGACGTTGGCATTGGGGCTGGTGGCCGCGCCCTGGTTGTAGCGCGGGTGGGCGAAGAGGCAGGCCGTGCCCCAGAGGAGCTTCTTGCCGGTGTCCCTCTGCAGGCGCTCCAGCTCGTCCGCCACGGCGTCGAGGCTGGCATTGCTTTCCGCGAGGGACCTGCCCTCCGGCGCGACGTCCCGATCGTGGAAGCAGTAGTAGTCCACGCCCAGCTTCTCCATGAACTCAAAGCAGACGCGGGCGCGCCGCTGGGCGTTGGCAATGCTGTCCGTGCCATCATCCCAGGGCTTCTGGGAGGTGCCACCGCCAAAGGGGTCAGACAGGGTGTTGCGCATGGCGTGCCAGTAGGCCACGCCGAAGCGCATGTGGTCCTTCATCTTCTTCCCCGCCACCACTTCGTCAGCATGGTAGTGCTTGAAGGAAAGCGGGTTTTTCGACTTGGGCCCCTCGTACTTGATCTTCGGAATGTCAGGAAACGCTTCGCTCATAGGGGCCCATTTCAAACCACAAGGAGCAGGCGTCAAGCCTCATCGTGCCGGGGGCACGCCCACCCGGCCAGCGCGGTCACTTCTTCCCCAGATCGCCCGGCTCCAGATCGAAGACGAACGGGATGCCCAGCTCTTTCATGACCTCTTTTTCCTTGGCAAGGTACTTGTCCCCCAGCCGCGCGAATCCGCCCTCTGCGCGGAATTTGGCGAGGAATTCGTTGGCCTTGGTCTTGAGGTCCGTGTTGCCCTGCTGGATGCCGATGGCCCACACTTCCTCACGCAGCGGCTGCAGGAGCACCCGCGTGGCCTCCGGGTGGCGGTTGTGATAGTTCATGAGAGAAAGCTGGTCATAGATCCAGGCGTCCACCCCGGCTTTCACCACCTCCATGACGCAGGCGGTGTCTGAGTCCAGCACCACCAGGGAGGCATCGGGCAGGAACTGCCGGGCATACTGCTCGCCCGTGGTGCCGAGCCGCACGGCCACCCGCCGGCCGGGGGCCTTCAGGTCTTCCAGCGATTGCACGGGGGACTTGGCGGCTGCCAGGATGGCCAGACCCGTCTTCACGTAGGGATCGCTGAAGTCGATGGACCTGCGCCGATCATCGTTGGCGCTCATGGAAGAAATGACGCAGTCCACACTGCCAGACTTCAGGGCGGCGATGAGGCCGTCGAAGTTGATGTTCCTGAACTCCACCTCGCGCCCCAGGAACTTGCCCAGCTCCCGGCCCAGATCCACGCTCACGCCGTAGAACTCGCCTTTCTCGTCCACCACCTCAAATGGCGGGTAGGTGGCATCCATCGCCACCACCAGCTTCTTGGGCTTGGCGGGAGCCCCGGGCTGGTCACTCGGGCCGCATCCCACCAGGGCGCAGGCTGCGCTGGCTGCCACCCATCCCATGAACGCCCGAAGTGAAATCGTCATGAGGGCTGCATACACTGAAACGGACTTTTTGCCAAGCAACGTCATAAGAGGATTCTCCGTCAGACGCGGCTCTGGCTTGCCTTCCACCGGATCTTGTCGAAGGGTGTTCCCGGCCCGGTCCAAGGAGCCCCAGAACCCGCCCCGTTTCCCCCATGATCCTCCGCTCTGACGAATTTGCCGACCTGCCGACCCCGTTCGGCCCCATGCGAACGCACCTCTTCCGCCCGGTGGCGGAGGGCAGGTATCCCGGCATTCTGATGTACTCGGAGATCTTTCAGGCCACCGCACCCATCCGCCGGACCGCAGCCTATCTGGCCGGGCATGGCTACCTGGTGGCGGTCCCGGAGATCTACCATGAATTCCTGCCGCCGGGCGAGGTGCTGGCCTATGACCAGGCGGGGGCGGACAAAGGCAATGATCTGAAAACAGCCAAGGAGCTGGCAAGCTATGATGCCGACTCCCGGGCCGTCCTGGACTATCTGAAGGCCCACCCCGCCTGCACGGGGAAGCTGGGCACCTTCGGCATCTGCATCGGCGGCCATCTCTCCTTCCGCGCTGCGGCCAAGAATCAGGACCTCGACGCCGCGGTGTGTCTCTACGCCACCGACGTCCACAAACAAAGCCTGGGCAAGGGGATGAACGATGACACCCTGGCCAGCATCCGGAACACCCGGGCGGAGCTTTGCATGATCTGGGGGCGGCAGGATCCCCACATCCCTCTGGAAGGCCGCCGCAAGGTGCAGGCAGAACTGGATGCCCAAGACCTGAGCTACACCTGGCACGAGTTCAACGGGCAGCACGCCTTCATTCGTGATGAGGGCCACCGCTATGACCCCGTGCTGGCGAACACCTGCCATGGCCTGGCCCTGGAGTTGTTTCATCGAAAGCTGGGCGAGGGCGCTCCTTCTGGGAAATAGCGGCGGCCCGCGATGAGCATCCCTGAGGTCAGGGACGGAGAGAGGTGAGAGGAATGCGCGGAAGGTGCCGATTGCCAATCTGCGCTACGCTGTCGCAGACGCGACCATGACAGACGAAGCGGGCCCTGCGGCGGGGCACTGGGTCGTTTGGGTCCTGATCCTGACCGCGTAAACGCGGAACTCCAACCCTGCTTCCGACCCCCAATCTACTGAGGCCACCCACCCCGCTGCTCCCATTTCTTCATCGCCTCCACCAGCGCCAAACCACCCGCAAAGTCCTGCCAATCTCCGCAGCAGGGTTGGAGTACCGCTTTTAAGCGGAATCAGGAAGCGAGCGTCCCATGATGTGATTCCTTCCCGGAGGCCTCCAAGTTGTCGCCATCCGCTCCATCGGAAGCGATATCAAGGGCCATGCGAATCCTGATTCGGCTTAAAAGCCAATGCCATCAGGGAAAAAGTGGCGTGGCCGATGACCTCCTTTTTGGGAATGACCTGAGGGCCGAAGGTCCGGCATCATTGCAGCCTTGGGCAACGCCCAAGGTAGGCGCTCGTTTTAGAGGTTGAGGGCTGCAGGCCCGACGTCATTCAGGGATGCTCGTCATAGGCAGACGCGATGACACCGGGCCTACAGCCCTCAAGGGTAGTTTGGCCATCTATCCCTGGGGCGTTGCCCCAGGCTGGTATGAACCCGGACCTTCGGCCCTTCTGAAAGGGCTCACCCGTTACAGTCGTGGCGGTTGCACCATCGCGGCTCCGAGGCGCGCCAAGGCAAAACAGCAAGACGATGCGTTTCCCCTGATGGCATTGGGCTAAAGGCGGTACTCCAAACCCGCTGCGGACCTGCACTGGGAAGATAGCTCATGCACCGCCCTGTTCGTGCTTTGCCAATTCTTCGTGCCTTTGTGCCTTCGTGTGAGAATGATCATTCGCCCCTCCGGCCAACTGATGCCGATTGCCAATCTGCGCTACGTTATGTCTCCCGCACCGCCTGCTCCTTGCGGGCCTTGCGTAGTTTCTTGAACCGCAATTCCATCTTCAGGGCTTCGGGTTTGGATCCTGCGGGCCAGGAGCGCTCCAGCACCAGGGGGCCGCGACCGCGGGTGTACCGGGCTCCGGTGCCGGCGTTGTGGCGGGCCAGACGCTTCTCCACATCGTTGGTGATGCCGCAGTACAGGGAGCGGTCTGCACAACGCAGCACATAGAGCCACCAAGTCACCGCCGCCGCCACCGCCACGGGCGAGGGCGCAGCGGGTGCCTCCATGCCCGCTTCCGCCCCAGTTCCAGCGCCAGTTCCAACGTCATCATACGCATCAGGGGCGGGGCGTTTCTTCCGGCGGGAGGCCCGGTCTTGCTTGCGACTCCGGCTGGGGCTGGGGCTCGGGCTCGGGTTCAGGCTCATGGTGGGTGCCGGGGAATCTGGCAGATCCCGGCCGCCTGCCAAGCCTGCGTTCACCTCCGGCCGGGGTTTCACGATTCCCGCACCCTCGCCTACCGCGGATCCGCCGGGGACCCCGCTCCTGGGAATGCTTCCTCTTGACCCCGCTCCCATATCCCTTATCCCTTCCCCGTGCCTGTTGCCCTCGCTGATCTAGGTTGGAATGACACGTTTGAGAAGGAGTTCGCCCCCTGCGCTGCGAACGGCTGGGTGCCTGCGCGCCTGATCCGCGACAACAAGATCACCTACGGAGCGCTCACGGTCGAGAAGGGCCGCTTTGAGGAGTACGAGGTGGTCATGAGCGGCAAGGTGTACCATGACGCCGCCACCGACGCCGAACTGCCCGCCGTGGGGGACTGGGTGGCGCTGGAACTGGGTGACGAAGATCGCGACACCGTCATCCGGGCCCGGCTCTCCCGGCAGACCTGCCTCTCCCGCAAGTCAGCAGGCCACAGTACGGAAGAGCAGGTCATCGTGGCCAATCCCACCATCGTGGTGGTGGTGACGGAGAGCGGCCCCGATCTCAACCTCCGTCGCATGGAGCGGTACTTCACCGTCATCGGTCGCAGCGGCGCCCGCGCCGTGGTGCTGGTGAACAAGTCTGACCTCTTCCCGGCAGACCAGAACCAGGAGGCGGTGGAGGCGATTCGCAAGCTCAATCCCGATGCGGAGGTGCACCTCTGCAGCGCCATGAAGCCGCGCCTCTTCAAGCAAACGCTCAAGCCCTACCTCACCAAGGGGCAGACGCTGGCCTTCATCGGCTCCAGCGGCGTGGGCAAGTCCGCCCTCATCAATGAACTGCTGGGAGACGAGTTCCAGTTCACCGGCGAGGTGAACGAGATCACGGGCAAGGGCCGCCACACCACCACGGCACGGGAGCTGATGGTGCTGCGCAAGGGCGGGATCGTGGTGGACAACCCGGGGATCAAGGAGATCCAGATGTGGACGGACGAGACGATCCTGCGGGAACGCTTTGCCGACATCGATGAGCTGGCCATGCAGTGCCGTTTTCAGGACTGCAAACATGGCAAGGACGTAGGCTGCGCCATCCGCATCGCGGTGGAAGAGGGCCGCCTGGACCCCGAACGGCACCTGGGCTACCTGAAGCTGGATGAAGAAATCGCCAAGCTGCTCAAGCGCAAGAAGACGCGCCAGATGACCGTGGAGCGGCGCTTCAAGCGGGATCACAAGATCAAGGCCCGCAACCGCACCGACCGGATGGAATACGAGCAGGATCTGCGCCCCCGGGCCTGAGGGGTGGGGCGAGGTTGTGCTTGCCGATGACCCGTACGGGTCTAGGTTTTCCCTTCCTAGTCAAAAACCAAACTGAAACACCCACCTGCATCATGTCTGACATTGCCCTCGCCAAAGGCGAAAAATTTCTGGAAGACAACGCCAAAAAAGAAGGCGTGACCACCACCGCCAGCGGCCTCCAGTACAAAGTGCTCACCCCGGGCACCGGCAAGAGCCCCAAGGCCACCGACACCGTGCTGGTGCACTACCGCGGCACGCTGATCAGCGGCACGGAGTTCGACAGCTCCTACAAGCGCAAGGAGCCCATCAGCTTCCCCCTCAACCGCGTGATCGCAGGCTGGACGGAAGGTGTGCAGCTCATGCAGGAAGGCGCGAAGTTTGAGTTCTACATCCCCTCCAAGCTCGCCTACGGCAGCCGCGGTGCGGGCCGTGACATCGGGCCGAACGAGGCCCTCATCTTCGAAGTGGAACTGCTCAAGGTGAACTGAGCCCCTCCTTCTTCAATCCCGGGCCTCGTCTATAGGGTGAGGCCCCGCTAAAACAAAACAGGTCATAAAAGCCGCTGGCTCTTATGACCTGTTTTTTTGATCCGGAACGAGGAACCAGATCTGGATTCAGAAACTCAAATTCTGTCTAAAAATCCGTCTCTGAGTCCTCTGTGACTCTGTGGTAAAATTGAATTGGAGCCCTCTCCTCACTTCACCACCGGACGCAGCATGAAGTTGCGGAAGTCGATGTTCGTGTGGTCGCCCTGGAGATAGATCGGGCCGGGTTTGGTCTCGTCGCTGGTGATCGCGCCACCGGTGCAGCCCAGCACCGGCTGGTTGTCGATGATGGTGTTGCCATTGAGGATGACGGTGAGGTGGCGGTCCACCAGGGTGATGTCGAAGGTCTGCCACTCTCCAATTGCCTTCTCTGCGGCCACGGAGGGCGTGATGCGGCTGTAGAGCGCGCCCATGTTGTGGGAGTCCAGCGGCTTGCCGAACGTTTCCGCCACCTGCACCTCATAGATGCCACGCAGGTAGATGCCGCTGTTGCTCTTCTCCTGGGTGCGGACTTCCAGCTTCAGGTTAAAGTCCTCGAACTCCTTGTCGGTGCGGATGTTGCCGTGGTGCTTGCCTTTTTCCACGCGGTTCTGCAGCACGCCGTCCACCACGCTCCAGCCGTTGTCCGACTGGGGATTCATAAGCGTCCAGCCAGAGAGATCCTTGCCGTTGAAGATGGTGACGGGCTCACCGTACTTCACTTTCGAGAGGTCAGGCTTGGCCGGGATGGCGGCGATGCGCCTGCCGGTGAAGTCGCCTTGGGCGAACTCCTTGCCATCCGCCTTCACCTTCACCGTGCTGAGCTTGAGATCATCTCCAGTGGCCTTCGCGGTGATGGTCTCCGTGACCTGTTCTTCCGCCTGGGTCTTGGGGTTCTTCGCCTTGGAGAGACGGATGACCTTGAGGGTGTCGCCCTCCACTTTCACTTCCTGCACCGGCACCACGCTGCCACCACCCCAGAGGATGCTGCCCTGGAGCTTGCCGCCCGTTTCTTCTATCCCCAGCCAGCCCGCGCCGCCGTTGGGCAGAGTCAGCGCCCAGCGGCCCTCATAGGGGCTGGCGGCGAAGACGGAGGCGGAAAGGCCAGCGGCCAGAATGCCACCAAGGAAAAAGGTCCGGGAGGAGGTAAAGAGTGTCATGGAAAAGCCTCAACGCCCGCGGGATGGGGAAACTATCGTGAATACCTGTTGAGACGATGTATGGAGCCCGTCTTCAGGAATCAGAGCCCTCAGATTCCCATCACGGTCAGGCCAGCAGCTTTGGCCAGCGTCGACTGCCGCTTGTCAGCCGTTGCAAATTCGCCAATCCCCAGATGAAGAGCGGAAGCTACGTGAATGGCATCCAAGGTGCGGCAAAGGGTCGTTGAAGCATGAACCTGCGACAGCCGCATGGTACCGGCAAACACACGATTCCAATCAGGTTCAGCTCGCACAACATACCCTGAGCGGATGTCCGCGCTGAGGTCGGCCAAAGCTTTCGTGACGTCTGCCCCCCGTCATCTCTCCACGCCCTTCCTTGCACCGGAGTGCATTTACCAACTCCGCACGCAAAAACGGCGTGAAACATATGGGGCTCGTGAGCCTTGCCGCCAAGGAAAGAGCCTTGGGCGAGTCCGGCTCATTGAGGTAAAGCTTCAGGAACAGGCCGGTATCAAAGTACACTGCCATCTATCAACGGGATGCATCCTTACGCAGGTCATTGAGCAACGCGCCGGAATCCGCGATCACCCTGGAACCGTACCACGCCTTGAGCCTCTTGGCAGCCCGTTCTGCGAACAACTTCATTTCAGGTTTTGCCACCTTCACACGGCCCTCCGACTTCATTTCGCCAGCTCGGCGCTTGGACTTGGAGTCGACAGTTCCCATGAACGTGACTATTGCACCATTTATAGATGACGCAACTCCGGCAGGCACCCACAAAAAAACGCTGGCCGGCATTGAAACCGACCAGCGCGAAAGGAAAAACGGAACGGAGAACGGACTACGCCGCGAACTCCGCGATCACTTCGATCTCGACGAGGGCGCCGAGGGGGAGCTTGGCCACCTGGATGGTGGAGCGGGCGGGCTTGTGGCCCTCAAAGCCTGCTTCATACAGCGGGTTCACCTTGGGGAAGTCGCCCATGTCCTGGAGGAACATGGTGGACTTGACCACGTTCTGAATCGTCAGCCCAGCGCCGGCCAGCACGGCCTTGATGTTGGCGATGACTTGCAGGGCCTGGCCCTCCACGTCGGTGGCCTCGATCTTGCCGGAGGCAGGGACGATCGGGATCTGGCCGGAGCAAAAGAGGAGATTGCCGGTGCGGACCGCCTGGGAATAAGGACCGACGGCGGCGGGAGCGTTGGGTGCGGAGATGATTTCCATGGTGAGGGATGTGAAGGGCGTCGAAGGGATTGATGGAGCCGACGCGGACCTATCTACTAGCGCACCCGGCGGCGCTGGCAAACGTCCGTGTAAAATTGATTGCCCTGCCCGAGGGGGAGCCCCAGTTCCTGACAGAGGGCATAGAGCGCCCCGGTGTCCACGTATTCTGGCAGGCCCTCCGGCGTTTCGCGGAATTTGTTGCAGCCAAAGCACATCTCAAACACCGCCACCACCTTGCCCTGGGAGTTGTAGAAGACGAACGCGTGATGAGGCTTGTAGCAGGGGGTGCGGGACTGCTTGCCCTGAGAAACGGTCAATGCGTCCAGCAAGCGGCGCACCTGGTCCGGACGGAGGGTGACGCCCCGCGGGTCCATCACCCCGTTGTGCATCCGCCCGTTCACAAAGAAGGAGCGCTCTTCTTCAGCGGTGTAGTCGTAGCAGTAGCCGCGCACCTCAGAGAAATTCGCCGGTGGCCAGGTGACTTGCGTCCCGATCGGCGGGATGGGCGGGGCATTGACACCGAAATAGGTACAGGACGACAACGACAGGGCACAAAGCGTCGCCAGAGCAGCGAGCAGGGCACGGAGTGACTTCATGCGCCACGCCTACAGTGGCCTGGGGGGATCGGCCAATGAAATTTCTTCCTGCTCACCATCGGGCGATCGTACCCGGAAAACACGTTTGCATCCCTCCGTTTCTGCTCTCCCTTTCCCGCCCTGCATGGCCTCCCTCAACTACGTCCGCTTCAAGCACGCCCGGTTTTCCGCCCGCTTCCCTGAGGGGTTCCGCTACTCCCCCTCCCACTACTGGATGTCGCAGGTGGAGGGCGAGGAAGGCCTGTGGCACGTGGGGTTCACGAAATTTGCCACCCGCATGCTGGGGGAACTGGTGGACAGCCAGTTCCCGCTGGAGATGGGCGCGCCCATTGAGCCCGGCCAGACCATCGGCAGCGTGGAAGGCTTCAAGGCCGCCAGCGACGTGTACTGCGTGATGGATGGCACCTTTGCCGGCACCAATGCCATCCTCCAGGCAGACGCCTGCATCGTGAAGAGTGATCCGTATGTGGACGGCTGGCTCTACGCCGCCCGCGGCGTACCCGAGCCCGACTCCCTGGACGTGCACGAGTACATCGTGCTGCTGGGCAAGATCATCCAGAAGATGCAGGACGCGGGGTACCCGGAGGGCGAAGGCGAGGGCGGGGAGTCTTAGTAGCCTGAAATTCAGGGGGCTAAGCAACTGGCATCGTAGTTTGCAGTGCGTCAGTGGGCAGTGGGCAGTGCGTCAGAAATCCCCATATCCAGCGAATCGAGATTTTGCGTGTCAAAAGGGCTTCGCCTGACGTTGATTGATCTTGAAATAGCCCTTCCTTCCCATTGAGCGCACTTCTGACGCACTGACGCACTGACGCACTGACGCACTGACGCACTGACGCACTGACCTACAGCCCCGCAGTCCCAGGACATCCCCCCTACCCATCCCATACAACGCATGATCTTCACCCTCGGTTCCCGCATTCTCAGCACGGTTGACCCTCAGTGTCTGGCGAAGCTGGCGTGGAATTTCGGCTACAAAGGGGCGCGGTCCGTGATGCTGTTCAAGAAGCGGATGAAACAGGGCGTGTACTTCCCGCCTTTCCTGTACCTCTCCATTTTGAACTCCTGCAACCTGCGCTGTCAGGGCTGCTGGGTGGATGTGGAGGCCCCGCGCAATGCCATCGATCTGGACACGCTGAACCGGACGGTGAACAACGCCATGTCGCACGGAAACAGCTTCTTCGGCATCCTGGGTGGCGAGCCTTTCATGCACCCCGAGTTGCTGGACTTTCTGGCGCAGCATCCGGATGCGTATTTCCAGGTGTTCACGAACGGCCAGTTGATCACGGAGAAGACGGCCAAAGCACTCCGGCAGATTGGCAATGCCACCCCGCTGGTGAGTATCGAAGGCACCAGCACCGTGAGCGATGAACGCCGCGGCAACAAGGATGTGCTCAACCGCACCCTGCGCGGCCTGCGCCACTGCCTGGACCAGAAGCTCCTCACCGGGGTGGCCACCAGCCTCTGCCAGACCAACATCGACGACCTGCTCTCCGTCGAGTGGCTCAAGAAGCTCATCGACATGGGCGTGCACTACACGTGGTTCCACACCTACCGTCCCGTGGGCCCCAAGATCAATGCTGAGCTGGCATTGACACCGGAGCAGATCACCCGGGCGAGGAAATTCATCGTCCAGCAGCGCGCGCGGCAGCCCATTGCGATTGTGGATGCGTACTACGACCACGCCGGCCAGGCCCTCTGCCCCATGGCCACCGGCATCAGTCACCACGTCGGCCCCAAGGGCGATATCGAGCCCTGCCCCATCATCCAGTTCGCCACGGAGAACATCAAAGACTCCCGCGGGGTCTATGAAACATTCACGTCCTCCGGATTCCTCCAGGACTTCCGCGAGATCGCCGCGCAACATACCCGCGGCTGCGTGGTGCTGGAGCGCCCTGATTTGGTGAAGGAAATCGCCCTCAAACACGGCGCGCATGACACCACCATGCGCCAGACCGCGATGAAGGAGCTGGAGAGCATGACCCCACGCACCAGCCAGTGGGTGAAGGAAGAGGAAATCCCCGAGCAACACTGGATGTACTGGGTGGCCAAGCGGTTCTTCTATCAGGACTTCGGCGTGTATCACGCGCTGAAGAAGTGAGGAGCGACGTCAGGGGTGGATGAGAGCTTTTCTGGGACAGGATTAACAAGATTTTCTTAAGATTAACAGGATGGGGTGAACGGCTGGGTCAAGCCACGTGCTCAGGCCCGCCGTCAGGGTTGGAGTTCCGCTTTTAAGCGGTCAGGACGCACGGCTCCTGACGTGGCAGATGGAGAGCAGCTCATGAGACGTTTGCGCCGTGAGCGGGGCTGGGAACCCCCGCCTCCTTTGTTCCGCGAACAAACTGCCACGTGACCTGGCCGCAGAGTAAAGGAGGCGGGGTCTCCGGCCCCGCGAGCATGGGAGCGAAGGGGTGGAGAGGCAGATGCCGCCAGGGTCATTTGTCGCTTGCGACGCTCGCAGAATGAAATGGATTGATCAGAGTGTGAGCTATGGACGAAGCCGGGCCTACAGCCCTCATGACCGGTTTGCGGAAGCTGAACCCGCATCGAGCGCATGTCTTCTAAACGTGATGTTGCCTCTATTGGGATCTCTACTTGGGGATCCACGTGGGATGAGCAGTGCTGGCCCTCCGATTGACTTGGCTCCCTGACTCTCGCCTTCGTCCCAGTATTGCCAGTCCGTCATGCATTGAGGGCCAAAGGCCCGGTGTCATACCAGCCCAGGGCAACGCCCTGGGTTTACGCATCCAAAAAGTATTCAGAGGGCTGAAGGCCCGGCCTCATCAAACCTGCCTTCCACGAGGCCCCCTCACACGCCCCCCGGCATTCCTACCCCAATCGCGAACGCAGGGGCAAAGATGTGTGTCCAAACCGACGCCCTCCGGTGGTAGCTGATGATCCCCTCCTCAGCCAGAGCCTGCCACCCCCCTAAATTCACGCCAGCACCCGGGTCCCCAATAGAGCCTCTTTCTGAAAGACTCCGCTCCGGTCTGCGTCTGCTTTGAATGGCGCTTGTGTGCCCGATCCGGCCCCGTCATACTGCATTTCAAAATCAATGTCTGAAACATCGCCATCAACCAAACTGCTCTACTGCCGCTGCGCGTACGCACAAGTCGTCCCGCAATCGGTGAAAGACGGCGTGCTGGCAAAGCTCTGCGACTCCGGGGCGGGTTTTGAATCCGTGGCCGACCTCTGTGAGATGGCCGCCCACCGTGACGAGCGCTTGAAGGCCTTTGCCGAAAGCACCCCCATCCGGATCGCCGCCTGCTTCCCCCGGGTGGTGCGTGGCCTGTTCCGCCAGGCCGAATGCTCCCTGCCGGAAGACGGCGTCGAGATCCTGAACATGCGCGTACAGACCATCGACGAGGTCGCCGAGGGCCTGCTGAAGGCCTGATCCGATCCCCTGACGCCCCCTCCCGCAGGCAGCTCCCCTGATTTACTGTTTTACCCACTTACCGCTTTACCGAGATGATCACCCACACCGCCCGTCCTCTGCGTGTCGTCCTCTACGAAGGCAATGGTGCCATCGCGCTTTCTGCCCCGGCGCGGGCGCAGGTCATGGCTGCCCTGCTGGACAAAGGCTACGCGGTGACCCGCGCCACGGCCCAGGGTGCCAGCGGCTTCCCCCACGATGACCGTTCCCTGCTGGTGCTGGGGCAGTTTCAGAATCAACAGGCGCCCGATCTGGAGGACGCCACGGGGAAGGTGACGATCGAGGCCCGGGACATCACCGGACTGGAGACCCTGGACATCGTCTCCCTGGTGGAGAAGGCCCGTGGCAACAAGCCGATGAACCAGCCCGGCACCTGGAAGCCGTGGTTCCCCGTCATCGACTACTCCCGCTGCACCAACTGCATGCAGTGCCTGAGTTTCTGCCTCTTCGACGTGTATGGCGTCAGCAAGGACGGCAAGATCCAGGTGCAGAACAACGACAACTGCAAGACCAACTGCCCTGCCTGCTCCCGTGTCTGCCCGGAGGTGGCGATCATGTTCCCCAAACACCAGAGCGGCCCGATCAATGGCGAGCAGGTGAACGAGGAAGACCTCCGGCGGGAGAAGATGAAGGTGGACATCAGCAGCCTGCTGGGCGGCGATATCTACGCACGCCTGCGGGATCGCAGTGAAGCCGCGAAGTCCCGTTTCTCCAAGGAACGCAGTGCGGACAAGGCACTGGAAGAGCGCAAGAAGTGCCTGACCAAGATGGCGCAGGATGGCTTCATCCCTGCCGAGGTGCTGGCCTCCCTGCCCTCCCCAGATGAGATCATGCGCAAGGCGGAGGAGGCTCAGGCCAAAGCCCAAGCAGCACTGAATGGGAATGGCAACCCGGCTTAAGCGGGCGGTGCCATGCCTTCGCCGGATGACACTCGATTCGCGCCCGGGTTCCGCTTCTCGTGGACCGATGCGCTGGTGCTGATTCTGGGCGCGGGTCTGACGGGGTGGCTGGCGAGTTTCGCAGGGGAACTGGCCCTGCTCGCAGCATGGGTCATTGGGCACTTTTTCTTGTTCTGCAATGTCTTCCGCATCGGCCGGAAGCCGGAACTGGTGTGGGCAGGAGCCTTCATCGTGCTGGCGGCCCTCTCGCTCGGGATGGAGAGGCTCGATCTACGGCTGGCTCTGGCGTTGTCGCTGGGGCTAAGCACGCTCCTCATCCTGCGGGAGATGTGCCTGCCACGCTATCACGGCATCTTTTGGCAGCGCATGAATCCCCGTCTGCCCGAGTGGTGGGGCTCGCGGCGCGGGCAGAGATAGGGGGATCGTGTGGCAATGACGTGTGATGAGCGGGAGGACGTCCTGGGGTAATACGACTGAGCCGCCTAAAGGCGGTACTCCAACCCTGCCACCAACGCCCCCTCACTGGGGACGCCCACCTCGCGGCTCCTCTTTCCCCACACCCCCCCCCCAACAGCGCGAACCCGTTCTCCATCTTCACCCGAGGTCCGCACCGGGGTTGGAGTACCGCCTTTAGGCGGCTCAGTCGCCGGAGGAAAAAAACGCCCGCCCACGATCAACCCACACAAGCCCTCATCACAAGCTCCTCGAACCCCCTCACCCCCATCCAACACCCCGCCTAAAGGCGGTACTCCAACCCTGCCGCCAACGCCCCCCCATCTGGGGACACCCTCCGCGCTGCTCCTCTTTTCCTCCACCCTCCAACAGCGCGAAACTCTTCTCCATCTTCAACCAAGTTCCGCACCGGGGTTGGAGTACCGCCTTTAGGCGGCTCAGTCACCGGAGGAAAAAAACGCCCGCCCACGATCAACCCACACACGCCCTCATCACAACCTCCTCGAACCCTCTCACCCGCATCCAACACCCCGCCTAAAGGCGGTACTCCAACCCTGCCGCCAACGCCCCCCCCATCTGGGGACACCCTCCGCGCTGCTCCTCTTTTCCTCCACCCTCCAACAGCGCGAACCCGTTCTCCATCTTCACCCGAGGTCCGCACCGGGGTTGGAGTACCGCCTTTAGGCGGCTCAGTCGCCGGAGGAAAAAACACCCGTCCACGATCAACCCACACACGCCCTCATCACAAGCTCCTCGAACCCTCTCACCCGCATCCAACACCCCGCCTAAAGGCGGAACTCCAACCCTGCCACCAACGCCCCTTCACTGGGGACGCCCTCCGCGCTGCTCCTATCCCCCCTCCGGAGGTCAGCTGCATGATTCCGCGTTTTCCATACAGCCGCCTCCGTCTCCGTTACCTTTATTCGAAGGATCAGGTGAGATGGATGGGAGATTTCTCCAAAATACAATGAAGCCGATTCAGGCAAATCTCCACGCCTGCTTCACAATACTCATGCTGCCTTTGCAAGGGCTTGATAGTCAGGGCGATCTGCCGAGGTCTGGTGGAAGTATCGCCGTAACACGACTCCACGATGAATGAGAAAGACTCCCGGCAACTGGGTGACATCGCCCTCGAATTTCCCGACCCGATGTCCCCTCAGAAACGCCTGGAGGCCACGCCACCAGACCCTCCACCCGAGCAACTGGCTGAGTTTCCCCCTTCGCAGCCCCAGGCCGCGGTAGAGTCGCCGGGAGGGATCGGCAACTGCTGGAAGGTCCGCCAGACCGTACTGCCCGGAGAAGGCAGCGAAAGCCGCGGGCTCTCCCATATGGACCAGGGCGATCCGGGTGCCGGAGGCTTCAATCGCCGGGCGAACCCGGGCGATATCCGCCAGGGCCTCCCGACAGAAGGTGCAGCCGGCGTGGCGCAGGAACACCACGAGGACCGGGGACTGCTGTGACAAGGCTGCGAGCGAGGGCCCCGCAGAGGTCAGAGCCTCCGCAAGCAGGGTGCGCTCGTCCGGCAGAGGTGACTCTCTCCACTCTTCTGACTGCCCCACATGAACGTCCCAGGCGTGCTTCAGCACCAGGCCAAAGGGCACCCACCAGATGACGTCATTGGTCACGCAAGTCACGGCAAAGGCGGCGGGCAGTGAACCTTCCCACACGGCGTGCACCATGCCGATGGGGCCAAACACCTTCCCCAGCAGGCCGACCAGCACCACCGGCCAGTGGCGGGCGGGATGGGTGGCGGCGATGGCATACCCCACCCCGTAAACTCCCACGATCATGCCGATGCACTGCCAGAGCTGTGGATAGCTGGGTTGGGCCATTCCCAGCCAGTCAAAGAGTGCTGCGGGAAAGAGCGCCGTCCACGCACCCCAGAGGATGTTGTAGATTCCCGCAACCCAGAGCATGATCCGCATCCACCGCGGCGCGGCCGGGCTGGATGCGGGATCTGGGTTCATGCAAACGACTGGCGGAGGGGGCTACGCCATGGCCAGGGCGGGCCCAGCACCGGGTGCAGGGGCCAGATGGGTCTCCCGCAGCTCACGCAGACGTTCGTCCGCCTTCTGCAGGTCTCCCAGCACCTCCAGGAGCGCTTCACGCTGCTCGGGATCCTGGGTGCGCGGCACGGCTTTCTCCAGCTCCACCACGGCATTCCAAAGCGCCTCACCGGCGATGTGGAACATGTAGGGATCACGCACGGGCGCCCCGGGGGAGCGGGCGGGGTCGATGCTGTCGAGAAGGAACTCCGCCAGGAAGTGAGGCTGGCTCACCTGGTAGATGCGGCTGCCAAAGCGGAACAGATCGCCCGCGAGCGGCTGGAACTGAGGGATGCCCTGCAGATTCCAGTGTCTCGCCAGCTCCATGCCCTCATCCGCGGCATCGGTAGCTTCCGTGATCCAGTCCTGGCCGACGGGTGCGCCGGGGCCCTGGGGAGGATGGTCCAGCAGATAGGCGAGCACGCGGCATTTCAGGTGACGGCCCTTGATGCCCACCTCACCGCACATGGGTTCGGTCCGCTCACGATCGGTCACCAGTTCCATCGCCACTCTGGCGGAGTCCAGGGCCTGGAGCGGCACCGGAGGCTGGCAGGAGAGCAGGGAGTTGCCGTGGTTCATGAGCGCACAGGAGAGGATGCCTTCCTGCTCGGCCTCTTTGGCCTCGAAATCGCCCTGGAGAAGGTTCACCGATTCCTCGAACGACTTCACTGCCTGCGCGGCGGCTTCTGGAGTGCCATGGCACTGCCAGGTGATGCCGCGGTTCATGTAGGCGATGGCCAGGCGCGAGCGGGTGCCGGCATGCTCTTCATAGGGAAGCTGCTTGAGGTGCTCAATGGCCTCGTCATAGCTGGCCACAGCATCCTTCAGCGCGGCGGGATCACTCTGGCGGGTCAGGGCATCGCCACGATTCATCAGCGAGGCCGTGAGCCCCCAGCGGAAGGAGGGATTCTCCAGCGGCAGTTGTTTCCTGAGTTTCACCGCCTCATCGAAGCAGCGCACGGCCTCCTTCTGCGACTCGGGGGATTCCTCCTCCATGTAGGTCCGGCCGCGATTGGTCCAAAGGTTGGCCCGGTCATGTCGCTCTTCATCATTGATGATGGTTGGCACCTTCGCGAGGAGGGCCAGGGCTTCATCATAGGCCTTGACGGCGGCGGTGCGCCCGGAGGGGCTGCCGGACTCACGCTGGGCGTGCCCGTGAATGATCCATGCCGCGGCCAGCTGGCGGTGCCACATGTCATCATCGGCCAGGGGCTTTTGTTTCAGCAGGAGGATGGCGCGGTGGGAGAGCTCTGCCGCACCTTTCAGAGCGTCAGGCGCGCCGGTGCCCATCAACTGCTGGGCCATGGCAAGCATGCGCGGGACCTCGCGATCCGCAGCGGAGGCAGGGGCGGAGCCCTCCTGAGCGGGCACGACCTGTGAAGCGGCTGCCTCGGCCGCCGGAAGGCCCTCCGGAGCAGGCAGGGTCACAGGGGCCGGCAGGGAGGAGGCGGATCCGGGAGACGGGTGCGAACTGGGGGAATCGGAAGACATGAAGTGGGATTCGATAAGGACGTGCGAACTGGCGGGAAAACAAAGGGATGATGAATGCGGGCCGCCCCGCCCGGATTGACCGGAAGCAGGAGCAACGCACCTATGTCCACCTTCAACGATAAAGCGTGAAAAAAGCAAACATTGCGATTACAATTCGGGACAACAAATGAGAGAGAATCTCAACAAAGCGCTTGCCGCTATCTGCGATTGGGTCTCTATATCACGCCCCGCCGCGTGGTATTCCAGAGCGTGGCGCAGCCGTTTTCCCATTCCAGTCCGTGTCTCCGAACGCTCTCGAATACCCTGCTCCCAAGCTCGCCACCACTGGCAGTTGCCCGGCCTGCGACAGCATGGCAGATTTCACCCCCTTTCTGCTGGCAACCGGCCCAAAGGGGCTCTGCCACGACGTTTTGAGACCCCGGTAACTTCGGCTCCATGATCATCGCGCCCCGTCAGAAAGATGCCCACCTTGCCTCCACTTGGATGGCCGGGGTGGCCTTGGTCCTTCTCGGCATCGGCGGGTACGGAGCGAGCCTGCCCCTCCTGCCGAAGATGGAGGACATGCCCATGGTCATGGAGATGGGCGATGAAATCCCTCTGGAAGAGTTCAACGCACCTGCAGAGGCCGCCCCAGAAGCACCGCCTACGGAGCCAGAGGTGACGGAGGAGCCCCTGGAAGAAATGGTGGAGGAACTGGAGATCCCCCCGATCCCCACCATCGAGGCCCCGCTGACGCCGCCGGAGATGTCAGAAATCCTCCCGCTGGACTCGCCACCGCCGCCGCCGGCACCCACCCCTGCAAAGCCGAAGCCCAAGCCGCAGGTGGATCGCCCCAAGCCACAGCCCCGGCGCCCGACCACCCCGCCGTCCAACGCTGGCTCGGGTGGCTCTGGCAGCGCGGCCACTGGCAGCGGCTCCCCCACCCTCTTCCGCGGGGGCTCCGGGCGCTTCCCCCACCCGTCTTACCCGTATAATGCCCGCAAGGCGGGTGCCCAGGGCACGGTGCGTCTGCTGGTGGTGGTGGAGATGAGCGGCATCCCAGGCTCCGTGTCTGTCCAGTCTTCCAGCGGCAACGGTGAGCTGGACAGCGCCGCCCAGGATCACGTGCGCCGCCGCTGGCGCTGGCCTGCGGGTGAGATACGCCGCTACATTGTACCCGTGCGCTTCGTGCTCCGCTGAACTCCGTCATCCAGCTTTCCTCGACTCTTTTCCCCTCCCTGCACCCCATGCCCAACCCGCTCCTCGCCAACGCCCTCGTCGATCTCTTCCGCCATGGTGGCCCTATCATGTGGCCCATTGGCGTGGTCACCTTTGCCGCCATCGCCATCATCTTTGAGCGCTGCTGGTGGTGGTTGACGCATGCGAAGAACCGCAAGCCGCAGGATCTGGAGCGGGTGCTCATGTCCCTGGAGTCCGGGGACCTCGGCCATGCGCAAAAGCTCTCTGCGAACTCCAGCGACCCCGTGCTCCGCGTGGTGCATGCCGGCCTGTCCCACCGCCACGCCAGCCTCCAGGGCGCACTCCAGGCGGCGGCCGGCATTGAGATCCGCCAGGCCGGGCGCTTTCTCACCGCCATGGACACCATCATCACCCTGGCACCGTTGCTCGGACTGCTGGGCACGGTGACGGGCATCATGGGCAGCTTCAGCGCCGTGGGCGGTGCAGAGCTGGCCGTGGAAAAAGTGACCGGCGGTATCGGTGAGGCGCTCATCGCCACGGCCTTCGGCCTCGGGATCGCCATCGCCACCCTCATCCCCTACAACTGGTTCCACTCGAAGGTGGCCGGGCTGCAGCACGACATCGAGACCGCCGCGAACAACGTGGAAGTCTTCGTCGCGACCCACCGCGTGTCCGTTCACGTCTAATCAAGGGCTGGCAGACGGTCTTTCACAGGCGTCTGCCGATCCATCCCCAGACACTCTCGCGAAACGATGAAAATCATCTCGCCCCTCGGTGCCAAGAAGGCGCGGCTCGAAATCGTGCCGCTCATCGACATCATGTTCTTCCTGCTCGCCAGCTTCATGATGGTGACCATGAGCATGACGAAGCAGCGCACGATCGATGTGAACCTGCCTGCGGCGGCCACCTCCCATAGCAACCTCAAGCCGGACGTGATCTCGCTGGCGGTGGATGCGCGGGGCCAGGTCTTCCTGGACAAGGACATGATCTCCCTGGAGGCGCTGGACCAGCTGCTCAAGGAACGACTGGCCGCCAACAAGGAACTGCCGGTGTACATCAGCGGCGATGCAGCCACTCCCCACGGGGCCATGATCGCGGTGCTCGACTACGTGAAGCGCTGCGGCGTGACCAAGGTGGCCTTCAATGTGAAGCCGTTGGACAAGCAGTAACTCAGATTTTCGCATTCCGCATTCCGCACTCCCTTCCATGCGCCCCATTTCATCCACCATCCTCGTGACGCTCCTGGCAGCGGTGTGCGGGCTCTGCACCATCCAGTGGTACCGTGAGAGCGATCTCCGCCAGCTCGGGGTGGACCTGCGCAATGAGACGACCAAACTCGCCGGTGCCAACCAGGAACTGGAAAACCGGGTGAAGGCCGCCGATGGGGAGATCCTCCGCCTCACCGCCTCCCTGGGCGAGCTCCGGCAGACGTCCATTTCCAAGCAGGAGCATGAGGAGCAGACGCTCCTGAACACCCAACTGCGTGAGATGGTGGAGAAGCAGAACGCCGCCATCAAACAACAGAACGAGTCCATCGAGAAGCAAAACGCCCTGATCGAGCAGGCGAACGTGGCCATCAAGCAGGGCAACGACACCATCAAGAAAATCACGGAAGAGCGGGATGCCCTGAGCAAAAAGCTCAACGAGACCGTGGCCAAGTACAACAAGCTGCAAGCGGAAGGCGCCAAACCCGCCAATACGGCTGCGGCCCAGTAGCCAGCCCGTCGCCCACCCCGCCTTCATCTTTTTCACAAACCGCCGCACTCCTTCTGGGGTGCGGCGGTTTGTTTTTTGGGTCCCCAGGTGCGGATGAGCCACGGCAACACCCTGTAAATACTTGCCCCTTAAGTTTGATCTGCATATTTTCTGCGGATAGACGTAGGCAGGTTCCTTCCTTCTCCAGCCCCTTTCCAGCGCTTCTCTTATGTCCCCCAGCAGACTTTCATTGATCATCGTCGGTCTTGCCACCTGTGCATCGCTGCTGCCTGCTGCCACCGTGATCTGGGACGGGGGCGATGTGGACGACAGCAACTGGAGTTCTGGAGACAACTGGGCGGGCAATGTCGCCCCGGCCAACCCTACCCTGCCCACCGCGCCGGACATCATCCAGTTCGCGGGATCTACCCGCACGACACCGACGACTGATGTCGCATGGAATGTGGACACGCTCCATTTCAACGCCGGTGCCGCGTCCTACACGCTGAGCGGGCAGACGCTGACTTTTCAGCCCAGCAACGGCACCAGCCACGACAACCGCTACTTTCTCGTCAACAGCTCCGGCACTCTCCAGACGATCAACAACAACATCGTGGTGAAAAACGCCCTCACAGGCACGGGCATCACCACATTGGGTTCCGGCATCAGCGTTGGCTCGGGCCAGCTTGTGCTCAATGGCAACCTGGATATCGACGGCATCTCTGCCCTCCGTTTCCAGGGCGGCACCGGATCAGTCACCGTCAACGGAATTATCTCTGGCACCCCCTCTGGATCCATCGCCGTGAACGGCGGAGCCACGGCGATCTTCAACAATCTCAACACCTACAACCAGGGCACGACCATCTGGAGCGGCACCCTGAAGCTGGGGGCCAGCTCCATCAATGGTCAGGCTGGCTCACTGGGCAACAACTCGGCCACCGTCACCATGGGCCATAGTGGTGCTGGCGGTGCCAAGCTGCTCACCTCCGCCGCGGTCACGATTGGCCGAGACGTGACGTTCGTAAGCAATGGCACCAATGCGGCCTACACCGTGGGTGGGGACTCCGCTCATACGTCCACCTACACTGGCACCATTTATACAGGGAACACTGGCGCGGCGGTCTCCAATGCAGGCGAGGTCACCGCAGTTGCAGGCGGACGCGTCAACATCAACAGCATCTCGCGGCGCAGCGACGCGACCAGCGGCAGCGCAGGGCTGGACACGATCACCAAAACGGGCGCTGGCATCGTGGCGCTCACCGGCACCAGCAACTACTCCGGCCAGACCAACGTCAATATCGGCACGCTGCTGGTGAACGGTGTGCTTTCCTCCACCAGCCCGAACGCTGCGTCCGTGGGCGCGGTGATTGTGAGCACTGCCGCTCGACTTGGTGGCACCGGCACCATCAACCGCGCCGTGACCATCCAGAACGGCGGCATCCTTTCCGCCGGTGACTTGGACGCCGCTGGCATCTCCCTGGGCGGCAAGCTCACCCTGGGTGCGGGCCTGACCCTCAACTCCACCTCCGTGCTGAACTTCGATCTCTCCACCCCCAACAGTCTGCTGGACGACGAGATCTCCGTGACCGGGAACCTCACCCTGGACGGTGTGCTCAACATCACGAACCTCGGCGGTCTTGGCAACGGCAGCTACAAGCTCTTCGACTACACCGGCACCCTCACCGACAACCTTCTGAGCATCGGCACCGCGCCTGGGGGCTTTTCCTACAGCATCGACACCACCAGCTTTGCCAACGCCGTTTATGTCAACGTGACTCCCGAACCCGGCATGGCCTCCCTGTTCGGCCTCGGCCTCGCCGCCCTGATCTGGCGGAGGAGACGGCCTTCAGGGGAAGGACGGGAGTCGTAAGCGGGTGGCTGGAGCGCTGGCGATAGCGTAGCGCAGATTGGCAATCTGCTGTGCCGCCGATTGGCAATCGGCATCCGTCGCCGGAGCGGTTGGCGCGGCTGGGGTGATTCGCGTCATGGGACGCGCGATGGGTGATTCCGCTTTTAATCCAATGCCATCAGGGAAAAGGTTGGGCAGAGCGATCAACGCCGTTGCATGAATGAAACTGAGGACCAACGGTCCGGTGTCATACCAGCCTGGGGTAGCGCCCCAGGTTAGGGGTTGAAAGAGAATCGGAGGGCTGAAGGCCCGGCCTCATCAAGCCTGCCCACGACGAGCATTCCTGAATGACCCCGGGCCTACAGCCCTCAACATCTAAAACCAACGCCTACCTTGGGCGTTGCCCAAGGCTGCAATGATGCCGGACCTTCGGCCCTCAATACTTTCACAAAAGGGAGATGCTCGACCTCACCAGCTTTTCCCTGATGGCATTGGTCCCGCATGCGGGACGGTACTCCAACCCTGCTGCGATGATTGGCAGGACCTTGCAGGTGGTTTGGCGCTGCTGGAGAGGATGAGAAATTGGAGCAGCGAGTTGGGTGACCGCAATGGGTTGGGGGTCGGAAGCAGGGTTGGAGTTCCGCGTTTACGCGGTCAGGCTCAGGAACCAGGCGGCCGAGTGCCCCGCGGCAGAGACCGCTTCGTCTGTCATGGTCGCGTCTGCCATAGCGTAGCGCAGATTGTCAATCTGCTGTGCCGCCGATTGGCAATCGGCATCCGTCGCCGGAGCGTTTGGCAAGGCTGGGGGCGATTCGCGTCATGGGACGTGCGGGGGGTGATTCCGCTTAAAAGCGGTACTCCAACCCTGCTGCGGAGCGGGGTTGGTGGCTTGGATGGGCCTGGCGGGGAGGAGCACCATTCGTTCTTGGACTCCTCATACCGCTCCCCTGCCCGGCTCAGTTCTCTGGTGTTCTGTCTTCCCATCTCCCATCACGCTTGAAATTTGTTGCTTGGCGTTTGCAGGACATCTCACTGGATCCAATCTTCCGGACTCACTCACCTCTCCCACCCCGTCTTCTTCTTGCTCAATCCCCTGCCTTACCTTGCAAGACGCCCGCTGGTGACGCTGGCGCTGGCGGCCATTGTAGGGATTCTCACAGGAGCTGCGTTGCCGGCGGGGTGGCTGGTACTCGCGGCCACGAGTGTGCTGGCGTTTGTCTCGCTATGGATCGCCGCTTTCCGTACGCGCGCCGGTCTGCCTGCGCTGGCCGGGGTCACGGCGCTGGTCTTTGCCACGCTGCATCTCGTGGCCCGGCAGACCACGGAGCGGCATCCGCTGTGTGCTTTCCTCGAACAGCGGGATCCGATGGCGGGCCTGACGGTGATCGCGAGCGGGCGGGTGGAGAAGGCGCTGCGGCGGGAGCTGCCGGGGAGCGTGACGCGGGAGGAGTACTTCGTGGCGACGGAGATCACAGCCCCCACGCTGGGTCTGCGGTGGACGGGCCCGACGGTGTTGCGACTGGTGACGGGAGGCAAGGAGAACCTGCCGCCGGGCAGTTATCAGGTCACGGGGTTCATCCGGCTGCCCGCGCTGGCGGACAATCCGGGCCAGTTCAACGAGCGCGAGTATGATCTCCGCCTGGGCCTGGTGGCGGAGCTGCGCGGGCTGGAGATGAAACCGGTGGCGCTGGATCGCTGGAATGTGGAGGCCTGGCTCGTGTCTGCGGCGGAACGCTGTCGCGCGTGGGTGGAGCACGGGCTGAAGATCGATCTGGAAAACGCGCCGGAAGAGTATGCGGTGATCGTGGCCATGGCGCTGGGCACGGTGCAGAGTGACACGGCGGATCTGCAGACGCCGTTCCGCAACAGCGGCACGTTGCACATCTTCTCGGTCAGCGGGCTGCATGTGGCCATTGTGGGGTTCATCCTGTGGAAGCTGCTGAAGGCCTTTGGCCTGAGGCGGGGTGCGCTGCTGGGGGTGCTCATTCCGGTGTTGTTTGGCTATGCGTTCATCACCGGGCTCCGCCCCTCGGCGGTGCGGGCGGCGGTGATGGCATCGGTCTTCCTGTGCGGAGCGTTGTTTCATCGAAAGGGCGACCTCATGAACAGCCTGGGCGGCTCGGCGCTGCTGCTGCTGGCCTACGATACCCAGCAACTCTATGCGCCGGGGTTTCAGCTCTCGTTCGCGGTGCTGGCGGCGATTGCGCTGCTGGGAGGGCCGTTCTCAAGGCCGTTTTTGCGCTGGGTGGAGCCGGACCCTTTTATCCCGCGGGTGCTGCTCACGGGGTTCCAGCAGTGGGCGTGGACGCTTCGACAACAGGTGGTGGGACTCTTCACGGTGTCTGCCGCAGCGTGGGTGGGTAGTCTGCCGCTGACGCTGGGCCACTTCCAGCTGGCCACGCCGGTGTCGCTGATTGCCAATGTGGTGCTGGTCCCGCTCTCCTTCTGTGTGCTCTTTGCCGCGGTGCTTACCTTGCTGAGCGCGGCACTGCACCTGACGGCGGTGCAGGCGCTCTTCAGCAATGCCAACTACCTGCTGGCCTGGCTGACGATGAAGTCGGCGGTGTTTTTTGCCTCGCTGCCTGGAGGCAATTTCCACATCGCCGCGCCGTGGTTCGAGGAGACTCCGCCTGCGGAGCTGGTGGTGCTGCGCCTGCCGGAGGGCGCGGCCGTGCAGCATCTGCGGGCGGACCGCTCCCAATGGCTGCTGGACACGGGCAGCAGCGATCACCTGCGGTACCTGGTGCAGCCCTATCTGGCCTATCGCGGGGTGGACCACCTGGATGGCGTGATGCTGAGTCACAATGACATCCAGCATGCCGGGGCGGCCAGCCAGCTCTGGCAGAGCCATGCCCCGCCTTTCTACTACCACGCGGCCACCGAGCCGTGGCGCTGGGACGCCTCCACTACCGCCTTCAAAAAGCTGCGATCAGAGCCCTGGCCGGGCAAGCCGCTGGCGCGAGGTGATCGACTGGCGCTGGGCGAGAGCGGCTCTGTCCTCGTCACGGCAGAGGTGCTCCACCCGCCGGCCCGGTGGTGGTCGCGACGCGCTGACGACCGGGCGCTGGTGATCCGCTTCTGCCTGGGGCCGCATCGCATCCTCTGGTGCGGCGACAGCGGGTTCCTGGCAGAGAAGGCACTGCTGGAACACTTCACCCCGGACGAGCTCAAATCAGACGTCCTGATCCGGAACCAGCACGCCAGCGATGCCTCGTTTCTGCCAGAGTTTGTGGCGGCGGTGGCCCCCAAGGTCGTCATCGCCTCCAGCCAAAATTTTCCCGCTGGCCAGTTGCTCCCGGAACACGTGCGGGAGACCTGTTGGGAGCGGGGCATCCTCCTCCTGGATCAGTCCCAGACGGGGGCAGTCCGGCTGAAAGCTTGGGCCGGGAAATTGGAAATCGTGCCCTATCGCACTCCTGGTGAGGTGATTACGCTTGCTGCAACTCCGGGCGGTTGAGCCATCGAGGCGCTGTTGAGGAACTGCCAGGAGGTTTGACTTCCGTAAAAATAGCTAAGCTAGTTCTACTCTGTGAGTGAAAAAAACAAATCCCTGAAGACGGCTCCCCCGAGCGGTCATCCATCTATTTGCTTGCAGCCTTCCGCAACCGACTATCAGACCTTCATGGAGACGACAGCGAAGGCGCTGGGGCTCAACGGAGTGAAATCATCAGATCTCAAGCCGAGTCCGCGTGTACTTTCGCTGCTGAGGTTGGATGCCTGATTAAAGACGGCCAGACGTTTTGGGAGCTCAGGGATTTGAAACTTTCCCGAAGCACTATAGCTTGCACATTTTGACACTTAAAAATAGCTATGCTATTATTGTGAATCATGGAATTCGATTCATCTCATCAACCAGCGCAGGATGTGAAAATCCTGACGCCTGCGGAGATGCGTCTAGAACGCTCCAAGAGTTGCTTGTACGTGCGCAAGCACATGAATCGGCAGCAAATGCACCGAATGATGCGGACAAATGGGAGCGTTCCCAGTCCGAATCCTTGGTACATTGGGCCCAAGAAAAAGGACTCATCCTCGACCACGGTCAATTCGAATCAAGAATTGCGGATCTCAAACGCTTAGAAGGCGGATACGAGCACCGAGTATTCTCTTGGGCAGAAGCTGGAAGGGTGATAAAAGTCACGAAACCGCCTCACTTCGGACTCAATTGGGATTTGAGCATATACGTTCAAAACGTAATAAACTGCAACCTGCTGTTCGGTGACGATATGCGGATCGAGGGCATCATTGAGACCCCTGATGGTGCAGCCTTGGTAATGTCCCAGGAGTTCATTCCAGGAAAGTCCCCAACGTATCAACAGATTGCGAAATGGTTTGGAGGACAGGGATACACTCAACATTCACAACATCTCTGGATTCATCCAGATGGGCGCAAGGTCAATGATGCTCATCCTAGGAACTTCATCGTTGATCGCAATCATCAAATGTTCCCAATCGACCTTCACGTCGAATCTTTAGGGACTTGGATCTCGCAGGAGGGGGAAACCTAAGCCCCCCAAGGCAGTCTTGCCATAAAAACCATAGAGATGCGACACAGACGCTGACGTGATTCTGTTCCGGCCGTCATCCCAGATGGAGAGATTTCTGAATCTTTGAAGTGTGAGCCGACTTCCTGCCCCTCTTGACACCGCCAGAATGCGACGCGCTCCCGAGCAAATTTGCAATCCGCCACAATTGTTCCCTGCAACTTGCCTTCCGAAGCGGCTCCTGCTTAGGTGGTGGCTCTTTGCATGCTCAAATCGCGGTGGGTCATCTTTGGAATTCCCTTGTCGCTGGCTTTGTTGACCGTTTGGTCAGCAGACCAGTCGGCGAAAAGCCAGCGCTTACGCGGGGGCAATCTGGTGGTGGCCTCTGCCGAGGGGCTGGAGCCGACGCTCAACCCGTACCAGCCGCTGAGCGAGGTGGACCGTCAGGTGGCCACGCTGACGCACGCGCCGCTCCTGCGGATTGGCAAGGACGGACGCCTGGAGGGCGCGCTGGCCCAGTCCTGGACGTGGGCGCAGCAGACGAGCTTCTGGTTTGCCAATGACACGTACGCCCAGCAGGCGGCGAAGAAGCTGCGCTCACTGGGCCCGGTGGCATGGGCGCGGCTGCACCTGAGCTCTGCGGAGGCCATGGGCAATGAGCTGCTGGTGCGCTTCTCCGACGCAGGCAGCGCGGGTGGCTCGGCCGTGCATCAGGCGATCGCGGAATACGGCCCCCTGCCGGTGGAGACGATCCGGGTGGAGATGAACGAGCCCGCGTGGTCGCACCACGAGTACTTTGTGCAGCACGCGGTGGAGAAGGCGCAGGTGAAGGAGGTCTGGTTCGACGGGCCGCAGGCGTACGAACTGCGCGTGAGCGGGGAGTCGCTGCGCTTCTTCGAGGAACTGGCGCTCTACTACCAGAATCTGCCCGCGCTGGGGGCGAAGATGCGGATCGTGGCGAAGACGCCGATGCTGGAGCGCCCCCTGCTGGAAATGCCCCTGAAGCCGGGCGTCACCTTTCACGATGGCTCGCCAGTGACCTCTGCCGATGTGGAGCGCACGGTGAAACTGGTGCTGGCCCAGCCGTGGCCGGTGCCGGGGCGGGACATCCTGCGCATGATCCACCTCTGGGACTCCAGCGATCCCACCCGGGTGCGGGTGAGTTTCCGCGAGACGTATGGCCCGGCTCTGACGGCCTTTGTGGGGCTGCCCATCCTGCCGGCCAAGTGGATCGAGCGCCAGGGCAATGAGCTGGCGGCGGTGCGCAAGCCTTTCCTGACCGATGCCCCGCCCGGGGCAGGCCCCTTCAAGCTGGCACGGGTGACGGACAAACAGCTCTTCCTGCAACGTGTGGGGACACCCCATGGCGGGGAGGAGCCAGCGGGTATTGAGTTTCGCCTGGGGCAGTCGGCCTCAAACATCCGCCTGGGTTTTGCGATGAAGCGCGTGGGCCTGTTCTGGCCAGACAGCAGCAGCATCAAGAGCATGGTGGAGGATCCCGAGGTGGCGGTGCGCTCCAGCAGCCCGCGGAACCGCCTGCAGGTGATGTGGAACTGTCGCAAGGCGCCTCTCAATGATGTGCGCATCCGCGCCATCCTGGGCCAGGCTGTGGACCGCAAGGCGATGGTGGATGACTTCCTCCAAGGGCAGGGGGAGATCTGTGAGGGCATCTTCCAGCCGGGGCTGTGGTACACGCCGGAGCTGCCTGCGGTGGCGTATGATCCGCTCCGGGGAAGGCAGGCGCTCTACGAGATGGGCTGGAGCAAGAATGCCGAGGGCAAGGTGGTGAAGGACGGCAAGGTGTTCACGATCGAGCTGCTCACGGTGGCGGGCAGCCCGGAGCGCAGCCGCCTGGCGCAGCGTCTGGCGGACTCCTGGGCGGCGCTGGGGATCGATACACAGGTGGTGGAGGTGCCCTGGCAGGAGCTCATCGGCCAGCGGCTCCAGGGGCGGCGCTTCGATGCAGCGCTGCTGGGTCTGGACTTCGAGCTGGCCTGGGATCAGTGGCCCTACTGGCACTCCAGCCAGGCGGCCCGTGGGCTGAATTTCTCCGGGGTGAGCGATGCCGGGCTGGACACGCTGCTCTCTGCGTTGCGCTCGGAGTTTGAACCTGCCCGGGTGCCTGCCCTGGCGCAGGCGGTGGAGGAGCGGCTCCTTGAGCTCAAGCCCTTCCTGCCGCTTTTCGCCGGTGGCAACCCGGTGGCGGTGCGGCGGGATGCGCTGCCGAGCTTCCAGCGCGAGCAGGCGGCCCTGTTTCAGGATCTGCGCCAGAGCATGGAATCAAACACGCCTGCTCCAGCCACCACGGCCCCCTAAGCGCCCCTTTTCCCTCTTCCCTTCTCCCTTTTCCCTCTCAGGCTTACCCGATGGACCGCCTCCGCTCTGCCCCCTCTTACCTCCCGGTCCGCACCTTTCTGGTCTGCGCCGCACTCGCGCTGGGGCTGCTGCAATGGAGCAGCGCCACGCTGGGTGACTCCTTTGAGCTCCTCATTGGCGTGCTGCCGGTGGGGATGAACGCGGAGTCCCTGGTGATGGTGCTGGTGCAGCGGGCGCTGCCCACCTTCCTGCTGATCACCCTGGCGCTGACCATGGGGCTGAGCTCCGCGCTGGCGCTTGCCGTGATCATCTCTGGCGCGGGCGGCCGGATCAGCCGTGCGGTCGGCTGGCTGGGCCGGGCCATGGTGGGGGTGCCGCCCATGCTGTGGGCCTTTGGCCTGGTGTACCTGCTGGTGAGCGTGTGGCGGCTGCCGGTGGAGACGCTGTTTCCCTACGACCCGCCCGCAGGCATGGAGCCCGTGACGGTGCGTCTGGGCCGGGCGCTGTGGGCCTGGATCGTGCCCGCGCTGGTGCTGGCGGCACCGGTGTTCGGCATGGCGCTATTCTCCTTCACCCACCGCCTGAGCGTGCTGCTGAAGGATCCCATGCTGGGGCCGCTCAGGTCCCGTGGCCTCTCGCGGGCGACCATCAAGTATCGCCACCTCATGCCGGAGCTGCGCGTGCATCTGGCGCGCCTGGCCCGCCCTGCGGCGGCCCTGCTGCTGGCCTTTGCCATCCCGGTGGAGCACATCTTCATGGTGGAGGGCTGGGGGGCATTTGCGGCGGATGCACTGAAGCTGCAGCACCCGCTCCAGCTGGCGGCCACGGTGTACCTCGCCGGCATCATGCTGGCGGCGTGGTATGTGCTGCTGGATCTGGGGGACAAGCGCAGCCTGCCCCCGGCCATGGAGCATGTGGAAGATGTGGAGCAGACCCAGAATCGCGTCTGCGCCGTGGCGGGCGGGGTCCTGGCGGTGGCCCTGCTCACGGCACTGTGGTGGACCCCGGCCGGCTCCGCGTGGCAGTCTGCATGGCAGCTCACCTGGCGTGAGGCAGGCGGCAGCTTGGTGATTTCTCTGCTGGCCACACTGCTGGTGGTGGTGAGCGGTCTGGCCATCTCCCCTGCCCGCTGGCCTCATTTGTTTCCCAAAATCGGCCTGGCGGCCACGCTGGCGGCGCTGCCTCTGATGCTGCTGTGGATGGCCTTCTCCTCCCTGCCGGGAGTGCCGGACGTGACGATCTGGGCCCTGCTGGTGGTGGCGACCGCCGTCCCCGGCATGGCGGCGTTTCATGCGACCTACCAGGAGAACAATTCCCATCGGCTGGCGGAGACGTCTTTCTCCCTGGGGCGCGGCCACTGGGGCTACTGGTGGGATCACCTCTTCCTCAATGCGCTGCCCAGCCTGCTGAACTGGCTGCTGCGCACCGCCTCCACGGTCCTGATCTGGAAGGGCGTCTTCGACTTCCTGTGTGCCTCCCGCCCGGACGCAGCCGGGGAAACGCCCACCTGGGGCCGGATGATGGCGCAGAATGCGGCGCGATTTTTAGATGAACCGTTGGAGGTTGCGGCACCCGCCCTGCTTATGGCACTCTGGGCCTTGAGTTTTCGCCTTCTCAGCCGAGCCTTCCGCACCGATACTCCCGTCGCTCGAATTTCACCCTTTGCCTCGTGATGGACACCACCGCCGCCGCCAGTACTGACTTGTTGAAGATCCGGGACCTGAAGATCACGTTCCACAAGCAGCACGGCGAGCCGTTTCAGGCGGTGAAAGGCATCAATCTCGAGCTGAAGGCCGGCGAGAGCATGGCCATTGTGGGCGAGAGCGGCAGCGGCAAGAGCGTGACGGCCCTCTCCCTGGCGCGGCTGCTGCCCGAGCCTCCGGCACGCATTGAGGCCAGCACGTTCCAGCTCGGCGGGAAGGATGTATTGAAGCTCTCTGAGGCTGAGTTGCGCAAGATCCGCGGCAAGGAGATCGCGTATGTGTTCCAGGAGCCCAGTACTTCCTTGAACCCGGTGCTGACCATCCGCACCCAGATGGCGGAGGCGCTGCAACTGCACCGCCCGGATGTGAAGGACCTGGACGCCGAGATCGTGAAGTGGCTGTACCAGGTGGGCATTGTAGAGCCGGAGAAACGCCTGCGCGCCTATCCGCACGAGCTCAGCGGCGGCATGCAGCAGCGCGTGATGATCGCCATGGCGCTGTGCTGCCAGCCCCGGCTGCTGATTGCCGATGAGCCGACCACGGCGCTGGACGTGACCATTCAGAAGCAGATCATCGACCTCCTGGCCGAGCTCAAGGCGAGCCTGAACATGAGCGTGATCCTGATCACCCACAACTTCGCCATCATCCGCGGCATCGCGGACAAGGTGGCGGTGATGTTCCGCGGCCAGATCGTGGAAAGCGGCACCACGGAGGAAGTTCTAGGAAATCCGCAGCACCCCTACACGAAAGCGTTGTTGGAGTGCGTGCCGCGTCTGGGCGTGAAGCAGGCGCGCTTGAAGGCGATCGACTATGCGGCCGTCGAGGCGGCGTTGTGATGCCCGCTGCGCGGGAGACAGAAGACCTGAGGTCCGGGGTGGAGGTGGTTGGCTCGCTTGATGACTCCGGGCCTTTGGCCCTCTGATTCTTTTTTGGTTACGTCAACCCAGGGCGTTGCCCTGGGCTGGTATGACCCCGGGCCTTTGGCCCTCAATGCAGGGGGAGCGAGGTATGCCCGGCTACCGCAACCCGGTCATGAGCGCCAAGGGCCCGGATTCATACCAGCCTGGGGCAGCGCCCCAGGTTATGGGGTCATAGGAAACTTTGAGGGCTGAAAGCCCGGCGTCATTCGGGCGGATTCATCGCCCGCGGCAGTATGATGACTCCGGGCCTTCAGCCCTCTGAGTTCTTTTTTGGATACGTAACCCCATGGCGCTGCCCTGAGCTGGTATGACACCGGGCCTGTGTCCCCCAATGCCTGGGGAGCGAAGCATGCCCAGCTACCGCAAACCGGTCATGAGGGCCAACGGCCCGGCCTCATACCAGCCTGGGGCAACGCCCCAGGTTATGGGGTAAGAGGAAACTTTGAGGGCTGAAGGCCCGGCGTCATTCAGGCTTCCTTGTGGTTATCGCCCTTAATCCCACACGTACTCCTCGTTGTACTCCACCCCGTACTTCCGCAAAAACGCGCGGTATTCGTCTTGAAACGTCCGCGTCCGATGATGGTCCTCCTGGTTGTCGATGTACGCCACCACCGCGTCGACATCGGCCGGGGCGACGGAAAAAGCACCGTAGCCCCGCTGCCAGGAGAATCCACCGAGCTCGGGCTGTTGTTTCTTCATCCACTTTGAAGATCCTGTCTTGAGCTTCTCCACAAACTCGGAGATGGAAATGGTGCGAGCCAATCGAACTGCCAGATGGACGTGATCTGACACCCCACCCACGCGGTAGCAATCGCAATTCAGGTCTCGTGCGATCTCGGCCAGGTACGCGTGCAATCCCGGTCGGACGGATGGGCCGATGCACGGGAATCGATCGTGGGTGCTGAAGATGAAATGGACGACGACGAGGCTCAAGGACTGAGGCATGACCCCTGGAATAAAGATCAAGCCCGTGATTTGGATAGAGGAAAGAGAAAGGAGGCCGTGTGTTTGGGGCGAGGAGACAAGCGATGCGGCAGGCGACTGAATGAATCCGGACCTTCAGCCCTCAGATCATTTTTGTTCGTCCTACCCAGGGCGTTGCCCTGGGCTGGTATGACCCCGGGCCGTTGGCCCTCAATGCGTCGTGGATGAACGCGACATCCCAGTTCAAGTCGGGCGGTCGCGGCGGGAAGTGAAAGTGCGAGAATCCGCCAAGATCAGAGAGCCCAGCGTCAGTGGTATTCTATGCGGTGTCGCGGTGAGGAAATCGCCGGACCCACGGCATTATCTTTACGATGCATACAAGCGATCCGTGGCCAATCCCCGCGATTCGGTCATGAGGACCAAGTGCCCGGATTCATACCAGCCTGGGGCAACGCCCCAGGTATAAGGTAACAAGAAGTTCTGAGGGCTGAAGGCCCGGCGTCATTCAGGCGGATTCATGGCCCAGGGCAGTTCGATGACTCCAGGCCTTCAGCCCTCTGAATTCTTTTTTGGACACGTCAACCCAGGGCGCCGCCCTGGGCTGGTATGACCCCGGGCCCTTGGCCCTCAATGCATGGGTGCGCTTCAGCCCTCCCCCAATCCCCACCGCCCTGCTCTGATTTCCCGGTTTTAATTCCCCAAAAAGGGCCGCAAAAGCGGCGCTTCACGCACGCCTTACCCACACACCCTCCACCCTCCACCCTCCACCCTCCACCCTCCACCCATCCACCCTCCACCCATCCACCCTCCACCCCTCCACCCCTCCATCACTCCATCATTCCACCCAATTCCCCACTCACCCCATAGGAATACACGACATTTTATTTCAATTCCTACTTGCGCTATGTAGATTGAACCTTTATACATTGCTCATGCACCTCACCAAAAAAGGCGAATATGCCCTCCGAACCCTTATCCGATTGGGCATTGCCCAGCGGCAGGGCAAGGATGTCGTATCTGTCTCGAACCTGGCTGAGGGCGAAAACCTGCCGTTCAAGTTCATTGAAAACATCCTTCAAGAGCTTCGTTTGGCAGGCTACGTGGAAAGCAAGAGAGGCAAGGAAGGCGGATGCCGCCTGGCCAAGCCCCAAGTGGACATCACGATCGGTGAAGTGGTTCGTCTCATCGACGGCCGGCTCGCCCCGATCGGATGCGCAAGTGAGACGGACTACGAACGATGTACGTGTCCTGACGAGCACCACTGCGGTCTCCGGATGCTGATGATTGATGTGCGCAATGCCATCGCCCAGATCCTCGACCGCTACACGCTGGCGGATGTCGTGTCCGTCACTCTCCGGAAAATGGAGCGCGACGGCGTGCAACTGCCCTTCGAAGCCGAATCAGAAAAACCTGCCAAGAGCAAAGCCTCCCAACGAGTCACCAAGCCCAGCCGCGTGCGCCACGCGGACCCTCTTGACGGTTTTCTCACGCTTCTCTCCAAATCCCAGAACCCTCTCTAATCCTCCCATGAGCTACTCCGTTGAAAATGACCTCGCCACTGAAGCGTGGGTCGAAATCGTCCGCCGCAAGGTGGATGCCATGCGTTTTGGATCCGTCCAGATCGTTGTCCATGAAGGCCGTGTCACCCAGGTGGAAAGCACCGAGAAGACGCGCCTGCCCGATGCGGTGAACGGTGCCCAGGCCACCGCCAAAAAGCGAGCCTGATCCCGCCATGACCCGCTCCTCTCAAGCCAGCAAGTTGATCCTCTGTTGATTTAAATTCAGCGCGGACAGATTTCATCGTACCGCGCCCAAGGGACTGACCGGAACACCGGAGGTTTCAAGGAAACAAACCGTGGCCGCCCCTGCGTCTCATGACGCCAGCAGGCCCACCGTTGCCTCCCGTTCCCTTTAGCCAGCGTCAGACCTTGTCCGTCTTTGCCGACCGCACCTCCGGAGGCATCACCCCGCAATCCGAAGGTGTGTGCCCACCGGAAATCCGGACGCCGCATGCCCATGCCAAGACACATCCATCAAGCATCAACACTTCAGCAACAACAACCGCATGAAATTCCGCAACACCATCACCAGCCAGGCGCTGCTGGCGCTCACCGTGACCTCCCTCACGGTTGGAGCCCAGGCCGGCGAAATCGTCACCACCTCCGGCAAGGGGAGCGCCCCCGTGCAAAAGGAAGAGAAGGAAGAATCCCTCTACGACAAGATCTGGGGACTCGCCACGCTCTACAAGAACAAGGACAACCCGATCATCCAGGAGTTCAAGCTCCGCGGCCGTTACCAGGGCCAGTACCACTGGGTGGATTCCGACCAGGGCGATGAAGACGGCTGGGAAGACCGCCGCTCCCGCTTCGGTTTCGACGCCAAGCTCTTCAACCAGTTTGACGTTCGTTTGGATGCGCAGAGCTCGGATGGCTTTGACCCCTTCTACAACGGCCTCGTGGATGCCTACATCAAGTGGCGCCCCTCGAAGGAGTTCAACCTGACCCTGGGCCGCCAGAAGCCCCAGATCGGCTACTACGACTTCCTCCAGTCCACGAACAACCAGCCGACCTTTGAGCGGTCCCAGATCTTCAACCAACTGCGCGTGGACCGCGTGGTGGGCGCGATCGCAGACGGCAAGATCGGCAACTTCACTTACCAGGCTGGGATTTACTCCAATGACATCGACGAGGAGTTTGGCCAGTTCGACGGCGGCATCGCCTTTGGTGCCGGCTTCGGCTACGACTTCAAGGAAGCCCTGGGCGTGAAGAAGGCTGACTGGCGTTTTGACTGGCTGCACAGCGAGATCGAAGCCGGAAGCACGATCCTGAACCGCTATGAAGACCTGTTCTCCAGCACCTTCTGGGTGCAGGACGGCCGCATCGGTCTCGTGGTGGAAGGTTTCGCCGGCACCGGCCAGGCTGCTGACGCCTGGGGCTTCTTCATCCAGCCGACGTTTGACCTCGTACCCGACAAGCTCCAGCTCGTGGGCCGCTATTCCTTCGCGGATGGCGATGGTCCGGACAGCGTGTACGCGCAGAGCCGCTATGAGCGCAACGCCCCCAACCTGACCGGTGGCGGGCGTGGAGATCGTTACAACGCCGCCTACCTCGGCTTCCAGTACTTCATCTACGGCGACAAGCTGAAGGTGCTCGGCGGTGCGGAGTACGCTGACGTGAACGGCGGCGGCAACGGTGGTGACTACAGCGGCTGGACCTACCTGACGGGCGTCCGCTTCTCCTTCTAATCCCACGGCCCTCTTGGCCGGAGCAATCCGGCCCCCATTCGAAAAAGACCCCGCTTTTTCCCCTTCAAAAAAATCAAAGTCAAAACACAACACCTCCAGAACATGAACAAGAAATTCTTCCTCAAATCCGTGCTCGCCCTGACGGCGACCGGCGTGCTGGGCTCCTCCCTCTTCGCAGAAGGTCTGCTGAATGTTTCCTATGACCCAACCCGTGAGCTCTACGTGGAGTTCAACAAGGCGTTCGCGAAGCATTGGAAGGACACGACCGGCAAGGACGTCACGATTGACCAGTCTCACGGTGGTTCCGGCAAGCAGGCGCGTGCGGTCATCGACGGCCTGGAAGCCGATGTGGTGACTCTGGCCCTGGCCAACGACGTGAACGCGATCGCCGACAAGGCTGGCCTCCTGCCCGCCGACTGGCAGAAGCGCCTCCCGAACAACTCCGCCCCCTACACCAGCACGATCGTCTTCATCGTCCGTGCCGGCAACCCAAAGGGCATCAAGGACTGGGATGACCTCATCAAGGACGGCGTGTCCGTAATCACCCCGAACCCGAAGACCTCCGGTGGCGCCCAGTGGAACTACCTGGCCGCCTGGGAGTTCGCCAAGCGCAAGTACGGCAGCGATGACAAGGCCAAGGAGTTTGTGAAGAAGCTCTACAAGAACGTGCCGGTGCTCGACTCCGGTGCCCGCGCCTCCACGAACACCTTCGTGCAGCGTGAACTGGGTGACGTCTTCATCTCCTGGGAAAACGAGGCCTTCCTCGTGCAGAAGGAGTTCGGTGCCAGCAAGTACCAGACGATCGTCCCCTCCCTGAGCATCCTTGCTGAACCGACCGTGGCCGTGGTGGACAAGGTCGTGGACAAGAAGGGCACCCGCGCCGTGGCCGAAGCCTACCTCAAGTACCTCTACACTGACGAAGGCCAGGACATCGCCGGCAAGAACTTCTACCGCCCCCGCTCCGAGAAAGCCGCTGCCAAGTACGGCGCGACCTTCCCGAAGCTGAACCTCTTCACCATCGACGAAGCTTTCGGCGGATGGGTGAAGGCGGCCAAGACCCACTTCGCTGACGGCGGCACGTTCGACGAGATCTACACGCCCGCCAAATAAGCGAAGCCCGCAAGCAAGGGAGCGATGCTCCACCTTCAGTTTTTTCAGTAGTGCCGTGTGAGAGTTGGTTGGTTGGAAAAAGGGGCCGCCGGATATCCGGCGGCCCTCAACCAACAAAAAAGATCCAAGCCAGATTCCTCAAACCTTAGGAAACAATCCCGACCATGTCCTTCTACCCCAACATCGTTGAAACCGTCGGCCGCACCCCGCTGGTCAAACTCAACCGCATTGCTGCCGGACTGCCCGCCACGATCGCGCTCAAAGGGGAGTTCAAGAATCCGCTGGGGAGCGTGAAGGACCGCATCGGCCGCGCCATGATCGAGGCGGCCGAGCTCACGGGCGAACTCAAGCCCGGAGCCACCATCATCGAGCCCACGTCCGGCAACACGGGGATCGCGCTGGCCTTTGTGGCGGCGGCGAAGGGCTACCCCATCATTTTGACCATGCCGGAAAGCATGAGCCTGGAGCGCCGCACGCTGCTGGCCCTGCTGGGAGCCACGCTGGTGCTGACGCCCGCGAAGGACGGCATGAAAGGAGCGATCCGCCGCGCTGAGGAGCTGGCGGCCGAGACACCCGGCTCCTGGGTGCCGCAGCAGTTCAACAACCCTGCCAACCCGGAAGTGCACCGCCGCACGACGGCCGAAGAGATCTGGGCCGACACCGACGGGGAGATCGACATCTTCGTGGCCGCCGTGGGCACGGGCGGCACGCTCACCGGTGTGGGTGAGGTGCTCAAGGGCCGCAAGCCCGAGCTCCGCGCCATCGCGGTGGAGCCGAATGACTCACCCGTTATTTCCCAGACCCTGAGGGGTGAGCCGGTGGTGCCGGGCCCGCACAAGATCCAGGGCACGGGGGCTGGCTTCGTGCCGAAGAATCTGAACACCAGCATCATCGATGAAGTGGTGCGCGTCACGAATGAGGACGCGATCGAAACCGCCCGCCGCCTCGCCACGGAGGAAGGCATCCTGGTGGGCATCTCCACCGGGGCCAATGTGTGGGCCGCGCTCCAGGTGGCCGCGAGGCCGGAGAACAGGAACAAGCTCATTGTGACGGTCGGGTGTAGCACCGGCGAACGCTACCTCTCCACCGCATTAGCCGAAGAAGCCAGAAACAAAGTTGCCGCATAAAGACCATGTCCGCCCTGAAACTCGCCACCTACGAAGAACGCTACGTCAGCCGCCTGAGCAAACGCACAGCCGCGGCGACACCCTCCTTCATCCCCAAGCTGGTCTGCAAGCCCTCGCGCGGGCAGGACACGCTGAAGGTGGGCATCTTTGCCGGTCTTCATGGTGACGAGCAGGCAGGCATCGATGCCGCCTATGAACTCCTCCGCTGGGCGTGGAATGACCCGGAGGAGCTGCAGGACTACGAGTTGCACCTCTATCCCATCTGCAACCCCTCCGGCCACCGCCTGCGGACGCGCCACTCCTGGCGTGATCTGGACCTGAACCGTGAGTTCTGGAGCGGCTCCCAGGAGCCGGAGGTGGTGTACCTGGAAAGCGAACTGCGCCGTGAGAAGTACGACGCCATCATCGCCCTGCACACGGATGACGAGCAGGATGGTGTGTACGGCTTTGTGAGCGGCACGATCCTGAGTGAGGAGGTGCTCCAACCCGCGCTGCAGGCGGCGAGCCAGATCCTGCCGCTGAACAACCACCACCTCATTGACGGCTTCCTGGCGAAGTCCGGCATCATCAAGGAGGGGTACCAGGGTGTGCTCAGCGCGCCGCCGGAACAACGCCCGAAGGCGATGGAGATCGTCTTTGAAACCCCCGGTCACGCTCCGCTGGAGAAGCAGGTCGCGGCCACGGTCATCGCCGTCAAAACCATCCTCGCCGAATACCGCCTCCTGCACGCCTACGCTCCCAATCTCTAAAGAACACCCATGGCCCGCACCCGACACGTCCTTCCCGGTTTCAGACTCTCTCTGGGATACACCATCACCTATCTCAGCATCATCGTCCTGGCACCGTTCGCGGCCCTGGCGTGGAAGTCCTCCAAGGGAGGCGTGGAGATCTTCACCTCCACGCTCACAGACAAGCGGGTGCTGGCCTCTCTGGAGCTGAGCTTTGCCACGTCCTTCTACGCAGCGCTGGTGTGCGGCTTCTTCGGCGTGCTCACGGCCTGGGCGCTGGAGCGCTATTCCTTCCCCGGTCGCCGCATCCTGGATGCGATGGTGGACCTGCCCTTTGCCCTGCCCACCGCCGTGGCGGGCATCGCCCTGTGCACCCTGTACGCGCCGAATGGCTGGCTGGGCAAGATCCTGAGCCCCGGCGGGCTGAAGAACCTGTACGTGAGCTGGGTGGAGACGCCCGACCAGTGGGTGGTGAATCTCCTCGAACCCATCGGGTTCAAGGCGGCCTACAGCTCCACGGGCATCACCATCGCGCTCATCTTCATCGGCTTCCCCTTCGTGGTGCGCACGGTGCAGCCGATCATCCAGGGGCTCTCCCTGGAGGTGGAGGAGGCCGCGGCCTGCCTGGGGGCGAACCGCTGGCAGACCTTCTGGCGCGTGATCTTCCCCACCATCCTGCCCGGCACGCTGGCCGGCATGACCCTGGCCTTCGGCCGCGCCGTGGGTGAGTACGGCTCCGTGGTCTTCATCTCCGGGAACATGCCGTTCAAGACGGAGATCGCGCCGCTGCTGATCGTCTCCCGCCTGGAGCAGTACAACTACAACGGCGCGGCCGCCCTGGGCTTCATCCTGCTGGTTATTTCCTTTGTGATCCTGCTCCTGTCCAACCTGCTCCAGAGCTGGAACAACAAGCGCACCGCGCGCTGATCCCGCGCTGATTCTGACCCCGACTCTGACTCTCCTTTTCCATGGCCGGTATAGCCCAACTCAATGTCCCTGATGCCGAGAGCGCGACGCGCGCCCGCATCATTGCCCGCAACCAACTCGCCCGACGCGCCACCAGCGATCCGCTGTGGATGAAGGCGATGGTGCTCACGCTCTCGCTGGGTTTCCTCTTCGTCTTCTTCGTCCTGCCCCTGGCCCTGGTCTTCCAGGAAGCTTTTCGCAAGGGCTGGGCGGCGTATCTCAAGGTCTTCGAGGACCGTGCCACGACGCACTCCATCTGGCTGACGCTGAAGGTGGCCCTGATCGCGGTGCCGCTGAACACGGTCTTCGGCCTGGCCGCAGCGTGGTGTGTGGCGCACTTTCGCTTCCGCGGGAAGCAATTGCTGAGCGTGCTCATCGAGCTGCCCCTGTGGGTGTCGCCGGTGGTGGCGGGTCTCATCTATGTACTCCTCTTTGGCCGCCAGGGTCTGCTGGGCCCGTGGTTGTTTGAGAAGGACATCAAGATCATCTTCGCCCTGCCAGGCATCGTGCTGAGCACGGTCTTCGTCACCTTCCCCTTCGTGGCGCGCGTGGTGACGCCCCAGCTTCAGGCTCTGGGCCGTGCCGAGGAGGAGGCCTCGCTCACCCTGGGTGCCAATGGCTGGAGCACCTTCTGGCGTGTGACGGTGCCGAAGATCAAGTGGAGCCTCATTTATGGCATCATCCTGTGCAATGCGCGTGCCATGGGCGAGTTCGGCGCGGTGTCGGTGGTATCCGGTCACATCCGGAATCAGACGAACACGATGCCCCTCCACATCGAAGTATTGTACAACGAGTATCAGTTCGTCCCCGCCTTTGCGGTTGCCTCCCTCCTGGCCCTCCTGGCACTGCTGACGCTGGTCATCAAGTCCGCCACCACCTGGTTCGCAGACCGTGCGCTGCGCAACGCCGCCCTGTAGCCCCGTCCACTTTGTTACCTTCCCTTTTTTCATGAGCATCAAGATCGACCACATCAGCAAGGACTTCGGCAAGACCAACGTGCTGAAGGACATCAGCCTGCAGGTGGAGACCGGGGAACTGGTCGCCCTCCTCGGCCCCAGCGGCTCAGGCAAGACCACCCTGCTGCGCATCATCGCCGGCCTGGAGTTCCCGAACGAAGGCGAAGGCGCGATCACCTTCCACGGGGGCGAGGTCACCTTCCAGTCCGCCTATGCGCGGAAGGCGGGTTTTGTGTTCCAGCACTACGCGCTCTTCAACCACATGACGGTGGCGGACAACATCGCCTTTGGCCTGAAGGTCATGCCACGCCACTCCCGCCCGTCTTCCGCACGGCAGAAGCAGATCGTGCAGGAGCTGCTGGAGAAGATCCAGCTCCCTGAGTACGGCCGCCGCTTCCCCACCCAGCTCTCCGGCGGTCAGCGCCAGCGTGTGGCCCTGGCCCGCGCCCTGGCGGTGAATCCGCAGGTGCTCCTGCTGGACGAGCCCTTTGGCGCGCTGGATGCAAAGGTGCGCAAGGAACTGCGCCGCTGGCTGCGTGAGTTTCATGACTCCATCAAGCTCACGACCCTCTTCGTGACCCACGACCAGGACGAGGCTTTTGAACTGGCCGACCGCGTGGTCATCCTGGGCGATGGCGAGATCCAGCAGATCGGCAAGCCGGATGAGCTCCGGGACAAGCCGGTGAACGAGTTCGTCGCTGACTTCATTGAAGTTGCATAGTTTCCCCTAACCCCTTCGCCCCGGTCGCTTCCGGGGAGCCCCTTTCATCATTGCCATCACAGCGTTCAGGGCCGCCCCGTGCGGCTCCTGCCACCCTCACCATGCCATCACACCATGAGCAACACCTCCCCCGCCTCCCTCTTCCGTCGTGACTTCGTCCGGCGCACCCTGCTGGCCTCCACCTTGCTGCTGAGCGCCGGTCTGACCCACGCTGCAGAGCCCGCCCTGCTCAACAGCTCCTACGATGTGACGCGGGAGTTCTACAAGCAGGTGAACGACCTCTTCATCCCCTTCTGGAAGGCCAAGGGCGGTGCCACCGTGCAGGTGGACCAGTCGCACGGCGGTTCGAGCAAACAAGCGCGCGCCGTGCTGGACGGCCTGGAGGCCGATGTGGTGACCTTCAACCAGAGCACGGATGTGGACCTGCTCGTGCCCGCGGGCCTGGTGGCCGCGGACTGGCGCACCAAGTTCCCCCACAACGCCTCTCCTTATACTTCGACGATCTTGTTCCTGGTGCGCAAGGGCAACCCCAAGGGCATCAAGGACTGGCCGGATCTGGTGAAGTCAGGCGTGCAGGTGATCATCCCGAACCCGAAGACCTCCGGCAACGGCCGCTACAGCTATGTGGGTGCCTGGGCCTGGTCGATCAAGAACGAGGGCGGCGACGAAGCCAAGGCCAGGGAATTCGTGAAGAAGCTCTTCGCCAACGTGCCCGTGCTCGACACCGGCGGCCGCGGTGCGACGAATTCATTCGCACAGAATGGGATTGGCGATGTGCTGCTGACCTTTGAGAACGAAGTGCACCTGACCATCCGTGAGCTGGGCGCAGACAAGTTCGATGTGGTGGTACCGCCGCAAAGCATCCTGGCGGATGCGCCGATTGCGATCGTGGAGCCCGTGGCCAAGAAGCATGGCACCACGGACCTGGCGAAGGCTTATCTTAATTACCTCTTCACCGATGAAGTGCAGGAAGTGGCGGCCAAGAACTACTTCCGCCCTGCTAACCCCGAGATCTTGAAGAAACACGCTGCGAGCTTCCCGGAGATCAAGCTGGTGACGATCGATGAGATTCTCGGCGGCTGGAAGAGGGCGCTGGAGGTGCACTTCAAGGACGGCGGGGTGTTTGACCAGATTTATGCGAGGTGAGGCGAATTATAAATGGATGATGGCGCATCGGATGCGGCGTGTTCTCTGATCCCTGAACGCTTAAGCCAGAGCCGCAGTTCATTTATCATTTATCATTTCTAATTTATCATTTCTAATTTTGTATTCCCTGAACCCGGAGGGTTCGCCATGAATAGCCATGGGTCGGCCGAGGTGACGAGGCCTACCCATGGAACAGCCAACTGGGCACTCTACCGCGGAGCGGTAGGCCCATCGCGGAGCCAGCCCTGCAACACCCTTCCCGTGAAACACGTCGTCAACAACTTGAACCCAATGGGCCTACCGCTCCGCGGTAGAAGCATCGACCGTGGGGTCCATGGGTTGCACTCGCTCCGCTCACTTGACCCATGGCTATTCATAGTGAACCCTCCGGGTTCGAGGGCTTGCGGATGGGCCTTGGAGAAAGGAGGCGATGGGGAAGAAAGGGCAAACTTCAAAATTCAACCGTCAAACTTCAAGCCTGAGCCCCGGCCTGCGAGGCTCTGTTTGTAGTTCAAACTTTAGGTTGAGCTACGCACAGCTTGGACTGAGCCGACTAAAGTCGGTACTCCAACCCCGGCTCGGATGTGCTGTGGCGAGCGCATGTCCGACGCGCTGCTTGGGTTTTGACTTCAACAGGGGCGATGCGTTTCCTCGCTTCTTGAGGAGGTTCGTGCCTGGGTTGGAGTACCGCCTTTAGGCGGCGTATGGGAGAGGTGAAAGAGGGCGTCATGGGCACTATGTCGATTGACCCGCCTAAAGGCGGAACTCCAACCCTGGTGCGTACCTCAACAGTAAGCAGAAGACGCTTCAACCCTGCTGAAGTGCCATCGTGAGCAGCGAGAGGGACATCAAAAATCCCATCGATGTTAGCGCCGTGGTTGGAGTTCCGCCTTTAGGCGGGTCACTCACCATCGTGCCCACGACGCACCCCGTCACCCCCGGTACTCCGACTCCGCCTCCCTCCACCACCTACCCCTCACCATTCACCGCTTCACCACTTGCCGTTTCGAGCAGTGCCGCACCGTCCTGCGGGAGAAACCACTTGGGCAGGAGCGCGGCTTGACATTCCGCCGGATCTCTAGCGATATAGCGGGCTGTGCAAAAATGAATGCATCTTCCTCATCTATGAAACTTGAAACCCTCTGCCTCCACGGCGGCCATGAGCCGGATCCCGTCACCCTGGCCCGCGCGGTGCCGATCTACCGGACGAGCTCCTACGTCTTCAAATCCTCCGAGCATGCGGCGAATCTCTTCGCGTTGAAGGAGCTGGGCAATATCTACACCCGGCTGATGAACCCCACCACGGATGTGCTGGAGAAGCGCGTGGCTCTGCTGGAGGGCTCGCACCCGCTCAGCGCGCTGGGCGTGGCCTCGGGCACCAGTGCGGTGTTCTACGCCATCATCAACCTCGCCCAGGCGGGTGACAACATCATCAGCGCGCGGAACCTGTACGGCGGGACCTACACGCAGTTCAGCAACATCCTGCCCGCGCTGGGCATTCAGGTGAAGTTTGTGGACTCGAACAAGGTGGAGGAGATCGCTGCGGCGGTTGACTCCAAAACCCGGGCGGTCTTTGTGGAATCCGTCTCCAACCCCGCGCTGGAGATCACGGATCTGGAGAAGGTGGCAGAAGTGGCCCATGCCCATGGGTTGCCGTTGATTGTGGACGCAACTTTCTCCACCCCGTACCTCACGAAGCCGTTTGACCATGGGGCGGACATTGTGGTGCACTCGCTGACCAAGTGGTTCGGCGGGCACGGCACGGGCATCGGCGGCATCATTGTGGACAGCGGCCGGTTCAAGTGGAACACCGGCAAGCATCCCCTCTTTGACGAGCCGGACACCAGCTACCACGGCCTGCGCTGGGGGCATGACCTGCCGGAGCCGCTGGCCCCGCTGGCCTACATTCTGCGGGCGCGCACGGTGCCGCTGCGGAACCTGGGCGCGGCCATCTCTCCGGACAACTCGTGGTTCTTCCTCCAGGGCATCGAGACGCTGCCGCTGCGCATGGAGCGGCACTGCCAGAACTCACTCTCCGTGGCGGAGCACCTGAAGTCCCACCCGAAGGTGGAGTGGGTGCGCTACCCCGGGCTGCATGATGATTCGCACTTCGAGCTCAACCAGAAGTACCTGCGCGGCAAGGGCGGCTCCATGGTGGTCTTTGGCATCCGCGGCGGTCGCGCGGCGGGCCAGAAGTTCGTGGAAAGTCTGAAGCTCTTCTCCCACCTGGCGAATGTGGGCGATGCCAAGAGCCTGGCCATCCACCCGGCCTCCACCACGCACTCGCAGCTCAATGAGGAGCAGCAGCGCGCGGGCGGCATCACACCGGATCTGGTGCGGCTCTCCGTGGGCATCGAGCACATCGATGACATCCTGGCCGACATCGACCAGGCTCTGGATGCGGTGTGAGCCCCGCTACGCGGGAGACAGAAGACTGGAAGACCAAAGACAGAAGACCTGAAGACCTGAGGTCTTTGGGAGGTGGGTGGCTGGAGGATATCCAGTCCACCCACGTATGCCAACACCTGGCGGCTTCCGGACTCGTATTACCACGAACTACAGGCGCTCCAGGCCCGGAAGAAGGAGGAGACGCTGCACGCGGCGGAGGTTTACCTCTGGTAAGAGGTGAATGGTAAATGGTAAGTGGTGGAGCTTCCCTGAGCCGACTGAAGTCGGTACTCCAACACCGGTGCGGATGGTGAAGGTGGATTGGGAGCGTGAGCGCCCTGCTCGCGGTTTCCTGAAACTTGAGCAGCGAGATAGGTTGCCAAATCTTTGTTGGAGGTTCGCACCGGGGTTGGAGTACCGACTTTAGTCGGCGTATTGGAAGCTCGTGTCATTCAGGGTCAGGGGCGGAGGAGGATGTCATGGGCACGATGCCGATTGACCCGCCTAAAGGCGGAACTCCAACCACGGCGCGGATGTTGAGGGTGATTTCGGCGCGTGTTTGGCGCTGTTCACCGTTTCCTGAAGCTTGAGCGGCGTAATGGGATGGTTTGTCTTCGTTGGAGGTTCACAGCTGGGTTGGAGTTCCGCCTTTAGGCGGTCAGGGCAGCCCAGGACGGACTGAAGCAAACTAAAGTTTGAACTCCGTACAGCTTCCCAATACGCCGACTAAAGTCGGTACTCCAACCCTGCTGCGGACGTCTCCGCGTTGCTTGAATGCATTTCCACCCCTTACCCCTTACCACTTACCCCTTACCCCTTACCACTTACCACTTACCACTTACCACTTACCACTTACCGAACTGGCTCCAGCGCCAACACTCGCCCGGGGGTCCCGATCCCTGCTGCCAGATTCGTCCCGCGGCAGTACTCCGCGATCAACAAGCGGTGCCCGGGGAGTTTCAGCAGATCAATAGGCCTGCCCAGCGGAGCGAGCAGGCGTTTCACGCTGGTGGTGCCGGCTTCGAAGTCTGGGCGCATCTGGAGGACGTCATACCCGGCATCGGCTTTGATGAGATTCCCAAACCGGGCGGCGAGGAAACTACCTCCCAGGGGGGCGGGCCAGTCCTTGCCGAGCCAGACGATGCCGCTGGGGCAGGAGTGGGGGTCGAAGGTTGAGAGGCTCTTTCCCTTCTCCGCGCTGCCGCCGGCATCGGGGCCAAGATTGCGGAGGGGCTGCTTCACGACGATCCCGGCGGGGAGGTCGGGGGTGTGGGGATAGGCCTTTTCGGTCCAGTCGGCAAACTGGTAGGGGAAGCCGTAGTGCTGGCCGGGTTCGATGACATTGAGCTCCTCCGGGGCTTCGGCATCGGGGCCGTTCTCGGTGGCGATCATGCGGCCTTCGTCATCCCAGCAGAAGCCGAAGCTGTTGCGCAGGCCGCGGGCGATCACCTCCACCTGCGGCTTGTCCTGGGTGGGGTCCACGCGCCACATGCAGGCGGTGAGTTCGTTTTCGCCGCCGGTGTCGTAGTTGGGCTGCTTCCCGGGCTCGCCGCCATCAGTGCGGGCACCACTGTTGATGTACATCATGCCGTCGGGCCCCTGGGCGATGTGGGAGACACCGTGGTTGTAGGGTCCGATGCCAAAGGGGTACGTGACGCGCAGCCAGGGCTCGGGCCTGGTCCAGCCCTTCTCCGCAGCCCACGCCCCCGTGCGGAAGACGGTGACCTCATTGGCCACGGGGGTCTTCTTCTTGTTGCACTGGTTGCTGGTGACGTAGAGGCGGCCCTCTTTGTCCACGGTGAGGCCGAGGGCGAGGACATCGCCCAGCGCGAGATCGAAGTACGTGTCCCGAGGAAACAACAGTTTCTGCTCCTGCGTGCCGACCTTCCACTGCCAGATGTCGCCGTTCTGGGCGAGGATGAGGACGTGCGCGCCGTCCGGGTGCGTGGCGAGGCGTACGGGGGAGAAGCTGAACTCCGCGGCGACCTTGAGCGTCCAGCCCTGGGGCGCGGCAGGAAGCTGGCTGCTCACCATGGAGGCCACGAGGGCCTCATACGTGGGGTACTTGCTCTGGCTGCGCAGGGTCTTGATCTCCGCCACTGTGGGGGCGGCCCCTTTGTTCCCCCAGGAGCCATAGACATGGGCGAAGACGGAGGCGATCTGCTCGTCCTGCAGAATCACGGGGGGCATGCCGCCCTGGTACTCGCGGCCGTTCACGGTGATCTTGCCAAAGAGGCCCTCCAGCGGGGCCTTAAGCGCGCGCTCGCGTTGATGTTCCAGGAAGTCGGAACCGGCGAGCGGCGGGAAGACGCCGGGGATCCCCTGCCCCTCGGCTCCGTGGCAGATGGCGCAGTGCTGCCGGTAGAGCTCGCCTCCATCAGGAGCAGGCGCGCCTCCGGAGGCCAGCAACGGCCAGGTCAGGAATGCGGCAAGTGCGAGGCGGGACAGCGGGCGGGGGAAGTTCATTCGGCGGGGGCAGGATAGAGCACAGCCACCCCGGCCGACAAGCAGGACTTACCTATCCCTATGTCGAGGTTGACTCAATGGGTGCCAGTGGCACAGAAGCGGTCCGGGTGGGCTCTGGCAGCCGGAACTCCCGGGCGCCGAGGGTCGCGTAATCCGCCGGATTGCACGTGAGCACGATGACCTGGAGTCCGCGCGTGGCGGCCAGGTCCAGCATGCGCTGAAGGGTCCGCACCCGGCCGGGATCCGAGTAGGCAAAGGCGTCATCGAAGACCAGCGGGAGGCACTTGTCCGGCTGCCCGGCAGCGAGGACCTCGGCCATGGCGAGACGCAGAGCCGCGGCGACCTGCTCGCGCGCGCCGCCGCTGAGGACATCGAAGCCCAGCGCGCCGCTTTGGCGATCCGGGCGGACGATCTCCAGCCCCTCGAACTTGTTGTCCGCGCCGAGCTTCACCTGCACCGTGGTTTCCGGGCCGAAGAGGCACTGGAGGTAGCCGGAGACCTTCTCCGCAAGCGGCTGGGTGAACTGCCTGGCAAGGGAGCTCTGCTCCTCCTGAAAGAGCTCATGCAGGAGCTGCACGGCCTGGCTGCGACGCCGGGCGTGCTCGCGCTGGCGCCGGGCCTCGGTGAGCCGGGCATCGGCCACGGCCATGGCGGCGTGGGGGTCCAGGGTGCCCTCACTGCGGAGGATTTGCAGGCTTGCACCTTGGTCGATAGCAGCCTGACTGACAGCTTCATCCTTGATTTTAATGGAGCGCTTGAGCCGCAGCTCATCCCCGGCGAGCAAATCTGGCTGGAGGGCGGTGAGTTCCCGCTGGGTGCGGGCGAGTTGCTCCTCGAACTCGCGGCGGTGCGTGAGGGCCTCCTGTAGTCTCGCGGTGCGCTCGGCGTCATCGCCGTGCATCTTCACCATCTGGGCGAGCTGGGCCTCGCGGGTGGTGAGCTGGTCCTTCTCTGCCTGGTGCGCCTGGTGCTGCCTGTCATGCTGGGTGGCGGCCTCACGCGCGGCGCGGCTGCTGGCATCCAGCACGCCCTTGAGGGTGGTTTCCTGAATCTCCAGCTCGCGCAGGGTGGCTCCGGTGGTCGCGGTCAAGGCGCGGGCCCCGGCCAGATCGGCCACAGTGGGCAGATCCGAGCACGCGGCCCGACGGCGCTCCAGTTCGGCCAGCACGCGGGCTTCCTCCTGCTCGGCGGCGGCCAGTTCGCGGCCTATTTTGCCAGCGCCGAGTCCGTCGAGTTGCGCCTTGAGCGCGCCGATCCCGCCCTCCTTCAACTGGCGCTGGGTGGCGACCTCCACCGCGGCCTGCACGGAATCCAGGCCGGATTGATCGAGGTCATCCTGCAGGGCGGCGCGGGCCTTCTCCCTCCGCTGCTGGGCCTGCACCAGGGAGCTGCCCCCGCCGGGATGGATGCGCAGCTTCACGCCGGAGCCGATGCCCAGCTCCGCGTCTGAGGAAACAACTCGCGTCTCACCCGGAGCGAGCGGCGTGCCGCCGAGGTGGATGGGCTGGTCACTGGCGAGCACCTCGATGCCTGTGGCCATGGCCTGGAGCGCGGCGTCGGCCTGCATCCAGTCTGTCTCCAGCTTGCGCAGGGACTTGAGCTTCGCGGCATCCACCTGCGGCAGGCGGGCCAGGGCCTGCTCCTCCTCCTTCTGCCGGGCGGCGAGGGTCCGCACCTGCTCCATGCGCTGGCGGAGGGCCTCCAGGGCCTGGGATTTCTCGAGCCACTCCATCTGGGTGCGGGCGGCGTCCGCACGCAGGCGGGCCTCCCGCAGGGTGGCATCCAGCTTGTGGCGCTCGCTCTCGCGATCTTGCGCCAGTTTCTGAGTTTCCTCGACCCGCGCCTTCAGCGTGGCCAGGGCCTGCTCCCGTGGGGTCATGGCCTCGCGGAGCTGGGCCACCTGAGTGCGGAGCTGCTCGATCTCGCTCTCGCCTTTTTGCAGATTTTCGTGGGTGGTGGCGGCATGCAGCACCGCGGTCTGCTGGGTCGATTGCCGCTGCTGCAGCTCTTTCACCCGGCTGAGCTGCTGGGTCACGGCCTGCAGTTCTGAGCGGAGACGTTCCAGCTCCGGCTTCGCGCTGGCCAGCACGGCCTCCGCCTGCTGGTGCTGCTGTGCGGCCTCCTCCAGCTTGCGCAACTGGGCGGCGGCCTGCGTGGCGGCCTCTTCTGCCTGCTTCACCGCGATATCGGCGCGACCGAAGTCTGAGCCCACCCGGGGCTCTCCGTTTTTGGTGAACCATTCCTCCACCAGATCGCGGAAACGACCGGCCACGGCAGCATCCGTCTCTGACTGCATGACGGCCGCGCCACCGAGCGACTGCAGACGGGTGAACAACTGATCCCGCTGGGCATTGGCATACTCCACGGGCGAGCTGCCGGAGCGCCCCTGGCTGACGAGGAGGTGCGCCCACTGCTGCTCGACTTTCTCGCCCGCACCCCGCCCGCTGATGATCTCCACGCCGAGGAGCGCGCTGAGTTTTTCCTCGGCCTCCTCCGCCTGCCAGGTGCTGCCGCCGGCCTGGGTGAGCACGGCCGTGCCGCTGGCCCCGCTGAAGCGCTTGGCCAGACGGTAGTCCGTGCCGGCGATCTCGAACTCGATCTCCACCTCCGGATGCCCGCCTGGGTGGGTGAGGGAGTGCATGCTCCGCTGCGTCTCGCCGCCGCCCCTGGCCCTGAGGAAGAGGGCATAACGCGCGGCCTCCAGCAGCGTGCTCTTGCCCGCCTCATTGGGGCCGCCGATCACGTTCAGCATCGGGTCCAGCGGGACCGTCACCTCCCGGTGGACCCGGTAGTTGCGGACGGTGATGGACTTGAAGCGCATGCAGGGGGATGGGTTTCAGGAAAGTGCACGGGGCATCCCGGCAGTCTGTGCGTGGAGCTCCCGCAGGGCGATGCGGGCCACGGCGGCCGCGTTCTCATCCGCGCCTGCGGCCCGGGCGACGAGACGCATGGCCACGCGGGAGATGAGCGGATCACCCGCGCGGCGGGTCAGCGCCTCCACCTCCGCGTCGGAGGGGGCCAGCCGGGTCTGGTTGCTGAGCTTCAGCCGTAGCAGCCGGGACTGCCAGAGCTCCAGCAGGGTCTCCAGCCGGGTCATGGCGTCCATGCCGAGACGGCCGCGGAGTTCGAGCCTCAACAGGTCCGCCCCGGAACGTCCGGCGAGCAGCTCCTCCACCCGCGCGGCGCAGGCCTCCAGGTCGGAGTCATCGCGAAATTCCTGCTCGATCTGATGCCAGCCGAAGCGGGCAGTGGCCACTGGCTCCACCACCGGGGCAGAGCCGCGCTCCACGGTGACGCAGAGGACGTGACCGGGCTGATTGCCCTCCCCTTTGGGGAAGCGGTCGCGCTCCGGTGTGCCCGCGTACCAGGCACCGGGCGTAATTTCCTTCATCCCATGCCAGTCACCCAGCGCGAGGTAGTCGCAGGATCCGGCAGGCAGGCGGGTGAGATCGAGGAAATTGGCGATGCCCGCGGCAGTCCCGGAGCCGGCCCCCAGTTCGTCATCGTCCTCCTGCGAGCCAAAGCCCTGGATGCTGCCATGCGCAAGGACGATGCGCGGCTTGTCGGCGGGCAGGGAGTCTGTGAGCTCGGGATTGCGCAACCACGCGGTGGGGTCGGTCACCTCATGACGGCGCAGCAGCGGGCACGGGAGGAGGATGGCCGAGTCCAGCTCGATGGGACGGGGTTCGAGGAGGAGGTGCAGATTCGGCGCGAGCTGTTGCCGCGTGAGCTCAAAGAAGGGCTGGGTCCACACACTGCCCACGCCGCCATGGTCGTGGTTCCCGGGGATGGCATACACCGGCACGCCCATCTCCCGGATGGCGCTGCATGCGGCCGCGACGGTGGACTTGGAGGGCGTGGTGGAGTCAAAGAGATCCCCCGCCACGAGGATGAACGCGGCCTTGCGCTCCCGCGCCAGGGTGCCGATGCGCCGGAGCACCTCGATCCGCTCCTGCTGGAGCAAAGCACGCTTGGCATCATCCTCCACCCGGGCAAAGGGCTTGCCCAGTTGCCAGTCGGCGGTGTGGAGGAAGGTCGGCATTTTCGGTGGGAGGTGAGCGGTGAGCGGTGAGCGGTGAGCGGTGAGCGGTGAGCGGTGAGCGGTGAGCGGTGAGCGGTAAAAGGTAAGTGGTAGGTGGGTCAGGGGTGGGTCGCAAGTGGGTTCTTGGTTCTTGGTTCTTGGTTGGGGTGGTGGGTGGGGAGATGTTGTTTGGAAGGTGCCCATCCACCCAGCGTTCTGGGCAAGATGAGAGCAGCGGGGTGAAGTGAAGGTGCTTTCTGTAAAGGATCGGGCCGGGGTTGGAGTACCGCCTTTAGGCGGAATCAGTGGAAGCTCAGGACTTGCAGGCCCAGAGTCATTCAAGCGGGGGCTGAGGAGAGAGTCGTGGGCACGATGTCCATTGACCCGCCTAAAGGCGGAACTCCAACCACGGCGCGAATGATGTGGGGAGTTAGATCAGACTATAACGCTGGTTACCTTGGGCATCCGCATGCCGCCGGACTATCGGCGGTTCATTCTCTCAAAATGGAGTCATCAATTGCCCGGCCTTTTCCTGGATGCTGACCAGCTCATTTCCGAAAACATGCGCCGGAGGAGCAAGAGCTGGCTGGGACGGCCGCTCGAAAGCGTCTTCTTTGTCTTCGCGCTTGATCGCGCTGGCAACGAAGTGTTTTTCGACCTGGACATACCGATGACTCCTGTTTTTGTCGCGGATCATATCAGGCGCAATTGCCGGATGCAGGCGACATCGTTTGAAAAATGGCTGTTGAAACTGGCAGACTCAGAGTAGGTGGAGGTGGGTGGGCGTGGAGATACCGTAGAAGCTCCAGCTAGGGCCTGCCAAGGAACCTGCGAGACTGACGTTCGCGGCAAGAGGCTGCAAACAGCACGCAGGATGCGTGCGCTCCCCGAGCTTCCCAGGCAGAGGCCATCTGAAGCCTGTCAGTCTATGCTTCCCCCCAGTTTCCTTGGCAGGCACCATCTGAAGCTTCTGTGGTTTGCTTTCTGGGAGCAAGGACGAGTGTGCCCGGCAGGAATGAGGAAACGTGAGCAACGCGATGACGTATCCCTGCTGCCTGAAAGAGATCGCACCGGGGTTGGAGTTCCGCCTTTAGGCGGGGTATTGGGCGCTTGGGCTGAAGGTGACGCGAGGAGGCACCTCGACTGACGGAAAGTGTACGGAGGGTGTGGTGGGTGGAGCGGAAGTGATAGAGATTGGTGGCCACGCCCAGCTCTGGCGACTGATTCCGCCTAAAGGCGGTACTCCAACCCTGCTGCGGACATCCTCTGGACCTCAGACGAGCGGTCACGCTGTTGCCTGTCTGTTGCCTGTCTGTTGCCTGGGAGCAGGGGGAGAGGACATCCAAACTCCGTGTAAAGGCTCGCGCCAGGGCTGGTGGAGAAATCAGGCTCAATCAAGAACCAAGAACCAAGAACGAAGAACTTCCTACCTCAAATGCCGCAAGCTCACGGTCACCGGAGCCAGCCACAGCAGGTCCTCCTTCTGCACTGTGAGCGGCGGATACGCGGCGTGGGTGCTGGTGAGGACGAGGCTCTCGCCGTCCTGGATGAAGTGGACGAGGCGGAGGATGGTGCCACCACCGCGCTCGTCTCTGAGACGCGCGAGGACGAGGTCGCCATTGCGGCTGGGGAGGCCGGGGCAGATGATGGCGATGCAGCCCTCAGGATAATGCGGGGCCATGGCTTCGCCGTTGATGCGGACGGCAAAGGCCTGCTCATCCTCCACCACAAAGGCGAGATGCTGACGCCCATGATGGGCGGCCACAGCAGGGGTGGGCAGATCCGCGGCCTCATGCATGGCCAGCAACGGGACAGAGCGGGCGGAAAAGACGGGGGCCTCCACCTGCACACCGCTGGCACGGGGTGTCAGGCGCGTGGGCTGAGCAGCATGGGCGCCGCCGGAGTTTTGCAGGGAGGCAATTTGCGCACGGGAGAGGGTTTCCAGGGCTGCACCGGCGATGGCGAAACCGCGGGACACTGGCTCCACATCCCGGGGCTTTCCGTTGAGGTCGGCATTCTGGCGAGCCTCCTCTTCCAGCCGCTCCACCAGCAGCATCACGGGCTTGGAGGGGGGCATGCCTCCCTCGATCTTGGTGATGTACTGGCGCGTGACTCCCAGCCACTGGGCCAGTTGCGGGCGGCTGATGCCCAGTAGCGCCCGCAAGGCTTGGAAACGCCCGGCCGCATTGGCGGCATTCATTTTGTCGGAGCGGAGGTGGGGCATGGGTGTCGAGGGAGGAGCTTGAATGGGACTGTGGCCCACTGGGGCGGCAGGCGGGTGAACCGCTGCCGTCACGGGCCGGGGTGGAGTCAAAACAGGGGCCACCGTCCGGCTGATCATCCCGGTCGCAGTGGGGCGATACGAAGGCTGGGAACTGACATCGTGAAGGCCGGAAAGGCCGAGCAGGAGGAAGCGATGCCGCACCCGGGTGAGCTCAGAGTTGCCCAGCTTGAGCTCGCGGCAGATCTCTCCACGATCCCGGCCAGACTCCATCATGAGGATGGCCTTGGCCCGCTTGGAAAGCATCTCCTCCGTCTCGGTGAGGACGACGGTGGCGTGCTCCTGCGCCGAGTCCAGCTTCTCAGCCAGTGCAGCCATGGTCTGGCGTTGGTGGGGTGTCAGCCGGAGGGAACGGGGCGCAGAGGTCATGACGATGGAAGCTGGCATAAGTCCGATCCAAGAGACGCATAAGGGATTACCTCATGCCTCACGGTACCGCACAATGAATCATCTAGCCAAATGGATAGTTTTTCTTGTGCCTATTGGACAAGAATTTGTGATATTTAGACCAAAAAGGGCTCTTTTTTGACCAGTTTGGCGTAGGTGCGCCAGTGGGCAGTGCGTCGGTGCGTCGGTGCGTCGGTGCGTCGGTGCGTCGGTGCGTCGGTGCGTCAGTGGGCAGTGGGCAGTGGGCAGTGCGTCAGTGGGCAGTGCGTCGGTGCGTCAGTGGGCAGTGCGTCAGTGGGCAGTGGGCAGTGGGCAGTGGGCAGTGGGCAGTGGGCAGTGGGCAGTGGGCAGTGGGCAGTGGGCAGTGGGCAGTGGGCAGTGGGCAGTGGGCAGTGGGCAGTGGGCAGTGGGCAGTGGGCAGTGGGCAGTGGGCAGTGGGCAGTGGGCAGTGGGCAGTGGGCAGTGGGCAGTGGGCAGTGGGCAGTGGGCAGTGGGCAGTGGGCAGTGGGCAGTGGGCAGTGGGCAGTGGGCAGTGCGTCAGTGCGTCAGTGCGTCAGTGCGTCAGTGCGTCAGTGCGTCAGTGCGTCAGTGCGTCAGTGCGTCAGTGCGTCAGTGCGTCAGTGCGTCAGTGCGTCAGTGCGTCAGTGCGTCAGTGCGTCAGTGCGTCAGTGCGTCAGTGCGTCAGTGCGTCAGTCCGTCAGTGCGTCAGTCCGTCAGTCCGTCAAGGTGTTGGATCCGGAGTTGGACGGAGTATAGGGCTTCAGCCTGCGGAGGCTGAGGGCGCGGGGCGGCAGGCGGAAAAAAACGCGGCGGGACGCGTTGATGCATTGGCTCTCGTAGCTGCGTTTGTAAAAACGCGGTCAGGCCTTCGACCCCAGTGCGTCGGTGGGCAGTGCGTCAAGGTGTTGGATCCGGAGTTGGACGGAGTATAGGGCTTCAGCCTGCGGAGGCTGAGGGCGCGGGGCGGCAGGCGGAAAAAAACGCGGCGGGATGCGTTGATGCATTGGCTCTCGTAGCTGCGTTTGTAAAAACGCGGTCAGGCCTTCGGCGCCAGTGCGTCGGTGCGTCGGTGGGCAGTGCGTCAAGGTGTTGGATCCGGAGTTGGACGGAGTACAGGCTTCAGCCTGCGGAGGCTGAGGGCGCGGGGCGGCAGGCGGAAAAAACGCGGCGGGATGCGTTGATGCATTGGCTCTCGTAGCTGCGTTTGTAAAAACGCGGTCAGGCCTTCGGCCCCAGTGCGTCGGTGCGCCAGTGGGCAGTGCGTCAAGGTGTTGGGGGCGGGAGCTTTAAGGAGCACAGGGCTTCAGCCTGCGGGGGCTGGACTGATGGTTCATCAGCCTCATCAAACAGGAAGCAATATTCTCATCCCCAGCCGCATGAAGGCCAACGAATGCGTGCGGGGCAACCCGGTCGCAAAAACTCGTGACAAAACAAGACCAGGTGCAAGATTCTCAACCCATGCCACACGCGGGGCCACCGGAATGCAGCCCCTGTCTGCGCAACCTTTCCCTGCCACGAACGCTCCGGCTATCGCAAACCTTGGGAGCATTAGTAACATGAAGACATCGTACGACCATGAGACGTGGATTATTGATGCCGGTGACGCCGTCATCGAGAAAAAGGCCAGCACTGGTGTTAGCGGCCTTACGGCACGTGAGCGCCTGATCTACTGCCTCTGGGTTGCGGACTATGGCATGCGCAACGCCGGAGACCTCGCCACCGCCCGCGATCTCTATCCCAGCTTTAAACGCGAGGGAGCGCAGCTTGCGGCAGAGCTGTCCCTTCCCTTCACCCACGAATCTTTTTCACTCGCGACTGCCGCACTCCAACGTCAGTACTTCGAGCGATTCGACCGTATCTGCCATGAACTCCAAGGCTCCTGACCAAGCGCTACAACCGTCAGTCTTCGAGAGAACAGAAGAACCAATTTAAGGTCGATTCCATGACAATAGAAGAGGTTTTTAACAAGTATGGAGAGCCGCTTTACGTCGGCTCCAAACACTTGGTGTGGAAAGACACGGAGCGCAACAGGGCAATCAAAGCGACACGCCCTGGCTACCTTACTGATGGAAGTATTGTCATTACTTCTCAACCATGGCGCGAAGCTGCCGACCCCTCTTCGCCTCACCCATCCACTGAGGAAATGACCGAGTGCATGCAAAGCTTTGGCTTTTCACAAGTAACCTTGAATGATTGGCGACGCGTGGATGGGATTTTTGCCAGGAATGTAACGCCTGGCGATTTCATTAAGACGAAGGATGGTGTTGTTCCTATTGATGTTTGCCTCGACGACCGGGATGCATAGAAAGTATTGGCACAGTCACTTGTTGAAGTAACTACATGATCAAACTGCTTGCAATCCTTGCTCTGACAGTATCGCTCTTCGCGGAAGATGTGCCGGAAGCCGCCCGCACGGCATCTCCAGATGGTGAATTCCGCGTGACCGTCGCCAAGGTGGCCAACACGAACACGAAGCGATTGGAGATTAGAGGCAAGGAGGAGAAGATCCTTTTCTCCTCCCCACCGAGAATCGACGGAACCGACATTCTTGAATTCTATCCTGAGCACCTTAGATGGAGCCCGGACTCGCGTATTCTCGCGATTTCAGCCGGATATTCAAAGCTGTTTCGGACCTGCCTTTTCGCTTGGGACGGCAAAGGCTTTCAACAGATCCCGATGCCCGAGATTGCTGCAGGAGAAGACAATCCTTGGATCTATCCGGTTGCTTGGAAGGCGGGCCACATCCTGCACCTGAAGATCAGCGGACCACACGCGGGCAAAGCGGGTGACAACGGCTATGAAGGAACGGCTGTTGTGCAGGTGGAACTCCAGAAGAAGACGGTGAAAAAGCTTTCGGAGGAGGTAAAGCGGTATGGCGCAAACAAGTGAGCAGCAAGACCGAACAAGTGCACCGCAGCGCACCCCTCCTGGGCGGCGCAGATTCTCTGGCAAGGTGCCTTCGGCCCAGTGCGCAGGTGCGCAGGTGCGTCGGTGCGTCGGTGCGTCGGTGCGTCAAGGTGGTGGGGCGCGGGAGCTGTAGTGAGCACAGGCTTCAGCCTGCCCGAAGCTGTTTGTAGTTCAAACTTCAGTTTGCCTCAGTCGATCAGGGGTTGCGCGTCCTGAGCAAACTAAAGTTTGTACTACGAACAACTGCGGCAGAGGCGCTCGTGGCTGCGTTTGTAAAAGCGCGGTCCGGATTGTTCGCCCGTAACACCGGCTTCCAGCCGGGGCGTGCTACCGGCGTCCCGCCGGTTCAGTTGGAGCATCGCCTGTTGCAGAAGCCTCCCTCCTCGCCCTCATACGTTCCGACCCGCCCAATCAGACGGGAGACGGATGTCACCCATGGGCATCACACCCCAATTGGATGCTACTCACACCCCTACTCCCCCCCTCACAGATAGAGGAACTCCGTGACAAAAATTGCCCCTGTGTCAGTTTCCCAACCAGATCTACCCTGAACATCCCCGGAGCTGCCGCTGTCTGCGTAACGGCCGATGGCCGGGGTGGACAGGGGTTCATTGGCATAATTATTCGGCAGGCGTCACTCGTCTCTTGTGAAAGCAATCACCGACCACCCACCTGAAACATTACCAGCCGTGATTCGGAGCGCGCAGCCGGACGATGCTCCCGCCGTCGCTGAATTGCTCGCGACCCTTGGCTATCCCTCGCCAGTCGCGAGCGTTGCGCAACGCATCATCGATTGCGAGGCTTCTGCCACCACCGCCGTTTTCGTTGCCGCCTCAACGCAACGTATTGCTGGCGTTGCCTCTTTTCATTGCATCCCATTGTTTCATGCCGATGGATTCCTTGGTCGCATCACGAGCCTGGTTGTAGCGCCCACTTTTCGCCAGCGCGGCATCGGTCGGTTGCTTGTGGCGGCTGCCGAAGAGTTTGCCCGGGCACATGGATGCGCCCGCATCGAGGTTACCAGCGGCGACCATCGTCCGGACGCACATGCTTTCTACGAGCATCTCGGCTACCAACTCGACTGTCGACGCTTCATCAAACATGATCGCAACGCCTGACCATGCGCTGCAGCGTACCCGGCCATCTGGCTGCTATTGCCATCGTGGCTTCCCGAGGGCCGGGTCCCGGAGTTTGGGTCGTTAATCACCACTGCCAACACATGTACGAGCCTGTTCTGGAACTTGAAAAACGACTGGGGATTCGCCTGCCAGAGGACTATCGGAGTTTTCTGGTGGATCATCGCGATAGCTTCCTCGATCACGCCCGGCTTTTCCTCCCGCCCCGCTCAGGTGTCGTCGATTCCCTTCTGACCGCTGATGACATTTTGCAGAATGACGATCAGAAGCGGATTGGCATTCCGGAAAAGTCGCTGATGCATATCGGTGGGAATCTGTTGGGCGGTTACCTCTACATCGATGTTTCTGACGGCAGATTTGGACAGATCCATTACATGGAGGGCTACGAGTTCCGGGAGCAGTTCCCATCGTTTTCAGCATTCCTCGATGAGACGCAACCAGAAGACGCCTGATCATGAGCGCCACACGTTTGCCCCTGCGAGGGATGTTTTCCGCATTCAGGCACTCATCCCAAAGCACGAACCGACTGGTTTTCATGGCTTCGAGATGCGCGACGAGATCAGGCGCTTGAAAGACCGTCTTGAAGTTGTGGCGTCCGGATGGACGGGCTTGTATAACACGACAGGACCTGATGACTGGAGCTAACCAGACCTCGAGAACGAACACGGCATGGTGTCCGCTGATTACAAACCAACCCAACCATCACGATGGGAGCGTGGGGAAACGGAAACAAAACCAACCGTTCTCCCAGAAACCGCAGTGGAAAACGCCCGCTTCCCCGTATTAAGCAGGGGGGGGAAGAGTCCTGCCCGGACTCGAACAGTTAACCAGACACACAACGGTCAAATGAACTACGTCACTGCTCACCATGTTCTTTCCATCCTCACTGCCCAGGCCGATCGCTTCGACTCCCACACTGTCGAGCGAGAGTTCAGGAGTAAGCATCCAGAGCTCTTCGTGGCAGAATTCAGCCACTTTGCCTCGTCGACCGACCCACTCAAAGCTTTCAGTATGCGCTTCGGCAGGTGGCTTCTCGACACCTTCCCACACGTCATCCGCCCAACTCAAAAGGTGAAATCCAACAACCTTCGCGAGCGATTGAGCGGCAACCAAGAATGGCAACTTATTCACCAATGAACTGCGCACGTAACCAAGCGCAGGCTGCAACCGCCCCCCCCCCCGCCCCCCATAGTCCCCTACCCCAAATTTCACACTTGCCACGCCTGAGCAGTCGTTGATCATAGGGGTCGTCAGGCTCATTTCCCCTACGCGCCTATGAAGCACCTCATCGCCCCGACTTTCCCGTTCGTCATCAGCACGACCCTGACCGGCCTGGGTTGCCCTCTGGCAGGCATGACCCGGCCTGACCTCATCGTGGCCATCATCGTCGCGGCCGTGGTTTCCGGCGGCGTTGCCTATGGCTCTGCTTGGGCAGGGTACCGGAAGAGTGTGAGGGCTGCGGGCTGAGGGCTGAGGCTGAAGGGTGAAAGGGCAGCCATCATGCCCCGATTGCGATCAGCATCAGCGCATCCCGTGGGCCGGGTCTCCCGCAGTCATTCGATTTGGTGGTTATTTCAAAATACTCTGACACCAGGAGAATGAGCGCATTGCGTTACCATGACTTCCATCTAACAGGCTATGATGTGCGCAAGTCCGGGAGCGAGATCGTGCTGCATCTCCTCTATGACTATCCGTCGTGTCCGCGCGAGGAGTCTCACATCGGGTTTCAGGGCGTCGAGCTCTACCACTTTGTCCATACCCGCGGTGCCATCATCCTCGACATCACTGAGATGCCACTGTCACAAGTCTTCCAAGAATATGGGGACCGCATTCAACTCTGGGCCACCCAGTTTGGAATACAGCACTGGGATTACGCCGATCCTGCCAGCTATCAGCGCAAGCTTGAGGCGCAAGGGCTATGTGCCTGGGAGATCAGTTCTTCCATCGGGCTTGCAGGATTCGTCATTGCCAAATCCATCGATGACGTTACTGACCCATTCGCTCAACCCGCCCAGTAGGCGCTGCAGCCGATGGCGTTGAGCACGGCTTTTTCCCGGAGGCAGCACTGCCGCCCCACCCCTCTCAGGCACACTCACCCACCCCCACCATGCGACCCCTCCGCTACACTATCAACGTCACCCTGGACGGGTGCTGCGATCACAACGCCGGCATCGCGCCGGACGAGGAAATGCACCGTCACGCGGTGGCGAACCTCAACCGGGCCGACGCCCTCCTCTTTGGGCGGGTGATCTATGAGATGATGGAGGTCGCGTTTCGACCGGCATGGACGGGTGCGATGCCCGACTGGATGGAATCCTTCCGAAACACGATCGACTCGGCAAAGAAGTATGTCGTCTCCAGCACCTTGAACCAGGTGGATTGGAACGCGGAGCTCCTACGCGGTGATTTGCGGGAGGCGGTGCAGCAGCTCAAGCAGCAGCCGGGCAAGGGCCTGCTCGTGGGGGGCGTGAAGCTCCCGCTTGCCTTGGCGGAGCTGGATCTCATCGACGAATACGAGTTCATCGTCCACCCCAAGCTGGCAGGCTACGGCCCCACGTTGTTCGCGGGCTTGTCGAAGTCGATCGACTTGAAGCTCGTGGACCGGGTGGAGTTCCGGTCTGGAGCGGTGGCGATGCGGTATGAGCCGAGAAGGTAGGGATTGCCCAGGAACAACGACCAACCCGTACGATGATGAAGGATCACCCAAGAAAGTCCCCATGGTCAATCTTCGCGCTCGTGGTATGGTTGACGGGCATGGCCATGGGGATTGCCCATGCCGAAGCCAAAGCCGAAGAGGATGATACCTACCATCCTCCGAAAGATCCGGCAGGTCGCGAATACGATAGCTACGGGGATCAGTGGCTGGCCGCCATGGCCGAGCCCTCGTTGGTTCCCACCAAGAGCAACTCAGAGGAGTTTGCGCTCCGGTTCTTCTGGTTGAGATCGTTTCACGATCCCATCTCCATCCGGATCTGGCGCACGGGTTCGAGCTACAAAATGAGGGCTGTGCGCATGAAGAAGCCAATCGAGTACGGACCAGGCCCGATCGCTGAAGACACGACGCGATATCTCAAGCCCGAAGAGTGGACCCAGGTGATCCGCCTGACGGCAGGAAATGTGTTCTGGATGCCCCTGACCCAGGCGGAACAGCAGGCCTTCCCTTTGCTGGTGAAAGACGGCTCCACGTGGTGTTTCGAGCGTTTGTCCGTAGGAAAACGCGTCTCACTCGAACTGCGCAACGTGCCCCATTTGAATTCGATGATTCGGGAGAAGGGCAAAAGCGCCCCCAACATTCGGGACTTTGATGCGTACAAGAGACTGGGAACCTACCTGCTCAAAATCACCGGTCTGACTCCCAAGGAGCCGAAGAAATTCTATTAGGCTCTGAGAGGCTAGGATGTTGCCACTGGGCGACAGTGGCAGAAATGGAGCACGCACCAATCTCACCCAAACCCAACCCACACGCGATCAGAATGCCAACCTTGCTTGAATCGGTCACCGTGAATCGTCTGGGCGGAGAGCCCTGCCCGGAGGATCTGCGCGTGCTCCTCACGGTGGGCAACGATCTGCTGCATGACCTGAACGTAGAGGTGTGCGGAGACGCCACCTGGCAACCGTGGGCGGACAAGAGCTACCTCACAGCAGCCGATCTGGCTGATCCAGACATCTCGGCAAATGTCCGCGCCATCGACGACACCTTTGAGCTCATCAACTTCATTGCGCGGACGGAAGACGACACCTACATCGGCTACTGGCGCGGGCCGAATCACGTACCCCTTGCGAAGAGCCCTCTCGTCTCATACGACACTGAAGGGCAGTTCCGACTTTGCGGCGGGACTTTCGTTGAGTCGCTGTTCTTCGTGATTCACGACGACGAAGCACTTGCCCAGTTCCGGGAGGACTGCGTCCAACTCGGCATTGAGCTTGCGTTCGAGTCGGTGGACGACATATCCATCCCCTCAGTCGATCCGACACCTGACGCCTTCCACACCGCCCGATACCATATGCACAAGATCGGCTGATCGTTTGCCTAGGGGAGCTTGCTCCCATCCGCGTCAAATCTCGCAGGGAGAAACTCCCACGCCAACGGCGTGGTACAAAACAGTCCCGCAGTCGCGGGATCAGACCGCGAAGCGGTCGCCACCCTGGGTATCGATGGGAACGCGCTGGAACTCCAAGGGAGTTCTACAAACCGTCAGCACCACCTGGAGATGAGGAGATAACCACGGGCCTGCATTCGGGAGACGCGTCAGGAATGTCGCCCCCTCCAGGCCATCACATCCCAATAGCAGTCCATCGTCCCAATCGGTCAGATCTGGACATCGGCACTGGGCTTTATAGATTGAGCAAAGCCATGCTGCACAATCACTTTACCTTTGTGTCGAGTCTGCCCGACGACAGCGTCGAAGAAGGCGGCAACGGCGTCGTTCCTGCTGCTGGCCGAAATATCATGGACAGCCTGGCTCGATGCCTGCGGGATAGTGGCCACCATGTGTCCGAGATCACACAGCACAGCTTCTACGGCTGGTCCTTCGAGACACAGGGTCCAGAGGGGCGATTCTGGCACATGCTGCAGCATCCTGATCCATGGCTCCTAATGGTCGAAGATCGCCGGGCGCTACATCGCCGACTCTTCCAGCGAGAGACGCCTTTTGAAAGGGCGTTGGCGAATTGTGAAGCCGCCTTGCGTGGTCTTGAACACGTCTCAGAGGCAGTTTGGTTCACCCGAGCCGACTACGCTAGAAGCAGCCGCCGACACGCTCAGGTGAGGTGAAGGAAAGAAGAAACCGGCCGTTGGCAGTGCCAATTCATTCCAATCAACGAAGGCCGAGTCAAGTCGTCAGTCAACTCCGCATACCACATGAAATGCTCGCACTGCAAAAAGAGATTGGAGCTCAGTCATCGGCCCGGAGTGTTCTTTTCCTTTGCCGTGCTGTCTGCCATTGCAGCCCCTGCTGCATGGACTTTTCTTGCGGCACCTTACAACGTCGTGTTTGGTGGCGCATTGGGACTGATTACGCTTATTTCACTGGGTGGCGCGTTTACCGAAATGACAGACGCAAGCGCCTGGGTCTACGCGAGGTACAAAAGGACGGGGGTCGAGTGCCAATCCTGCCTACACATCAATACGATACGTCCGTGGTCTCTATGACTCTTGTGTTGTCCAAGAACTCCAAACCAACAACCCGCTTGTCGAAAGCCAAAAGATGACATCGCCTATGAGTTGCTTCGTCCAAAGCCGCTGGGGAGACTGTGTGGATGACCCGTCAGAAAGCAAGATGCGTGAAGTGCTCGCTGAACTGGATGTACCAGACCCCGAACATCCTGACGCATGGCTGACGCATGAAAGTGGTTGGACACTATCTATTTTTTCAGGGGGCTCTTGCATCTTGAGCAACTCGGCAATGGATACAGGCCCACAGTATCTTGAAGCCATTTCCCGAGCGGAGGCTTTGCAGCTTTGGATCAAGCTCTCACGCGGCCAAGTTCAGGATATGCAGTCGTTGCCCTGGAAAGATGGCAACGCCCCCCCCATTTCCCAAGAAGAGCTCCAAATACTCAAACAAGCATCGGCTGAGGCGACCCTGGCACAACAACGGGAATTCTTTGATAGCCTTGGCCCTGAAGATGACACCCAGCGCTGCAGACAGCCCGGTTGCAGTCGCGGAGCAGTGAAGTTCAGCGTCCTCTGCAAGCCCCATCATTTTGAGCAAACCACGAAACAACCCTCGCCGTTCGGACACTGAGCGCATCGAACTCTGACTGAACCGCCCATGTAACCACGGTGGCGGCTGGCACCTTGACTTCCACCACCTCGTGCTGGTCTGTTGACACCAATCGAGTCAGCCGTTTCGCCCCCCTGATCCCACCTCTTGCCCTTGCCCTGAAATTCGCAAAGACTCCACCTGTGAAAACTGTACTCATCTTCTTCATGTGCGGATTGCTTTCCGCCATCACCTCCGCTGCTCAACCCTTCTCACACATGGAAACTGGGATTCCATTGCCTGACACCATCGCCGGGACAACGCGTGGCGAAGCCACCAACTATGAGGTTTCGACTGGCGAACCGGGCGTCGCCATTCCGTATCACGCCAACGAGATCGAGATTACTGTCTTCATTCGCCGTATCGACCCCAAGAAGATTACTTCCGCGGCCATGCTCATTGATGAGACGCTGGCGACGGTGAAACAACTGGAAGCATCCGGAGGCTACTCGAACGTGAAGGTGTTCAAGAGTGCCGATGACTCAGCAACACCGGGGTGGTCTAAGGCGGCTTTCACGGCCCGGTCTGATCAGGGGTTCCTCATGTCGATGATCTACGCCACCATTCGATCGGACTACGCGATCAAGGCCCGCATCACCACGCCGAACCCGAAGAACAACGACTCCATTCAGAAGTTCGTTGCGGAGTTTCAGAAGATTGTCAATGAAGCGAAGCCGAAGGCGTAGGAACAGCGCGCTGCTGAGAACCGTTGCCTCGCGATGTTCAGTCCACCCATGAAAAAGAAACTGCCACCCAGCCCCGGGAAGGACTTTACCGTGTGCAGTATCGCATGGGACTTGGAAGCCGTGCAGAATCACACCCACGCAGGTTTCCGACACATCCCGGATGAGATCATTTATCGCCGCTTCTTCCAGTTCCTCGACTTCATTCAACGCCACGGCTTTACCGTCCGCACCATCGCCGAGACGCTCTCCGAGATCACCACCGCCACTTCCCTCCGCAACTCCGACTTAACGGATGATGGCTTTCGGTTCATTCAATACGCCCAACCTCGCTGGTCCAACCGTCTCTACAAGGACACCCACGCGGAAAAGGAATGGGCTTTCCTCGAACGCTGGCATCGGAGCTACCAACAGCTTCAGGCCTCGCCCCTTGAATGAAGCATCTCACCGAATCTGAGTTTCGCGCGACTTTCGCGGGCTCGATGCAGCGGGTCGCGCTGGACGCTGAACCGCCTGTTCCGTTTTGGGACTACTTCGATGCCATTCCTACCGCTCACTTTGCTGGGCATGATTGCTCTGTGGGCAGTGTCAGCCATGCCTGGACCGACGCAACAGGGCGCTTTCAGCACGTTCTCGTCAACACCAACGACAAGAACGTCTTCATCGTGATTGTTCTCGATCTGAGAGAGTCATCTGTGTTTGGCCACCGTCTGCTCAATCTCAACCTTCAATATGGACTCGAAGGCACCTGATCGAGAGTGGCAGCATTTTGCACCCGTTGGTGGTTGGGTTGCGTTCAGAAGCAGTCCAGCTCTCACAGCAGCCATCTGGCAGCAGTTCCCAGCATCCGATTGGCACTGCCTCAGCCTCACCGCCGGCAGTTCCGTATGGGAGTCGCGCCAAGATACCAGCATGGTGGTTGTCCACTACGAGGGTGATAGTCTTGTCGAGTTGGTCGTGCAGGTGGGTGCGGCTAACGAGGCGGTTCGTCCTCTTTTCGCAGACTTTCGACTTATTCCCGTGGACGGGGTCACCTTCTGAACAACCGCCGCGCAAGATTTTCAGGAGCCCCAAGGGAGTTCTGCAAACCGTCCAGACCACCTGAAGATGAGGAAACGACGAGCCTGCATCTGAGAGACGCCTCAGGGATACTGCTGTGGTCTGTAGAACTCGCTTCGGAGTTCATTGGCACTGGTGTTTGTACCCAGGGTGGCGGCTCGTGCCTCGCCTGACCCTGGGCTATTTTGTGTGACGCCCTTGGCGTCAGACGACGTGCTGCCGCGCGAGACATGGGCTTGGCGAACAAACGGAAAAAACATGACAAGACGGGTCTCCTGTGGCAGAAAATCCACAGGGCGTTTTACCCTTGCTGACACGGCAGTTGCCTGGCCCGCCTCCATTTGCCGACATCCAGTTTGGACGCAGGTTGGTTGGCACCATCCGTTTTCAGACAAAGAAGAAGAAAGCCAAGACAATGAATCCATCCAACCCAGCGACATCGAATCAACCAACATCACCGAAACAGCGTCACGGATGCCTCACGGCGTATCTCGTGTTGATGCTTCTGGCCAATTCGGGCACGGCGCTCGTTTACCTCGTTGCGTCTGAGAGCGTGCGACAGGGCGTTCCGAACATGCCAGACTGGGCCTTTCCGGTTTTGATTGCCGGGAGCTTGTTGAATTTCGCCTGCGCCATCGCACTGTTTAAATGGAAAAGATGGGGCTTCTGGGGATTTGTTGTGACGGCTGCGATTGCGTTCGGCATCAACCTTTCCATTGGCCTTGGCATTGGTTCCGCACTGGGCGGCCTTGTTGGTGTCGCAATCCTCTATGGCGTGCTTCAACTCGGCAAGGAGAAGAGCGGCTGGTCGCAGCTGGAGTGAAATCGCAGCCCGGTCCCGTCAACTGCTGTGGGAGCGACGGGCTCTGCTGGATTTGCGGGGTCAGGGGCAAGGCGGCACGGTGATTGGGGGATTCAGGAGTTGACGGCTCGGTTTCAGGAAACACCAACGGCCTTGCCACCTGCACCCCCTGCCGTGGCAGTTACCCAGGACTGGGGTACACATCCCAATCTGGGATGAGTTTCAATGGGGAGCTATTGTGGGGGGGTATTCAGGAGCATCGAGCCCCCTGATCCTTGAGGCACGGCTCACTGGGACGCAGGCAGACGCACTGGGACGCAGGCATCCTGACCGCGTTTTTACAAACGCAGTCACGAGTGCTCCCTCCGGCCACGCCCCTAGGCTCCGCAGGCTGAAGCTTGTGCTCCGTACAGTTCCAGGCCCAACACCTTGACGCACTGCCCTCTGACGTACTGACGCACTGGGCCGCAGGCACCCTGACCGCGTTTTTACAAACGCAGCTACGAGTGCTCCTCCTGACCGCGCCCCCAGGGCTCCGCAGGCTGAAGCTTGTACTCCGTACAGTTCCAGGCCCAACACCTTGACGCACTGCCCTCTGACGTACTGACGCACTGGGCCGCAGGCACCCTGACCGCGTTTTTACAAACGCAGCTACGAGTGCCGCCTCCGGCCGCGCACCATGGGCCCGCAGGCTGAAGCTTGTACTCCGTACAGTTCCAGGCCCAACACCTTGACGCACTGCCCTCTGACGTACTGACGCACTGGGCCGCAGGCACCCTGACCGCGTTTTTACAAACGCAGCTACGAGTGCCGCCTCCGGCCGCGCACCATGGGCCCGCAGGCTGAAGCTTGTACTCCGTACAGTTCTAGCCCCAACACCTTGACGCACTGCCCACTGACGTACCGACGCACTGGGCCGCAGGCACCCTGACCGCGTTTTTACAAACGCAGCTACGAGTGCCCCCTCCGGGCCGCGCCCCAGGCCTCCGCAGGCTGAAGCTTGTGCTCCGTACAGTTTCAGCCCCAACGCCTTGAGGCACTGCCCTCTGACGTACTGACGCACTGGGCCGCAGGCACCCTGACCGCTACGAGTGCCCCCTCCCGGCCGCGCACCATGGGCCCGCAGGCTGAAGCTTGTACTCCGTACAGTTCTAGCCCCAACACCTTGACGCACTGCCCACTGACGTACTGACGCACTGGGCCGCAGGCACCCTGACCGCGTTTTTACAAACGCAGCTACGAGTGCCGCCTCCGGCCGCGCACCATGGGCCCGCAGGCTGAAGCTTGTACTCCGTACAGTTCTAGCCCCAACACCTTGACGCACTGCCCACTGACGTACTGACGCACTGGGCCGCAGGCACCCTGACCGCGTTTTTACAAACGCAGCCACGAGTGCTCCTCCTGACCGCGCCCCCAGGGCTCCGCAGGCTGAAGCTTGTACTCCGTACAGTTCCAGGCCCAACACCTTGACGCACTGCCCTCTGACGTACTGACGCACTGGGCCGCAGGCACCCTGACCGCGTTTTTACAAACGCAGCTACGAGTGCTCCTCCTGACCGCGCCCCCAGGGCTCCGCAGGCTGAAGCTTGTACTCCGTACAGTTCCAGGCCCAACACTTTGACGCACTGCCCTCTGACGTACTGACGCACTGGGCCGAAGGCTACCTGACCGCGTTTTTACAAACGCAGCCACGAGCGCCCCCTCCCGGCCGCGCCCCCAGGGCTCCGCAGGCTGAAGCTTGTGCTCCGTACAGTTCCAGGCCCAACACTTTGACGCACTGCCCTCTGACGTACTGACGCACTGGGCCGCAGGCACCCTGACCGCGTTTTTACAAACGCAGCCACGAGTGCTCCTCCTGACCGCGACTCTAGGCTCCGCAGGCTGAAGCTTGTGCTCCGTACAGTTCCAGGCCCAACACTTTGACGCACTGCCCACTGACGTACTGACGCACTGGGCCGCAGGCACCCTGACCGCGTTTTTACAAACGCAGCTACGAGTGCCCCCTCCGGGCCGCGCCCCAGGCCTCCGCAGGCTGAAGCTTGTGCTCCGTACAGTTTCAGCCCCAACGCCTTGAGGCACTGCCCTCTGACGTACTGACGCACTGGGCCGCAGGCACCCTGACCGCGTTTCAACTCCCATCCGCCCCTGACTTCTCAGCGAAGAGCACCTTGTCCTTCCCCTCCACCTTGGCTGTCGCTTCGCCGGGGCTTCTGGGGTAGCCCTTGCCGTCGAAGGCGAGCACGGCCACGCCGGGCTCCGCGCCGCCGCCGCGCACGGTGACGAGCAGGTCCCGCAGGCCATGATGGCGGGTGGTGCGCAGGTAGATGGGGGCGTGGACCACGCTCACGGAGCCCACCTTGGTGTATTTCCCATCCTCCTTGCACGCGCGCAGGAGGAAGAGGGTGCTGCCGCCGCTGCCGCTGTAGGAGCTCTGGCCGTTCATCAGCGCCAGGGCGTCTTTCCGCCCGTCTTCATCCAGGTCCACCTCCACGAGGTCGTAGTGCTCGGGCTTGATCTCCTTGTCCACCTTCTCCAGAGCGGCCTGGACGGCCTTGGCATGCGGCGGAGGATCTGGTGGCGAGCCAACGGCGATCGGAGCCAGCTGAAATACCGCAAGAGACACGACGACGGGAAGAACGGCCGGTTTCATGTTTCCTTCTACGGTGCGGGGTGGCGGTTTACGTGCAGGAATTTTCAGGATTTCCACGCCACCGGAGAGGCTTTGATCCTCAGCGAGGGCCTCCTGCCGCCGACAGAGACGTGCCGACGGCATTCCCGCGGACATACAGGAGTTCGTCGAGGATGAGGATGTCTTGGGTCGTTTGGAGAGTGACCGCCTAAAGGCCAATGCCATCAGGGAAAACGCATCGTCTTGCTGTTTTGCCCTGGCGCGCCTCGGAGCCGCGATAGTGCAACCGCCACGACTGTAACTGGTGAGCCCTTTTCAGAAGGGCCGAAGGTCCGGGTTCATACCAGCCTGGAGCAACGCCCCAGGGATAGATGGCCAAACTACCCTTGAGGGCTGTAGGCCCGGTGTCATCAAGTCTGCCTATGACGAGCATCCCTGAATAACGTCGGGCCTACAGCCCTCAACATCTAAAACGAGCGCCTACCTTGGGCGTTGCCCAAGGCTGCAATGATGCCGGACCTTCGGCCCTCAATACTTTCACAAAAGGGAGATGCTCGACCTCTCCACTTTTCCCTGATGGCATTGGTCCCGCATGCGGGACGGTACTCCAACTTCGGCGCGGATGCGGAGGGGAATTTGGAAGTGATTGGCCGCTGTTTACGGAGAAGGAACATGAGCAGCGAGATGGTCTGTCTTTCCCCCACCTGATCGTTCGCAGCAGGGTTGGAGTTCCGCCTCTAGGCGGGTCATGGAAACTACCAAGCGCCCTATGAGTTGACCCCGGTATCATGAAGAGACCGCCACAGACGTTCCCGGCAAGATGCCGGGAACAGCACGCAAGATGCGTGCGCTCACCAAGCTTCTCTGAGCCGACTAAAGTCGGTACTCCAACCCTGCTGCGAATCTGGTATGTGATAAGAACGCGGCTTTTTGCGGCTCTACTCCGTGAAACTCTGTGACCTCTGTGGTTAACCCGATCCCTCCGCCCCTTTTCACGTCAGGTCACCCCTGACCTCACGTCTTGCGTCTTGCGTCTGTGTCTTGAAGTCTTCTGTCCCCCGCGTAGCGGACTCACAGCCTCCGGCTGATCATATCCAACGCGGCGGTGGCGGCGGCAGGGCGGGGTGGGGACCTGATTGATCCTACGGATTAATTACAACCTTCCCGCATGATCCAATGGACAAACCTTGCGCACCGGGTAAATGGGGCGGTCGAGGCGTGGAGAGACGTCGGGAGACGTGCGACTGATTCCGCCTAAAGGCGGTACTCCAACCCTGCCGCGAACGTTTTACAGTCGAAAAAAGTCTTTCACGCTGTTTACTCCCTCACCCGATCAGTGCACCGCTTACCTCTCACCGCTTACCAGTTACCACTCACTCCCCTCCCCATGCGCATCCTGATCCTCTTCAGCCTCCTGATGGCCCTCGTGGGCACCACGTCCGCCCTGGAAATGCCCTCCTTTCACACCAAGGGCACGCCCACGGGCACCCCGGATGGGCCCCTGCAGCCGGGTGAATACTGGTGGCACCCGGAGATCTCCCCCAGCGGTCCCATCATGGTGCTGGTGAGTGTGCCCAACCAGATCCTGCATGTGTACCGCAACGGCATCCTCATTGGCCGCTCCACAGTGAGCACGGGGGCCAAGGGGCACGCCACGCCGGGCGGGGTCTTCACCATCCTGGAGAAGAAGCAGTCGCACCGCTCCAAGAAGTACAACAACGCGCCCATGCCAAACATGCAGCGCCTCACGTGGGACGGGATCGCCATGCACTCTGGGAACCTCCCCGGTCATCCCGCCAGCCACGGCTGCATCCGCCTGCCGTATGATTTTTCCCTGTTGCTCTTCAAGCTCACGGAAAAGGGCGGCACGGTGGTGATCGGCGATGGTAAGACGCCCACGCCGCACCTGGCGGCCAACCCCGGCCTGATGCTGGCGCCGAAGGACTTCAACCCTGAGATGCTGAAACCCCAGGGCACGAGCGACTACACCTGGCTGCCGGAGCGCAGCCCCACCGGCCCCATCACGATCGTGGTGAGCGCGGCAGACAAGGCGCTGTACGTCTTTCGCAATGGCAACCCGATCGGCCGCGCGGCCGTGCAGATCAGCGACGGCGGCCTCTTTGGCACGCGCAAGGAACTGGGCAACCACGTCTTCACCCTGCTGGAAGGTACGACCGACAAGCCCAGCTTCTGGGCCCCCGGCCGCTCCGCCCGCCCGTGGATGCGTGTGACCAGCAGCGGCCCGAAGCTGGATGTGGACGACCTCGGCAAGCGCCTGACCGTGAACCCGGAGTTCGCCACCAAGCTGTACGACACCATCGCCCCCGGCACGACCGTCATCGTGACCGACCACGCCGCCGTGCGCAACGCGGCACCGAGCACGGAAGTGCTGGGACACTAGCCAGTGGGCAGTTGGCAGTTGGCAGTTGGCAGTTGGCGGCGCGTTCAGTGGAGGGTGACTTGGAAGACGGGAGGCGGGTTGACGGCTTCCCGTTTTTTGTTTCCTTGAACGATGGGGGATGGGTGGGTGGGGAGATGTGATGAGACGCTTGTCTCGTGACCGCCTAACCCAACTTGGCGGATTCGCGGCCGATTTTGGCATTTTTGGGCCTGCCATCGAGCTGCAACCCTTGATTTTGCGAGGGTCCGTTTCAAAAACGGCTTGTAGTGCAGACCTTGGTGGTTGCACGCGCGTTTTGCTGGCTAACTTCTTGGGCCATCATGTTCCTGCGTTCCACCAAACGGCTCAAGGATGGCAAAGAGCACCTCTACTGGAGCATCGTCGAAAACCGGCGGATCAGTTCCCGGCAGGTGGTCCAGCGGCACGTCCTTTATCTGGGTGAACTCAATGGTCGTCAGGAAGCCTCCTGGCGCAAGACGGTTGAACTCTTCGGCAAAGACCAGAGCGCTCCTCAACAGGTGGCCCTCTTTGCCGAAGATCATGCTCCCGAGCAGGTCGGTGTTGATGAGTTGCCCATTGTGCGTCTGCGCCTTGCGGCCATGCGGCTGGAACGGCCCCGGCAATGGGGGGCCTGCTGGCTGGCCTGCCTGCTCTGGGAGCAGTTGCTCCTGGCTGACTTCTGGCGACCACGTCTGCCGCCCAGTCGTGAGGGCACCCGCTGGGATCTGGTGCTCCAGACCCTGGTGCTCTACCGGCTCATCGAACCGGGCAGCGAATGGCGGCTGCACCGCCACTGGTTTGACCAGACGGCCATTGCCGACCTGCTGGGCGCGGACTTCGCCCTGGCCGAGATCCACCGTCTCTACGAATGCCATGACAAGATCCTGGCCCACAAGCGTGCCTTGTTTGATCATCTCACCGAGCGCTGGCGCGACCTGTTTGGAGCCCGTTATGAGGTGCTGCTGTATGATCTGACCAGCACCTACTTTGAAAGCAACCCGCCGGACAACCCCACCGGTCTGCGCCGCTTTGGTTACAGCCGCGACAAGCGCAGCGACTGCGTGCAGGTGGTCATTGCCCTCATCGTCACCCCCGAAGGCTTCCCGCTGGCCTATGAGGTGCTGCCGGGCAACACCACCGACAAGAGCACCCTCAAGAGCTTCCTGGCCAGGATCGAAGACCAGTACGGCAAGGCCCAACGCATCTGGGTCATGGACCGGGGCATCCCGACTGAAGAGACCCTTGAACAGATGCGGCAGAGCACTCCGCCGGTGAGCTATCTGGTGGGCACGCCCAAAGGACGCTTGAGCAAGCTGGAGGAGTCACTGGCCCGGCAACCCTGGCAGCAGGCCCGCCCCCAGGTGCGCGTCAAACTGCTGCCGCATGAAGGGGAGACTTATGTACTGGCCCAAAGCCAGGACCGTGTGGCCAAGGAACGCTCGATGCGTCGGCGCCGGCTGCGCAAGTATCTGGATGCCCTGGAAGGGTTGCGCAAGCGCAAGCGCCCCCTGCACCGTGATGCGATGTACGAAGCGTTGGGTGCCGCCAAAAAGGAGGCGGGGCGGGATGCGCGCTTTGTCAAGGTCAGCGTGCAGTTGCAGCCAGCAACAGGCAAAGACCAGAGCAAGAGCAAGAGCAAGGGCAAGGGCCGGCAGCGGGCGACTCTGAGCTGGGAGCTGGACCGCAAGCTGTTGCGTGAAGGATGGCGGCGGGAGGGGCGTTACCTGCTGCGCACCAATTTGACGGAGACCGATCCCGCGAAGCTCTGGGAGTATTACCTGCAACTGGTGGAGGTGGAGCAGGCGTTCAAGGAGCTCAAACACGATCTGGGGATCCGGCCGGTGCACCACCAGTTGGACCATCGCATTGAAGCGCACCTCTTCGTGTCGTTCCTGGCGTACTGCCTGCAGGTGACGCTCAAGGCGCGCTTGAGGCTGACGGCCAGCGGGCTGACACCGCGAAGTGTGCTGGAGAAGTTCGCGACGGTGCAGATGCTCGATGTGCATCTGCCCACAACTGATGGAAGGGAGGTGGTGATGAGCCGCCACACGCAGCCTTCAAAGGATCTGCAACTGCTGCTGGACCAGCTCAAGATCACGCTGCCTGAACAGGCCCCGCCCAAAATCACTGGTTGAAGCAGACCCCGGAAGGTCGCGAAATGGCGGAAGATGTAGTGAAGACTTTTTGAACCCAATGTCGCAAAATCAAGGGCTGGAGGATCATCAACCCCGGCAATCCGCCAAGTCGGGCTAAAGGCGGAACTCCAACCCTGCTGCGGATCTCGCGTGATGAGAGCATATCTAATTACCCTGCTCACCATTTACCATTTACCATTTACCACTTACCACTTACCACTTACCACTAACCGCCAACCACTCACCGACCTCCTCCACTTTTCACTTTTTACTTACTACTTTTCACTTCCTCAGTAAAGCACCACTGCGCCGGTGTGGGCATTCAGGACCAGGGTGCGGTAGTTGGCGGGGAGGGCTCCTGGGGTCTGCTCTACGTCTTTGGCCAGGGCCAGGGTGATGCACCACTTGGGGTCGGTGGCTCCGCGCGGGAGGGTGGTGCCGCCCTCGGGTTTGAAGGCGAAAAGAGGGGGCGTGGTGTCGGGGTCGTCCACGGTCGAGGCAGGTACCAGAGAGGGGCGGGCCAGGAGGGTGGACCAGGTGGCCCCCTCCATCATGACGGCGGATTTCTCCAGCAGTTGGACCTCCCCTGCAGGCTTCCATTTGCCGGAGATGCGGTCTGGCACCATGAGCTGCCAGCCCTGGAAATAGGTGACGCCCGGAGCACCCGCGTCCTGGGGACGCTTCAGGAAACGCACGCCCACCAGGCGGTTCTCCCGGGCGGCCAGCTGGGCGGCGAAGGCGAGCTCGTGGGTGAACCGGTTCGAGGAAGAAGCGAGCTGCTGGGCGGCCAGGGCGCCGCCGACGAAGAACGTGGACATGGCCACCAGCAGCGCCACCATGGCGATGACCACCATCATCTCCACCAGGGTGAAGGCGGCGCGGGAGGAGGAGGAGGAGGATTGGAACGGGAGGCGGCTAGTTCTCACGGGTGGACATCAGTTTGGCTGCCGGGATCTGCACGGCCGTGGAAAAGACGCGGAAGCCCAGCTTCAGGCTGACCAGCTCCGTCTCAAGCCGCTTCACATCCGCTTCATACTGGGAGGAGGTGGTGAACACTTTTGTATTGGCCAGAGAGCGCAACTGCACGGCGAGGGCATCCGTGCCCGTGCTGTCGAGGCGGGCCCAGTCGCGTTCATCCAGGGCCACCAGCGTCAGCCGCACCATGGGTGGGAGCTGATGGCGGCTGCGCTCCGCGAGGCCGGATGACTCCGGCCATTGGTACCGACGGGTGTCGTACAAATAGTTCGGTGCGGCCGTAGTGTCCGCCCCGGTGTCCTGGCCGGGCAGAGGCCACACAGGCTGCACGAAGATGGCGAGAATGTTCTCCGCCACCGGCTGGGAGTCCGCCGCCAGGTACACACGGAACCAGTCATAGAGCCCCGCTTGCGAGGTCTGCGCCTCGATCCACGGCACCTTGGGGGTGGCGGCACCGCCTGAGGCTGGCGTGACCAGTTGATAGAGGGGCAGCTTTTCCGTTGGCTGACGAAACTCCATGAGGCGGAAGCGCTTGCGCTCGGGATGGGGCTCCTTGTCATCGAGGAAAGCGGGCCGACGCTCCATGTCACTCTCATAGGTCACATACCAGCCCCAGGCATTGAGCATGCTCTCCAGTCCATAGGGCTCAGTGGATGAGGGGTTGCCCGTGCCGGGATCAAGATTCTCCCCCAACGGAGCCTGGAAAAACAGGGCGTGACCTGCCGCAGGCACGGTACTGCCCAGCAGCGTGGTTGCGGGACCGCTCACATAGTGCAGCTCTGACTGGCGCTGGTAGAGCACGGGGTCGCCGCCTGCGTCCAGCTTGTAGCCCCAGTAGGAATTGAGCGTGGCCTGAGACAGGCGGGCGGCGATGGCCTCAAAGGCCGCGCGCGCTTCGCGGAACTCCTCCACACGCGCCTTGGCCCGCCCCCAGGTCTTCTGGGTGTCTGAAAGGACCTGCGTGAGCACCATCATCAAAATCGCAAGCACCCCTACAGAGACGAGGAGCTCCACCAGCGTGAAAGCGGACGGGGCCAATCTGCGAAGGGAGCCGGAAGCTGCGGTGTCCATGAAGAGGGGTGGCGGCTAGTTCGAAGCCACGGCTGCGGGGCTGGCGGTCTTGCCCGTCTGGGCCAGGAGGGTCTGCGCCCGCTTGCAGGACTTGGGATTTTGAAATGCGAGTGCGGCGTCGGCGTTGCCCGTCACGAGGATCTGCACCGCCTTCAAGCGTGAATTCGTGGCCATCATGCCCGGAAGGGGCAGGGCATTGGCCACGGTGACTCGCGCAGTAAAGACGGTGGAGGGGTCACCCGTGCTCACCCGGGTGCCCTGGGCGTCAAAGCAGTAGTCCCGGGAGGCCCCCTGTTGTTGCTGCTGGAGGATGTCTCCCCAGTCGCGCATGCGGTAGTCCGAGGAGACTGCCTGCACGATGCGTGCGCAGGCAGTCGTGTTGGAGGCCTCCCGCAAGGTATCGAGGGACACGGGGATGAGCCCGATCAGAGCCACCAGCACCGTGGCGGCGATGCCGACCGCGATGGTGGTCTCCACCAGGGAGAAGGCACTGCGCAGGTCCGGGTTCGAGGGTCTAAGGACGATTTTCATGGGGCGAAGGTTTTCTTCGTGATGACACGGAAGCGGTAGTGGTCATCCAGGGATCCGTTCTGCAGCGGGTTGTCGAGGAAGTTCGGCAGGTCCGGATCATTGGGGTCGATGTAGCGCTCGATGAGGGTCGAGCCCCGCTGCTCAGAGGTGATGGCATCCCGCGCATCGTCCCACTCGGCCGGGGCGGTGGAGCGGGCTTTTTTCAGCACCTGCACCCGGTAGTGCACGGTGAAGATGTTCGACTTGGTGGTGAGGCGTGGGTAGAGCTGGTTGTAGGGGGACTCGCGGACGTTGTCCCCCGTCAGCTCAAAGCCGTCCTTCTGCGTGGCGGCGCTGCCATTCCACCAGGTGACCATGCTCTCATACGTGGGCGAGGAGCTGGGCAGGCCACCCGTGCGGGGGTAGTAGGTGCGGCCCGCCATGGGCTTGGGTACGAGGAAAACATCACAGATCTCCGAGGCGCTGCGGAAGATGTCCCCCTGGTCGAACCGCTGGCGGAAGCCTTTCATGGTCTCCTCCGCATTCACCTCATAGACGGTCTCAAACTTCAGCCAGTCCTGCCAGGACTTGTAGTTCTCCTGGGACTCGTCAGAGGTGGCTCCGGAGGTGGGGGCATTCCTGGCCCAGGCCAGCTCATACGGCAGGGCGCTGAGCCGCACGCTGCGCAGGGCCGCGTGGATGCCGGTCTCCCGCTTGATGAAGGTGAAGGGCATGATCTGGGTGTTCAGATTGATCTTGCCCGCTGTGGAGAACGGCTCACTGATGGCGTAGGGCTCGACCACCGGCATCCAGAAGAAGTCGAGGAGCAAATGATCCCGCGGCGGGCGGAAGCCCCAGTGGTCTGTCTGCAACGGCTCCAGGGTGGAGGCTCGAACCCGGGAGGGAGGATTGGGGCAGAAGAGGAGCGTCTGCCACGGCCCCACGCGATTGCTGTTGGCGGGCACGGGGTGGATGCCCGTGGGCAGGGAGCCAAAGGCCACGGCGGAGGCGATCTGGCGGTTCGGGGAATAATGTCTGCCATCAGCCGCCTGGGTGCTGCCTTCGCGGTCGAAGTATCCCGTCTGCGTGCCGGCCATGTCACCCGTGACCCCTCCGTCATCGGGTTTGTTGATATAGGGACCGTCTTCGATCCGGCCCATGCCCGTGTCCCAGTCGCCCGGGCGGTTGGCGGCGTTGTAGGCGCCGTCGAGCTGGTAGGGCACAGCAGGCTGGCAGTCCTGCCAGTAGGGCACATCCTTCAGCAGGCCGTAGGACTTCGTCACCGTCTTGCCCGCCCCGATGGTGTAGCCGGAGATCTGCCAGATGTGTTGTTTCCCCGCGGTGTTGTAGGTGTTGGTGGAGAGATAACTGCGACCGTAGCCGGCGGATGGCGTACCGGCAGAGCGGAGGCATTGCGCCTCCTCCTTGGTCGGGCTGTTGTAGTCCGGGTGCACCCTGTAGCAGTCCGCAGGGATGTCCCGCATGGCGGAGAGCAGGCGGAGATCGCCTTTGGTGTTGGTGTTCTGGGCATTGACGATCACCGAGCGGACGGTGTCCCCCAGCAGGATTAGGTAGTCCTTCACATTGTTTTTGTTGAAGCGGGCCTGCAGGTCCATGCACTCCTTGGCCACGGTCCAGTTGGCATTGGAAGGCATGCCAGCGCCCACCCGCACGCTCGGCACGGGCCAGGCAGTGCTTGGCGTCGTGAAGTTCATGGTGGCCGTTTGAATGAGGGTGGCGTCATCCAGCTGCCCGACCGTGCCCTCGCCGACATGGGCCTCTATGCTGATGGGGCCGCCGGTGAACTGAAAGGCGCCCTGCGCAGACACATCCACCTCCACACTGACGAACGGGAAGGATGCCGTTTCATCGGTGCCCACGCCCCCTACGGCGACCGTCTTGACGTTATTCCCTCGCGCCTTGAAGAACTGGGAATGAAAGGAGGTGTAGGCGGTGGAGTGCCCGCCCTCCCCCGTGGCTCCGGCGGGAGTCCACACGCGGCTCACGAGTGAGGAGCCAAAACCCAGAGGCTGGCCGTTGACCTTCCAGGCCTCCATCCCTCTGATCCGGTAGCGCACGCTGGGGGAATAGGGCGGCATGCCAATGACAGGGGTGAAGGGCTGGAGCACCAGAAAGGCCCGCATGCGCCGGGTCTTGTCTGACCGGTTGTCCGCAGGGGCGGTGTCCTTGATGCTGCCGTCCGGCAGGGTGTCCACCTCAGTGGCCATGAAGATGAGAGAGGCCTCAATGACGGTGGGAAAGCGGCCAAAGGCCTTCAACTTCGTGCCAAAGGACTCATACGCCGTGCCCTCGGCCACGACCGGCACCGCAGACGCCTCAGCCAGGAACTCCGGATTCAGACCGGTGTAGGACCGGGGAGGAATGTAGTGGTACTTGGGCGTCTCATAGGGGTTGCTGGCATTCACGCCCCAGCGCACCAGGTCGAACATGGAGAGCAGGATCTGGTTGCGGTTCAAGGAACCATACTTGTCATCAAAGCTCGGGGAACCGAAGCCGGGGATGCCTGTCTTGGTGAGCTTCTGCAAGTAGCTGAAGAGCCTCTGATTTCCCGGAAGCTGGAAGTCCGCCGTCGGGCTCTGGGAGGAGCCCTGTTTGTTCGTGTCATTCTCCCAGGTGGAGGCCCGCTGGAAGGCGCCCAACTGCCCTGCCGAGGTGGCGCAGAAGGCCAGCAGCCTGTCCTTGGCCGTGCGCTTGGCCGTCTCCGACTGGAGAGGCCAGAGGGAGATGCGAGGGCGGTTATAGAGGTTAACCTCAGGAGCCCGGCTGTGGGCGGTGAGGAAGAAGCGCCCCGTGTCAAGGTCCGCAGCATCCACGGCACCGCCGGAGAGGTTGGGCAGGCGTTGTTGCGTGGCCGGGTCATAGCCGGAGCCGTAGAAGAACTCATCCACCGAAGCAAAGAGACGCTCGCGCTTCAACGGGATGCCGTTGGCCGCGGTGACCACCTCTGAGCCCCCCATGGAGCCCTCGCCTGAGGCACCCAGTTGCACACGGGGCAGCAGATCGTAGATGCTCCCGAGCCAGGCCTTGTGCTCCGCCTTGTTGCCGAGCGTGCCATCACTCTGAATCTGAGGCAGTCTGTACGCGTACCTGGAGTCAAACGCCTGCAGCACCGTGCTCATGCTCGTCATGGCTGGGTGCCCGGGGTACCGCTGGAACTCATTCTGCGCCGGCACGAAGTAGGCAAAGTTCCTGTCTGACCAGCCTGCCACCCGAGGGACATCCCAGCCGGTGCCCTCGCCCGCGGTGTTGATGTTCACCTTGCAGCTCTCGTCATCCGTCCAGAAGGCGATGCGCCCCACGATGGGATTATTTCCTGTGACCACGTCGTTCTGGAACGTGGCCTGCCCCCCCTCCCCGCCCTGCGGCACCACCAGGCGCCCGTCTTCCAGCACATAGAGCCAGCGTACCGGCATGGGCAGGGGCTGCGCTGCCGTCGCCCCCGGCACGGCCACCGAGGAGGAAAGGCCGAATCCCGCCACCTTCCCTGTGGTAGCCCCATCGATGGCCTGGAGCGCACCGGCATCCAGCACAGGATAGACACGATGGATGCTGCCGCGGGCATCCAACCGCGCCACGGGCTCATTGAGATCCGTGAACTGGGCGGGCTTCTCCTTCCACTGAGCGAGGGTGGCAGCCTCATTCAAGGCGTTGAAGTTTTCGCCCGATTCCGACATCTTGTCTGAGGAGTAGAGTCTCCACGCCGAGATCATCCTGGACCTGCCTGCGACAGTGCCAGCCGCCGTGCCATAGACGCGGATCATGCCCGGCTGGGAGGCCCACGTGGCCGCCATATCCAGACCAGAAGTCGCCTCCCGCACCTGGCCCATGACGATGCTCACCGGCATGTCCGTAAGGCTGCGCACCTGCGAGCTCTGGCTAAAGGCGGAGGCGGACCGCGCCTCAGACGAGCCCATGGAGAGCAGGGCCAGGACGAGGCCCATCAGCAAGGCCACAATGGAGAGCACCATCACCAGCGCCATCCCAGCCTGACGTTGCTGCCACTTCCGGATGATGAGGCTTTTTTTCATGTCAGTCATTTCGGCTGAAGTTGCTTCGGTCGGATCACTGGGCACAGCGACGGCGGCGGCGCAGGAGTACACCTGCGAAGGCCAGCACCAGGAGCACCACCCGGCCCGGCTCAGGGACGACGACGATCTGGATGTAGAGGCCGTTCAGGTCCGTGGAGATCTGCCACCTGTAGTCCTCGCCCAGGTTCGGCAGGATCATGCCGCCGAAGCCACCGGTGAACTTGCCGGCGTTGGGGTTGCCATCCACCACCACGTTCGACCAGTCAATGAGCTGCCACTTGTCCATCTCTGACCAGAACTCCGCACTCTCCGTGAGGTCTGAAACCTTCAGCGTACCGCTGAGCACGATGGCAGAGTCGCTCTCCAGCACGAGCACATCGTTCGTGAGCAGCGGGGCATCGAGGTTGAAGTCGCCCCCGTAGTTGTCCACAATGTCGAACTCCATCGTGCCCTGCAGGCTGATGATGCCGGTGCCGCTGTTGCTCAGGGTCAGGCTCTGTCCCGCGGAATCGCCGTAGGCGCCCACCTTGCCAATCTGGAGGGTGGCTCCGGAGGCCACGGTGATGTTTCTGTTGGCGGCCGTTTGAACCCGGCCTGCCCCGCCGAAGCGGGCCCCGCTCAATACCGTGAGATCGCCCGTGCCCGTGCCGCTGCCGGTCGTGTTCTCAATGATGTAAGAGCCCGCACTGATGGTGGTGCCACCGGTGTAGGTATTGGCTGTGGAGACACGCACCGTGCCGGTGGTGGTCTTGGCAAGTGCCGCATTGCCGGCCAGGATGGCATCCACGAGACCATTCCTCATGTCATAGGACGAGGCGCTGAGCTCTCCGGTGGTGCCTTCGATCTTGCCGTCAGCAAGGGTCACGGCCGCCACGGTCTCGTTGTTTTCCCCCAGGCTAAGCGCCGCCGTGGAGCCATTCACGGTCACCGCACCGGTGTCAGCCAGCACGCCGGAGGCACCCAAGGCGAGGACGCCCTCGTTGACGGTGGTGCCGCCAGTGTAGGTGTTGGCTCCTGAAAGCGTGAGCGTGCCTGCGCCCGTCTTGGTCAGGCCGCCGCTCGTATTGGCGGCAAAGGTGACCGTGCCCGCTGAGGCGGCCGTGGTGGCACCGCCGCCATGCAGGGAGACGGTGAGGACATCCCCCTCCACATAGCCGGTGCCGGGATTGGTGATGACGAAGCCCGTCACCACGCCATTCACCACCGTGGCCACCGCGGTGGCACCCGTGCCGGAGCCCCCGCTGAGCACTACCACAGGCGTGTCCACATAGCCTGCGCCCCCACTGGTGACGGCAATGGCACTGACGCCGCTGCCCTCAGGCGCGAGGAGCGCCTGGCTGATGGTGATGTCAAAGCCGTTGGAGTCAATCCGGGCTCCACCTGCATGGACGTTGGCACTGGTCAGGCCGGTCATGAAGGCGGTGCTGGCCGCATAGGCCCGCAGAAGGCCGCCATTGAAGTTGAAGACGGCGGTGCCCGCCCCTTTGCTGACACGGGAGGTGGTGAGTGTGCCACCCAGCAGGTTGAGGACGCCGCTGGAGCCTGCGTTCTGGCCCATCTGCACCCCGTTGGAGGCGATATTCACAGAGGCGGTTCCCGTCAGGTTCATGATACCCATGCCGTTCTCACCCACATAGATCCTGCCCGAGCCGCTGAGCGCGGAGTAGGTGGCGGTGCCGCCGATGTTGTAAACCCCGATGGCCCCGGCGCCGCCTGCGGCGATGGTCATGCCGTTGGCGTTCATAAAGACATCCCCCCCGGTGTGGTTCATCACCGCGCGGTCGTTGTTGGCCCCCGTGACGAACCAGTTGCCGGCGGTCAGGGTGCCGCCGGTCATGGTGAGGGCAGCATAGCTCCCCTGCCCGCGGCCCAGGTGGAGCTGGCCGGTGACATTGAGCACCCCGGAAGACAATTTCATGAACCCCCGGCTCCCCGCAGCCTGGCCGATGCTGACGCTGGGGGTGGCTGATTTGGTGGCGTTCACGGTGCCCCCCTCGATGGAGAGAATGGCATTCACGTTCGCGACGTCCCCCACGGTGATCTGCCCTGTGTTGGCAGTGTTCAGCGCATTGATCGTGCCGGTCACACGGAGCATGCCCTCGTTGACGGTGGTGATGCCCGTGTACGTGCTCTGTCCGCCGAGGACGAGGGTGCCGGTCCCGTTCTTGGTGAACCCAAACCCGGTGCCGCTCAGCCCGCCGCCCAAGGTCAGTGTGGCGGAGCCCTGGGTCGTCACCATGCGGTTGCCCGTCAGCATCACCGCGCCGGTGCCCAGGTTCAGGTCATTGGAGCCTGCGAAGACCACATTGCCATTCCAGATCTGGGCGTTGTTGGTTCCGACTGTCACGGAGCCGCCGCTGGTGTTGTCGAGCGTTCCTCCGTTGATCGTGAGCGTGCCGGTGCCAATGGCGGAGTTTCCGGCCCCAGAGCCGCCATGGTTGATGTTCAGCGTCGTGCCGTCAGAGAGGATCGTGCCGCCGGAGTAGGTGCTGGGGCCTGAGAAGGTGAACACCCCTGTGCCCGCGAGGGTGAGCGTGCGGGCACCGCTGATGATCGAGGAAATCACCGCTGCATTGCCGGAGTTGTTCGTCCAGGTCTGGCTGAGGCCCAGGGCCACCTCGCTGGCAGAGAGGGTCAGGGCACCCGCACCGGCATGGATGGTGATGCCCGCGGCATCGGCAATCGTCAGCACATTGGCCCCGCCGATACCCACGGCGTTGGGCGTGCTGATGGTGAGACTTTTGATGGCGGTGTCCGCGCCCAGGGTGGTGTTGCTCTCATTCGCCGCACCCGTGGCGGAGAAGGTCAGGGCTGTGGTGCCGTCCACCAGTTGTCCGGGGTCTGCAGCGCCTCCCGCGTCCGTGGTGAAGTTGGAGTTGCCGCCGCTGTTGGCATTCCAGAGGCCGTTCACATCCCCCTTCCAATAGGCCACGGTGGGCGAGTTGCTGATGAAGACATTCAGCGTCAGGGTGTTCCCGCCGGTGACCCCCAGGGAAAGGTTGTAGCCCGCCAGGGACGGGGCGGCGAGTTCGAAGTTGGCCAGGCTGATGCCGGAGGCTCCGGTGATGAGGTTGTAGGAACCCGCACCATAGCCGGTGAGGTTCAGCAGATTGATCATGGCGATGCCATTGACAAAAGTGTAAGTGCCGCCGGTGAGGGCAATCTGGTCGGACGCGTTGTTTCCCAGCTCAAAGAAGAGGGCACTCCCGCCCGTCAGCGTCAGCCCTGCCGAGAGGGTCAGGGTGCCTGTCACCCCGTCCTGGAGATTGATGGCGGCACCCGGGCCGCTGAGCGAAACGAGCCCGGCGATGGAGCCAAAGCCGCCCAACGCCCCGGAGGTGCCGACCTGGACCGCTGTATTCCCCAGGCGCCCGGTGATGCGGAGCAGGCCCGCATTGATCTGCGTGGCCCCGGTGTAGGTGTTGTTTCCTGAGAGGGTCTGCGTGCCCAGCCCCTCCTTCGTAAGGCTGAAGGAGGAGGAGAGCCCGTTGCTGATGCTGCCGCCAAAGGTCTCACTCCCGGTGCCGCTGATCGTCAGCCCTGTGGCGACAGAGGCTTTGTTGGAGCGGATGCTGATCGCTGAGGCATCGTCATAGGTCTTGAGCAGGCCGGTGGTCTGGCTGTTCCCGTTGAGATCCAGCGTGGCCCCCGCCCCCATGGTGACGGTGCCGGTGCCCAGCACGCCTTGGTTCGCGTTGTCCACCAGCAGAGTGCCGCCGGTGACGGTCAGGCCGCCGCCGAAGGTATTCCCCGCGCCGCTCAGGGTGAGAACCCCTGCCCCGGTCTTGGTGAAGGAGCCCAGCCCGACAACGTTGCCGGACAGGGTGGAGTCGTTGCCATTCGTATCAAAGGTGCCAGCCCCCGTGAGGTTGATGATCTTGGCGGTGCTGATCCCGCCCGTATCGGCCTGGAGCGTGCCCCCGTTGAAGGTGATGCCGTTGGTGGTGCTGGTCCCATTGATGCCCGCCGTGGCCGCACGGAGGGTGCCTCCATTGAGGGTGAGGATGCCGGCGTAGGTGTTGGCGGCCGTCAAATGCATCAGGCCGGCCCCGGATTTTGTGATTCCTGAACCGCTGTTGGCTTCACTGATGACATTGGAAACCAGCAGGTCCACTCCGCTGGCCACAGCTCCTGCGGCGATGTTGAAGTTCAGCGATCCACCGCGGACGACGATGCGGCTGCTGATCAGCGAGGTGCTGGTGCTCCCGAGGGTGGTGATGCCGTACCCTGAGCTAAAGTGGTATGAGCCGTTGTTCGTGGAGGCCATGGTACCGCCAGTGAGAACAAAGTTGGTGATGTAGCCCTGGTTGGCAAAGCCATTGGTGACGGTGCCGCCCACAAGATTGATGGTCTTGACGGCGAGGTCGGTATTGTAGCCCAGCGAATCATTCGCGGAGAGCTTGAGCACGCCGCCTGCATTCACGGTGATGACCCCGCGGAGGGCGCTGGTGCCGCCACTGGTGGAGATCTCCAGCGTGCCTGAGTTCACCACGGTCTCCCCGGTGTACGTGTTGGCACGATTCAGTGTCGTGGTGCCCGAATAGGTGGCCCCGCCGGCCACACCGAGGATGAGGCCGCCTGCACCATCCATGACGGCGGATTGCGCCACGTTGCCGTTCCCGGTGATGGTGGCGCTGAAGCCGGCATTGGTCACCGCACCGAGAGTGAGCAGGGTGGTGCCGCCGGCAGTAGGGTTCACAACATGGAAGGTGGGCGCATCTGTGAAGGTGACCGCACCAAAGGTGATGCCGGCAGTGCCGCTGTTCACATTGGCCCCACCCGCAATGACCAGCCGCTGCCCACCTATGGAGAGGGTGCCCAGCGTGTGCGTGACGCCCGCCCCGAGCGCGAGGCGGTCAGAGGTGAGGCGGGCATCGCCAGTGACGGTCGTGTTCCGGCCAAAATTCAGCGCCGTATTGTTGGCAAGCTGCAACTCCCCGCCCGCAAGGGCCAGGGCACCAGCGCCCAGCGCGGTGGCATTGGTCGTGGCCCGCAGGACGCCGGCATTCACGGTGGTGGCGCCGGTGTAGGTGTTGGCTCCTGTAATCGCCACGGTCCCAAGCCCGCTTTTGGTCAGGGAGCTGGCACCGTTGGCAAGGATGTTCGTCGTGATGGCCAGCGAGTCACCGGCCTGATCTGCGCGGATGACGAGCTCCGCCCCGCTCGCTGCCTGAATGCCCGTCCCGCCGGAGATCGTGGCCCCGCCCGCGACGTTGCCGGATTTCAGGATGCCGTTCACTGTCACGATGGAGCCTGTGGCCAGGGTGAAGTTCGTGTTCCCGTTGAGGTTCAGCGTGGTGAAGGTGGCCGTGCTCTGGGCGGTGACGGCGTCAGTGGTTTGCACATGAGTGCCGGTCAGGCTGGTGCCGCCTGCGAAGGTGAAGGCCCCGGCATCAGCACCGTATTGCAGTTCCCGGATATAACCTTCCGCGGCGTAGAAGGCATAGCGGCTGCCGCCGAAGAAGGTCCCTTGGTCAATGAAACTACCTGGGGTGAGACCCGTGGTCACCACGATCTTGTTCGTGGTGCCATTGAGGCCGCCGGAGACGACGAAGTTTGCCGTGGCTCCCGCCGCCCGGGTGAAAGAAGCAAAGGTCAGCGTCGTGTTCCCGCTTCCAGCATAGGTGGAGGTCACCGAGCCGTCCCCTCCAGTGAAATTGAGCGCGCCCATTCCCTGAGATCTGTCCGCTGCTTCCTTGAACTCTATTGCTCCGGTGCTGGCAAAGGTGAGTGCCGTGCCAGTCGTGCCATTGAGCGAGCCGGTCGTGCCATCACCTATTCTGAGCAATCCCCCACGGATGATCGTAGCGCCAGTGTACGTGTTTGTGCCTGTGAGATGCAACGTGCCGGCACCCAGTTTGGCGATGCCCGCAGCTCCGGTGACGTTCCCGGAGACGAGCAAATCCACCCCGCTGGCAGTGGTGCCGAGCGCCGTATTGAAGATCACGGGCCCCTGGTCCCGCGCGTTGACATTGGCGCTGACCACAGAGGTGGTGCTGCTGGCCATGCTGAAGATGCCAAAGTTGTTGGTGAAGTGAAAGGCAGCCCCGGAAGTGGAAGTCATGAAGCCACCGGTGAGCACGAAGTTGGTGCGATAGCCCTGATCACCCGTGACGGCGTGGTTGATCGTGCCGCCATTGAGGTAAACGGTGTTCACCCGGACGCCGTCGTTGTAGCCAAGAGCGTTCACCGCCCTCAGTTCCACCAGGGCACCCGCATTCACCGTCAGTGTTCCCGTCACCGCGCCGTTTCTGCCGCCCGCACTCAGGGTAAGCGTCCCTTCATTGACCACGGTATTCCCGCTGAAGGTGTTGATGGCCGAGAGGGTCAGGTTGCCGGAGCCGGTCTTGATCAGGCCACCCGTCCCGCTCATCACGCCGCTGTAGGTGGTGTTTTCATCATTGCCGCCCACGGTCAGCGTCACCGCGGAGCCGCCCACGTCTGTGAGCGCGAGGGCGGAGTTCCCGGCCAGTCCGCCCACATTGAACTTCAAGACCCCGGTGCCAAACCTCACGCCGTTGGCCACGTTGTTGGTGAGGGTGCTGTTTTGCACGGCATTGGCATGGGCCAGCCGCAACACACCCGCGGTGACCGTGGTGGCCCCCGTGTGGGTGTTCGCGCCCGCCAGCACCCAGGTGCCGGAGCCGGTCTTGGTCACTGCGAGGGCGGAGGATCCGCCATTGGAAATAACTCCCGAGATCGTGCCGCCGCCACTGCCCGTCAGCGTGAGGGTCTTCACTCCCGCCACACCGCCTGATCCGCCCGTGACCGGACCTGCAAAATTGAGCTGCGCGGTGGTGTGATTGTTGGTGATCGTGTAGCCCTGCGCGGTGGCATCTGTCCCGAGGATGAGGGCCCCATTGATGAGCTGATTGTTAAGCAGAGCCGCACTCATCATGACGCTGCCCCCGTTGCCCAGGGTCAGGCTCTGGCTGCCGGCGGCACCTGTGCCAAGCACATAGGAGGAGCCGTGCACGGTGTCAAAGGTGAGGGTCTGCAAGGTGACCCCTGCCCCGAGACTGATGACCGTATTGGCATGGCCCGCACTGTTGAAGACCGCGCTGTCACCCGCACCCGGCACGGCATTCGTGTCCCAGTTGGCAGCACTGGACCATGCAGCATCCTGGCTGCCATCCCAGGCTCCCGTGGCGGCGGGAGATCTGCCCACTACGCTGAAGAGAGCCGCCGCAATGAGGCACCATACCCCGCCCCTGCCCGCGGCCCACCGGCGGTCATACCCCCCTGGGCAGCAGGGAGGCGCGCCTCCACGACGGAGGGGAGATACGTGGGAGACCACTGGCTGGCGACGGGAGGAGGGCATGGCGGGAGTGAGAGGAGGGCAGGGCTGCGTAGGGGGGGAGCGGAGGCAGTGCGCGGCACGTGATTCCCCGTTTCCCCGGAAAAATTCATTCAGCTTAAAAGACTCGCGTCTGATGCGTCCCGGGATCGATCACCACGGAGCGGAAATCATCCGGCAGACCGGAGGGCACACCTTGGGGGGACTCACGCACGAGGGTGATCACGGCGGGCTGGCCGGGCGGGAGGGTGGTGCTGCCGTTGACGTGGAGGAAATAACTCACGTAGCTCACGTTCTGCTCCCCGCCGGCGGTGCCATCTGTGTGGACGGCCTGGCTCTGGAGGGTGTTGTACCTGGCATCCGGCATGAGGAGCACGTCATCCGGCAGGCGCTGGAGCTCGCTGGAGAAGGTGACCTGGGGCTTGCCATCAGAGGCCCAGCCGGTGACGAGCCCGATCTGGTAGGCGCGGTAGCCCAGAGTGCCCTGGCGGGTGGTGGGCAGCAGTTCATAGAAGCGCATCTCCACGAGCTTGTCCTCCTTCCGCGCCAGGAGGCTGGCCTGGTTGAGATCGGCGGAAAGCTGGCGGGCGGCGCCGGAGAGACGCTGGCTGCCCAGGGCGGCGGGCACAGACATGGCGGCCATGGTGACCAGCAGGCTGAGCAGGGCCACGACGACGAGCATCTCCACCAGGGTGAACCCGGCGGCAGTGGAATGGAGGGGGCGCTTCACCGGTGGACGGGGTGGGTTACAGCTCATCTTGAGAGATCCATTTGGAGCCACGCAGGGTGACGCTGCTGCTGAGCGCCTTGTGATGGAGCGGCAGGGCGCTCAGCCCCTGCTGCACGGCGGCGATGTCGTCCTTGAGCTGGGCGTACCGGACGAACTTGCCCGCCAGCACGGCGCGCACGGCCTCCCCGGCGGGTTTCTCGCCCAGCTTGTGCACGAGCGCCTCATAGCTGGTCTCATCTGCGGCGAGGAGGGTGATGCCGACCATCACAGGGAGCTGGTGGCGGCGGGATTTGTTGGTGGCGTTCAGGCCGTTCCACTGGAAGTCGCGGCTGTCATAGCGGTACTGGGGGTCCGGCACCACGGTGGTGCGGCCGCCGTCTGTCTGCGTGGCATGGGGGGTGAGCACCAGGGCCAGGATGTTGTCCGCCAGCGGACGGGAGTTAACTCCTATATCCTGCTGGTACCAGCGCAGGGCCTGGGTGCGGCTGGTGAGCTTGTTCAGGCCGAACCTGGTGGTGTCACCGTAGAGGATGCTGCCCTCCGCCGGCTGCACGTATTGCATGAGGCGGAAGCGGTAGCGCTCCGGGTTGACCACCGCAGGCGGGCCTTTCTGGAGGAAGTCGGGCCGGTTGGGCAGGTCAGTGTCATACTGGATGTAGAAGCCGCAGCAGTTCACCAGATCATGCAGGCGGCGGCGGTCGGCGTCCTCCGTACGGCCCAGCGGGGCCTGGAAGAAGACGGCCTGCCCGGCCTCCGCACCGCGGGTGAGGAGCTCACTGGACGGCCCCAGAATGAAGTGGTGGTCTGAGGTGCGCTCATAGCCCGTGGGGGAGGAGGCGTCCTGCGCGGAGCGGCGGTAGGCCCAGACGGCGTCCATGGTGGACTGGGAGAGGGCGCTGCTGATGCCGTCCAGCACGCGGCGTGCTTCCTGAAACTCCGTGGCATGGGCGCTGGCACGGCTGATGGTGTCCTGCGTGCGCACCATGAGGTCCGCCATGATGGTCATCATCACCGCCAGGACGGACACGGACACCAGCACCTCCACCAGGGTGAAGGCGGAGGAACACGATGGGGAGGGCTTTTGCAATCGGGCGTTCACAGGGAGGAGACGGCGGCAGCCCCCGTCAGCGGGCCGGTTTGTTCAAGCAGGGCGATCCACACGCTGCGCTCCCGGTATTTCCCAGAACCATCCGCGAGGGACTGCGTGTAGTTGCTCAGGCGGTCCGTCACGCGCACGCGGAGCTGGCGCAGGTAGGGGTTGGCCTCGTTGTCACCCTGGAGGGAGGGCTCTGTGCCCACCTTCACCTGCACGGCGTAGTTGCAGTCCACCCCGGTGGCAGAGGCCACTTCGGCCCCGGTCTGGTCGAAGAAGAGGGTGCAGTCCTGCATCTGCACGCTGCGGCTGCCGCCGGTGGCGGACTCATCCAGCCAGACGCCGGTCTGGTAGCGGTCCATCACGGTCTGCAGGATGCGGGCCTCTGCCTGCTTGTTGCTGGAGTCACGCAGGGTGTCCAGGCCAAAGGGCAGCAGGGAGATGAGCGTGAGCAGGGCGGTGGCGGCGATGCCCATGGCGAGGGCCACCTCCGGCAGGGAGAAGCCCCGCGCGGGGCGGGTGGATGCAGTGACGATGGCGGCAGGGGGGCGGGGGGTCATGGGGCAAAGGTCTTGCGTTCGATGATGCGGAAGCGGTAGTAGCGGTCCCAGCTCTGGCTGTGGCTGGGGGTGCTGTTCGTGAGCTCGGCCAGCTCCGGGTCCTGGGGATCGAGGTAACGCTCCAGCGTGGCGGAGCCGCGGTGGCTGGAGGTGGGGAGGTCTGCCCCCTCCACCCAGCGGTCCACCCGGGTGCTGCGGGCCTTTTGCAGCGTCTCCACGCGGAAGTGGACGGTGAAGGTGTTCGACCGGGTGGTGAGGCGCGGGTAGAGCTGGTTGTACGGGGCCTCGCGGCTGTTGTCCCCGGTGGGCTCAAAGGCATCTGCCGCATTCAGAGCGCCGTTCCACCAGCTCACCATGTCCTCATAGGTGGTGGGGGGCGGGGCGGCGTCCGTGTTGTAGGTCACGCCGCTGCGCCGCTGGGGTACGAGGAAAATCTCGCAGATCTCCGAGGCGGAGCGGAAGATGTCGCCGGTGTCGAACCGCTTCGTGAAGCCCTTCAACGTCTCGGCGCGGTTCACATCATAGTAGAGCTCGTAGCGGTGCATGGCGCCCTCCTTGTAGTTCGTGCCGCCGGCGCTGTTGTACCCGTTGGGGGTGGTGCCGCCCACGGAGTTCGGTGAAATAGCGCTGAGCTGCACGGGCTTGAGCACGGCATGGAGCCCGGTGTGGCGCTCGATGTGGCGGAAGGGCAGCATCTGGGTGTTCATGTTGACCTTGCCGGCGGTGGCAAAGGACTCGCTGATGGCGTAGGGCTCCACCACGGGCATCCAGAAGAGGTCCAGCCAGAGGTGGTCCCGCGGGCCCTTGAAGCCCTCGTGATCCAGCTCAGTTGGCTCCTGACCCGCGGGGGTGGACCGGGAGGCGGGATTGGGGCAGAAGAGGAGGGTCTGCCAGGGCTGGTGCGGATGGGACGGGGTGGCCTGGCTGCCATAGATGCCGGAGGACAGCGAGCCGAAGGCCACGGCAGAGGTGATCTGGCGGTTCGGGCTGAAACTCAGCCCGTTCTCCACGCCGAAACCGTGCCGGCTGAAGTAACCGAGGTCACCGTCCTCCGCCTGGCTGTTGGTCACCACGTTGTTCTCATCCGCCTTGTTGATGTAGGGGCCGTCCTCCACGCGGCCGGCGCCGTTGTCGAAGTCCCCGGGGCGGCCGAGGGAGTTGGACACGCCGTCCTGCCCGCGCATGACCGCAGGGATGGAGTCGCGCCCATACCAGACGCCCTTCACCAGGGTGCCGGCGGTGTTCACAGTGGCCGCGCGCAGATCCGAGCGGGAGAGGCCCAGCGGACCGCTCGCAGAGTCCCCGGGGCCGAACTGGCCGTACACCATCTGGTTGCCCTGGCGCAGGAAGTGCAGGCGCTCCACCTCCTTGTCCGCATAGCGCGGGTGCGGGGTGTACCAGGTGGCGGGCACGTCCCGCATGGCGGAGAGAATGCGCAGGTCCCCTCTGGTCGGGCCGTTCACATCGATCTCCACACTGCGGGTGATGTCGCCATCCTGGATGAGCGTCTTCACAAAGCTGTTCGCGTCACCCTGGGTGCGCTTGGTGAGGTTGTTGAAGTCCTCATTCACCAGGCGGGGCACCTTGAGCGTGGCGGGCGGGAAGGTGATGTGCAGGGTCTGGATGACCTCGGCCTCCTCGGGTTTCGGGAAACCACTCAGGATCTCAATGGTGAAGCTGCCGCCGTCAAAGTTGAACTCCGTGGCCGTGCCGGTGGTGACGAAGCCGCTGTAGAAGGGGAAGTTGTTGTCCTCGTTGTTCCGCGCCATCTGGCGCGTGGCGGTGGCGAACTGGTCGGCCGCGGTGGAGCTGAGATTGGCCTTCTTGAACTGGGAGGCAAAGCCGGAGAACGCCGTGGCCCCGGCGGAGTCCAGATAGCCGGCAGCGGTGTTGCAGCGGATGGTGTCCACGGCGGGGAAGGCCATGGAGCGCCCGTTCACCCCCAGGGTATTGAGCCCGGTGATGCGGTAGCGCATGTTCGACGTCGCACCCGGCGCGCCGGACGTGGGGTTGAACGGCTCCAGCGCCAGGAAGGCCTGCATGCGCGTCGTCGCGCCCGTGTCTGGGTTCTTGTTCGTCGCCATGAAGACGAGGGCGACCTCTGAGAGGGTGTTGAAGCGGCCGAAGCCCTTGGTATCATTTCCTGGAACCAGCGGCACGGCGGAGGACTCGCCCCGGCGGTCGCCCACGCGCGGCGGCAGGTAGGTGTAGGTGGGGGCCAGCCCGGTGCTGTAGCTGTTCACAGACCAGCGCATGAAGTCCACCATCTCTGTGAGGATCTGGTTGCGACGGGGCACGGTGTACTTGGCCGCAAAGTTCCCTCCGAAGCCGGGGATGTCCCGCGCCTGCCCGCCGCCGCCGGTGCCGCCGGTGAGAGGGACGAGGTGGTTCTCATAGAGCTGGCGGTTCCGCGCCAGGGCACCGGTGACGGAGGAGCTGTCCAGGTCCAGATCCCCGCGGATCTTCTGCCCCGTGCCGGCATCATCCACGGTCTTGAAGTTCTTCAGCCGGGTGAAGTACCACGGCTTGCCACCGCCGGTGCCGACGAAGGCAAGGAGCTTGTCCTTCGCGTTGCGCTCAGTCGGCTCGGCAGAGATGGGCCAGAGCATGACACGCGGCTGGTTGAAGAGATTCAGCTCCGGGGCGCGGCTGTGGGGTGTGAGGAAAAACCGCGCGGTGGCCATGTCCTGCTGCGTGAGCGCGGGATCCTGCATGCCGCGGTTCCGGTTGAAAACGAGCTCATCCAGCGTGGTGTAGAGGCGGTCGTCCTTGTCCGGCACGAGCACGACGGAGGGCATCTTCGTCCCGCCATAGCTGCCGCCCCAGGGCACGCGCGGGCTGATCTGGTGGTAGCGCTGCAGCACGGTGGCGAGCTGCGTGTCACTCAGCGCGGGGCTGACCACGAGCTGCTGGCCAAACGCCTGGAACACGGGGCTGAGCGCCGTCTGCGCAGGATGCCCGGGGTAGCGGGAGTATTCATTCTGCGCCGGCTGGTAGCGGGCAAACCGGGCCGTGGTGCCATTGAAGAAGCGGGGCACATCCCATGCTGAGCCCTCGGTGGCGGTGTTCACATTGATCTTGGTGCTCTCATCATCCGTCCAGAAAGCGACGCGCCCGACGATGGGGTTCTGCCTGGTGGGAGCGACCGCGCCGTTGCCGCCAAAGGTGAGGCCGTCCTCCTTGTTCCCGCCCGTGGGCACGAGCACGTGGCCATCTGCCAGCACATACATCCACTTCACCGGCATGGGCAGGCGGGTGCTCACATCATCCACACTTGTGGGGGCCACGGTGCCGGGCACGGCGTTGCCATCCACCTTGTAGCCATCCACGGGCAGCCCGCCGTTGCGGGCGAAGACGGCGCGGGGATCGCTGATGGGGAAGACGGTCTGCACGCGGTCCGCCCCAGGGGCCATGACGGCGGCGGGCTCATTCATGTCCACATACAGGCCGGGCACGGTCTGCCAGGTGGCGAGATCGCCGACATCCGTGTTGATGGCGGACTTCACCGTATTCAGCGCCATGCCGTTGGCGGTGCCGGTGGCATTGGGCGGGGTGACGACCATGGCGTCGTCTGAGTAGAGCTTGTACAGCGCCACAGTCTTGGCGCGCACGCTGTGGTTCTGCACATCCGACTCGGTGCCGAACACGCGGATCATGCCGGGCTGGGAGGCCCAGGTCTTCTCCAGGCCGTTCTGCTCTGTGGCGCGGCGGATCTGGCCGATGGCCATGTTCACCGGCAGCTCAGAGAGGGTGCGCGCCTCCGTGATGTTCGAGTAGGCGGAGGCGGAGCGGTGCTCTGTGCGCACCTCCGCCAGGAAGGCGAGCACGAGCATGGCCACCACGGCCACGGCCACCAGCACCATGATGAGGGCAATGCCACGCGGCGGGTGCGGGCGTTTGCGATCCGGATGTGAGAAGGGGGTCTTCATCAGGCAAGGGCAAAGTTATTTCAAAGACTCCGCGGCGTATTACCGGCGGGTGCGGCGGCGGCGCATGAGGAGGCAGGTGAGACCCAGGACGGCGAGCGAGGAAATACCCGGCTCAGGCACCGCCCCCATGGCGGAGAGCATGAGGTCATTCCCTCCCGTGAGGGCGCCGGTGTCAAAGTCCGCCTGGTAGAACATGGCGTAGTCCATGCCGCCGATGTTGACGAAGCCGTCCGCGCCCATGTTCGAGTAGTCAGAGGCCAGGTAGTGGTCGGAGTCCCACACCATGTTCGTGAAGAAGTCAGAGAGGCCCAGGCCGGTATCACTGAGGACGAGCCAGTAGCGGCTTTCCAGCCCGGTCTCGCCGCCGCCCCAGGTGCCATCAATGCGGGCACCGTCCACATAGATCTCACCGGTGACGATGATGCGGTCTGCGCCCAGGGGGCTGGAGCTGTCGAAGTTCACAAAGAGCGTGCTCTGCGAGGCGGCCCCGGTATTGGTGACGAGGTTCAGATTCCCCTGGATGCTGAGCGCACCCACAGAGGTCATGGTGCCGCCAGTGAGGGTGCCATAGCTGCCAATGTACACGCCGCCGGGGGACTTGATGGTGCCAGAGCCCCCCAGCAAGCCACGCCCGGTGGTGTTGTTCTCCGTGCCGGCGGCATCATTGCCATGGCCCACGCGGACGCTGGCATTCTGCTTCTCCACATAGCCGTCCACGATCATGGTGCCCTGGGAACCATTCAACCGGCCGACGAACAGATAGGCATCGCTTGCCGTGGCCTCGTCATAGAACTTCGCATTGGCTCCGACGTAGAAGTACCCGGTGCCCTTCTCCCCCACGGTGACGTCGCTCACCTTGTGGTACATCTCGCCGCCAGTGAGGTTTACGGTGCCGGTGTGGTTCGTGCCCAAACCGATGGAGAGGGCGTTCGTGGCGGTGACGGTGCCGCCGCTCTGGTTGAAGGTGGCCGTGCCGAGACTCGTGTTCGTGGAGTAGTCGCCCGTGTCCCCCGCGACGAAAAGGTTCCCCTTGATGAGCATCTCCCCGCTCTGCACCTCCACCAGGCTGGTGCCCGCACCGCGGCCCATGGAGAGCTTGTTCATCTCCGCCCGGCCGGAGATCAGACGGAGGGTGCCGCTCCCGTCCTGCCCGATGTGCACATCCCCGCCACTGACCAGGGATCCGCCGTCTATTTCAATTAACCCCGATGCCGCCGCCAGCGTGGCATTGGCCGCATCCCGGCCCACCACGATGTTGGCCCCGGTGGTCACGCTGTACAGGCCGCCCGAGCTCACATACACCTTCCCCACGCTGCCTGCGGCCACGGCGATCCAGTCCCAGTTCGTGGAGCGGTTGATAAACTCCCCACCGGTTTCAATATAAATGGTCCCCTGCCCGTTCGCGCCGATGTAGAAATCCCCCACGTTCCCGCCCGTATCGCGGATGAACTTGCCATTGGTACGGATGGTAAGCGTGCCGGCCCCGGTGGCGGCCCTGCCAAGGTTGTTTCCAAATCCCTTCGGAATCACCCCGCTGGTGGTGTCCAGGGCGTTGGTACTCTTGATGAACTGGGCGGAGTTCTCGATGATCATGCGTCCCACGCCATCCCGCCCGATGTTCAATTCGCCAAAGTCCATCGTCATCAGCGCCCCCTCCCCGTCCAGATGCAGCAGCCCCTTGGACGTCATCCCGTTCAACGCTCCGGCTGACCCCATCTCCACCGTGCCACGGGCGTTGAACCGCCCTCCGGCCTTGATCAACAACACGCTCTCCACTGCGGAGGGGTAGAAGCCGATGCGGGTGACGCTCTGGTTGTAATTCCAAACTTTTTTGGTGTCGTCCCACGTCGTGGTATGAGCGCCACCTTCCAGCAAGCCATCGGATTCAATGGTGATGAATCCCGCGCTGCCATAGAAGGTTGCGCTCTGCTGCTTGCCCAGGTTCAGCGCGGTGGTCTGCCCGCTCCAGTTGCCATCCGCCGTGGCCCACAAGTTCATCACTGCGGAACCCGCCGCCCCTGTGCCGTCACCGATGCGGATGATCCCATTTGCCGCAGTCCCGTGCGTCCCCACGTGGACCTCGCCCACGGGGAAAAACACCTTGCCGTCCTTGATATCCAGAGTGCCTTCACCCCAGTTGCCGATGCGCACCCAGTTCGTGCCCTTGGTGTGGGCGAGGATCCCACCATCCACGGTGATGGTATTGCCGTTATCGACACCGAAGTCAGCGCTCGCCCCATTCGTGGAATTGGTGTTGCCCACTCCCCCGCTGGTCCCGGCCACCCAGGTCACGATCCGCGCCACACCGTTCTCATCCGTGCCGATCAGAACACTGTCACTTCCGTTCGTGCCCGTAAGGGGTCTGAACTCAGGATCCCAGATGAGAGGATCATGCCAGTTGCCGCTGCCTTTGGCCACAATCGTGTCTGAATACAGCGATGCAGGCAGCAGGCTCAAGAGGGTAAGAACAACTACAAAGCGTGGGGGCATGCTTTGTAATTACCTAAAATCTCAACCTTAGAACTAACAGCTTGTTACAGTATCGACACACGCATCAAGCCGCCTAAAACACTCATTATAAGGGATTTTCCACCCACCAAAGCCGTTTGCCATGAGGAATAAACATCGATTTTTTACTCCACACAAACACACGTGTCTTACAACATTGGTGCGACACATTTTCACCATCAGGGAGGCTGGCCACCAGGCTTTGGCAAATTCACCCTTCAGGCATTGCCCCAAGTCCATGCTAGGACTTTTCCCGGGAGCGCCTTCAGGTATTCGTGAAGACGCTGTTTTACGCTTTTAAACCGCGAGATTTCTGCTGGGATCACCCGGTATCTGGAACGCTCTCTGAATGAACAAGGTGTGTCAGTTATGAGAAACCTTTGTCAGTTCGGATACATTCGTGCTACTGGGCGGTGCGAACGAATTCACACCCCGCCATTCTACACATTTTTTCAGAATGAGAAGCAGGAAGTTGAAGTTTTATGTGAAATTTTGGCGGGTTTAGTGAAACAACACCCGCCCCATGGGGACTTCGGGAGGTGCGGGATGGGCGCTGGCCGGGCAAACTTCAAACTTCAAACTTCAAACACCAGGCACCAGACACCAGGAACCGCCTTCCGTTTTCCTTGCAGACCCGTTCACGGTCAATATGCTGCGCCATGCCCTACGCCGACCCCGAGAAACAACGCGCCGCCATCAACGCCGCCCAGCGGCGTCGTTATGCCGAGGACGCGGAGTTCCGGGAGCGCAAGCTGGAAGCCCGCCAGACCCACCGCAAGACCGAGGAAGGCATCAAAAGCAACCGCGCCGCGGTGAAAAAGTGGCGGGAGAACCATCCGGAGGAGTACCGGGTGTACAATCGCGAACGCATGCGCAAGGCCCGGGCCCGGAAAAAGGCCGCAGCGCTGGCGGCAGCGGCTGCGACGGCAGAGGGGGCAAAGGGCGCAGGAACGACCAAGACGGCAAAGAAGCAGCAGCCAGCGAAAAAGGTTGCGGCGAAGAAGGCGCCCACGAAGAAGCAGGCGGCAAAGCGAGTAAAGGGTTAGGGGGTGGACGTTAAGGGTTATGGGCAAAGCGCCCGAACAGCGCCCATCCGCTCCCAAACCCCGATCAAGATCCGCAGCAGGGTTGGAGTACCGCCTTTAGGCCAATGCCAACAGGGAAAAGGTAACCAGGCCGATGATTTCCCTTTTGCGAACGAGCTGAGGGCTGAAAGCCCGGAGTGATGGCAGACGCCATGACGGCGGGCTCAACAGGCAACGTGCCTGGTGCCACGAGAAAGACACTGATCCACACCATCATGGCGTCTGGTATATAGGGGTAGGAACGACGCATTGGTTTGCGCCGCCCCTCCCTCCAAACCGGACTGGCGGATCTCCCGCATCCGGCTTTCCGTCAGCAGTTGGCTCCTCTACGGAGACTGGCGTAAGCTTCTTCTTGGGCTCTCTTCAGGCTGTAGAGCCCAAGTTCTTCAAAGTAGTGGTTGGGCCATCTCTGGTGATCTTTCCCGCGGGCTCGACCTGGTCGATTGCATCTATGTCGCAAAATGCTTCGCAACCGGCCTCTCATCCAGCCATCCAGCGCCTCAAGTGAAGCCTCTTCGGCCTGCGCAAAATAACCGTATACACCTCTCATCACAGGGTTCACCCGAGCAATGATGGCGTTGAGGCTCTTTCCGTTGGCTCGCTTGGTCATTGGCTTGATCTGCCTTTTGACCTTCTTCACACTCCGGGGCCGGATGTACCGTTTGATCTTCCCGTCGTGCTCGCTGCGAAAGAACCTGTAGCCAAGGAACTCAAAGCTCGCCTTGGGTTGCCCCATGTCCACGATCTTTGTTTTCTGAGGATGCAGCTCAAGCCCGGTGACACCACTCACGCAGGATCTCATAGGCCTCCTGGACCTTCGTGGCGCTCTCACACAGGATGACCATGTCATCAGCGTATCGCACCATTTCCAGCCCTTTCTGACTCATGAGCCAGTCCAGCGGGTTGAGGTAGATGTTGGCCAGAAGCGGACTGATGACCCCGCCTTGCGGCGTGCCTGCATCCCCCTCGGTCCCTTCCACCTCTCCCATCTGTTCCATCACTCCCTGCTTGAGCATCGACTCCACCAGGCCAAGCACCTTCCCATCGCAGATGCGCTCCTTGACCAGCGCCAGCAGCCGCCCGTGCGGGATGCTGTCGAAGTACCCTTTAATGTCCACGTCCACCACATGGACCAAACCGCCCTTGAGCAGTCCATCCACGCGACGCAACGCGTCTTTACAACCACGTCCAGGTCGGAACCCATAACTGTGCGGCGCAAACTCATGCTCAAAGATTGGTTCAATCACCATCTTGAGCGCTGTCTGCACCACGCGGTCGCGCACCGTGGGAATGCCCAGCGGCCGCTTGCCATCGCCTCCAGCTTTGGGGATCCACACCCGTTTAACAGCACTGGGAACGTAGGAACCTTCTTGGAGGTGCTCCTTCACGGCGAGCAGCCGCTTCTGGCTGTCTTTGGCGAAGTGTCCCACACTGATGCTCCCGCAAGGCGGGACCACAGGCCCCTGCGTTGGACTGCACCTGCTCCCAGGCCATCCGGAGGGTTCGCTCCCCATGGACCTTGTCCATGAGGCTGAACCACACCTTTCCTTTGACCCCGTTTGCCAGGGCCTCCAGTATCTTCTCACTCCAGACCCCGTGTTTGGCCCTGTGTTTGATCCACAGGTCCTCTTGCCCTTGTTTATCCGTTGCCGAAACTGACGGGCAGCTTTCTTCACACGGTCTTTCCTTCGAAGCATCTGCTTTCCTGCCGCCCTTGGCTCCACCGGAATTACCCGGGTTCAACGCTACTATGGCAGCTCTGACTCCTGTCAGAGGGCTTGCGCCCTCCTGTCCTGACAGGTCTCCTGTGTTCACTGCACTACCCTTGCCAGACATACCATCACCAAACACCCCGTCGTTCCCACACACAGCCTCCGAGGCTCGCCGTGCGTGGATCCCGTCGCTCATGGCAACAGCATGGCTTCGCCCTGACGTCGCAGGCTCGCCGAAGGATTGAGGCCGAATCGTGTTCACTTGTATTATGGTCTGAATGGTTCTCTCGATTGCTCCCCACCCCGCCTCACGGCGACGCAGTTATGTTGAGTTCTCAGACGGTCATCGGCACCATCTGGCCGAAGTCTTCCACTCCGGAGGGTTGTAACAACTTCACAGCGCACGACCCCGGGCCCTTGGCCCTCAGTTTCATCATGCTACGGTGTTGATCGCTCCATCCAATTTTTCCCTGATGGCATTCGCCTTTAGGCGGCTCAGGAAACTATCCTCCCACCACCATCGCCCCAACCCAGCAACGCACCTCAACCAGCGCAGCGCATCAACCAGCGCAGCGTCTCAACCAGCGCAGCGTCTCAACCAGCACAGCGTCTCAACCAGCACAGCGCCTCAACGTGCCGCTTGCGGCACATCTCAACTTCCCCCTCCCTCGCCCCTCACCGGCATCAAGAGCACCTTGTCCACCCGGTGGCCGTCCATGTCGATGACCTCCACACGGTAGCCCTGTTCCTCGAACCAGTCCGCCTCCTGGGGCACGCCACCCATGCGGCGCATGAGGTACCCTGCAAAGGTCTGATAGTCACGCTCCGCCGCCGGAGGCAGGGTGAAGCCCTGTACACTTTCCTCGAACGTCTCACAGTCCATCATCGCATCGATGAGCCAGGAGCCATCGTCCCGGCGCAGGGCGCGAGGCTTAAGCCGTACGTCCTGGGAGGGGAAATCGCCCACAATGGCCTCCATGATGTCATGCACCGTGACCAGCCCGATGACGCTGCCGAACTCATCCACCACCAGCGCGAGGTGCTTGCCGGACGTCTTGAAGGTGTCCAGCAGCTTGGACGCCGGCGTGGTGTCCGGCGTCATCAGCATGGGCGTCATGACATCCCGCACCCGCACCGGCACGCCGGCCGCCAGGTTCGCATAAATAGCCTTCACGGACACCACTCCCACCACATGATCCCGCCGCCCTTCATACACTGGGAAGTACGAGTGCCCGCTCACCACAATCTTGTGCCAGAGCAGATCATGGGGCTCATCCGCATTTACCCAGATGATCTTCGCGCGCGGCGTCATCAGTTCCCGCGCCTGCAGGTGGTCGAGTTCGAGAACGTTCTCCACCATGCTGGACTCCGTGGGCACGAAGACCCCCGCCCGCATCCCCTCCCGCATGAGGGACTTCACCTCCTCATCAGAGATGGTCTGCTCCTCCGTGATCTTGATGCCAAAGAGACGCAGCATACCGTCCGTAGAAGCGCTCAGGAAATCCACCGCTGGTCCCGTAATACGGGACAGCCGCCTCATTGGCCGCGCCAGCATCACCGCATACCCCTCGGGATGGTTCAGCCCCAGCCGCTTGGGAATAAGCTCCCCCACCACGAGCGAAAGGTAGGTGATGGCCACCACCACCAGCACAAAGCTGACCGGCTGCGCATAGTGCTGCAACCCTGGAACCTCTCTCAACACCACCACAAGATGCTCTGACAACGTGGCCCCTCCATAGACCCCGGTCAGGATCCCCACCAGCGTGATGCCAATCTGCACCGTGGCCAGGAACCGGCTCGGATTCTCCGCCAGCTCCAGGGCCACCCCGGCACGGGCGTGGCCAGCCTCTGCCAGCGAGCGCAGACGATTCCGCTTGGAGGAGACCAGGGCGATCTCCGCCATGGCAAACACTCCGTTGGCAACCACCAGGACAAAGATGATCGCGATTTCAAACAGGATTACACTCATGCATTAGTAAATATCGTGCTCCATGTACCTCCACACGGCCACTGCCGTCCTCCCACAGAGCACCTCTCATTCCATGGCCAGCCCCGTTAGGGCGCTGACATCCATTTTACCAGAACCAGGCGGGATCTGACTCCTTCAGATCGCGCCTCACCGCCCCGGCTGCTCCCTTTTCAGATCAAATCAATCTCAATAGATCATCTTGGAGTCCGGCTCGGCCGTCTCCACCATGCTCACCGCCTCCACCATGGGCACCGTCTGATTTCCCTCCTGCCGGTAGGTGACCTTTCCGATCACCTTCACCCAGCCCATGTCTTTGAAGGCGGGCGGGGCCTTCCCGAACTCCACTGGGATCGAGTATGGCCGGGCGTCAGCCGCGCAACACTGCACCTGCAGGCGGAAAATGCGCACCCGGGTCCCCGCATCATTGTTCACCTTCTCCGGCATCACCTGCGCGATCGTTTCCACAGACTGGCCGTTGAGCACGGACTGCACCTCCTTGTCGCCAGCGGTGTAGAAGATCTCCGGCACCTCCAGCATGAAGTTGCCCTCCTTGCTGCGCGGCACTTGGGCCTCCAGATCCGCCAGGGTGAAGTGGCCGTAGTTTTTGGCCTCGGCACCGGCACTCTTGGCCTGCCGGTCCAGCTCCTGCGGATTCACGGGCGGCATCACATCCCCCGGCTGTCCAGCGGCCGCCTGGGGGCCGGGAGGCGAGTCCGCAGAAGAGGTCCCTGCCATCGTCGGACTCCCCGTCCCACGATTACCCGCCTCTTTTTTCAGTGAGAACTGGTCGGCCAGCCCGCCCTGACCATAGTTCTGGTTGTACAATCCCTTGTTAACCACCGCCCGGGAGCTGAACTGGTCCGGCGTGTTGATCGCCGCGTAGCTCACCGGGACCGCCAACAGGAAAATGGCGACCAACCGGCCGACCACACCGCTTTCCTCCAGAATGCCATGGGCATGCGTATGGTCGTGGTCATGATCATGCGTATGGTCGTGATGATGATCATGGCCATGACTGTGTCCATGGTCGTGATGGTCATGACCGCAGCACCCTTGCTTCACCCCTGGTTCATGGGAATGAGCATGAGTGCGCCCATGCGCCACCTCATTCTCGTGATGCCCATGGCCGCAGCCAAGACCATGCACATGCACCTGCGATTGCACAGGTGCCGCAGCTTTTTCATAGGCAGCCTCAAGACCATGACTGTGCCCATGCCCATGCTCATGGCTGCACCCGGGCCCGTGCACATGCCCATGCTGGTGGCCATGGGCGTGATCATGCTTGTGTCCGTGATCGTGATCATGATCATGGTCATGGTCGTGGTCGTGGTCGTGACCACAACATCCGCCTGCGTCTGCGTCATCCGAGCAGCAATCCGCTTCCTTCGCCGTGGTCGTAACCAGATTGAACAGCGCCAGGATCATGAGACCGATACCGGCCACCAAGACCATGGGCCGGAAAATCCCGTCTGCAGGCAGGTAGTTCACCAGTCGGCCGCTGGTATAGAAGTAGAGCATTACTGCGCCCCACAACATCAGGAGCAGAACGCTGGTCACATGAATGGCAGTGCGTTTCGTCATGGTTTGGCTTCAGTTGAAGATGAGGGAGATACGGCGGACGCGGGTGCTGGAGGTGAGGCCGGGGCCGCAGCAGGAGCACCCGCGGGCCCACCTGCACCCATACTTGAGACAGCAGTGGGCACCGGCTTGTTGGAAAGCTTGCCCACCCACTTCGCCCACGGCTCGCAAAGCAGAGCCACGAGCAGGAAGATGGCCGCACACAGCCCGACCAGGAACTTCCGGCGGAAAACCGAGGAGTACATGAAGACCAGCTTCACATCCAACATGGGGCCGAAGACCAGGAACGCCAGCTTGGCCGCATTGGAGAAGCTGTCCATGGGCGCGGCGATAAACGCGTCCGACGTGCTGCACAGCGCCAGGGCAAAAGCCAGGCCCATGAGCGAGGGCACTGCAAAGAGCTCATTCCCCGCCACCGCCGTGATCTTGCTCTGGTCCACCTGCGTGTTGAAGGCGGCGGTGATGATCACCCCGATGGTGAAGTACATCGCCGTGTCCAGGAAGTCCCGCATGGCCGTGCGCATGGCATGCGTCAGTTTCGCATCGAAGGTCTGGGGCGCGCCATTGGCCGCCGCCCCCTTGCCAATGCCCCGGACCACTGCGTCTGTGAGCACATCCGCCGGCTTCTTCCGGATCAGCACCAGCCCCACAATGACGGCCACCGCGTAGCCCAGGGTGATGCGGGACAGCGTCATGGTTGCATTCCCGATGCCAAACACCCCGTCTATCTTCTGGAACTCCTTGAAGGCCGTGAGCGTACTCGCGATGACGATGGGGTTGATGATAGGGGCACTCAACAGGTAGGTGATGCCGCAGGAGATCGGCAACCCCTTCTGCACCAGCCTTCGCACCACCGGGACCACCGCACACTCACACACTGGGAACACCAGCCCCAGAAAGCCCGCCGCAAAGGTGGAGAGGACACGATTCTTCGGGAGCACACGCTCCAGGAGCTTCGCAGGGAGGAAGGCATCAATAAACCCCGACAGCAAAGTGCCGACCAGGATGTAGGGAGCCCCCTCAAAGAGAATGCTCAAGAAGGCCTTCAGAATATCACCGGTCGCGCTCGGTTCAGGCAGGGTCATGCAAAGGTGTACGAAATGTGAATGAAGCCCCTACTAACGTCCGAAGACATCCGGTTCAAACGGGGAAACACACACATGACCACTTTTCACAGGTCCATTGGACAACTGCTCCGCGATGCTCTTCGTATTTCCCCTGTCACCGCACCAATCCCCAAACCTTCCCTTGCCGCGTGGCGTATCCCTGCTAGCACTTTTCCCGAGTTCAAACCTAAAACACTGAACGGAACCACACCATGGCCCATACCCTGCCTCCTCTTCCTTACGACAAAGCCGCCCTCGAGCCTCACATCGACGCCCAGACGATGGAAATCCACCACGGCCGTCACCACAACGCCTATGTGACGAACCTGAACAACGCCATCGCTGGCAACGCACAGCTCGAGGCCCTCAGCATCGACGAACTGAACAAGAACATCAACAGCGTGCCCGAAGGCATCCGCACCGCCGTGCGCAACAACGGTGGCGGCCACTGGAACCACACCTTCTTCTGGAACATCATGGCCCCGAACGCCGGTGGCGCGCCCAAGGGTGAACTCGCCGCCGCCATTGACGCCGCCTTTGGCAGCTTCGACGCCTTCAAGGAAGCCTTCGCCAAGGCTGGCGTGGGCCGCTTCGGCTCCGGCTGGGCCTGGCTGGTGAAGAAAGACGGCAAAGTCGCCATCACCTCCACCCCTAACCAGGACAACCCCCTCATGGACGGCTCCGGCACCCCGCTGCTCGGCATCGACGTCTGGGAGCACGCCTACTACCTGAAGTACCAGAACAAGCGCCCTGACTACATCGCCGCCTGGTGGAATGTGGTGAACTGGGATGCCGTCGCAGAGCGCTTCGCCGCTTAATCGCCGCGCCCAAATCTCTGCCCTCCCTCTCAAATGGCCGTCGCACCCCGACGGCCATTTTCGTTTCCCCACCCCCAGAACCAAGCACCAATCACCAGCATCCGCAGGCTGAAGCCCAATGCCATCAGGGAAAAGGTTGGGCAACGCGATCAACGCCGTTGCATGATGAAACTGAGGACCAACGGTCCGGAGTCATACCAGCCTGGGGCAGCGCCCCATAAGCGCTAACTTAAGAGGCTTTGAACACGCGGCATTCTTTTTCGCTTTCGTTCGGCGAGTCTTGAGCGATCTGATTCCAGGAACTCAGACAGTCAGCGATTCGCAGCGGCGGCCAAGTAGCCGCCTGGATCAACTCAATGAGCCACTCAGTCTCCCGCCAGTGGCTGCGGGGGCGTTTCATTCTCCAGCCAACGTCCTCCCCAGGGGGAAAGGGCCGCCGCGTGGCGCTGCATCTTTTCACTGAGTAAAGCAATGAGCAGTTTGGCGTAGACCCACGCTCGACTGGATCGCTCATCACTTTTGGGCAGGTGTCCGACATCTCCCAGTGATTTGAGCCTCTTGAAAGCCAGTTCAATTTGCCAGCGCACCCGATACCATTGAAGCACCTCTACATCGCTCAGCGTGTCCCTTGGCACGGTGGTCAGCACCACGATCCAAGCCGTGTGCTCCAAGGTGGCTGCGCGCAGTTTGGTCTGATCTTGTTGAGCGCGTCGCTGCACTTTGCGTTGTGCCAAAGCGGCAGCTTCCACGCTTTTGCGCACGGCGCACAGACGCACTGGCACACGCTTTTCCAAGGAGTCCTCCTTACGTGGGCGCACCCAAAGATCCAGGCCCGCCGCCGCTCCCGGCTGCTTGAGCTTGCGGAGCCAGGGCAGCAGGACAACTGGACGTCCCTGCTCATCTTCCAATGGGGTGTTTTGTTCGTTAAGCCGCATGATCACATGCGCCCCGCCCCGATAGACATGCTCGATCCCCAACAGGTGGCTAAAGCCGCGGTCTGCCAAGAAGCAGTCTCCAGGGGCAACTTCAAAATGCTTGAGCGATTCGCCATTGCCAGAGCCCCTGACTGGATTGAGACGGAAAAAGTCACAATGCCAATCAGGCACTCGCAAGCTGTAGTGGATGCGCCATTGACTGCCCGTGGCGCCGGGCTCCTTGATGGTCGTGCCATCCACCAAGCGCAGCTTCAAGCCGCGGTAAGCCGCCGGCAGTTGCAACCGACTTTGGGCAAAAAGCCCTGCGCAAAGCTGCTGCAGCCACCCCTCGCACAGAGCAAACCTCTTGTGCAGGGCCACATCAGACATGCTGATCCAGCCTGCTGCCTTGCCTACCACAGAAGCAGTGCGCAAAGAACAGCCGTGACCTGCATGCAGCAGTAAAACACGCAACAGACTGCTCAAAGACTCCGCGCCACGCAGGCGCTGGACGGCCCCGGTCGTCTTGGCCAATGACTCCCAATTCTCCGGAAGCAGACTCAAAAGGTAATCCCAGTTCTCATCGGGCAAGGAGGGCATGCCGCACGCTAGCCAAAAAATCCTACCATGTCTATGTTAAGTTAGCGCTTATGGGGCAGCGCCCCAGGGATAGATGGCCAAACTACCCATGAGGGCTGTAGGCCCGGTGTCATCAAGTCTGCCTATGACGAGCATCCCTGAATGACGTCGGGCCTACAGCCCTCAAGATCTAAAACGAGCGCCTACCTTGGGCGTTGCCCAAGGCTGCTATCATGCCGGGCTTTCAGCCCTCAGCTCGTTCGCCAAAGGCAAATCATCGACCTCACCAGCTTTTCCCTGATGGCATTGGGCTGAAGCCTGCACTCCGTACAAATTCACTCCCAACACCTTGCCCACTGACGCACAGCCCACTGACGCACTGCTCCGGGCCCAGCATTTCCTCCCGCCAAAGCACTCGCGCCCTGGTCTCCATCGTGCTATAAGCCCAGCGACCAATGCCCTGCACGTTAGCCAGACTGCCTTGCGGCGTCATCTACACTGAAGCTTTCAGCGAGCACCTTGCCCGCGTCCATGCGGAGCAAGCGCCCCATCATCCCAAGCGGGTGATGACCTTCGAGTACGTGCGGTGTGCCAGCGGCCCCATGCGAGGCCGCGCCTGGTGTCAGGTCCTGTGGCTCCCAGATGAGGTGGTGCCAGACTACCGGCGCTACCGCATGGGGCGGATCACCGTGCACTTCCCCAAGACCTCCCAGCATGGGCTGCGGGAGCGCTGTCTGGACTATATCAATGGCCGCGTCGTCGTGCGGCCGTGAAATTCTGGGCCATCCAGCATTTCCGTTTTTGATCACCGTCGGCAGGGCGATTTTTAGATCATTGCTCCTTGTCAGAATACGAACTCCACAGCATGGCTTCACCGATCTCAGACCAGTCCTGACCGGTGAACTCTTCCCCACAGCTCAGTTCTTTCATGCCTGATTTGCGGCGCATCCCACAGTTGGATGGGATCCGGGGCATCGCCATTCTCATGGTGCTGGTCTGGCACTACGTCAGTTGCTCAGTGATACCCGATTCTGACCGACTCGCTCGCGTAGCCTCCAAGGTCTTGGGGTTCACTTGGAGCGGCGTAGACCTATTTTTTGTTCTCTCTGGATTTCTTATCACAAACATCCTTCTCTTGGCCAAAAACTCGCCCAACGTTTTTGCCACCTTTTACATCCGGCGGGCATTCCGGATTCTCCCGTTGTATTATTTGCTATTTGCTAGCTTCGTCGGGGTCGTCACGCTCACCCCGCTCCCTAAGGATCCTCGCTTTAGCTTACTCTTTGAGAACCCCCTTCCCTTGGGCGCGTACGCCACCTTTACCCAGAACATCTTTATGGGAATCAAGGGGGGCTGGGGGCCCCATTGGATCGCCGTTACATGGTCACTAGCGGTGGAAGAGCAGTTTTACCTCCTGGCGCCATTTGCGGCAGTGCTCCTTCCGCGCCGAATATTCATCTCGCTTGTGGTGGCAGGGATCGTGTTCGCCCCTGCGCTTCGATGGCTCAGTCCCGGTTTTCACGCATTCGTGAACACTCCATGGCGCCTTGACTCGCTACTCATGGGCTCCCTCCTTGCGATTGGTTTTCAGCACCAAAAATTTCTGACCGTCGCTGCGAGGCACTTTGGGTTGCTAGCCGCCATGTGGGTCTCCCTCCTTGCAGTAGGCTGCTTCATCAAGATCCGGGGCGGGTTCACCACACAACCTCACTTTCTACTCGCCCTAGGCTATGGCCTGGGAATTTTGCTCACTCTCCTCCGACAAAACTCTCCACATGGACGGGCCTTGGCCCACCCAATCTTGGTTTGGTTTGGAGTACGGTCATATGCCATCTACCTTTTGCATCAACCAGTCAATGGACTCCTCCATGGGTTCATCTTGGGTCGAAATCCACAATTAGTCAGCCTCAGTGATGCTTGGGTGACCTCGCTCGCATTGGTGGCCACGCTGGCGCTGGCAGCCCTCTCCTTCCGGTGGCTGGAGCAACCCCTGCTTCGCTTTTCCCATCGGTTCCAATATCGTGGAGAGGCCTACGTCAGGGCTTCCTAGCAAGATCTTTCGTTCCTGATAAGATGATCCTAGTCCCCATGACATTCGTTCTGTGGCGGAAGCGACACAATCTTGAGCGCAAAGCAGCCATATTTGTCTTTCATTCCTGAGTCGCGGGGTGCTAGAGTCCGCGCTCCCCTCTGACTGTTCATTTACGCAGAGTTTAATACCCTAATCTGCACTTTCCGGGTCGACTGACTGAGGGCGGTAGCGTGCTCAGAGAAAGACGGTCGCCCTTTTAATAATTCCTAAAAAAAAGTTTCAGAGATGTTCGTTCTCGGCCTCAATGCCTACCACGGCGACTCCTCCGCCGCCATCCTCCAGGACGGGCAGGTCATTGCTGCCGTCGAAGAGGAGCGCTTCCGCCGCATCAAGCACTGGGCGGGCCTCCCCACCGAGTCCATCAAGTACTGCCTGGAGGTGGCCGGCATCTCCTATGGCGACCTCCGCCATATCGCCATCAACCTTGACCCCAAGGTCAACCATGGACGGCGACTCCTCCATGTCTTGCGGCACCTCCCCTCCCCAAAGCTGATCCTGGCCAGGCTCGCCAAACTGGGCAAGACCACCAGCCTGCGTGACACGCTCAACACCGCCTTCCCCGGTCAGCCTCTGCACCCAGAGGCGCAGGTGCACCACGTGGAGCACCACCTGGCCCACCTCGCCTCTTCCTACCTCTGCAGCCCCTTCGAGGAAGCGGTCAATGTTTCCGTGGACGGCATGGGCGACTTCGCCTCCGCCGCCTGGGGCATGGGCCGCGGCCAGGACCTCTCTGTGGATGGGCGCGTGTACTTTCCCCATTCCCTGGGCATCTTCTACTCCGCCCTCACCCAGTGGCTGGGCTTCCCGCACTATGGGGATGAGTACAAGGTGATGGGCCTCGCCCCCTACGGCCAGCCCCATTTCCTGGACCAGATGCGCCAGATCGTCCGCGTGCAGCCCGATGGGACCTTCCAGCTCGACCTGCGCTACTTCCGCCACCATCGGGAGGCCGTACCCTACTCCTGGGACAACGGCTCCCCAGAGGTCGGCACCCTCTTCACCCCGGAACTGGAAGCCCTCCTCGGCCCTGCTCGGAAAAAGGACGAACCGCTGGAGCAGCGGCATCGCAACATCGCCCGCTCCATCCAGGCCATGTTTGAGGAGGCCCTCTTCGCCCTCCTGGAGCAGTTGCACCCCCGTTATCGCTGTGATGCCCTCACCCTTAGCGGCGGCTGTGCCATGAACTCCGTAGCCAACGGCAAGGTTTACCAGCGCAGCCCTTTCAAGAAACTCTACATCCAGAGCGCCGCTGGCGATGCCGGCGGGGCCATCGGCTCCGCCATGGTCGTCGCGCAGACATTTCCGAATTCAAAATTCAAAATTCAAAATTCAAAATTGGCAGCCCAGATCGCCCCCAGTTCCGCCGACCCAAGTCCGGCCATTCCGAATTCCGCAGCTAAAAATTCCTCATTCATCATTCCTAATTCAACATTAGCCCCCCTGCCCCGTCACCACTGCCGCCACGCCTACTGGGGCCCAGAGTACACGGAGGCCGACTTCACCACGCTGCTGGAGTCAGAGAAAGCCCGCCTGGATGAAGCAGGCTGCCACATCTCCCTGCACCCTGACGCAGCCCCCCTCTGCGACGCCGTCGCCCGCGCGATCAGCGAAGGCAAGGTCATTGGCTGGTTCCAGGGCCGCCTTGAATGGGGACCGCGCGCCCTGGGCAACCGTTCCATCCTTGGCGATCCGCGCCGCGCCGACATGAAGGACATCCTCAACGCCAAGATCAAGCGTCGCGAATCCTTCCGGCCCTTCGCCCCCAGCGTCCTTCGGGAGGAAGTGCCCGCCTGGTTCGAGACCGACGACGACGTGCCTTTCATGATGCAGGTCTTCCAGCTCCGTGAGGAGAAGCGCCCCCAGATCCCCGCCGTCACCCATGTGGACGGCAGCGGCCGCCTCCAGACCGTCTCCGCCGACACCAACCCCATCTACCACCAGCTCATCAGCCGCTTCCACGCCCTCACTGGCGTGCCCATGGTGCTGAACACCTCCTTCAACGAGAACGAACCCGTCGTCTGCCATCCGCGCGAGGCCCTGGAGTGCTTTCTTCGAACCAAGATGGATGTGTTGGTGCTGGGCGGGTATTTGGTGGTGAGGTAGCCTTCATTTCTCTTTCACACCTCCCTAGTGATCACATTCCTCGCCCGTCTCGCCTTCCGGCTGGTCAAGCTCATCCTCGTCGTCGCGGTGCTGCTCGGTGTGGCGTGGATTTTCCGAGAATCCCTGCTTAGAACCGCCGCCCGTACCTGGGTGGTGGATGATCCTGTCCTAAAAGCAGATGCCATAGTCGTTTTGGGCGGAGGAAGGGACTGGCGCCCCTTTACCGCCGCAGACATGTATCTTGCGGGGCAGTCTACGGTTGTTCTGGTGACACAGCCAGAGAAGAGCCCATCACAGAATCTCTTGCAGCAGCCCAGCGAGGCCGAAATCAACACCACTGTTCTCACAAAAAAAGGGGTCCCATCCACAGCCATTCGGCCCCTTGGTCAAAATGTCACAAGCACACGGGACGAGGCCCTCGCCCTTCGTGATTGGGTCATCGCGCATCAAGCAAAGGACATATTGATCCCCACAGACCCATTCCACACCCGACGCGCCCGTTGGATTTTTCAACGGGCTCTGGAGGGAACCGGCGCAACTGTACATGTTCGGGCCATTCCCCACCCTCGCTACTCAGAGACGGATTGGTGGAGGCACGAGGATGGATTCATCGCCTTTCAAACTGAACTGGCGAAAAGCCTGTATTACCTGTTGAACTACTAGGCGACACTTGGCCTCAACAGAATGTCCGCCCGAACACCACTCAGTCTGGAAGCAGAATTGAAAGACCGCTCCACGCACATAATGCCCAGTCATCTGGATTCACAACGAGGTCTCGGTTTCACGATCTTCCTTTTTGTGGCGGCATCATGGCTGGCATTTTTGATCTTCTTCGGGCGAGCCCCAGCCACGGACGAAGTGTTTTTCAAGTGCACTGGTCTGTCTTGGCTCCTGGGAGGTCCTTGGGCTGCAAAGGAAGAGACGGGCTTTTTCGGACCCGCAATTCAGCCGGGTATCGAGGAAATTTTCTTCACCTACCCCCCAGGATATCCCCTGGGATTTGGCCTGTTTGCCAAACTCTTTGGATTTAGTTGGAGAACCTGTGTCGCTTATGACGCAGTCATTCATCTGGCCCTCGTCTTCACCTTGGGCATCTTTTTTGGCAAATTGGACGGCAACGTTAAAAAGTGGCGCTGGTGGATCGCCACCGGATTGATCTTTGCCGGGGCTGCGGGCCGTCCAGACGAACTTGCCATGCTCTTCGGCTACGCAGGACTGGCTGCGGCTTCTTCCTCGCAGACCTCCACCCGAAACTTGTGGATCAGCAATCTTCTTCTGGCGTGTTGTAGCGTGGTCAGCGTGCCCTGTATCATGGTTCTTGGAACAATCCGCGCGGGATGGATTCTTTTTTCCAGGATGCCGGCGTCACGCAAGGCGCTCCAGACTTCCACCCTCCTACTTTGTGGAGCTGCGGCATGGGCCGCGACAGCCCTTTGGGCAACGGGGGAACATCCTGGAGCTCTGACACAAAACATCGCGGTCACATTCGGCCTCGTGTCCTCCCCTGGAGCCGATAGTGTTCAGCAGCTTCTTATCTACTATCCTACGTCTGTAGCGGCAACTGCCTTGCTGGCGCTGTTGGGGGTTTGGCAATTGATCAGAAGTCGGGGGATCGAAGAGTTCCTCTCGTGGTGTCAGTTTTGGGTTGCACCCTTATTGGTGTGGGCCTTCTTTTTCACCCGTTACCCGCATCAAGGTTACTACTACTGGTTCTGGACGCCTTGGTTGATCGCTGCTGCAAATCGCGGATTTGCGAACCCGCGCCGCGCTTCTCAATTTTTACCCGCCGGGATTGCGTCCACTGCATGCATGCTGTGTAGCATTTCAGTGATCGCTCTCCTTGCCGTAAAGAACGTGCGTTATCTGCTGATCACTGCCAGTTTGCCAAAAACCCAGCACTGGACCGCACAATCCGCGCTTGTAAGAAGCCTCATCCCTCCGGGCTCAAGGGTGCTGGCATGGGCCCACTGGTGGTCCATCGGCGACCAATGCCAGGTGTACGACAATCTGGTTGCAGAACAAATCGATCCTGAGAATCTCGACTACATGGTGCTCACAGCGCACGGGACAGGAACGCCGGGCCTTCACCAACCGCTGCCTGAAAAACTGCAGGCCGCGATCAATCGGGGGGATTTCAAAATGGTACATTCTACCATCGATGATGCTCCCAGTCGGATGATGGGAATCCCCCTCTCTAACAGCGCATGGGGAGCGGGATGCATCATCTACAAGGCCATCCCGAAACAGTGACGATTCGAAAACAGAGCATCCAGATCAATCGAGTACAACCCACGCAGAACTCAACCTTTGCACTCACCAGCTTCATCAATGCCGCCAGACCCCAAAACCATTTTGGTAATTGAAGCCGGCCGTACGGAGGCCCACTACTGGCGTGACCTCTGGCGCTATCGCGAGCTTTTTGCGTTTCTTGCCTGGCGGGACATCCTGGTGCGATACAAGCAAACGGTGATTGGCATCGCTTGGGCGCTTCTTCGACCACTGCTCACCATGCTCATCTTTACCGTCATCTTTGGAAAAGTCGCCAAACTCGATTCCGGCCCGTTGCCTTACGCAATTCTGGTAGGAGCGGCCATGCTTCCATGGCAATTCTTCGCGAACGCTCTGACCGAGTCCAGCCAGAGTCTTGTTTCAAACTCGAATCTCATTTCCAAGGTCTATTTCCCCCGCCTCATCTTGCCGGCCAGCGCGGTTGTAGTAAGCCTGGTGGACTTCGTCATTTCCTTCGCCATCCTCGCTGGGCTTATGGTGTGGTACCAGCACATCCCGGGCTGGCAGGTCTTCGCCCTGCCCGCATTTGTCGTCCTTGCCATCTTGGCCGCGCTTGGGCCTGGCCTCCTGATAACAGCGCTAAATGTCAAGTACCGAGATTTTCGCTACATCATCCCCTTCATCGTCCAATTTGGTCTGTTCATCTCTCCCGTAGGCTTTCGCACTTCGCTCATCCCGGAACAATGGCGCCTGCTCTACTCATTGAACCCCATGGTAGGCGTTATTGACGGCTTCCGTTGGTGCTTCGGGGATGAATCCGGCTTATCCACCACGGGCTTCTTTTGCTCCCTTGCAACTTCTGGGCTCCTTCTCATCGTAGGAGTCCGTTACTTCCGAAGAATGGAACGACGCTTCGCAGATATCATATAGTAGCAGTTCAATCGTTCCACCTCCAACCGTTTTCAACATTCATGCTGAAAAGGTGCCAGTTGAGCATGAATGCCGCTTGCCTCACCGATACGTCCGCACTTTCATCGAACCGATCATGAGTTGATAGTTGACCGCCTACGTGGTGACGCAGTCACCCGACAACCGCCCAGCAATCTAATGTCGGATTACATCATCAGCATCGAAAACCTCGGAAAGAAGTATGCCCTGCGCCACGCGACAACAACAGCTCGCTATACCGCCCTCAGAGATGTAATCACCAACAAGGTTGGCGCCCTATTCCGCCCGGCAAAGCAGGAAATTGCACGATCTGAAGATTTTTGGGCACTTAAAGATGTTTCATTCGAAGTCAAACAAGGTGAAGTTCTTGGCATCATTGGGCGAAATGGAGCTGGCAAGTCCACGCTTCTCAAGATTCTTTCTCGGATCACCGAACCTACGAGGGGACGTGTGACCCTTCGCGGGCGAGTCTCCAGTCTCCTTGAGGTGGGAACTGGCTTTCATCCTGAACTCACTGGCCGAGAGAACATCTACCTCAACGGGGCCATATTGGGGATGACCATCTCCGAAATTAGAAGCAAATTCGATGAAATAGTCGCATTTGCCGAAATAGAACGATTTCTCGACACACCAGTCAAACACTATAGCAGCGGAATGCATGTTCGACTCGCATTCGCTGTGGCGGCCCACCTGGAACCCGAAGTCTTGATAGTTGACGAGGTGCTTGCGGTCGGTGACGCAGAATTCCAAAAACGCTGCTTGGGGAAAATGCAGGATGTTGCCCAGAGCGGAAGAACAGTATTGTTCGTCAGCCATCAGCTGAACGTCATTTCCACGCTTTGCCGCCGTTGCATCCTACTGGAGGCGGGCTCGAAAAAACTCGACGGGCCGACCAACGACGTGATAGCGGCCTACCTTAGCTCAACAGAATCTGTTGTTTCTGAATGGAAAGGTATTGCAACCGCTGCCCTTGCGGACGCTTCATTTAGCGTCACTAGATTTGCGCTTGTGGACGAAGAGTTGCAGTCGCTGAAGCAAGACATACCAGGCCACTCCAAGTTTGGGGTACTTATTGAAGGCGTCATTGAGGAGCCGACCCCCCTTTTGACATTGGGCTATGCAATCTACGCTGACAACGGCCAACTTCTTTGGTGGTCACTGCAAACTGATACCGCTGAACAATGTTGGCCAGTTCTGTCTCGTGGACCGAACCGTTTTATCAGTTGGATTCCACAGAATATGTTAAACGAGGGCTCGTATCGATTTGAACTTATTGTGAGTATCCACTGGTCCAAATGGATCAGTCAACCGATGGCTAACGCCCCTTCTGTTTCGCTCCAAGTGAGAGGTGGCTTGAGCGAGTCTCCCTACTGGGTGGAAGCACGACCAGGCGTTTTGGCCCCTGTATTACCCTTTATCAAACTTTAGCATATGGGACACATAAGAATGGGGGCTCCAAAAGAGCTCATCCTCAAGCTACTTGAGCGACTTCCTGCGGATTGCTTTGTTGAAACTGGTACTTTTATGGGCGGGACTACCGAATGGGCAGCCTCTCACTTTCAGAAGGTGATAACCATTGAAGTCAATCCGGAGATCAGTCGGACAACTTCTCGGCGACTCGCCCACCTAATCAACATCGAATTTGTGATTGGGAATAGCGCTGAGGTCCTCCCGACCATCGCCAAAAGGTTAGCCGGAGCTACCGTCTTCTGGCTTGACGGTCATTACTGCGGGCCAGGGACCGGTGCCGATATCGACGAGTGCCCCATTGTAGCAGAAGTGGAGGCGTTGAAATCTTGCGTAAACCCGATAATATTGATCGACGATGCACGGTGTTTCCTCGGTCCGCCGCCTCCGCCACACAAATCCGAACACTGGATCGGCATCGACGATCTCTTCAATCTGCTATGGAAGAATTTCCCAAATCATGTCACGACCATACTGGATGATGTGGTGGTTTGCGTCCCCAAGATGCTTAAGCCCGTCTTGGATGAGGACTGGCACAGTAATTTTGCCGAACGATATCCGTTTTCCTCGACTCAAAGTGGAGTTTTCCCTCGGCTGACAAACTTCGCTCGAAGGGTGCTTGCCCGGCTGGGCAATTGAACAATTCCGACACTTGCAACAAAGGAAAATGACATCCCTGCTCGGCCGATCTCTCAACTTTGCAGCGAGGAAGCTCAGGCAACTCCAGCTGGAAAGGCAATTCAAAACAGAATTCCGTCAATTCGAATCCATGTCACAGGCGGCAGGAGTCTCCACCCCAATGCCTTGGGAGAAAAGTTGGGCGTTGATGGACGACAGAACTGCCACAACCGGATTTGACACCCATTACGTCTATTTTCCTGCATGGGCGGCACGCATCATTCATTCAACTGCCCCAGCCCTTCATATTGATCTATCTTCAACTCTCCACTTCGCAGCGATCGTTTCCGGATTCGTCCCAGTGGAATTCTACGACTACCGCCCAGCAAATCTAAGACTGTCCAACCTCACCACTGGAAAGTGTGACCTCACCAACCTGCATTTTGAGTCCAACTCAATCCTTTCACTGTCCTGCATGCATGTGGTGGAGCACATCGGGTTGGGTCGCTATGGTGATCAGTTGGACCCCGTGGGCGATCAACGGGCCATGCAGGAACTGATTCGGGTTCTCGCTCCCGGAGGAGATCTCCTTTTCGCGGTTCCTATTGGCAAACCAATGATCGTATTCAATGCCCACCGCATCTACTCCTACCGCCAGGTGATCAACGCATTCAAAGATCTTGAGCTTAAAGAGTTCAGCCTTGTTCCAGACAATGCCATTGACGTTGGCATGATTCCAAACCCGAGTGAAGCCGAGTCTGATCATCAGGACTATGGATGTGGGTGTTTCTGGTTCAAAAAACCCCGATAGGAACGTCTCAACGGCGGATACCCCCATGCAGCCAGCACCTACTCACGTCAGACAGTTCCCACTTTTTCGCACGGCCCGAAAAATGGTCTCCAGATTCATCCCGGCTCCATTGAAGCTGACGAGACGTTTGGTCGAAGGGATTGTCGCCATCACCAATTATACAGTGGCCTCCGGGCCATTTACGGGAATGCGCTACGTAAAAGGGGCCTCTGCGGGCGCATATCCCCCGAAACTTCTCGGCATCTACGAAAGAGAGTTGCACCAGAGCGTGAACGCCATCGCAGCGTGGAATCCGAGCTGCGTAGTTCACATAGGAGCAGCTGAAGGGTACTATGTGGTGGGCATGGCGCGCCTTACAAATGCAAGGCAAATCGCCTTTGAAATAGCTGAAGAAGGCCGGTCTCTCTGCCGCAATCTTTCGCAGCTAAACGGAGTGGATCACTTGGTCCAAATAGAGGGGCGGTGCAATCTGGCCGACTTGGCCCAAATGCACTTTAACAGTGAACGCGTAGCATTAATCTGTGACGTCGAGGGTGCTGAGGACGTACTTTTAGACCCAGGCGTAGCCGTCTGGATGAGCCGTGCAATGGTGCTGGTGGAACTGCATGAATTTGAGGCCCCCGGCGTGAGCGACCGCCTTCTCAAGAGATTTGCAGCCTCTCACCACATCACGAAGGTTCTGCCCGAGAGCAGAGATTGGCACGAATGCCCCACCAGAGCGGGAATAGACCAATTCATCCCCCGTCGCTATCGCGCCAAGGTAGTGTCTGAAGGACGCCAACACGAGACGCCTTGGTTGTTCATGAGCCCTATCGACTGCACCGGCAAATAGTGCAGTTGCGTGCAGGCATGATCATGCGGCATTGGGTCCGTGTGCCGATTCCCAAATCACGGCGGAGTGGCATTTATAGGCGATATTGAAGGAAGCGTCGCAGCAGTGAACAATCGAGGAGCCTGCTGGGCGATGCAGGTACCGCCGAATGCCGGCAAATAGCGCGGCTCAGCACGGCTCCCTTTAGAACTCAGTCGATGGTGATATCCCACATCAGCGAAGGTCTCGGCAACCAGATGTTTCAGTATGCGGCAGGCCGGAGGCTGTCCTACCACCTTGGCACCACGTTGAAGCTGGACGACTATCACTACCGTCTCCATCCATTCAGATCATTCCAACTCGATCGATTCCTGATCACTTCGCCGATCGCGACGGACGCCGAGATCAGTCATTTGTGTCCTTTGGAAGGCCTTGCCAGGGCTATCCGGGCCCGCCTTCCAGGAAAACTGCGGGGCGCCACCCTTCGGCTTCTGGGCAATTTGGGGCTGGGCAGCCCATACCAACCGCGATTGCACTCCTTCAAGGAAGAAACACCGAAACAACCTCTTCTTATCGGAAAAGTGGTGTCGGAGCGGCACTTCCATTTTGATCCGGACGTGTTGGAATGCCCGGACAATGTCTGCCTCGTCGGTTACTGGCAGGATGAGCGTTACTTCGGGGAAATCAGGGACATTCTTCTTCGAGAACTCACCCTGAAATCGCCTCCGGCTGGAGCCACAAAAGCAGTGCTGGAGAGAATTCAGCGCAGCAGCTCCGTCTCTCTCCACGTCCGCCGGGGAGACAAGACGAAATCTTCCAGCTATCATTGCACTTCCCTCGAGTACTGCCTGGCAGCGATGTCCGAGATGCGGGCCAGACTCCAAGCGCCCACCTTCTTTGTGTTCAGTGATGATTGGGATTGGGTCAGAGAGCAAATTCCTTGCTCTTCATCTGTCATACATGTCGATCACAATCGCGCTGAAGACGTATCGGAGGATTTTCGACTGATGAAGTCCTGCGATCATCACATCATCGCCTCCAGTTCTCTCAGTTGGTGGGCTGCGTGGCTGGGAACCAATGAAAATTCCTTTGTCTTCAGCCCCCCTGCAGACCGCTGGTTAAATTTTTCGAACCACTTTACAGCGGACGTCCTGCCTCCCCATTGGATCCAGTTGGACGGAAGTTCGCTGTTGCCGGCTCAATGAAGGTCTCGCTGCTCATCCCGGCTTACCAGGCCGCCAACTTTCTTCCGGACATCATTTCCGATGCCCGGGCTCAGGAGAAGCCGTTTGACGAGATCCTTGTGTATGACGACGCCAGCACAGACGAAACGATCGCCGTTGCCGAGGCACTGGGAGCCAACGTCATCGAGGGCAAAGTCAACAGGGGTGCCGCCTTCGCAAGAAACCGCCTGCTGGAAGCCGCAAGTTGCCCATGGATCCACTTCCACGATGCTGATGACAGGCTCGATCCCGCCTACCTCTCGACCGTTTCCAAACTCAATCCGTCAGGGAATGAAATTGTCCTTTGCGGTCTGAAGATGTTTGATTCGCAAAGCGGCAAGTATGGGCAGGAGTTTCATTGGATGCAGCTGAATGGGTGCTCAGACCTTGGAACATACCTTGCCTGTCAGTTCCAAATGGGTTCTGGTCTTTATCCTGCCGCTCTGCTACGGAGCATTGGAGGCTTCCGTGAGGACCTTCGAGGGGCAGAGGATCATGAGATCCACATCCGCCTGTTTCTCGCAGGTGCCAGGTTTCGGACCATTCCCTCCCCCTTGAATGTCTACTGCCGACACGGAGGGATCACGTTCACCGAAACCCAACCGGAACAACTCAACTCAGACTGGTTGAAGGTGTACAAGAGCTATATGGGGGCAATCCCACCTGCCCACCACGACGTCCTCGCAAGCATGTTCATGGAATTGGCGTACAAGTGCCACGCTCAGCGTCAATTCTCTGAAACGGATGAAGCCATCAAGCTTGCAAACGCCCTTGGTCGAGATTCGGTGGTATCCTCATCCCGCTTGCTGAGAATGGTTTCCAGGTTCACGGGAGCAAAGATGGTGTTCCGGTTCCGCAGCATTTGGAATCGCTTTCGAGCAACTTGATTCACCACTGGCCCTTGCCCATCTGGAAAATGCTTCTTCATCAAGCAGGTGTTGAATCTCATTGAATCCAAGCTTGAATTAGCACCCATTCTGAAACCGCCACTCGACAGGAGCACCCGCCAGTCCCAAGACATCTTGATTCTGGACTCGACACTCAGCCCATGAAAAGCACCCTGTCCGTATGCAGCCTTTTTGAAGGACACTACGACCTTGGTGCCGCCGCGCTCATCAATTCCCTGGTGTTGAACGGATTTTCAGGCCGAATTTGGTTCGGCATCCGCGGCGATCCTCCCGCTTGGGTACGCCAGTTTGAGATCAATCCGGCAGGGGGATTTCAGGCCGGAGGGGTTGCCTTGCATTTCATTACCCTCTCGACACCTGATTTTCTTGCGTCGACAAAAGCTGACTTCATGCTCTCCATTTTGCAAGACAGGGATCCTAATTGCGAGGGCATAGTCTACTTTGACCCGGACATCGTTGTGGATGCCCCTTGGAGTTTCTTCGAAGATTGGGCCAGCCGGGGAGTTGCCCTGTGCGAGGACAGTTGCTTTGGAAGCATGTCTGAGAATCACCTCTTGCGAGTAAAGTGGCGGGATTTTGCAGAAAGGGTGGTCGGTCAACAGGTCGTGAATCTGCCCAACCGCTCCTACAATAGCGGATTTGCAGCAGTGATGCGTCCGCAACTTTCCTTCCTGGAAGACTGGAGTCACGCCACAGCCTGCCTTCCGAAGATCGGGGTCGCCCTCTCCTCCTTTAAGCCGGGAACCCGTCGAGACGCATTTTTCGGCACCGATCAAGACACGATGAACGTTGCTAGCATGGTTAATCGGCAACCGATCATCGCCCTAGGTCAGGAAGGCATGGGTTTCTCTGCCGGAATGAACGTCATGTGGCATGCCGTGGACAATCCCAAACCTTGGTGCCGCAACTATCTTTTGCATTTGTTGCGCTTCGGTCAGGGTGTTCCTCAGAGCCACCGCAACTATTGGCGCTTCGCAAACGGACTGATTTCTCCCTGGTCGAGATCTCAGTATTTCCTACGCTGTCTGAACTTGAAGCTGGCCACCCTGTTGAGCCGGTTCTATCACAGCGCCTCCTGACCGCATCTCATGATGGTGGACACCATCTATCTTCGCTGATTTGGCATTTTTGTCCGGGCGCATGGTTCGCAGTGTCCACCCAGACCATGATTAATTCATCTACCGCAGGTCAATCTACGGGCACACGGCCGCATGCGCTGTTCTTGATTGACTCACTCGAATCTGCACACGGAACCGAAATGCTCGCCGTGATTCTCGCGCACGAACTCGTGGCGCAAGGCTGGCAGGTCTCGTTCTACACTGCCCGCTATACACCCGGTCGATCTCCTTGGACACCCGCGTTGCAAGCCCGCTCCATTCGTGTTTACAGACCATGGTTTGGATTTCTGCGCCGTTTTCAACTTCCTCACCGCCAGGTCGTGGCGCTGCTCCGCCACCATGCCAGAATCCGTCATCCCGCCCTCATTTGGTCTCCAACCAATGACATTCTCACCTGTCTTGCCCTTCAGCAGCGTCCCGGGCCGTCCATCCCATTTTTCGTCCACGATCCAAGCGAAGCCAGCCCTGCTTGTCCCAACTACGAACCACTTTGGTTTAAGGTCTGCAATCAGGTGACAGCGCTCTCGGTACACGGAGAAAGGCAGCTGCAGTCGGCAAAGGAGTACTACCAGATGACAAGGCCTGTGGAGATCGTCCGGCCATCTTCGCTGCCTGCCCTCAAAGTCTCCAAACTTGATCTGGACAAAGAAGTCCTGCGTTTGGGGCAGTTTGGAAGGCTGGCCACCATGAAAGGCTCACTCTTTTCCGTGGCCGCCCTCGCAGACTGCCTGTCTCGCGGCGGCAAGGCCGAACTTCACTTTTTTGGAGACGGTCCCATGAAACCCGCCACCCAGGAGCTTGCGTACAGCCTTGGCATCAGTGGCAAGGTGTTGTTTCATGGACGCTATCATCCGGAGCAACTCGACACCCTGGCGGCCGGCATCGATGTCGGTCTCATGCCATCCACCTATGAAGGCTTCGGCCTGGTCATGCTGGAAATGCTCTCCCGCGGACGCCCTGTGATCGCCAGCGATGTGGGCAGCAGCCAGGAAGTGCTGGGAGGAGGAGGAGGCTGGGTGGTGCCCAAAGCAAACACTGTAGCTCTCGCGGACGCCATGCTCGACTGTTGCCTCAATCGCCCGGAAGTTTTACGCAAGGCCGCAGAAGGGCCAATCGTCTGGGCAAACCAATTCACTCCGGCGAAGATGGCTGAACGTTACTTGGCATTTTGGAGCTCACATTGCCAAGGCCTCCCCCCATACAAGAGCTGCCAAGCATAATCGGAGCACGGCGCTCCGACCTCTTCAGATGTCACTGCTCTATTGTCTGACTCATCCAGTCCAATATCAGGTGCCGCTAGTACGGCACTTGATAGATGGCGGCGTGGATATTGAGGTTGTGTATCGGACCCTGGGAGCTGTGGAGGGATATTTCGACCACGGTTTCAACCAGGAAATCGTGTGGGATGTGCCCTTGCTGGCAGGATACCCCTACACTTCCCTTCCTTCAAATCTGGGGTTCCGTTCCACACTACAGTATTTCAACCAGGCGTTCCAGGATCGAAAACCGCAAGCAACTTGGATACACGGCTGGGGGAGCGCCTATGCCCGCGCCGCATGGTTGGCAGCCCGCCACCTCCGGATCCCCGTTCTCATGCGGGGAGACTCGCAACTCGCCGCATTCAAAGGGTCTTCACTGAAGCGAATACTGCATCGATGGGTGTTCAGCCGGCTGTTCCGCACCGTGAGCCACTTTCTGGCGGTGGGAAGTGCAAACAAGGCGTTCTACCTTCACTATGGGGTTCCAGAGGATCGCATCACGACCATGCCCTATGCGGTCGACAATCAGTTTTTTCGGCAACGCGCTATGGACTCGTCGGCTCGCCGGCAAGATTTCCGTGACGCCCTGAACTTGCCTCCAAACCGGCCGGTTGTTCTCTATGTTGGCAAACTTCATCCTGACAAATCGCCGGAGACACTGATTCGGGCAGTCTCCCAACTCGTATCAGCACAGACCTCTTCGTCGCCACCTATTTTGCTGATGGTCGGGGATGGTGAAATGCGCCACACGTTGGAAACTCAAGCCGCAGGCCTGCCGCCCGACACGGTCAGATTTCTCGGCTTCCGGAATCAAACTGAACTTCCAGCCTTCTACGACCTCTGCGACATCTTTGTCCTCCCTTCAGTGTTTGAGCCTTGGGGACTCGTCGTTAACGAAGTCATGAATGCATCAAAACCGGTGATTGTTAGCGACCGGGTAGGCGCTGCTGATGACCTCGTCAAAAATGGCGTGAATGGCTTTGTCTTCCCAGCGGGAAGTGTTGACGCCTTGGCTGGTCTTCTGAGCAAGCTGATTGCCGATCCCGCGCTTCGTGAGGCCTCCGGCCGGCAAAGTGCCGCCATCATTCGCAACTGGGGCTTTGAGCAGGATCTCACCGCCCTTCAGTCAGCTCTTCAGCACCTTTCAATCTTCAAAGAGGGATGAACTCATCCTCAGCATCCGCCTCCGGCATTTCCGTCGCCTACATGGGAGTGCATCAGGCTTACCAGCTTGCCTTGGCCGCCGCCGAGTTCAACCGGCTTCAGGCATTTTATTGCTCAGTGTATTCGGAGGGACCTCGTTGGGGCAAACTGCTCAAGAAGGTGTTGCGATCGGACCTGCTGAATCGCCGTGTTGATGGCCTCTCTGGAGCAAACATCATCGAGTATCCTTGGCCTTTGGTCGGCAAATTCATTCGGGACAAATTTCTCCCACACCGGCGGGATGACTGGCTTGCTGCCAGTGACCAATTTGACAAATGGTCAGCAAGTCAAATGGAACGGAACCCATCCCGCATATTTGTCGGCACTGAAACCTGTGATCTTTACGGCCTGCGCGTCGCCAGGCAACATGGCGCAGTTACTGTGCACGACTGCCCCCAGGTCCATCCTACGCTGCTCACACAGCTGATGGCGCAGGCATCAGACGCGGCGGGGCTACCTCAGCCCCTGCCCATCGACACCCCGGGCATGGCAGCACGCAAACTTGAGGAATATGCTCTGGCGGACTGGCTGCTGGTCTATTCAGATCTTCACAAATTGAGTTTTACCAACGCAGGCTTCAGTCCTGAGAGACTCTTCCAATGTCCGTTATGGGTAGATACCGAATTCTGGTCGGGCGGCGATCCTTCTGCTGCGGATGCGAAATCTCCGCTCAAGGCACTCTTCGTGGGCACACTCAACCTCCGCAAAGGTCTCCCCTTCCTCCTACAGGCTTACGACCTCTGTCATAAAAAGATCTCTCTGACCTTGGTCGGCAGTCTGGATCCAGCCATGCGTCCATTGCTCTCCCGCTATCAAGACAGGATCACCTGGATCCCGCCAGTGGACAAAGTGCAACTCAGGGAAATATATCGCCAACATGACGTGTTTATTCTCCCTTCCGTGGTGGACTCTTTTGGTTTCGTTGCACTGGAAGCCATGGCATGCGGCCTTCCTGTGGTAACAACCGCAAACTGCGGCGCGCCTGTCCCAGACAAGTCCTGGCAGGTTTCTGCCATGGACGGCAATCTCCTCGCAGAACGAATTCTGGCCATGGCTGATGACCGGGACCGCACAGCCCAACTGGGGATGGTCGCACGTCGGCATGCTTGTCAGTACACTGCCGCAAAGTACCGGAAAAACATCAACGATCTCTACCTGAAACTCCTTGGCATTTGATTTTTCATCCTCCAAGCCCGGCCCACCTCAGAACGAGAATTCACGTGGCCTGACCATCACGATTGTCGTTCCTACACTTGATCGCATCGACTTTCTCGAACGCTGTCTCGACTCGATCAAGCAACAAACGCATGTTCCAGATGAAATTGTTGTGGCAACCCACGAGTGGGACTCCACGACGGCCGCCTATTTGCGTTCGGCTGCACCCTTTCCGTGCCCGATTCGTCAGTCCGTCACCAGGGAAAAGGGTGTGATCGCCAACATGCAAGCTGCGATCAATATCACCAAGTCCAATGTGGTTGCATTGCTGGATGATGACGTAACTCTTCATCCAAACTGGATCGAAAAAGTCCTCTGTCACTTTGAAAGCCAACCCCGCCCCTCTGGCGTGGGAGGCAAGGACTTTCTGCAAGATGATCCGGCCGGGCGGCAGATCGAACCCCTCACTCGTCGAGTTGGAGTCTTCGCATGGACGGGGCACCTCTCAGGCAATCACCACCGGGGCACCGGGCCCCCTCGAGAGGTTGATGTTCTCAAGGGCTGCAATTGTGCCTACGACGGAGTCCTTCTGCGGCGGATAGGACTGGATCATTCGCTACGTGGCAGCGGAGCTCAAGTGGGCTGGGAGCTGAGTTTGGCCTTTGACATCAAAAAGACGGGGGGCCGTCTTGTGTACGACCCGTCCATTCAAGTCGATCACTGGATCGCACCCCGTCATGACGAAAGTCTCCTGAACCGGACATCGACTCAGACGGTCGAATTTCAGCACATGATTTACAATGGCTTTTGCATCATGCGCCGCAAGGCAAAGCTGCATCACTATTGGGGTCACGTCACCCATGCTCTGCTCTGGGGCAACAGGAGCGCATGCGGGGCCATTCGAAGTGTCTTGCTTGTCCTGTCAGGCGATCAAGACGCTTGGCGAAGGTTCGCCGTGGTTTTTCATTGCTGGGTTGAATCTGTCCGGACGACCCACCGGCCAGCCCGCTCCACCGCCCCCACCACCTGATTACCCCATTCTTGCGTGAATGAAGTAGTTCTATTTACCCCTTTCCACCCAGATTCCGGTGGCGGTGCCGTAGTTCTCCGGACGTTGATTGCCGCATTCAGCAAATTGAAAGTTCGCTGGCTCTATCTCGGCGACACCCCCTCCAACTTCCCTAACTCGCACTGTATTGCCCCATCCGTCATTGGGCAGCCGCTCCTCAAAGATTTGTCTGCGTCGCTTAAGATGTGGACAGGCTGGGGGCAGCCCGAGCTTGGGCGCATCGTCACCAGCATCACCAGGGAACAGCCGGCGGTGATCTGGACGGTGGCCATGAACGAGGGGATACCGGTGGGAAACATCGTGGCCGAAGAACTGGGCATCCCTCTTCACGTCTCCGTTCACGATGATCAGGTCGGGGCCATCGCCGGTCGGTCACGACGCTATTGGTGGATGGCAGGATTGATGCGAAAACCCTGGTTAAGATTGCTTCGAAGGGCAAGCTCCATCGACGTGATCAGTGATGGAATGAAACGTCGGTATGCTCAGTTGCATCACGTTGATTCCTTTGTCTGCCACCGAGTCATCACAGCCCTTCCGGAAATCGCAAACTCCGTATCCGGCGATGCGATCTCAGTCGGGCACATTGGAAACGTCTATTCCAACAAAGAGTACTCCTGCTTTTTGCTCGGCCTCCGTGCTTATAGAGAAACCCGGCGTCAATCTCTTCAGTTTTATCTCGTGGGCAGTCAGCCTGATCAGGTATGCCTGGCTCAAGAGATTCTGGGCTCAGATTCTGTCACAGACTACGATCATCTGAACGAGATCGATGCGGTCAGACTGCTTGGAGGCACCTCTTTTGTGTACGCCATGTATCCGTTTGATGCGAAGTCGTCAGAGTTTCGGCGCACGAGCTTACCGACAAAACTCTCAACATATGTCCAGAGTCAGCGGCCTATTTTCGCGCATGCACCTATGGACAGCACGCTCGCAGAAGTGGTCAGCAATGGCGAACTGGGGTACTGCTGCTCGGATCTACGGCCGCACGTTATCGCAGAAGGAGTAGAGAAGATCCTTTCCCTCCAAGTTCCAAAGTCTCGTTTCGAGGGCGTGCGATCTGCCAAATATGGGCTGAACAACGCCATCGCGCTGGAGACAGCTTTGCAAAACTGTTTGAACAACGCCACGCCGGCTTCCTGACACGGCTTAGCCCGGTTACATAATCTCACTCCCCACGATCCCCATGGGCGGACTTCCTAAAGAAACGATCTATCTCATCGGCGCCATAGGTGCCGTCATCATCTTCCTCCTTTCATTCGTCCATTGGAGGACAGCTGTAAAAATGGCGTTCATTGCCGTCATTTTCGAGGGTGCCATCCGAAAATGGGCATTGCCGCAGGCTCAAGACTTGGTGTACTTCTTGAAGGACGTGTTTCTGGCAGGAGCCTACGCGAAGTTCTTCCTGTTTTCTGACCCCCAAACTCGCGCTTTAAAATCCGCGGCACCAGCTGTCCCTGTTCTAACAGCTTTCGCGATCGTCGGTCTCTCCGCCCTCAACCCGAATCTGGATTCTCCAATTGTTGCTCTGTTTGGGCTTAAAACCTACTTCTTCTATTTACCCCTTCTTTTTATCGTCCCTCACCTGTTTGCCAACCAGCGCCAACTTCTTCACAATCTCTCCTGGTATTCCCTGCTGGCCATCCCAGTTTGCGTGCTCGGGATCTTTCAATTCTTTGCCCCGGCAGACTCTTTCTTAAACGTCTATGCCCATGAGGCAACCGCTCCAAGCGCGACTGCTGCTGTTGTTGGTGAACTGAAGTTTACTAGAATTACCGGCACCTTCTCTTATTTGACCGGTCTCACGACTTTTCTTCACTGCTTCACCGCATATTGTCTGGTGGTCATCACTTCGCCGGGAGCTCGATTCCAATCCATCAATTCGTTTATCTGCCTCCCGTTGCTGCTCGCCGCGGGTTACATGTCAGGCTCCCGCTCTGCAGTATTTGGCCAGATTATCATCACTTCGGGATTTGTTGTGGGAACCGCAGCATTGCGACTGAGTTCCATCAAGTTCGCGACGCTCAAAATTGGGCTGGCCCTGACACTCGCCTTGTTCAGTTCAATTTTCCTTTTCAAACAAGCCGCGAATGCCTTCTACCAAAGGGCCGCCTCTAGCGATACCGTTAAGGATCGGCTTCTCAGTCCAATCTTGGACTTGAGTGCAGGGATGGAACAAAGTGAAGGCATTGGCCTTGGCATCGGCGTTACCAACCCTGCCTCTTTTGCCCTTCGCAACGCTTTGAGCATTCCTCCTCCCAAAAAGCAGGCGCTGTTTGAATCCGAACCGGCGCAGATCATGGCGGAGGTTGGACCACTTGGCTTTGGCATCTGGTATGGATTGCGGTTCTATTTGATAGCCCTCGCTTGGAAGCTGTTCCGCCGGTGCCAGCCTGGAATGGGCAAAGGCTTGGCGTTGGCTGCGGCTCTAATTCAGGTTATTCACCTTTTTGCACAGATCGTGTTCAACCACACCGCTGGATTCCTTGTTTTTGGCACTTTGGGTCTGGCACTTGCAGTTACCTTGCAACCTGTCTATGCCAGGCAGCCACGGGCTGAAAAGCACCGCCCATAGCGCATGGATGATCCTTCGTTGTTGACCTGCGGAGCTTGCACCAAAATTCAAGTATCCGTAGTCATTCCCGCCAGCACTAGGCGCGAAGGGTTGCTGCATACACTGTCAGTCATCCACGCGTGCACCCCAGCTCCGGACGACGTTTGTGTTCATGTAGACGGTGCCGATCCAGGCATCCTTGAGTCTATTGAGCGGTTTTGGCCGGAGGTGCGGATTTTTTCCTCACCTGAGAGGCTGGGTCCCGGCGGCGCACGTCACCTTCTCATCAATGCCGCTCTTCATGAGATTGTTGTCTCCTTCGATGACGATTCCTTCCCCGCCGATCCGTCGTTCTTTTCAAGAGTCGAATGGGTTTTCCGGTTCCACCCAGAGGCGACCATGCTGGCAGCCGCGACTTCTCCGGCGAAGGGCACCCCCCCATCTGACTGCCCTATTAGAGTGGCAGAGTTTGAGGGCTGTGGCTGCGTCTATCGAAAGTCCGCCTATCAGAAGCTTCCTGGCTACGTCCCCCGTCGTGTTGCCTATGGCATGGAAGAACTGGACTTGAGTCTGCAACTCTACCAACACGGAGGCATCATCCTTTACGATTCAAAGTTGCCAGTGATCCACCTGTCAGCGTCACCGGATCGGCACAGCTGTCAGGAACGGGCTGAAATGGTTGTCAACGCAGGACTCCTGCCTTTCCTCCGATATCCTTGCTGGCTGACACCCTTGATGTTCTGGCATGTCGCCACCCGTATGCGCTGGGAAATTTCCCATGGCACGCTCGCTGCGGCACTTCTGGGCATGTTGCTGTTGCCCTGCCGCCTTTTTGCCCTTAGGCGATTTCGTCAACCTGCCAGTGCCTCTGCGGTTCTCGGCTGGCATCGCCTCAGGAAATTGGAAAGGCGACGCTCCACTTAACTATCGCACAACGAAAGAAACTTACGCGACTCGACTATGCAGAACCACTCGAAGACTCATCGTCACACAAGCCCCCCTAACCTATGACGATCATCCCAGGGTTCCTGAAAAACTCCAGACTGTTCGGCACTCTGGAGTACTACCTGTATCCGCGAAAGAACAACAGCTGGGGCGGCGGCGGTCCGTTCAATGGACAGAACTTTCGCCAGGAGATTTTTAAAGAGCTCCTGCAGCAATTCAAATTTCAGCAGATTGTTGAAACTGGATCGTTCCGCGGCATCTCTACAGAATTCATGCAGTCCGTCTCAGGATTGCCAGTGACTTCGGTGGAGTACAATCCAAGGTTCTTCGGTTTCTCTTCGGCCAAATTTGCGAGGAACCCCATGGTACGGCTGAACCAAGGAGACAGCCGGCCGTTTCTGCAGCACCATCTGAATTCTGACAAAGTCAAAACCACCTGGACGTTTATCTATCTCGATGCCCACTGGCACGAAGACCTGCCGTTAAAGGAGGAACTGGAAATCATCCACTCCAGCAATGTGCCTGCCGTCATCATGATCGATGACTTTGAAGTACCTGATGATCCCAGCTATTCATACGACAACTATGGCGAGGGCCGGGCTCTTAACGTGTTGTACTTGCGTGGAACACCATTTTCCCAGCGCCCTTGGTTTTTCCCTAGCCTTGCCGGACATTCAGAGACTGGTGCAAAAAGAGGCACGATCGTGATGGCGACAAGTGAACGTCTCATGGAGGGCCTCCGGAAATGCAAGACTCTGAGAGAATGGAACTCGTCAAAGAGTTGAGCAGGGCCAAAATTGTCCCTTCCGCTGCAACCAGTTCGCTCACCTGCATCAAAAAACCATCTCCCATTTAGTGTCTCCCCCTCAGCAGGTCATCCACCTTTGGGCACCGGGCCTTTCCCCAGGCGCAGGAGGCATCCAGGCATTCTCCCGGCAAGCAACCCAGGCAGTGCGCCATCTGTTTCCCAATGCGGCCATTCGTGTGATTGCGAAGAACGATTGCCTGCCCTCATCTGACCCAATACTTGCACAAAATGTAAGGTGCTCTTCGGCAGCCCGGATGCCATTGAGATTGCGAACCGCCGCCATGGTGTTGATCGGATGGTACCATGCGCTTCGTGAACGCCCTGACTGCATCATTTGCTTTCATCTGAACTTCATGCCGGCAGTACTTCCGTTGGCACGCCTCCTTCGCAGCCCGTATGTGGGAGTCCTCCACGGCATCGAAGCGTGGAACCCGCTTCCGGCTTCCCGACGCCGGGCTCTGGCTTCTGCAGACTGGTTGTATGCCGTAAGTAGATTCACATTGCGCAGCTCCGCGGCTCGACATGGTCTCGATCTGGCGAAAGCATCGCTGCTTCCCTGTTCATTCGATGAGAGCAGGTTCTCCCCCGGGCCAAAGCCCGACAACCTCCTTTCCCGCTATGGTCTCCACATTGATCAACCAATCGCCCTGACAGTTGCCAGAGTCGACCGGTCAGAGCGTTACAAGGGACATGAAACCATGCTCGCCGCAATGCCGGGCATCCTGAACCGATGCCCGAACATGCGCTATATTGTCGCAGGCACAGGGGATGATCTTGGCTACCTTAAATCGGAGGCCTTACGCCTAGGCGTGGCAGATTCAGTGATCTTTACTGGGTTCATACCCACGGAAGAACTTCCCGATCTCTACCGGCTTTGCGACATCTTTGTGATGCCCAGCAAAGCTGAAGGATTTGGCATCGTGTTCTTGGAAGCCATGGCAAGCGGTCGGCCTGTCATTGCAGGAAACCAAGACGGATCAACAGATGCCCTGGATCAGGGGCGTCTTGGCGTGCTTGTCGATCCGGACGACAAAGTCGCCTTGGCGGACGCAGTATTGTCAATCCTCGATCAAAAGTACCCCAACAAGTTGCTCTTTCAGCCAATGGCACTCAGTGCCGCGGTGAAAGCGGCATTTGGCTTTGAAGCATTTAAGGCCCGACTGGCAGCACCTCTGCAAAAGTTGATGCCGAAAAACCGTCCACCCTACGCCTGATCATGTGCGGCATCGCAGGCATCGTCGAAAGCAACCCCTCCGGAACCATCCGGACAGACCAGCTACAGGCCATGCTTGATGCATTGCGTCACCGTGGGCCTGACGGGAGCTCTTCTTGGCAGTCGCCGTGTCACACCGCAGCGTTCGCACACGCCCGCTTGGCCATCCTGGATCTTTCCCCGGCTGGCATCCAGCCGATGAGCAGCCCAGATGGTCGCTTTACCATCACATTCAACGGTGAGATCTTCAACTTCGGGGCGCTCCGGCAAGAACTAGAGGATAGTGGTGTGCCGTTTTCCACAGGAACGGACACTGAGGTCGTGCTCCAGCTTTATGCCCGACAGGGAGCAGCCTGTCTGCAGAGTTTGCGAGGCATGTTTGCTTTCGCAATCTGGGATCACCAAGAAGAAACTTGCTTTCTTGCGCGGGATCCTTTTGGCATCAAGCCGCTCTATTATGCTGACCAGAACGGAAATATAGTATTTGCTTCGGAGTTGCGCAGCATGATCGCATCCGGTTTTGTGCCCCTCAGGCCAGATGAAGAAAGTGTCTGCCTTTTTCTCCAAAGTGGTTCGGTTCCGGAACCTCGCACGCTGCTCGAAGGCGTGTCCATGCTTGAGGCGGGTTGTCACCTCACTTGGCGAGCCGGGCACACGACGATCACACGCTGGTGGGAAGTCGGATTTCCAGTCTCAAACTGCTCCGATCTTGCGGAGAGCGTGCAACTCGCAAGATTGGCACTCCTTGACAGCATTGAGCACCACTTTGTGAGTGACGTACCAGTGGGCCTGTTTTTGAGCGGCGGCATTGATTCCACCGCGCTGCTAGCATTGGCCAATGCGACTGGGCGAGACCGTCTTCAGACCTTCAGCATCGGGGTCGACGATTCAGTCGCTGATGAAACCGGCCCAGCAGCACGCACAGCCAAACACTTCGGTGCCATCCATCACGAAATGCACCTCAGCGCAGAAACAGGCGCAGAACTCTTCGCAAAATTTCTCGACTCTGTGGATCAGCCGACGATCGACGGGTTCAACACCTATTGCGTCGCATCCCTTGCCCGTCATCACGGCATGAAGGTGGTACTCAGCGGCTTGGGTGGCGATGAAGTTTTCGGAGGATATCCCAGCTTCAGGCAGGTGCCCCGCCTGCAGCGCCTGCACAAAACTCTCGCTTTCGCGAAGTTGAACGGGTTGGCAGGTCGATCTCTTCAACTACACGGGCGGAGTTCGCGCCTGCGTCGTTTGGGAAGTCTTCTGACCTCTCCCGCCCCAGCGACAATCGCCGATGCCTACAGCAGTTTTCGCAGCATTAGAACTCATGAAGAAGCCAAGGCCCTGGCAAGTCTCGTTCTCAACCGTCCACAGGTCTCGATGAAGCAAAGCTCGTCGAGTTGGTCCATTCCACAAGACGGGCCCGATGCGGTAAGCGCACTCGAGCTGACCCACTATATGCGAAACCAATTGCTTCGCGACAGTGATGTCATGAGCATGGCCCACGGGCTGGAACTGCGGGTACCCTTGGTCGACAAGACTCTATTCGAATCCGTCGCGAAAGTGCCTGCCAGCTTGCGCCTTCGCATGGGCAAAATGCTTCTGGTGGATGCAGTGCCGGAGATTCCACCATGGATAAAAAATCAGCCGAAACGGGGCTTCTTATTTCCTTACCAAAAATGGTTGGCAACCCCAGAGTGGAAACAACAGTTTGATTCACTGACCAAGTCCTTCCCGATGAAACATCCGACATGGTATGAGCGCTGGAGCTTGTTCATGCTGGTGCATTGGCTTGAAAAACACCGGATCACTCCAAGCACTTTTCGATGAAGGTCCTCCATATCATTCCTTCGCTTGATCGGAGCGATGGTGGGCCGAGTTTCGCAATGGTAGCGATGGCCCATGGCCTTATCAAGCATGACGTGGAAGTGACGGTCGCGACCACACGCTGGCCCAGCTCAAGCGAAGTCGAAGTTGTGGGCCGCAGCTCTTTCCCCAACGATGCACGATTTACCCTTCATGAATTTCCAAGGCAAACCCAATTTTACAAGGCATCCCGACCTCTAGGCCGCTGGCTGAAGGAGAACATTACCAAGTTCGATCTCGTTCACATTCACGCACTTTTTTCCTACGCACCTTGGGCAGCTGCACATGCTGCCCGTCGCCATCGCATCCCCTACGTAGTTCGCCCCTTAGGCCTGCTCAATAACTGGGGCATGACCCACAGGCGCCCCTGGCTCAAGTCCATTTCGTTTCGGCTACTTGAAAGACCTCTTCTACAACATGCTGCAAAAATTCACTTCACCAGTCAGGCTGAGGCTGATGAAGCTGCCCCGTTGCAACTAACCTCGCAAACGGCGATTCTGCCTTTGGGAATTGATCTGAGACCGTTCTCTAATCTGCCTTCAACGTCACTGTTCTTCGAGCGCTTTCCAGCCGCGCAGTCCTCCCCTTTAATTTTGTTCCTCTCCCGGATAGATCCAAAAAAAGGAGTGGAGTTGTTGCTAAAGAGCTTCGCCCTAATCCAACAACGTCATCCAGACGCTGTGCTAGTACTCGCGGGCAATGCCCCTGCCAAATACGAGGCCGAACTCAAAACTCTGGCTTCAAACCTTCGAGTTGATCACAAGGTCATATGGACCGGCTTTCTGGATAATCAATTCAAGCTGTCCGCCCTGGCTGCTGCAGATGTATTTGTGCTGCCCTCCCATTCCGAGAATTTCGGAATTGCACTCCTCGAAGCGATGGCATCTGGCCGGGCCTGTGTCGCCACCCCTGGAGTGGCGCTAGCCCATGAAGCAGCGTCCGCCGTTGTCCGAAGCGAAGCCAAGGAGGACGCACTGGCAGACGCTATCGCTTTACTAGCATCAAGCCCAGTTGAACGGATGCGCCTCGGTGAAGATGCTGCATCTTTCGTGGCGTCCCGCTATTCACTGGAGGCTGTGGGAGCCCGGCTTGTAAAACTCTACGGCGAAGTGGTAGGCACAGGCAAAATGACATCGTGAATCTGGCCCACATCACCCCCCTCATCCTCACCTGGAACGAGGCACCCAACCTGGCCCGCTGCCTGGAACCACTCACAGCGTTCCCCAGGGTTGTGGTGTTGGACAGCCACAGCACGGACGGGACAGCGGCGATTGCCAGGGCCTTCCCCAACGTCACCTTCCAGCAGCGTGCCTTTGACGATCACACCTCACAGTGGAACCACGGCGTGGCCTTGGCGGATTCCCCATGGATCCTGGCACTGGACGCTGATTATGTCCTCGATCCGGGATTTGTTTCCGAACTGGCATCTCTCGCCCCAGTTCCCAGCGTGGTCGCTTATCATGCACGCTTCCGCTACTGCATCGCCGGCCGGCCTCTCCGGGCCACGCTCTACCCGCCGCGTGCCGTGCTTTTCCGCAAGGAAGCCTGCACCTACCGGCAGGACGGACACACCCAACTGCTAGATATCAACGGGACGACTGGCCTGATCCAAAGCTTCATCAATCATGATGACCGCAAATCCCTCACGCGGTGGATTCAGTCCCAGGACAGGTACGCCTTGTTGGAGGCCGAAAAACTCGCTACAGCCCTCGATGCCAGCCTGTCCCTCCAGGACCGGCTTCGCAAGTCCATGGTCCTCGCCCCCTTCGCGACTCTGATCTACTGCCTCTTCGCAAAAGGGCTCCTCTTCGATGGTTGGCGCGGGTGGTTCTACACATTGCAGCGGGTCCTCGCAGAGGTCATACTAGCCCTTCACCTCCTCGACCACCGCCTCCAGAAAAAACTTCCTCGAACCTGAATCATTCCGCATTCCGCATTCCGCATTCCGCATTCCGCATTCCGCATTCCGCATTCCGCATTCCGCATTCCGCATTCCGCATTCCGCATTCCGCATTCCGCATTCCGCATTCATAATTCATAATTCATAATTCATCATTTTGAATTTGTTGCTCGTCATTCCTTGTTTTCGCGAGAGCACCCGTCTCCGCCCCTTTCTCTCCGACCTTTGCAGGGTGCTGGGAGATGTTGGCGGTGTCTCCATCCTGGTGGTGGATGACGGGAGCGGTGAGGAGGAAGCCGGAAAGCTTCGCGCCCTGGTCGATGAATACCGCTCCGCCCACCCCTTTGTGCGGCCGATGCTGGCTCTGCCGCAGAACGTTGGGAAGGGGGGCACGGTGTATGCTGGCTGGTCCGCCCATCAGGGTGAGCAATGGCTGGCGTTCGCCGACGCCGATGGGGCGGTGTCCGCCTCCGAGATTGCCCGGCTGGTGACTGCTGTCCGATCCGCCCGCCAGGACGTTGCCCCCCACGCCTGGTTCGCCTCCAGGGTCAAGATGCTGGGACGCAATGTTCATCGCCTCTTTCACCGGCATCTCGTCGGGCGCATCTATGCAACGCTCGTTTCCGAGCTGCTCCACGTACCCGTCTATGACACCCAGTGCGGCTGCAAAGTGGTCCCGCGCCGGGTATTTGAATCCGTCCGGGACCGGCTCACGCTTATGGGCTTCGCCTTTGACGTCGATCTGATGATGGCCCTCCGGCACGCAGGCTGTGACATCTCAGAGTTCCCTGTGGACTGGAGTGAAATCCCCGGCGGCAAGATTCACCTCTTTCGGGATTCATGGCGGATGTTCCGGGACGTGTACCTGCTCCGGAAGAAGTGGCACGCGGATCCAGGCTCCCTTTACGGGGTGGAGTAAAAGATACTGGCATCTGCCAGCTCATGCGCATCCTTCTCCTCAACAAGTTCACCTCCCCGGATCCAGCCCCCACGGCCCGGTTGCTGGCCGAGTTGGGCACTGGACTTCAGGCGCGTGGTTGGGAGGTCTTCAGCAGATCCGCAGGGGGCAGTTACCGACAAGGCACGGGCTCGGGCGGCTTCAAGCGGTGGATGCGTGAAGGCTGGGCACATGGGAGACTCTTCGTCGCAGGCTGTCTTGCTCCGCGACCTGACGTGATTTTCTGCCTGTCCGACCCACCGGGCCTCGTCTTCACCGCCTCGCTCATCTCCCGCATCCGGCGCATTCCTCTCGCCCACTGGGTCATGGATGTTTACCCCCAAATCGCAGCCGCCCTGGGGGAGGTATCCCCGAAAAGCCCTCCCTACCGTTGGCTTGACAAGGCGGTGCAGCTCGGCCTTCGACGCTGTGAGCTGATCGGGTGTCTGGACGAGGACATGGCAGACGCTCTCCAGCTCAAAACCGACCCCCGGCTTCATCTCTGCCCCCCGTGGCCTCCTTCGACAATCACTGCGGCCTCAATAGTTAGCCAGCCGATAGTTTCGCAATCCCCATCCAGTTTCACCTGGCTCTACTCGGGCAATTTGGGCCGGGCGCACGATGTTGAAACCCTCCTTCAAACTCAGCATCAGCTGGAGGCAGCGGGACTGGAAGCGGACCTCGTATTCCAAGGGCGCGGCCCGCAGATTCCATGGGCAAAACATCGGGCAGCGGAACTTGGACTGCGACGGTGCCGCTGGCTGGACTACGCACCAGACGAGCAACTGGTCTCCTCCTTGCTTAGGGCAGATGTGCTCGTCGCCACTCAAAAAGTCGAAACCCAGGGTCTGCTCTGGCCGTCCAAACTCGCCGTTCTGAAGCACCTGAACCGGCCGATCCTCTGGATAGGCCCCACCGAAGGCGGCATCGCTCGAATGCTCCAAAAGAACCATCCCGGAGCAGGTCTCTTTGCACCGGGTGATTGCCAAGGAGTGACCGACTGGCTGCGCAATCAGATGTCAGGCGGCTCCGTGCCTGCTGCGGTTGTCTCTTGCCCGGAATGGCATGGAAAACTTGCGTCCATCCAGACTCTCGCCGTGGATGATTGGCACCAGCGCCTTGTCCAACTGGTCCGGTCGCCCCGCATAATCTCCTGACGGATGTCCCATTTACACAGTCTATTGGCATTGGATCTCCCCCTGCCGCGGGTGCCCTCCCCGATGATGTGGCTCCTCTTTACGGGGGCCATCTTGGTCAGTGCGCTCGGCACCTGGCTCATCATTCGCCAAAATTCCGGGCTGGGCATGGACCATCCGGATCAACATCGGAAACTGCACACAACACCAGTGCCAAGATTGGGCGGGCTTCCGGTCTTCGTGGCGCTCTGCCTGGGCTTTGCATTCGCTACCTGGTGGCTTCCAGATTTCTTCGCTCAATGGTGGCCGATCATCCTCACCAATCTGCTCATCTTTTCCGTGGGCTTCGCGGACGATCTGCGTCCGCTGGGGGCGCGGGTCAAGCTTGTCGGTCAGATAGGTGCCGCCTGCATCCTCTACGCGTTGGGCATCTCGATCGACAGCTTGTCCAACCCCTTTGGCGAGGGGCAGATCGTGTTGGGATGGTGGGGGCTCCCGATCACCCTCCTTTGGCTCATCTCCATCCCCAACATCATCAATCTCATCGACGGTATGGATGGGCTGGCCACGGGATTTGGCCTGTTCCTCAGCCTCACCCTCGCATTTGTTGGCCACTTTGCCAGGATGCCGGACGTGGTGCTCATCTCTGTGGTCATGAGCGGTGCCCTCATTGGCTTTCTCGTCTTCAACCTGCCACCGGCGCGCATCTTCCTTGGGGATGGAGGAGCCTACCTCATTGGCTTCTTTGTCGCCTCTGTCTCCCTCCTTTCCTCCAACAAGGGGACGATCATCGCCTCATTGCTGGTGGTCATCATCGCTCTGGGCGTGCCGATTCTTGACACCCTCTTTGCCATCATTCGCCGGCTCTTGCGCGGAGTACCCATCTTCCGCGCCGATGCCCAGCATATCCATCATCGCCTGATGTTGCTGGGCTTCAGCAAGGCCAAGGCGCTCATTGCCCTCTATACGGTGTGCCTGGTGCTCAGCCTCTTCGGCATCAGTCTCTTCTGGAATCGCGGTCTTTCTTTGCCGATTGCCACCGCAGCCCTGTTCCTGCTGGGGCTGGGCGCAGCGCGCTATCTGGGGTATGTCCGCAGTTGGCGGGAAGTACGGGCCCAGTTCAGAGAAGCGCTCAACCGACGCCGGGACATGCTCTACACTGCCGCCTATGGCAAGGTGCTGGAGTGGGAGGCAGAAAGATCGCTGGAGGCCGATGAGTTTCTCATGCTCTTCCGCCTGGGTACGGAGCGCATTGGGGTCAAGCTTGCCCCAGCGGCCGGGTTCCGCCCGCTGGATTTCTCACTCATCACAGACCTGACCTGCCGTCTCTACGTGCCGGACGACGCTGACATGGCAGATCGTTGGGTGGCCAAGGCGGACCAGCTCATTCCCGCCCTCAATCTCGCCACAGAAAGATGGGGCCGTCTGTCGGACATTGAATTCACACCTGCGGCAGGTTCCCTTGATTCCAGACCCATCGCTACGCCAAAAGCAAACCTCACCCCCTAGTACCCTAGGTGCTCAAAAGACAACGCAACTCCAAGTCCCCACGTCGCCCCCTCGTAGAGGATGAGGAAGACCCGCCGCCTTCCCGAAGCATCCCTCCAGTCGCGCCCACCCCTTGGTGGGCTCTCTTGCTCCTGGTGGCGGTGCCGCTGCTGGCCATCTCCATCTGCGGGAATCGGTCGCCCTTCGCGATAGGGCTCTCTACGGTGCTCATGGGTGCCGCCATCTTCGCTGCGCCCCCGCGCTTCAGAGTGCCGGCATGGGTCGGTGCCCCCTTGTTGCTGATGCTGGGTTTTTCCTTGTGCGGGTTGCTGCCCGTTGGAGACTCTGACCTTCCGGCGTGGCGCACCACCTTGCGGGACGCCTTTGGCATCATCATGCCAGGCACCCAGTCTCCCCAGCCCTGGATCACCCTTCAGGGGGTGCTATTACTCACCGTGGGCACCCTGTGGCTCAGCGTCTGCATCACCCGGGGGTTCGATGAACCCGAAAGGCGGACCCTGCTGCAGTTGCTGGTGCTGGGCATCGCTGGCATCGCCATTGCCAGCCTCGTCGTGCACTACGGGGACTATGAAGTGATTTTCTGGCAGGGCACCGAGCGCATTGACTACTACGGCCCCTTTACCAACCGGAACAACTTCTCGGGCTTGCTGGCCTCCGGGGCGGTGCTGGCCTTCGCCTGCACATATGATGCCTACCACCGTAAGCGCTGGTCTTGGCCCGTTTTTGCCCTCTCTATTCTCCCCATGTTCGGTGCCATCCTCGCCAACACCTCACGCACAGGGGTCGTGTTGTTCTTCGTCGGTCTGGGCATGTGGATGATGTCAGGCAGCCATGCCGCGCGTTCGGCGAAGCGTTTTGCCGTATCCACCTCCCTGCTGTTGATTCTCGCCACGGTCTCCCTCATCTACGGCCAGCGCATTCTGGAACGGTTCACAGGTTCGGAGGGCATCGTCTCCACGTTGAGCAGTGATGGCCGGATCAAGATCTTCCAGCAATCCCTGGCGCTCATCCCTCAGGCACCATTCATCGGGGTGGGGCTCGGCAATTTCGAGCCCGTGTACGCCCTGCACAAGACCGCCTCCGGTGATGGAATGATCACCCGCACCGCCCACCCGGAAAGCGACTGGCTCTGGCTGGGCATCGAAGGCGGACTGCTGGCCCTCGCGGCGGCATTCACCGCAGGTTATTTCATCTGGAAAGGCTTTGGAAGGTGGAAGAAATCCGACGGCAGCGGACGTCGCGACCGGCGGCTTCGCGCTGCTGCGGGGATTGGGGTCGCCCTGCTGTTTCTCCAGGCTTTTGTGGATACCCCCCTCCACACGCTGGGGCTGGCCACCTTCGGCGCACTGCTCGCCGGGCTGGCCTGGCACCCGGCCAAACGTCTTGCGGCGAACCTCTCCGTCCCCATCCTGCGCTACACCGCCAGCGGGATCTGTTTGTTCAGCGGCTTCGCGTGGATGGCCGTAGGTTCAGGGGAGGCTGTTCTGCCCGGGGCATTCAGCGCCAGGATGCAGCTGGAGTCTGCCAGGGCGCTCTCCTCCTCTGGCAATCAAGCTGACGCGCTCGAGGCCTTGAACAAAGTCATCGCCACTCAACCGATGAGATGGGATGCCTACTACATTCGCGCCGCCATCTCCCTCCAGCTCGGCCGCCCCCATCAGCAGGTGATGGACGACTTTTCCCGGGCTCGCGCACTGGAACCGAACACCCCCACCTTCTGCATGCAGGAGGCCGCCCTCTGGTTGGATCACGCCCCCCTTCAGGCCCTCCCGGCTCTGCGGGAGGCCATTCGCCGGGATCCTCGCAATGCCGCCGATTACTACAGACAGATCGCCGACAACATCCATCGCTTTCCCGATCTGCGGGAGCCGCTGCGATCCATGGCGGAGGATCCCAAGCTCCGTCTCCTCTATTTGGAACGGGTCTCTGGAAGCGACTTCCAGACAGCCCTGCGGGAGCTGCTCGACAGCCATCCCAGTCTCGACAACTTCACACCATCCCAGAAGCTGTCCCTCTTTGAGCTTTGGTACAGCAGGGGTGACAAGAATCAGCTCATCCGTGAACTTCAGAACAATCCCAACTGGAGCACCAGCGGATGGATCGTGCTGGGCCGACACTGGGCTGGCGAAGGGAAGTTTCGCGACGCTTGTGAGCTGGCGTTCAAACACATGCGACAGCCATCCCTTCCCGCCACAGGTGAAGTCCGGGATCTTGGGCAGTTGACCCGGAGCTTTCTACAGAATCCCATGGACGCGGTACGCGGCTTGGGGCTGTACCAAGTGCAGCGGCAACAAGGGCTAGATGCAGAGGCCTTCACCACCCTGAGAGATGTAACAAGAATCCCTAATACCCCAGTAGGCACCCTTTACGAATATGCCGTACGCCTCGCTGAGAAGGGAGATTATTCCCGTGCTTGGGACTCTCTTCTAGCCTATCGAACTCGCTCTGCCGAGCCCTGAGTACAACCATATATTCTCATTTTCGAGAAGTAAACGATTGACCCAAAGGAGTACTCTGTTTAACCTCGGTTAAATTTCTGTAAACTCCCATACCCAATCATTCTTCCTAACATGGCAAAAGTGGTAATCATTGATGACGAGGCGTCCATCTTGGAGCTTATGGCCAAGTTTTGCCGTGGCTTGGGACACGAGGTCGTGCAGTGCCAGACCGGGATGGCTGGATTGAGCAGCATCAGGGACAGTCGCCCCGATCTGGTGATTGTGGATCTCCGCATCGGTGATATTGACGGGTTGGAAATCATCAAACACACCCGTGCCGAATCCGCCAGCACCGCCATCATCATGGTGACAGGCCACGGCAGCGTAGAGACTGCCGTAGAGGCCATGCGGCTGGGCGCCTATGATTATCTCACAAAACCCTTCGACCTTGCCGACCTCAAGCGCACGATCGAACAAGCACTGGGACAGAAGAGCGTAACGGCCGCCAGCAGCTATCAAGCCGCCCCGCCCTCAGCAGCCAACAGTTCCCGTCTGGTAGGCGGCAGCGCGCCAATTCAAAAAATCCTCAGCATTGTCCAGCGCGTCGCCGATAATGACAGCCCTGTCCTGCTTGAAGGGGAATTCGGCGTCGGCAAGCAATTGATCGCTCGCGCCCTGCATGAGAGCAGCCGGCGCAGCTCCGGTCCTTTCAAAGCCATCCAATGCAGCGCGCTGCCGCCAGATCTTCTTGAGTCTGAGCTCTTCGGTCACGGCTCTCCACAGAACAGCATCTTTGCCCGCACACGTGGTGGCACCATCCACATTGCGGAGATCCACCAGATGCCGATGCGCATCCAGGCGCAATTGAACGGGTTTTTGGAGCAGGCCCAAGTCTCCTCCCAGACCATGTACAATGGTTCAGGATTTAACTTCCGCCTCATCACCTCCACCACAGCCCACCTCGAAGATTCCATTCGGGATGGGAAATTCCGCGAAGATCTCTATTATAAGCTCTCAGTGGTGCCCATCATTGTGCCGCCGCTGCGTGAGCGCCGGGAAGACATAGCCCTGCTCGTGGAGCATTTTCTTAGAGAACAAGCCCTGCGCTCCGGGCGGGGGATGAAGAGGATGGAAGCCTTTGCCGAGGAGTTTCTTGAGAAATATCCCTGGCCGGGAAACATCAGCGAACTGCGCAACGCGGTCGAGCGTGCGTGCGCCCTCGCGGAAGGAGATTCCATCAAACCCAGCGACCTGCCTGCCAAGGTCACCCAAAAGGTGGAGGCACCACTCGACCCTGCCAGCGGTGAAGGCAAACAGCGCCTGCCCATCGGTGGCACGCTGGATGAATTCATCCGCGGCCAGGAGAAGCTCTTTATTGCCGAGACCCTCAAGTTCAACAACGGCAGTCGTGAGAAGACGGCCAGCATGCTCGGCGTGAGTATCGCCACCCTTTACCGGAAAATGGAGCTCAATGTGGAGCGTAAAACCACGTCATAGGACCGTTTGCTTCTGACGCAGGCTGAATTGTCACCTTCAAGACACAAAAAAGCGCCTCTTTTCAGAGGCGCTTTTTTGTGTCTTGATCATGCCGCGCGCATGGCACTGCCGGGGGGTCAGAACACCAGTTCTTCTTTGGAAAGCACGTCTTGCAGCACCTCGCGCTGCCATGCCATGAGCTTGTTTCTAACTTCTCCATCCGGATTCAGGACCAGATCTTCCATCAGCCCCCGCGAACCCAACAGAGACGTCTCAAGTCCAAGCCCCTCTGCCTTGAGGTCTCGAGCTTGACAGAGCCGGTCGATCTTCGCCCGATCTTGGTCAGTCATTCGGCGGGCATGCTTTTTGGGCCGTTCCGGCCAGCTCGCGGGGTCTGCTTTCTTAACCCGGGTCACAGCCGCCTCGAAGGTTTCCTTCCACCGGCCGCGCCATCTGGGCGGAGGGTGGGCAGTACCCGAAGTTTCGAACTCCGTTGCCATCGTCAGCATCTGCTGATTGTTCAAAACGCGGAACGGAGGCACATCCTTTTCACGTGCGATACCATCACGCCAATTCCAGACCTCTCTCAAGATGGCGAGCCCTGCAGGCCGCAGCCGCCCGGAGCCACTGATGCGCCAAGCCTCATCGCGGTCTTTCTCCTGCCTCGAAAGAACATCTCGGCGCAGAGATTCACAACTCTGCTCAAACCAGGTCACACGATCCTTCGCCACCAGATCCGTCATGAAAATATCCACGAGCCGCCCCAGATAACGGACATCGTCAACCGCGTAAGCCTGCATTTTGGCAGGCAGAGGGCGGAGGCTCCAGTCTTCTTTTTGAGAGCTCTTGCAAAGCGTGACACCACAGTGCTGCTCCACCAGAGCCGCCAATCCAAAAGTACGATGCCCGGTCAGCCTGGCGGCCACTTGGGTGTCCTTGAGGTGTGTGGGGGTCCAGTTGCAGGTCCGCTTCAGCAGCGTCAGATCGTAGTCTGCGCTGTGAAACCACACCTCCGCATTGTCCACCACTTCCAACAACGGGCCGAGGTCGGAAAGAACCAGCGGATCAATCAGGGCATAAATGCCATTGGCAGCAAGCTGAATGAGACACAGCTTCTCCTGAAAGTGATGCAGGCTGTCTGCCTCCGTGTCCAGATAGACGCGAGTCAGCTCACCACGGGTGATCAAGCTATTGAGATCCGCGGCAAGCCCCCTCAATTGCTCTTCGGTGTCGATCCAATAGTAGTCCCGACCAATGGATGGCTCAGCGGATGAGGAAATCATGTTCAACGCAATCCAGACAGCAACAGCTCAGCATTGCTCTTGCTTCGCTCGATGTTTTTGAGGAGGAATTCAACTGCCTCATAGGCAGGAACGCTGGCGAGCTGCTTGCGGATCACGGAGATCCGCTTGAACTCATCGGGGTGATACAACAACTCATCGCGACGGGTGCCTGACTTGAGCACATGGATCGCCGGGAAAATGCGGCGCTCGGCGATCTCGCGGTCGAGATTCACCTCCATGTTGCCCGTCCCCTTGAACTCCTCAAAGATCACTTCGTCCATCCGGCTCTCTGTTTCGACGAGGGCCGTCGCCACAATTGTAAGGCTGCCGCCTTCTTCGACCTTTCTAGCCGCGCCGAAGAACTTCTTGGGCTTCATCAATGCCTTGGCGTCAATCCCGCCAGACATGGTGCGGCCCTTGCCGCCCTGCAGGGCATTGTAACCTCTCGCCAGTCGGGTGATGCTATCCAACAAGATCACCACATCTTTACCGAGCTCCACCAGGCGCTTAGCACGTTCGAGCACCAGCTCTGCAACTTGGGAATGCCTCTTGGGACTTTCATCAAAAGTAGAACTGTAGATCTCCGTCTGCACGCTCTCTTCGAAATCTGTGACCTCCTCCGGCCGCTCATCCAATAAAAGGATGATGAGGGTAACCTCAGGATGGTTCACAGTGATGGATCTGGCGATGTCCTTCAACAACATCGTCTTGCCTGAGCGGGGCGAAGCGCAGATCAAAGCCCGCTGACCTTTGCCAAGCGGAGCGATGATGTCCACCATGCGGGCACTCACCGCAGGATTCTTCGGAGTCTCCAGGATGATCCGCTGGGAAGGGAAGGTCGCCGTCAGCTTGTCAAAATCCACAGGCAGTTGCCATTCATCAACACTCCTGCCTTCGACCTCAAGAATCCGGTCCATGGCGAGATACTTCTCCTTCTCGCGCGGCACTTTGATGCTGGCTTTGATCTTCTGGCCGGGCCGGAGATTGAACTTCCGGATCACAAAAATAGGCACGAAGATGTCCTCTGGCAACGGGGCGAAATTGTACAAAGGATATCGGATGAGACCGAAGCTCTCCTGCTGCATCTCAAGGAAACCTTCCACCTCAGCCCGGGTGCCGTGTTGCATCATCCAACTCACCAACTCCACCACAAGCTGGTGCTTGGTACGGCTGCCGTTGACGCGCCATCCCAGCGTAGCAGCCAAGGCCTGTAGTGCCCCCAGGGTGCTGGATTGCAAGTCGTTGATCGTTACGACTTCTGGGAAAGGACCTGGCACCTTCTCCTCAACTGGTGCCCCGGTATGGTCAGGGGCAGGGCTCGCTCCAACAGGCGGAGGAGTTGTCGTTTCGGGTGCGCTGGCTTCAGCGATCACCGTCTCATTCACGAGCGCTCCCTCTGGAGCGTCCGCAGGGACAGAGACCGGGTTTTCTTCACTATGCATCTGGCTATACGATTTGTTGCAAGAGTAGCTGGGCCTGAGAACGCAGGAGTTCAGTCGAACCCTCGTTCCAGACGACTTTGTCCGCGAGCTCCAGTTTGCGCCGAAGCGGCCACTGGATGTCGAGAATGCGTTGAGCGGTGTCAGCGTTCAGTCCACGTTCTCCCGTCATTCGGTCGTGCTGCACCCTGGCTTCAGAGGCGACGACGATGACCGCATCAGCAGGAAAGTCTGAAGCAGCCTCGTAGAACAAAGGCACTTCCGCAATCAAAAGTTGTGCCTTTCCGGCTTCCCGGGTCTGCTGAACCAAATCAGAAAGCTTTTTAAATACCTGAGGATGAAGGAAATCCTCAAGTTTCCGTCGCACTGTGGGATCGTTGAACGCCAGATCCCGCAACGCCCCCCGCGACACCAGACCGTCTTCCCCGACGACGGATGGGTCCAGCACCCCTGCCAGCACAGCTGCCAACTCTGGCGTCTGGTAGATCTGATGCACCGCCTCATCGCTCGAAAACAGCACCACCTGAGACGACAGCTCGGCAAGCAAACGACAGAACGTTGATTTCCCGGAAGCGGCACCACCCGTTACGATCCAGATTTTCATTCTACAAAATAGCAAGGGCGGACTGGTTTCCCAGCCCGCCCTGCAAAGATATTGCGGTCTAACTGACCCTTACCCGATTAAGGGTTGATGGCCGGCACCAGTCCTGGACCACCATCCATGCTCACGGGAGGCGGAGCCGTGGGAGCGACAGGAGTAGGGGCAGGTTTGCGGATCGGTTCGCCCGAAGGATCAATCAGCTTGGCCGTCACGAAGATCATGAGGTTACGCTTGAAGTGATCTTCAGCCTTGCTCTGGAACAAACGACCGAGGATCGGGATGTCACCAAGAATTGGCACCTTGTCTTCCACATCTTGAACGTCTTCGCGGATCAAACCACCCATGGCGACGGTCTGGCCGTCCCACACCGTCACAGCCGTCGTGACTTTGCGGGTGGAGAAGACCGGCTGCTCAATACGGTTTTCCGTCAGCGTCACCGTGGTAGGATTGCCAAGGGCGTCAGTAGAAGCCGTGTTGATCGGGCTGCCGTAGTTGATGAAACCTTCGAACTCGGTCACTTCAGGAGCGAGGTTGAGGTCGATGGTGTAGCCATCGGGGCCGATCACGGGATCCACTTCCATACGGACACCGACGGGGCGCATTTCAAACGCGGTCGGGGTCGTAGGAGTGACGGGGAAAGCCGCAGTGGAGGAACCCAAGCCGACGCCTCCAGTGGTCGTTGTGGCACCGACGCTCTGCGGAATTTGCGGCGGATCGAACTCCGTCGGGTAGATGAATTCACGAATCACTTCCACCGTAGCACGCTGACCAGAACGGGTCGTCACGCTGGGGGCGCTCATGAGGTCCACACCCTTTTTCTGGCTAAGAGCGCGAATGACTACCTGGAACTGCGGGTCGGTGAAGACACCAGCGAGGGCGAACACACCAGGAGCAGCACTGGAAACCAAACTCTGGCCGGAGATCAGGCCGTCGATCGAGTCTGCCGCAATGGCAGAGGTACCTGAGCGGAGACCAGCGGTCACCGGGTTCTGTCCGATGGGGACGCCGCTCTGGCTGAACGGATAGTTCGAAGAGCTCACTGGGCCGTTTGAGGAATTGCCTGTCGTGCCACCGGAACCGAAGGCTCGGCCACCGATGTCGAAGCCGCCGATGAGCCAGTCAAAGCCCAGTTCGTCGGTGTTCTTCTGGCTGACTTCCACAAACTTCGTAGTGATGTAAATCTGCTGCGGAACCTGCTTGGTCAGACCTTCCACGAAAGCTTCAACCTGGTCGAGGTTTGGCTGAGTGTTGCGAACGATGAGCTGCGATGTGGCAGCGACAAACACAGCGGAGGAACCATCAGGGAACTGAATGCCCTGAGCCTTGAGAATCTCCAAGGCCGTTGCCTTGCGATTGAGCGCCGGAGCGGCACCACCACCTGCCGCGAAGGGATCAGCTGGGGCAGCTGCGGCACCACCACCAGCACCTTCCTGGCCCAGGCTCAGGAACGACGGGGGCACTTTGTAGTTTCTGGTGTACTGCTCGGTACCCACGTCCGAGAGCGGCACCACCACCACGGCAAAGGGCTCGATCTTGTACTTCATCCCGGCCAGTTCCGTAATGTAGCGGAGGGCTTCCACCATGGGCACATCCTTGAGGTCAAGGCTGATCTGTGCTGTGGAAGGGGTCGAACCGGCCTTCAGAATCAGGTTCACACCCTTCCGGCTCGGATCACGCTCAACCGTGTCAAAGTCACGGCTCTTGATGCGCATGAATTCGATGGCCTCATCAATGCTCGCACCCTGGAACTGCACCGCAGGGAAAATGATGCGCTGCATCTTTTCCGTGTAATAGCGGGAACCGTCAGCACCACCGACGAAGGGATCTACAGCGGACTGCGTGAGCACGACAGGCACTTGGTCTTCCCAGCCTGCGTTCACCGCATTCAGCATCTTGGCGCGCTGGTGATCCCGTGCGGTGTCAAAGTACTCCGAGCGCTTCTGCTCAGCGCGCTCCATACCACGACGGGCAGCGCCGTTGTACTTGTCGATGCGGAGAGCGTCTTGAAACGTGCGAATCGCCGCGTCGTAGTCGCCGATGTTGTAGTAGCTGTAGCCCATCTGTAGATGGCGCTCCACTTCCCCCACGTTTTTCACGTGCTCGGGCGTCAGAGCCGGCTCATAGCGGACCGGATCGTCCAGCTCTACCAGCAACTTCTTGGCTTTCACATGATCAGGGTTGCGGGCCAAAGCGTCGTTGAGAAGAGCCTTGGCTTCAGCATAACGGCCATTCTTGGCCCGTTCGCGAGCGAGTTCGACAGCGGCATCGCAATACCGGGCGGTCGCAGCATCCCGCAAGGACGCCGTCATGGGCGCATCAGGCAGCAAGTCCAGAGCAGCTTTGTATTCGTTGAGCGCGCCCTCGTAGTCGCCTTCTGCGAACAGCTTGTCCCCGCGCTCCATGGCCGCTTGCGCCTCTTGGACCCGGGCCTCACGACGGGCCAGCTCACGCTGGGCAATGCCAGACGCGGAGCCACTGGGGCCACCTTGGCTGCCGGCAAATCCCGCGCCGGAGCAAAGTGCAAGGGTCATACATACATACGCGGTTTGCTTCATAGGCTGTGATCGGTTGATGCGTGTCATTAGGGAGTGTTGAGAGCCGTATAATTGTGTTCGGCGGAGTTTATTCAAATCGGGCGTTCGTTGGCGAGTTCAATTTTTAAAAAATCGTTGAAAGAGAACCCCTGTTGCATCAGCCCTTTTTGACCACCAACTCGCCATCGGGGGTGCCATCGGCTTTGAGGGGTGATATCACAGCGCTGTCTTCCAAGATGTCTATGACTTTGTAGGTGGTGCTTTCGTGTCCGGGAATCCGGAACGTGCCCCCCTTCTTCACAGGTGGGATGTCGGCAACCACTTTGAGCCGGAACTGGAACTTCACTTCGTAGTCCGCCAGATTCTGTTCCTTGCCCATCACCAGCACAAGGGTGTTGCCACGTACGATGTCTTCCACGGTCAGTTCTGACACGTCGCGCTCACCCACGGTCGGGTCAGGAATTGCCTTCCGCTCGAACTTTACAGCCTTGAAACGGCTTCCATCTTTGCCAAAGCTGCGCGCCTTCATGTCAGGCTGACCGCTCGCATCCATGGCGTTCGGGTCAACAAACCAGTTCTTGCGCTTGTCGTCCGGGGTCGCCACCTGGTGAGGAGTCGAGGGGGAACGAAGCGTGATCCGGTAGTCATTGGAGATCCGCTGCACCATGAACAGTTTGTCAGTGATGGGCGGATGGGACTGGGCATCCTTGGGGTTGGTGGACGCCGGCTTGGCAGAGAATTCCTCCAGATTGGAGAACCCATCGTTGTCGGGATCCAGATCCCCGACGTTCGGCGAGAGGAATTCCAGTTCATTGTTCCGGAGGAACGAGTTCGACATCGGCGGACGAAGCTGAGGGTCATCCAGGAAGAGGTCGTAGGGCTGCTCATCTTTCAGAACCAGCAGCACCGACTTGTTCAGCGGCACTGGCTTGTTGGCCCGGACCACTGCCACCCAAGGCTTTGGATCGGTGATGGCGCGAGTAATCGCGTCTTCTACACTCTTGATAGGGGCTGTCCCCAGTTCCGCACCTTTTTTGGGCGTGGACGTTTCAACAGAGGAAGAGAATCCGAGGCTCATAAAAATGAGCCAGGCGCTCAATCCCACGGCAACCAAGGCCGAGAGGATCAGGATGACGCGTTCGTAGTTGCTTTTTCCCTTTTGCATGATGGCGGAAAATTGGCAGATGATTCAGTAGCAGCCGGATAGCTCCGATCAATTGGTGACAGCGGCGGTTGCAGCAGGAGTGGCGACTTCCTCCACCTCTGCGGCCGGACGGAAGCGGACATAGTCAACTTCCAGATACAGCTTCAGTTTCTCCTCACCCATGATGGTGATGGCATCTTTGGGTGCGGCCTTGGGGGGCACGATCACCTGAGTTCCAGCAGGAGCACCACTCGGAGCGGCGGCTGGAGCATTTGAGGTCTCAGGCGAAACTGCATCCCGAGAAATGCGAATCTCTGATTTCAGTGGACCGTCGAGCTTTTCATTCTCCACCCGCAACTGGCGAACCACCAGGAAATGGGGCAGCTTGCTGGGATTGGCCAAAGTGTTCATCAGATTCTGGAAGGGCCCCTGGTCCGTGGTCAGCATGAGCTTGATCGGATAGCGGTCCAGCACAGGTTCCGCGGCGGCGGCAGCAGTGATGATGGTCTTGTTCTTCCCCTTGGAGTTGGGCTTTGCCTTGGTAGCTCTCGGTGCAATCACAGGGGCGGCCACGGCAGCTTTCTCATTGGGCAGCTTGGTGCGCTCCAGCAAATCCACGGACTTCACTCCCGACTGGATCAGGGCAGTGACAAGCTTTTCCATCACATCCAGATGGACGTTAAGATCTGCTGCCACTTCCGGGGTCCGGGGAAGAGAACCGGTGTACTCATCGAATCCTAGCGCGAAGTCCGCCGGCAGAAGCACCTGCGACCCTTCTGCCAGACGTTTCACGGTGTTGGCGCGGTCTTTAAGCTTGGCCTGGAACTCCGTTTCAGAGATGGGCTTCACCGGTTGTTGGACCTTTGGATCCAGCAGAGTCGCGCGCAGCAAGTTCACCTTGTCCGCATACTCAGACACCATCTTCTCCTTCGCGGCCACATTGGTGGTATCCGGGTAAAGTTTGGCCGACTTGAGGCGTTTGACGTTCTCGCTGGTGGTCTTCCACTTTTCAACGGATTCGTTGTAGGCCGTATAGGACATGAAGAGCAGTGCCGCCAAGGCTACAGCCCCGGCTATCATCACGCCCAAAATGGCCGCCAGTGATTTGTTTTCTTTGATCCAATTCATTTACTTGTCGAATTTCATTCCTTTTACGAGAGGCAGGCGAAACTTGAAGGTGTAGGCGTAACGGTCCTCTTCTAGACCGGCCTCAACCTCGGGCTTCTCTTCCGCGGGTGGAGCTGAAAACAGGTCAGTGGCGGTTTTCAGGTCGTTGTAGTACTTGTAAACCACCTCTTGACCACTGTCGTTCTTCCGGTAGAGCCCCTGAAGGCGCAGCTGGTACTGGGGCTCAGCACCTGGCAGAGTGGCGGTCGCATTGGAAGCGAGTGTCGCGGGCGGAGGCGTCGCAGCAGCGGCGGTAGCGCCACCGAGTGAGGGTGTCATCGCTCCACCGTTTTTCAGCACTTCAATCTGGGTCAACCAGATGAAGTCATTCTCGAACTTGCTGTTCAGCACGTTGAGCAGGTGGGTCCAATAGCTACGGTCGTTCACCGCTTGTTCAAGCTGGCCACTCTGTCCCTGAAGAAGGTTGAGCTGCTTGTCGTAGTCCTTGATCAGCTTGTCGTCCCTGTCCAGTTCGGCGTATTCCGCATCGGCAGAAGTGAGACGGCTGTCCACAGCCTGCTTGGCACGGTTGAAGTAAAACACCCCAACCCCAAGCGCAGCGAACAGACACGCGGTCGCCATGAGGAGGAACGGGGCTCGACGGGCGGAATCGAGGGCGCTGGATACCGAATCCGGCAAAAGCTCCACTTCCACGGGGCAGGCCCCAGCTTGACGCAGCCCCAATCCCACCAGTTCTGCCATCCCTGCGGCATTGTCCTCAGCCAGCGCCCGGTTCACCCGGGAGTCCAGCTGCACGCCCCGCAGTGGATTAAAGATCTCAACCGGGAGATTAAACTTCTCATGGAAGAACTCCACGGCCAATGCCGCTTGCGCACCGCCACCACAGAGGAAGAAGCGTCGGGGTGGTGAACCGCCCTGCTGACCACGGTAATAATTGATGGTACGCACGATTTCGCCATGAAGCCGGGTCATCGTGTTGCGCATGATTTTCGCCATCGCATCCACCACCTCATCCTCGTTGGGCTCATAGGCACCACCGGGAGCAACGTAGCCGCGGGAACGTTTCTGCTCCTCGGCTTCACTGAAGTTCATTCCTAGTTCTTTGCCAATATTCCCGGTCAAAGTGCTGCCGCCGACCAGGATATTGCGGGTGAAAACGCGAGAACCTTCGACAAACACCAGGTTGGTGGAGCGAGCGCCCAGATCGATGATCAAGGCAGACTCTTCAACATCTGGATAGGCATAGCGGAAGGCGTTGAAGGCAGCGAGCGGAGCGAGATCCACTCCCGCCACCTTGATGCCTACAGATTCCACCTGGTCATTCACGTCATTCAGCGCATCGGCCTTGATGGCCACCAACGCCACTTCACGCTCAGAGCCCCCTTCATCACCGATGAATTCGTAGTCCCAGATGACTTCGTTGATAGGGAAAGGCACGTTCTGACGGGCCTCAAACTCAACGATCTGATCCGCCTTTTCCGTGTCGAACGGAGGAAGCTTTACAAACCGTGTGAAAACGGAATGCCCAGGAATAGCATACCAGACCGTTTTGCCCTTCAATTTGAGTTTGTCAGCAAGTTCCAGGATGGCGACTCTCAGTTGTGGAAGGCGGGTGGCCTCGACACTGGGATCACCATGCATTTCTGCGAAATCGAAGGCCTTGAGAACCAAGTCACCGTTTCGCGCCTTGCTAAAAACTGCGCCTCCGACGCGTTGAGAGCCCAGATTGAGAACTGCAAAACTGCTATCCGCCATTGCTTTGTATTTAGACCGGGTTGAGCCGCTTGAGATTGCCCGGCACCCTGTTTGGTCCGGGACAATCGATCACTGCACCTTGTGAAAAAAGATTACTGCTTGCTTTCGAGGTCGTAGTCACCCCAAAGAACAGAGAAAGGAGTCTTCGCCTTGGGGAGCAGAACGCCGTCAGTCACAGCAAAGTTCTGTGCCGAGGTTTCCCAGAACTTGCCCCCCTGGGAGGAATAGCCACCCACGAGCTGGCCATTGTGGTTGATTTCCACGCCCCAAGCCTTGGCGTCAGCGGTGGAAAACTCCGACTTGTCAAGGAGGCGGCTGAGTGCCTGCGGCGGGGCAAACATCATGCCATGGCTGACTTCCTTGGACATCACATTTAGGAAGGTGGTCGTCGCGGTCAGGAGGATGTATTTGCCAGCAGCGTCCGTCTTGTTGAGCGCCACGTAGAACTTTACTTCCAAGCTCTCAATGAAGGGGTTGCGATCGCCCGGCAAGTTCGCCTTCTTGGCCTCAAACGCCAGATCCACCTCCAGCCAGTTCTTAGGCCGCCACCGCTTGTCTGTCACATTGCTGGCAGAAATCTGGGGAGACTGTTGCTGCTGCACCTTCATGTCCTTCACGTCCACCTTCACCGTGGGCGCATCCTGCGCCTGTGCGCCAGTCACCTGAAGTGCCAAAATGGCAGAGAGAGCCAGAAGTCCGGAAAGTAGTCTCATGAAGGATCGGGAAGGTTTGAAATGAGTCCACGGAATCACCCTCCACATGCCAGTTAACCGCTGGTCAGGGAGGGCTGATTAATCGCAGATTTACTCATTTCTAGCAGGTTCCCGCTGAGGACATCAAGCGTTGAGTGCAAGAAAGTCCTTAAAATAGGCGACGGTATTTACGATGCCTTCTTCGAAGCTCACTTTGGGCTCCCAACCAAGGATTTTCCGGGCAAGCGTGATATCAGGCTGGCGGACTTTCGGGTCATCAACGGGCAGCGGACGGAAATCGATTTTTGAATCGCTGCCGGTGATGCGAAGGATCTTTTCCGCGAACTCAATCACGGTCATTTCGGCAGGATTACCGATGTTGACGGGTTCGTGGTAGTCGCTCTGCGAAAGGCGGAAGATGCCATCGATCAGATCGCTGACATAACAGAAGCTGCGGGTCTGGGAGCCGTCTCCGAAAACCGTCAGCGGCTGCCCCTGGAGCGCCTGGCCAATGAAGGCTGGGACCACGCGACCATCTTCCAGACGCATCCGCGGGCCATAGGTGTTGAAGATGCGGACGATCTTGGTGTCCAGACCGTGAGCACGATGGTAGCCCATTGTCATGGCCTCGGCGAAACGCTTGGCCTCGTCATACACACCGCGAGGGCCGACCGGGTTGACGTTCCCCCAGTAGGTTTCCTTTTGGGGATGCACCAGCGGATCGCCGTAGGTCTCCGAAGTCGAGGCCAGGAGGCAGGTCGCCTGCTTCGCTTTAGCCAGCCCCAAGGCATTGTGCGTGCCCAATGAGCCCACCTTGAGCGTCTGAATGGGGAGTTGCAGGTAATCGATCGGGCTGGCCGGGGATGCGAAATGGAAAATCAGATTCACCGGGCCCGGCAGATCGATGAACTTCGTCACATCATGCTGGATAAAGTCAAAATCAGGATTGCTGCCCAGGTGAGCGATATTTCGCAAGTTCCCCGTCAGGAGGTTGTCCAATCCCACCACCTTGTAGCCTTCGGCAAGGAGACGATCCGAAAGGTGGGAGCCCAAAAAGCCTGCGGCTCCGGTGACGACGGCGGTTTTCTTAATGCTCATAGAAAGGTCTGGCTACGCAGAAATTGGGCGCGAGTAAGGGGACAAATCCCCCCGGTTGCAAGTGATATGTGGGCAAAACACATGGTGCCCGCCCTTTGGGGCCTGCTCTGCCTCCAATTCGGTCGGACAAACCCTGTCCATGAGGCCCCCCCCGACACTCCCCCCCCGCCTCAATGAGCGCCAGATCCACGGAGAACAGCCGGTATAGTCTTGAACATAATCTTCAAGTCCAGCCACAACGACCAGTTGTCGATGTACTTCAGGTCAAGATCCACCCAGTCCTCAAAGCTGGTGATCCGATTCCTGCCCATCACCTGCCACAGGCAGGTGAGCCCGGGCTTCACACTCAACCGACGGCGCTGGGCATGCTTCTCGATCTTTTCGATCTCATATACCGGCAAGGGCCTGGGGCCGACGAGGCTCATCTCCCCTCTTAATATGTTGATGAGCTGAGGCAGTTCATCAATGCTCAGCCGGCGCAGCCAGCGGCCAAATGGAAACACGCGAGGATCATCTTTGAGTTTGAAAACCGGTCCGGACATCTCGTTCTGCCTGGCCAGCTCTTCTTGAGCGGCTTCAGCATTGGACATCATGGTGCGAAACTTCATCATACGGAAAGGCTGGCCGTGCCTCCCCGCGCGGTCCTGCAGGAAAAAGATTGGGCCACGTGAAGAAAGCCTGATGCCTGCCATGGCGATCAACCACAGGGGGGAAGTGGCCACCAGGAGCAGCAAAGCGCAGACCCGATCGATCACGTCCTTCATGAAGAGCGACCAGGAGATCTTCGGTGTGGTGTGGAAAACGAGCATCAGCTTGCCGCCGAGGATGTCGAATGTCGGGCGGGCGATCGTTGTTTGAAGGAAGTCGGCACTGAGCCATGCCTCCACCCCCTCCGTCTCGCAGGCCTGCACCGCCTCCTCAAGCTTGCTGAAATACACATGATCCACGCTGAAGATCACGCGTGACACTGACTTGGTGTGCAGCAATTCCACCAGCTTCGACACGGGCTCCAGGGCCACTTCATAGGACCCCACCACCTCCAGTTCAGCCCGCTGGTCATCGGTCAGGCTCTTCAAAATCCCGTCCACCTGGGCCGGAGAACCAGCCAAAAGCACCCGCTCCTTGTCCGCATGTCCGGTAGCCAGCTTCTTTCGCAAAGTGCGGCGCACCATCGCCTCGCGGATGAGCAAAGCCGCCACCCCCAGCAAGGCTCCCAGCGCCATGACCGCACGACTGCGCACCTCCCACTTCAGGAAGATTTCGCAAAAACCCACCATGACCCCGATGCGAATCCCCGCCCCTAACAGCTGCTTGAGGCTTGTGCCGAGCGATTTGTTGAGGACGTTGTCATAAAAACCTCGTGACTCCAAAATGAGCGGGAAAAAAGGGGCGATAACCGCCATCAGCCAGAAAAACTCCGAGAACGGCGGAATCTTGTCCAAGGTCGGCCAGATCTGGAGTGCCACAGTACCCCGCAGCCAGTGCCCCAGCCAGAGACAGAAGGCCAGCAGGATGCAGTCCAGAACTTCATGGAGCTGAAGATTGATTTCCTGACGGCGACCAAGCATAGGTTTAAGACGACATTTTTGTCCGAATTCTATTTTATAGCAATTTAAATAATTTCCATAATGGCGCAACTGGCCTCCAGTAAGAACCTGTTCACCAACTCCCGCCCACTCGTTGTGGGGGCAGTCAGCTCTGCCAGTACGCTGGAAGGGATTTCGCAGATCAGTCTCATTTCTGAGGAGTGTGATGTATTGGAACTCCGTTTGGATTCCATACGGCTACCGCTGGAAGAACTTCACAGTCACGCAACCCACCTTACACTGCCCCTTCTCATTACGGCGAGACATCCATTTGAGGGGGGGGAGCAAGAACTGAGTGCGAATGCAAGATGTGCGCTCCTCGAGTCTCATTTGGATGTGGCGACATTGATGGATGTGGAGCTCCGCAGTGCCATGGATTTCCAGCCCCTCATTCGCAAGGCACAGTCCAAGGGAGTGGGCGTCATTGGTTCCTTCCACGATTTCCAGTCCACGCCGATGGATGAGGTGTTGCGTGGCGCGGTCGATGTAGCGCTGCAATTTCGGTTCGATGCCGTAAAGATCGCCACCATGCTTCAAAGTCCGGCAGACTTGGGACGGCTGGTCACCCTGGCAGCCACGGAGAAGCGCCTGCCCATCAGCATCATGGGCATGGGGCCCCTGGGGCGGACATCGCGGCTTGTGCTTGCGAAATGTGGTAGCGTGCTCAATTACGGTTATCTGGGCAGTCCGAATGCCCCCGGTCAGTGGCCTGCCCGGAGATTGAAAGAACTGTTGCAGGAACTCTAAAATTCCCCTTTCTGTCATTGATGCCCCGCACAGCCTCCGCGAGCCAGCCCCCCTATTCCTCTGCCCATCCGCATGCCGCAGGTGCGCAAAACAGTTCCTGGACGGCCTGGCGGGCAGCCCGGCTCACCGCCCTCCTGCTGGCGCTTTCCCTGCCAGCCTGTAATGATGCCGGACATCTGGACACTGCCGTTGATGCGCTCAAATCCCGGGAAAAACAGCTCCAGGCCCGCGAGGAAGCCAGCCTCGCCCATGATCGGGCCCTGGCAGACAAGGAACGCCAGTTAGCCGACACCGCCGCAGATCTGGCGAAGCAGCGTGAGGAAATTCATCAACTCCGGCTGAGCCTGGATGCTGAGATCTCAAAAGCCCGGCAACAGCAAGAGGCCGCGTTGCGCAAGGAACGCCGGGGCCCCGCTCCCAAGGTGCAGGCGGAACGCGTCATCGTCGTGGACGCAGGCACTGGCGAGGTGCTTTTTGAAAAGAACGCTGATCGCAAAGCCCCAGTGGCCAGCACCCAAAAGCTGCTCACCGCTCTGCTGCTGACGGAAGACGGAAACCTGGACCAGATCCTCACTGTGGAGCCTGATGACACCAAGTGCGCGCCCGTCCGCCTCGGCATCAAGGCGGGTGAACAGTATCCGCGCCGTCAGTTGCTGACTGCCCTCTTAGTGAAAAGCTCCAATGATATTGCACAAGCCCTGGCGCGGGATAACGCGGGCACCATGGACGAGTTCGTCAAAAAGATGAACGCCCGTGCTGCCGAGCTGGGAATGAAAGACACCCGCTTCCTCAATCCCCACGGCTTGCCCGCAGATGGGCAATACTCCACTGCAAGAGACATGGCCCGAGTGGCCCTGACCGTAGATGCCGTGCCAGACATCCGGCGAATGATCAGCACCAAATCCTTTGTCTTCAAAAAGAACGATGGAAGCTGGATCAACCTGGAAAATACCAACCGGGTCTTGCGAAACTACGCCTTCTGCGATGGCATGAAGACGGGCTACGCGCAGGCCGCCGGTTATTGCCTCATCTCCAGTGGAGAGAAGGACAACCACCGACGCATCGTCGTCGTGCTTTCTGATACCTCCCAAGCCGTCTGGAAGGACTCCCAGTCCCTCCTTGAGTGGTCGCTCAAGGGGTAGCCCTTTTGATTTTAGAATCCAAAGCTGAGTCCGATGGCAAAGTAGGCCCCGCCATCCACGTCGGACTCAAAGAGCAGCCGACCGCTGTCCTCTTCCTCCAGGCGCAGTTCCCTGCCAAACGCCCAGCCTCCCCCCACATAGGCCCAGCCGTCGTCCGCGATCTTGCGCTCGATGCGTGCACCGGCCCGCCATGCTTTACGCTCCAGGCTGGACTGCTTGCCATTGGCTGCCTCAACACTCCAACCGCCGCCATCGGGATACCCTTCAAGAGCAAAGCGCCAGGTATCATTGGGTGCATAGGATAGCCGGGCACGAGGCGGCAGCAGGGACATGGTCCAGCGCTCTGAGATCTTCCACATGAAACCGAGGCCAGGGTAGATTTGGGCATCGCCAAAGTCCTGGGAATAGTAGCCCCCCGCCAGCAGGGTGAAGGAATCAGAAAACTTGTACCCCACGGCCGCCAACAGAGAAAAGATGACGTCCTCGCTGTTCACCTCCGTGAAATCTGTGGCGAGCCCCACCCCACCGAATGCAAAAGCTCGCCAAGGCGAGCCCTCCGGCAGATAAACCAGAGCAGGACCAATATCCATACGATGGAAGGCACTCTCTGCCAGCATATCATTGGAGAGATCCAGCGACGTGAACTCATAGCTGGCCCGAATGCCCCAAATGTACTCTCCCGCCCGGTGAGCATAGAGCGGTGACCCCAGCCGAATCTGGAAAAACTCCACTTCGCCGCCTTTTTCGACATCAGCCGAGGGTTCGTACCAGGTGTCGAACCTCGCCATACGCGCCCCATCTGGATTCAGTTCCAGAGATTGGGCACGGAGACCACCCGCCAGTGCGAGTCCGAGAACGGTAAATAAGGAGGCGACAAACTTCATAAGGGAAGGGAGGACAGGATTGATGCAGCTATTCAAAAACAAAGAGCCCGGAATCAACTTCCGGGCCCCCAAAGTTCAAAGCAAAGTTGAGTGAACTCCTTCACTCAACCGCGCAAGTGGGTTACTTGATCTCCCAGCAACCACCTTCCACCGTGCTACGGGCGAAAAGATGGTTGTAGGCGAGAACCGGGTAGCTCCACACTTTGCCTTCGACAATGGATTCACGTTTCAATTCGCTGTACTTGGTCGGGTCGGCCTTAATAAAAACGACTTCTCCCTTGTCGCTGAGGGCGATCACCGTGTCCCCGCTCAGAATCACCTGCCCGGGGCCAAATCCCGCCTCGCTCCAGACATCCTTGCCAGTGCGAATATCCACGCATGCCACAGGACCATTGCCATATTCCTTGAAGCTGAACATGCCATAGAGATAGCCATCCTTCACCACCGGCGTACTCCAGTGGTTAAAGCACTCATTCTCACGCCGCCAAAGAGGGGCGGCCTCCAGTCCGGAGCCTGACTTGGAGATCTTGAAGGCACCCGCACCCACACCATAGCCAGCGGAGCAGTACACCACGTCTTCATACACCACCGGCGATGCGGCCGTGCTCACTTTGAAAGGAAAGTCACCACGCCAGAGGACCGTGCCCTTCTGGGGATCCACTGCCACGAGACCTTTCTGCGTGAAGAAGATGCACTGGTGCACGCCCAGGATATTGGTGATTACCGGAGTGGCGTGAGTCATGCGATCGTCCTCGCCCTTCCACACAATATCGCCAGTTTTCTTGTTCAGGCCCAGGAAGGCCTGCCCAGGACCACCGCCGCACATCAGCAGGATTTCGCCGTCAATTACAGGGGAAGCCGCGTTCTGCCACTTGATCTGAACCCCCGAGTTGTCCTTCATTACGTCACGCTTCCAGACTTCCTTGCCAGTGGTGGCGTCAAAAGCGTACACGCCCAGGTTGGCATCGATGACATACACCTTCCCGTCATTCACGATGGGCGTGGAGCGCGGGCCATCGCCACCCTTGTTGCTGGGAGTGCCGGAGTCACCGCCGCCGTCATATTTGACGATGGTCAGTGGCTGGGCCCAGAGTTCCTTGCCGGACTTGACGTCGAGAGCCAACAACACCTCGCTGTTGTTGCCTTCCACATCACGGGTGATGATGGTGTAGGCCTTCGCCCCTGCCACAGCAAAGGAACCGAACCCTTTGGGCGTCTCCACCTTCCAGCGCTTGTTGAGCTTGACCTTGCTGGCATCCGCCACTGGCAACACGGGAGCAGTGCCATCTGTCTTGGGGCCCCGGAAGCTGGGCCATTCCGCAGGACCGGAACTCGCCGCTGCCGAGGTGGCGCGGGCCGGCAGCAGAGGCGGCGCAGCTTGGGAAACGACTGCTGAAACGGCCAGGCCGCCAAGCACCACGGGGGCAATAAATCGGGTCATCATACAGGTTAACAACGGAAGATGAGCATGAAGGCATAGCTGGAAACTTCTCCAACTGCCCGAGCAGGGAGAGCAAAACGCATTTGCCCCGCTTTGTCTATCTCAGAGAAAAGGGGTTCTCGCCCAGTAACGAAGTCATGGGCAATTGTGGCAAGACTGTCACACTTCCTGCCGGGCCCACGCCCCTGCTGCCGTTGATTCCACTAACCGGAATAGTCTCGACGAATCAGGCGTCTTCGAACGTCTTGGCGCGAGGCTCACGCTCAATGGTGTCAGCATCGCTCGGAGCCGTGACGAAGGGCCCCCCCTCCAACGGTGCGATGCCGGTGAAGGCAATCTCCGGCATTTCACTGGGCTTGCCAGCCAGGGGGAACTCCTTGCGGAGCGGGTAGAAGGGGTACCCCTCCCACATCAGAATGCGGCGCAGGTCCGGATGGCCGTCGAAACGGATGCCCATCATGTCAAACACCTCGCGCTCATGCCATTCCGCGGTCGCCCACAGATCGCTCACCGTGGGAGCTTCCTGCTCCTCGGTCAGCAGGGACTTCACCCGCAGATGATGGTGATGGGACAGGCTGTAAAGCTCATACACCATCTCAAAACGGGGATCCGTCTCGAAATGGTCCACGCTGGAGACATCGATCAGATAGTCGAAACCCATCTCATCCCGGCAGTACCGCAGGAAGGGCTTGAGCGACTCCAAGGTGACCGTGAGGGAGGTTTCTCCACGAAACTCGGTGTTTCCGGTGACTTGGGAGCCAAACTTCTCCACAAGGGCTTTGACGATCTGGGACACATCCATGGCAGGAAGGCGGCGGGGAAAGGCGGAGACGGCTTAGGAGAGCTGTTCGACGAGCTCCTTTTTCTGATCCAGAAGCGAATGCTCCTTCTCGATCTTCTGCTGGAGGCGGAAGAATCCTTCCAGAAGCGCCTCGGGCCGGGGCGGGCAACCGGAAATATAGACATCCACCGGGATCAGGCGGTCGATCCCCTGGAGTACCGCATAGCTGCGATACATGCCGCCGCTGCTGGCGCAGGCACCCATGGCGATGCACCACTTGGGCTCCGGCATCTGGTCCCAGATGCGCTTCACGGCGAGGGCCATCTTGTAAGTAACGGTCCCAGCGACCACCATCACATCGCTCTGGCGAGGGGAGAAGCGGAACACCTCCGCCCCGAAGCGGGAGATGTCATACCGGGAGGAAGCGGTCGCCATGAGCTCAATAGCGCAGCAGGCGAGACCCATGGGCATGGGCCAGAGGGAGTTCTTCCGCATCCAGTTGATCGCGGCATCAAGCCGGGTGATGACCACATTGCTCTCGATCTTGGAGTCGTAGGCAAAGGGAGTGGTGCTGGTGGCTTCAGTCATGGCAAGGCCGGGTGGAACAATGGCCAACCTAAACGCCCGGTTCAACCGGGCAACCGCTTTGTGAAAATTTTCACAAGCACGCGCCTCGCCTTTCCGGCATCCACTCCCCGTTGTCATTCATCCCAATCATGAATTCTTTGCCCCAGACTCCCCCCTTGCATCCCCCGGCATTCCCCTTATTCTACCACCCCTCTAAATCATCATGAACCAACTTGACCAACTGAAGAAACACACCGTGGTCGTGGCCGACACGGGCGACTTTGAGGCGATGCGCGCCTATCAGCCCCAGGATGCCACCACGAATCCTTCCTTGATCCTCGCAGCCTCCCAGAAGGCCGAGTACAAGCCTCTGGTGGACAAGGCGGTCACCGATCACAAAGGATCGACCCTGAGCGGCGGTGCCCTCGTGGAGTCCGTCATTGACAGCATCCTCGTGAACTTCGGCCAGGAAATTCTGAAGATCGTGCCGGGTCGCGTCTCCACTGAAGTGGACGCCCGCCTTTCCTTCGACACCCAGGGCACGATCGACAAGGCCCGCCACATCATTGACCTTTATGAGAAGTCCGGTGCCTCTCGTGAGCGCATCCTGATCAAAATCGCCTCCACCTGGGAGGGCATCAAGGCCGCCGAAGTGCTTCAGAAGGAAGGCATCAACTGCAACCTGACGCTCCTTTTCAGCCTCGCCCAGGCCGTTGCCTGCGCTGAAGGCGGAATCAAGCTGATCTCCCCCTTCGTAGGCCGCATCCTCGACTGGCACAAAAAGAGCACCGGCAAGGACTACGGCCCAACGGAAGATCCGGGCGTGGTGTCCGTGACCCAGATCTACAACTACTACAAGCACTTCGACTACAAGACCGAAGTGATGGGGGCCAGCTTCCGCAACAAGGGTGAAATCACCGAACTGTGCGGCTGCGACCTTCTCACCATCAGTCCCTCGCTGCTGGGTGAACTGCAGGCCGCCAGCGAGCCCATCTCACCGAAGCTGAACACCGAGCACGCCAAGTCCCTTTCCATTGAGCGCCTGAACCTCGATGAAAAGAGCTTCCGCTGGCTCTTCAACGAAGATGCAATGGCCACGGAGAAGACCTCCGAGGGCATCCGCAAGTTCGCTGAGGACATCGTGAAGCTTGAGAAGCTGGTGCAGGCTGCCCTGTAAGGCCCACTCATGCCCCTCCCTTGATTTGGTATGAGCAAGGCCGCGTCCTCACCCGGACGCGGCCTTGTTTTTTCATCACTGTGGGGAAGATCACAACAGGCGCGGCATGCGATGAAGGACAAGCCGTGCACAATCCCATTGCCATCGTCACTTAAACAGTCACAATGGACGTCCTTCACGCCTCCGCTCCCAATGTCTGATTCACAAGAGACAACGCCGCCGCTCGATCTTTCCAGTCTTCGCCTCGCGCCCAGCTGGGTGGCGGACTTCGGCAAATCCAAGCCCTCTACCGGCGCCGACTTCCCCGAGGAAGACACCCGCCAACGTCGTGACTTCAAAGACCGTGGACGCGACGGAGGTCGTGGCGGCATGAGCCGCGGCGGCTTCGGCGATCGCCGCGGCCCTGGTGGTCCTGGTGCCAGTGGCGGAGACAGACGCTCATTTGACAAGCCACGCAGTGGCCCAGGTGGCGATCGTCGGGATGACCGTCGTGGTGGCGGCTTCCGCGGAGATCGTGATCGCGGGGGCAGGCAGCATGGTCAAGATGACCGTGGTGGACGTCCCAGCTTTGACCAAGCCCCGCGTCCTGTGCCCGGCCTGACCGTGGGAGTGGAGCCAGAAGCACGCGCCACGGAAGCCATGGCCGCCATGATCCGCACCGCTGGCAAGGCCTACAGCGTCTTCGACGCAGCCCGCCTCGTCCTCGCCAATGGCGAACGTTTCCATGTGAAGTTCAGCCTCGCAGCAGACGCCCCCGGCAAACTGTACACCGTCCCTCAGGATGGCTCGCTCTGGCTGAGCCGCGAAGATGCGCTGGCTCACTTCCTCCACAGTGAAGCGCTCAAGGAATTCTACGTCTCAGAGCAGATTGAGCTGGAGGAGCCCAAGGGCAACTTCGCCAGCGTGGCGGTTTGCGGCATGAGTGGTGAGCCTCTGGGCCCGCCCAGCCACCACAGCTACCAGACGAATCTCCACCGCCTGCATCGCGAGCGGTTCAATCATCTCCCCTTCGAGGAGTACAAGCGCCGGGTTCGTACCGACAACACGCCCGAGGCGGTCGCGAAGTGGAAGGAATCACAGAAGCACGGCACCCAGTGGGTGTGGCAGAAGGGCGAGGTCGCAGAGGGAGCGGAGCCGCTGCGGTTCAAGTCCCGCGCCGACATGGAGACGCACTTCCGCAAAGCGCATGCTGACACCCTGGTGGGCGAAGTGAGCGAAGCGACAGTGTCCGGCAACATTCCCAAGCGCCTGCTGGCCCCCGCACTCTACAATCACCTGCGCCGCGCAGTGGACGAAGCCCGGAAGCATCTCCTGGCAACGGCCCAGCAGCTTTGCAGCGGCTTTGAGCACCATGGCCTGAAGCTCTTCAAACGCCGCGGCGGCAAGCTCTGGGTGAGCCGCGTGCGCCCCCGCTCCCTGGATTCCAGCGTAGTGCTTTCCGATCGCATCGCCAAACTGGTGGAACTGATCAAGACCAAGCCCGGCGTCTCCACCAAAGAGCTGCTTGATCTCGTGGCCCCAGCCGAAGCCACCGCTCCTGTATTGGAGACTGCGGCAGAAGCTCCTGCAGGGGAGGAAACTCAGGCCGTCGAATCCGCCAGCGAGGCCGCCCCCGCTGAAGAAGGCACTGTTGAAGTGGTGACCGACACGACCGAAGCCACGGCTGAGGCTCCTGCTGCCGTCGCAGCCGCTGCCCCAGTTGAAGAGCCTGCTCACCAGCCCTCTCCTGAACATGTGCAGTTGCTAAAAGACCTTCACTGGCTCAACAGCGAAGGTTACGTGATCGAGTACGCTGACGGCGTGGTCTTCCCCGGTGTGACGGAACCCCCGCCTGCCAAGCCCAAGCCCGTCAAAGCTCAACCCGCCCAAGCTGCGGCTTCCACCGAAGCCCCAGTTGAGGAATCCGCGCCTGTTGAAGAAGAGGTGACCGAGTCAGCCGCAGAAGTCGAAGCACCTGCTGAAGTTCCTGAAGAGGTGTCCGATGCAGTGGAGGCTGAACCTGCGCCTCACGTGGATGTGGGTGCCTTGGAAGGCACCTCCGATCCCGTGGTGGAAGCAGCGGCCGAAGTGGCCTCCGCGGAGAACATCGAAGAGGTACCCGCCGAAGTTTCCACCCCTCAAGAAGAGACTCAGGAAGCCCCCAGTGCCCCTTCTGAGGAGGCAACAGACAAGGCCAGCGCCTGAGATCCACTCTGATTTGTTTGTCAGACTCACCCACGTCAGGGCCATTGCCTGGACGTGGGTGTTTTATTTTACCGGGTGACGAAATCGCCACGCCGTGTGGTTTGCAGCTGGAATGACCGCAGTGCCATATTTGGCCATACTCCAATCCTCCTGCCCATCCCATGCGCAAGAAAAAGGTTCTCTTCGTCTGCACCCACAACAGCGCCCGCAGCCAGATGGCAGAGGCATGGCTCAACTATCTCTGCGGTGACTTTGCCGTGGCGGAGAGCGCCGGCATCGAAGCCGGAGACCTGAACCCACTGGCGGTCAAAGCGATGCAGGAAGTGGGTGTCGATATCTCACACCAGCATTCCAAGCACGTGCTGGACCTCTTCAGTTCCGGACATCGGTATGACGTGGTCGTCACAGTCTGCGATGATGAGACTGCGGAGAAGTGCCCTCTTTTCCCCGGCCTGCTCACCCGGTTGCACTGGAGCTTCCATGACCCGTCTCTTTTCACCGGCACAGACGAGGAGAAGCTCGCTGAGGTGCGCAAGGTACGAGACCAGATCAAAGCTGCGGTCGAGGTCTGGAAAGCCCAGGAACTGGCCGAGATGCTGGAACACGGCAGCCCTGAGCCCGCGAACTCATAAGACGGGGCTGATTCAAATCCCGAGCTTCCGTTCCAGCGCCGCCTCCATGGCCCGCTCCACAAGGAGCACGGCCAGGGTCTGCGTGGCATCATCCAGAGCCTGATTGGCCGCCTTCAGAGCCCGCGCATCGTGAGGCTCCACGCCCAGCAGGCGTCTTACCTCCGCATTGCACTCGCGGATCTTTACGGTTTCCGCCGGTTCAAGCAGCCCTTCACACTGGATCAGCGCCTCGTCCACCGCAGCAGTTAGCTCCTCGCTCTTGAGACGGGCTTCAGTCCAGATGCGCTCGTTCATGTCCTCAAAGGCGAAGTCCACGCTCTCTGCGATCATCTGCTCCACTCGCGCGTCTTCCACATCCACGGCCGAGTTCTGGATCTCCAGCACCGTGTCCACCTGCGTGACGGTGTCGCGGGCCAGCACCTGAAGGATGCCGTTGGCGTCGATGGCAAACTGCACCCCCACCCGGGCACTGCCCTTGGGCCCGGCCGGGAACGGCACCGCCACCCGCCCGAGTTCCCAGTTGTCCTTGGCCAGCTCCCGTTCCCCCTGCAGCACGCGGATGAGCATCTCTGACTGGTTGGCCACCGCATTGGTGAACATCTCCCCGGCCTTGCAGGGAAGGGTCGAGTTGCGCGGAATGATCACATTCATGAGACCCCCGAAGGTTTCGATGCCCAGGGAGAGCGGCGTCACATCCAGCAGCACCACCTGACGCAGCGAGCCTGCCAGAATGCCGGCCTGGATGACGGCCCCCATCGCAATGGCCTCATCAGGGTTCTGGGAAACATCCGGCTCCCGCTGGAAGATGGATCGCACGGTCTCGCGCACCAGCGGCATGCGGGTGCTCCCTCCCACGAGGATCACGTCATGCAGATCGGTCACCTCGCACCGGGCATCTGCCAAGGCTCTCAGGCAATGTTTGCGCGTGCGCTCCATCAGGGGCTGCGTCAGCCCCTCGAGGTCGCTGCGGGACACAGTGACCTGCACACTTTGTTGTTCGAGGAAAAACGGCAGCAGCACCTCTGTCGCAGAGACGGAGGAGAGATGCTTTTTGGCCTCCTCCGCAGCGGCGATCAACCGCATGCGCTGAAGGGACTGAAGGTCTTCGTAGGCCATCGCTGGATCAAGCCCGCAATTGTCCCAGATCCACTCGGCCAAGGAGCGATCAATGTCATCACCGCCCAACTGCGTATCCCCTGCTGTGGAGAGCACCTGGAACACACCGTCCCGCATCTCCAGCACAGAGACGTCAAAGGTGCCTCCGCCCAGGTCATACACGGCGATGCGCCGATGCTCCTCCAGCTTGTCCAGCCCATAGGCCAGCGCCGCCGCGGTGGGCTCTGCCAAGATACGCTCTACTGTGAGCCCGGCCTGCTCTCCCGCCAGCTTGGTGGCATTGCGCTGGGCATCATTGAAGAATGCGGGCACTGTGATGACCGCCCGCGTGACCGGTACTTCCAGGGCACGTTCCGCCACCGCTTTGAGGTGCCTGAGGATGTCTGCACTCACCTGCACGGCTGTTTTGCCCAGGCCAGCGAGATCATAGGGCGGTTGCCAGGCCGACTCCCCTGCCCGACGCCCCATGAGGCGCTTCACTGAGGTGACCGTGTGCTGCACATCCACCGCCCGCTGACGCACGGCCGCACTGCCCACCACCCCCTCCCCCTCTGGCCCATAATGAACCGCAGACGGAGTCATCCGGGAGCCCTCACCATCCGCCAGGAGGATGGGAAACCCGCTGTCCACCACCCCCACAAGGGAATTGGTGGTGCCGAGATCGATGCCGAGGATGTAGTCTGAGGCCATAGCACGGGCACGGTAGCGCGGGGCGCAGTCGCATCCAGCACCAATGCACTGAATGCCTCTACATCATCAGTTGCAGCAGCCGTTCGCGGATCTGCGCCTGCCACTTGGTCAGGTAGGCCATTCGGGCCTGGAGGGCGGCGATTTCCTTCCACGTCTCCAGACTGGCGGGATCCGACTCCAGCCGGGTGTCCAGCTCAGGCAGCGCGGATTCCATCTCACTCAGACGGGAAGAGATGGCGATGCCCAGTTTCTCAAGCCGCTCGCGCTGTTGCATCTCCTCGTTGGCCAGGAGCGCCTTGGCCAGCGCACTCTGGGCGCGAACCTTCCGCTCCACGAACTTGGCGGAGACATCCAGCGTCTGGCCGATGCTGGAGAACAGGCTCATCATCCGCTCATCCAGCGGCACGGTGCGCCAGCTCCGGGCGGCCTCCGGGGCGGCGAACTCAAGAAGATGCTTCACCCGCTTGTCCGGGGCCTTCAGCACTTCATAAGCCGCGTTGACTTCTGAGGCTTCGCGGTCACTGCCCCCGTGATCCGGATGCGCCAGTCTGCTCCGGCTCAGATAAGCCTGTTGCAGAGTGCCCTCGTCCAGAGACAGACGGGCGGGAAGGGCGAGGATATCAAAAGCGTTGGTCACAGGTCAGCGGTTCCCTAATCGCGGCGCACCGCTCTGGCAAGGTCCGGCGCATTCGCACCAGCCATCATTTGTCAGCGGGGCTTCGCTGTCTAATCTGAAACAAACGCCCTCTTTCCATGCCCGATACCGAGTCAGAAAGCCTCTTCATTGTCTTCTTCAGTAAACAAAACGAAAAATGCTCCCGCTGCAGCCGCCCCATCATGCAGGGGGCCCTGCTATGCGTGTACCGGAATCAAAAACTGACTTGCACCGGTTGCGAGGGACTGGGAGACCACCTGCTGCTGCCCGCGGGGGATGTGGCACTGACCCGCCGGGCCACCAAACACTCCAACGTCGCGCATCCGGTCTATTCACCTGAAAAGCGGCGCAATCGGTATGAGCGACGCGGCACGCTCGTGGAAGCCTATGCTCTCCAGCTCGCTGAGGCGGAATGCGAGGCCGATGCGGCGGATCGTGAGGTGAAACGCGCCAAGGACGCCGTGCGACGGGAGAAGCTGGACCAGGAGTACATCGCGGTGTTTGCGATGCGCATCCGTCAGCTCTACCCCTCCTGCCCTGAGGGGTTGGAATCGGAGATCGCCATGCATGCGTGTGAGAAACACTCTGGCCGCGTGGGCCGGCGCGAAGCCGCCCGTGAAGAACTTGATGACGAGTCCCTGAAGCTCGCGGTTCGAGCCCATATCCGCCACACCGAGACGCCTTACGACAAACTCTTCGAGAGAGGCTACAAGAAGGAACAGGCGCGCGACGCAGTGATCGACATCGTGAACCGCGTGGAGCGCAAGTGGGCGGTGGAGTAGTTCAATAAAGTACAACCGCCCCCGTGCTGGCATTCAGCACAAGGGTGCGGTAGTTCGACGGCAGGGCATCTGGCGAGCGCTCCCAGTCGGTGGCGAGGGCGAGGGTGACGCACCACTTTGGAACAGAAGCGCCACGCGGCAGAGTCGTGCCTCCCTCGGGTTTGAAGGCAAACACGGGCGGGGTGGTGTCCACATCATCCACGGCGGAGGCGTTCACGAGGGGTGAGCGGGCCAGCAAGGTGGACCAGGCCTCCTGACCGAGCATGATGGTGGACTTCTCCAGCAGATTCACCTCACCGAACGGCCTCCACTTTCCAGTGGTGCGGTCCGGCACCATAAGCTGCCAGCCTTGGAAATAGCTCTTGCCGCCGCCGACCTCCTGCTCCCGGCGGAGGAAGCGGACGCCGACCATGCGGTTCTCCCGGGCCGCCAGTTGCGCGGCATAAGCGAGCTCATTCGTGAAGCGCGCTGACGATGATGTGAGCTGCTGCGCCGAGAGTGCTGAGCCGATGGAGAAGGAAGAGAGCGCCACCAACATTGCCACCATGGCGATGACGACCATCATCTCGATCAAGGTGAAGGCTTCGCCGCGCGAGGCCGCAGAGGAGGGATGTTCAGTTCTCACGGGATGACATCAGTTTGGCGGCGGGGATCTGCACCGCAGTAGAGAAGACACGGAAGCCGAGGTTGAGATTGACCAGTTCGGACTCCAGCTTCTTCACGTCGTTCTCATACTCCGCCGCCGTGATGAAGACCTTGGTATTGGCCAGTGTGCGCAACTGGGTGGCAAGCGCATCTGTGGCCGTACTGTCCAGCTTCGACCAGTCGCGCTCATCCAGGGCTACGAGCGTGAGCCGGATCATAGGTGGGAGTTGATGCCGGCTGCGCTCCGCCATGGTGGTGGTGTCTGGCCATTGATGCCGGCGGGTGTCATAGAGGTAGTTGGGAGCTGCCGAGGTGTCCGCCCCTGTGTCTTTGCCAGGCATGGGCCAAACAGGCTGGACAAAGATGGCAAGGATGTTCTCCGCCACCGGCTGGGAGTCGGCCGCCAGATCCGAGCGGAACCAGTCATAGAGGCCGTTTTGTGAGTTCTGCGCCTCCAACCACGGGATCTTTGTGGAGGTGGCATCACCATTGGGCGGAGTGACCAGGCGGTAAAGGGAGAGCTTCTCTGTCGGCTGGCGGAATTCCATCAGGCGAAACCGCTTGCGCTCGGGATGCGCCGGGGTGTCTCCCAGAAAGGCGGGACGGCGTGGCAGGTCACTATCATAGGTGACATACCAGCCCCAGGCATTAATCATGGACTCCAGCCCATAGGGCTCTGTGGAGGCAGGGTTGGGACTTCCGGGGTCGAGATTCTCCCCCAGCGGAGCCTGGAAGAAGACGGCGTGCCCTGCGGCTGGCACCGCACTGCCCAGCAGGGTCGTGACCGGACCGTTCACATAGTGCAGCTCGGACTGGCGCTGGTAGATCAGGGGATTGCCGTTTGCATCCAGTTTGTAGCCCCAGTACGAATTCAGCGTGGCCTGGGAAAGACGCGCGGCGATGGCTTCAAAGGCGGCCCGTGCCTCCCGGAACTCCTCAGTCCGGGCCTTGGCACGGCCCCAGGTGGCCTGGGTGTCTGACAACACCTGGGACAACACCATCATGAGCACCGAGAGCACTGCCACGGATACCAGGAGCTCGATCAAGGTGAATGCCGCCGTCTTGCGGAGTGGGCAGTGGCCGGACATAGGGAAGGTTGGTTAGTTGGAAGCCACAGCCGCAGCACTGGCCGTCTTGCCGGTCTGGGCAAGGAGGGTCTGCGCACGCATGCAGGTGGCGGGTTTTTGAAAGGCCAGGTCAGGATCTGGGCTGCTGGTGACCAGGATCTGCAAAGCCTTCAACCTTGGGTTCGAGGAAGCCATGCCAGGCAGCGGTTTCGCATCCGTCACTGACACGCGTGCGGTGAAGATGGCGCTGGTGTCACCCGACCTCACCCGCGTGCCTTGTGCATCGAAGGTGTAGTCCTGCTGCCCCCCCTGCTGCTGCTGCTGGAGCACATCACTCCAGTCCCGCATGCGGTAGTCCGAGGAAATAGACTGCACGATCCTGGCGGAAGCGGTGGTGTTGGAGGCCTCACGCAGCGTGTCCAGGGACACGGGGATCAGTCCCACCAGGGCGACAAGCACGGTGGCGGCGATGCCTACGGCGATGGTGGTCTCCACCAGGGAGAAGCCGCGACAATGTAGTTTTTTCTTGGAGGGTGGCAGGATCAGTTTCATGGCATGAACGTTTTGCGGGTGATGACGCGGAAGCGATAATAGTCGTCCAAAGCTCCGCTCTGGGAGGGGTTGGCGAAGTAGTTGGGAAGTTCCGGGTCGTTGGGATCGATGTAGCGCTCGATGATGGAGGAGCCGCGCTGCTCCGCAGTGACGGCATCCTTGCTCTCATCCCACTCGTCCGCAGCGGAGGAGCGCGCCTTCTTGAGCACCTGCACCCGATAGTGCACGGTGAAGATGTTCGACTTGGTGGTGAGGCGGGGATAGAGCTGGTTGTAGGGGGACTCGCGCACGTTGTCGCCAGTCAGTTCAAACCCGTCTTTCTGGCTGGAAAGGCTGCCGTTCCACCAGGTGACCATGCTCTCATAGGTCGGTGAGGAGCTCGGCAGGCCATCAGCCCGGGGGTAGTAGGTGCGGCCCGACATCGGCTTCGGTACGAGGAAGATATCGCAGATCTCCGAGGCGCTGCGGAAGATGTCCCCCTGGTCGAACCGTTGTCGGAAGCCCTTCATCGTCTCATCCGCGTTGACGTCGTAGGTGTTCTCGTAGCGATACCAGTTCTCCCAGCTCTTGTAGCACTGCTCCATCTGGTCCGCGGTGACAGTGTTCGTCGTGGTGTCCTTGGGCCAGGCGGATTCCGCGGGCAGCGCCGTGATCTTCACACTGCGGAGAGCGGCATGGATCCCCGTATCCCGTTGGATGTAGGAGAAAGGCATGATCTGGGTGTTGAGGTTGATTTTACCGGCGGTGGAAAAGGGCTCGCTGATGGCATAGGGCTCCACCACCGGCATCCAGAACATGTCCAGGAGCAGGTGATCCCTCGGTGGGCGGAATCCCCAGTGATCCGTCTGAATGGGCTCCAGACTGGCCGCACGTACGCGCGATGGCGGATTCGGGCAGAAGAGCAGCGTCTGCCAGGGCCCCACGCGATTGCTGTTCGCCGGGGTGGGGTGCATACCGGTGGGCAGCGAGCCAAAGGCCACTCCGGAGCAGATCTGACGATTGGGCGAGTAAGTTCTCCCATTGGTTTCCTGACTGAACCCGTCACGGGCAAAGTAGCCGGTGCGCACACTCACCACATCAGCGGTGGCCCCCGTGTCGTCCGGCTTGTTGATGTACGGTCCGTCTTCGATACGGCCCATGCCACTGTCCCAGTCACCGGGGCGGTTCGTGGCATTGTAAGCTCCGTCGAGCTGGTACGGAGCAGCTGGCTGACAGTCCTGCCAGTAGGCCACGTCCCTGAGCAAACCGTAGGGCTTGGTCACCTTCTTGTCATTGCCGATGGTGTAACCCGCGAGCTGCCAGATGTGCTGCTTGCCCACCGTGTTGTAAACGTTGGCATTGCCGTGAATGCGGCCGTAGTGACCAGTGAAGGTGGTGCCGGCGTGACGCAGCGTTTGTGCCTCCTCCTTCGTGGTGCTGCTGTAGTCAGGATGAGTCACGTAGTAGTCCGCCGGGATGTCCCGCAGGCCGCACATAAGGCGGAAGTCGCCTTTCATGCTGGCGTTCTTGGCATTGGTGATCACCGACCGCACTGTGTCGCCAAAGACGATGAGATAGTTTTGCGGATCGTTCTTGTTGAAGCGAGCTTGAAGATCCATGCACTCTTTGGCCACCGTCCAGTTCGCATTGGAGGGCATGCTCGAGTTGACGCGCACCGTCGGCACCGGCCAGGCCCCTGTAGGGGAGGAGAAATTGAATGTCGCAGACTGGATCAAGGTGGTGTCATCCAATTGCCCGGCCGCACCATTGCCCACATGGGTCTCGATGGTGATGGGGCCGCCCGTGAACTGGAAGGTGTTCTGTGTGGAGACATCCACGTCCACACTTACAAACGGGAACGAATTGGTCTCATCCGCACCCACGCCTCCGATGGCGACGGACTTCATCAGACCGTTGCGAGCCCGGTAAAACTGAGCATGAAACGAAGTGTAGGCGGTAGAGTGACCACCATCTTTGGCCGAACCGGCGGGCACCCAGACACGATTGACTCCGGCCGCGGGAAAGCCCAGAGGTTGACTGTTCACTTTCCAATTCTCCATGCCTTTGATGCGATAGCGCACGTTGGGCGAGTAAGGCGGCATGCCCACCACCGGGGTGAATGGCTGCAGCACCAGATAGGCGCGCATGCGCTTCGTCTTGTCGGCCTTGCTGTCCGCAGGTGCCACATCTTTGGGACTGCCGTCCGGGTTGCTGTCCACTTCCGTCGCCATGAAGATGAGCGACGCCTCAACCACCGTGGGGAACCGGCCAAAGGCCTTGAGCTTGGATCCAAACGATTCTGCGGAAGTCCCCTGCGACACAACCGGCACGGCGGAGGCTTCCGCAAGATACTCATTGTTCAGCCCAGTGTAGGCCCGCGGTGGGAGGTAGTGATACTTGGGGGCTTCATAGGGATTGCTGGCGTTCACGCCCCACCTCACCAGGTCAAACATCTCCAGCAGCACCTGGTTTCGATTCATCGAACCATACTTGTCATCGAAGGTGGAGGTGCCAAATCCTGGGATGCCCGCCTTCGTGAGCTTCTGCATGTAGCTGAACAAGGCCTGATTCCCCGCGAGCTGAAAATCCTCCGAGGGGCTCTGGGAGGACCCCTGTCTGGTGGAGTCATTCTCCCACGTCGAGGCGCGCTGGAAGGCCCCCAACTGCCCTCCAGACGTGGCACAGAAGGCCAGCAGCTTGTCCTTGGCCGTGCGCTTGGAAGTCTCTGCCTGAATGGGCCAGAGGGAGATGCGAGGACGGTTAAAGAGGTTAACCTCCGGTGCACGGCTGTGCGCAGTGAGGAAGAAGCGCCCCGCCTCCAGATCCGCGGCATCCACGGATCCGCCGGTCCCATTGGGAAGCCGATGCCCGGTGGCGGCGTCAAAAGAAGAGCCGTAGAAGAACTCATCCACCGAGGTGAAGAGACGGTCCCTCTTGAGCGGAATGCCGGTGGCACCGGTGACAGTCTCCGTGCCGCCCATCGTGCTCTCGCCGGTGGTGCCCAACTGGACGCGGGGCAGCAGGTCATAGATGTTACGAAGCCAGGTCTGATAGGATGTCTTGTTGGTCACCGTGCCATCGCTCTGCACTTGCGGAAACTGGTAGGCGTATTTGGCATCAAAACCCTGGAGCACGGCGCTCAAGCAGGTCATGGCCGGGTGACCGGGAAACCGCTGGAACTCGTTCTGGGCCGGAACAAAGTAGGCGAAGTTCCGGTCAGACCAGCCCACAGCCTTCGGCACGTCCCAGCCCGTGCCTTCACCCGCGGTGTTGATGTTGACCTTGCAGCTCTCGTCATCGGTCCAGAAGGCAATGCGTCCCACGATGGGGTTGTTTCCAATGACCACATCTTTCTTGAAAGTGGCACGCCCGCCTTCACCGCCATCCGGAGCCACCACCGTGCCGTCCTGTAGCACATAGAGCCAGCGCAACGGCATGGGCATGGGCTGCTCAGCCGTCGCTCCGGGGGCAGCGACGGTGGAGGAAAGGCCGAACCCCGCCACCTTGCCCGCCGTAGTGCCGCCAGACGCGGACAAGGCACTGGAGTCCAGCACCGGATACACGCGACGAATGTTCCCATTCGCATCCAGCCTGGCCACGGGTTCATTCAAGTCGGTGAACTGGGCAGTGTTTTGCTTCCAGTCCGTCAGCGTGCCGACCTCGTTGCTGGCATTGAAGTCCGCCCCTGCCTCGGACATCTTGTCTGAGGAGTAGAGTCTCCAGGCAGTCTCAAGTTTGGCCCGCCCCGCGACCGTGCCTGCGGTGGTGCCATACACCCGAATCATGCCCGGCTGGGAGGCCCAGGTCTTGCTCATCCCCAAGCCGGAGGTGGCCTCGCGGATCTGACCCATGACAATGCTCACCGGCATGTCGGTGAGGCTGCGCACTTGCGAGGTCTGGCTGAATGCGGAAGAGGAACGGGCTTCTGACGAGCCCATGGAGAGCAGCGCCAGCACCAGACCCATGAGAAGAGCCACAATGGCGAGCACCATCACCAGAGCCATCCCGGCCTGCTGACTCCCCCTGTTCATGTTGCGTCTTTTGTTCATGCGATTGACCTGTTTGGTTTGCTTTTGATCAACGGCGACGGCGGAGGCAAAGGCCGGCCAAGCCCACAAGGAGCAGCAACATGCGGGCGGGCTCTGGCACCACCACCACCTGGATGTAGAGGCCGTTGAGGTCGGTGGAGATCTCCCACTTCAAGTCCTCGCCGAGATCCGGCATGTCCAGCAGCCCAAGGGAGCCACTGAATTTGGCGTTGTTCGGGTTCCCACCCACAACCACATTGCTCCAGTCAATGAGCTGCCACTTGTCCAGCTCCATCCAGAACTCGGAGGTTTCGTTGATGTCCGTCACCTTCAACGCGCCGCCCAGCACGATGGCGTTGTCACTCTTGAGCACGAGCACATCGTTGGTGGCCAGCGGTGAGGCCAGGTTGGCGTCCCCTCCAAAGTTTTCCATGATGTCGAACTCCAGTGTTCCCTGAAGGCTGATGATCCCCGTGCCGCTGTTCTGCAGCGAGAAAGACTGGCCGGTGCTGTCGCCCAATTCACCCAGCTTGCCCACCTGCAGGCTGGCACCGTTGTTGATGGAGATGTTGCGGTCGGCAGCGGTCACGACCGAACCGACACCACCAAATCGTGCCCCTGACTGGACCGTGACATGCCCCGTGCCGGTGCCGCTTCCCGTAGTGTTCTGCACCAGGTAAGTCCCACCAGTGACAGTCGTGCCACCGGTATAGGTGCTGGCGGCGGAAACCGTCACCGACCCAGAGGTGCTTTTCGCAACCGCCGCACTGCCATCCAGGATGGCGGTTACACTCCCGTTGCGCAGATCATAGGAAGTGGCGGTCAGTACGCCTGTGGAGCTTTCGATGCGGCCATCTGCCAGTGTCACCTCGGCAACGGTCTCGTTGTTGGCCCCCAGGCTGAAAACCGCACCGATTCCATCGACCGTCACGGCCCCGGCATCGGCGAGCACTCCGGCCGCCCCCAACGCCAGCGTGCCATCCAGAATGGTGGTGCCACCCGTGTAGGTGTTGGCTCCTGAAAGCGTCAGTACGCCCGCCCCGCTCTTGGTCAGCCCGCCGCTGGTATTGCTGCTGAGAGCCACCGTGCCCGCGCTGGCGGTCGTGGTGGCACCACCCCCGTGCAACGTAACGGTGAGCACATCCCCATCCACATAGCCGGTACCGGGATTCGTGATGGTGAAACCCGTGACCACACCGTTCACGACCGTGGCCACTGCGGTGGCTCCAGTGCCGGAACCTCCGCTGATGACCACCACCGGGGTGTCCACATAGCCGGTGCCGCCGCTGCTGACGGCGATGCTGCTGACGCCGCTGCCGTTGGGCGCGAGCAGAGCCTGGCCAATCGTGATGTCAAAACCTGCGGTGTCGATCTTCGCCCCGCCCGCATAGACGAAGGCGTTGGTCAGCCCGGTCATGAAAGTGGTGTTGGCAGCATTGGCCTTGAGTGTGCCGCCATTGAAGTTGAAAAGGCCTGTGCCTGCACCTTTGGTCACCCGGTTGGTCGTGAGGGTTCCTCCAAGGAGGTTGACCGTGCCGTTGGATGCCGCCCCGGTCTGCCCCAGGGCAAGACCATTGGTCGCCAGATTAACGGCAGCGGAGCCGGAGAGGTTCAAGACGCCAACGCCGTTCTCACCCACGAACATTCCTCCGGACCCGCTCAAAGCGGAGAAAGTGGCGGAGCCGCTGAGATTGTACACGCCGATGGAGCCCGTGCCCCCTGCCCCGATCGTCATGCGATTTGAATTCACAAAGACATCACCAGCGGTCTGGTTGAAGATGGCGCGGTCGTTGTTGAACCCAACCACCATCCAGCTGCCGGAGGTGACGGTGCCGCCGCTCATGGACATGGCGGCAAAGGCTCCGGCACCACGCCCCAGATGAATCTCACTCGTGGTGGTGATGCTGCCCGAGGACATCTTCACAAAGCCGCGGCTGTTGGCCACGGAGCCCACCGCTATGCTTGGGCTTGTGTTCTTTGTGGCGTTCAGTGTGCCACCTTCAATATTCAGGATGGCATTGAGGTTCGCGGTATCACCGACGGTGACCTGGCCGATGTTGGCCGTGTTGAGGGCATTGACCGCGCCCAGCAGGCGGAGCGTCCCCTCGCTGACACTGAGGGTACCGGTGAAGGTGCTCTGCCCGGAGAGGCTGAGGGTTCCCGTCCCGTTCTTCACCAGACCGAAACCCACGCCGTTGATCGCCCCGCCCACGTTCAGGGTACCAGAGCCGTTGGTGGTGACCGTGCGGGTGGCGGACAGCGTGACGCTGCCCGTGCCCAAGTTCAGGTCATTGGTGCCGCCATAGGCGAAGTTGGCATTCCACACCATGGCGTTGTCCGTGCCCACCGTCACCGCGCCGCCACTGGTGTTGTTGATCGTGCCGCCATTAATGGTAAAGGTGCCGGTACCCAGAGCGGAACTGCCTGCGCCCGTGCCTCCCTGGTTGATGTTCAAGGTGGTGCCGGCTGAGAGGGTGAGACCGCCGGAGAAGGTGCTGCTCCCGGACAGAGTGAAGGTCCCCGTGCCAGCCAGGGTGAGGGTGCGAGCCCCGCTGATGATCGAGGATATCACCGCCGCATTGGCCGAGTTGTTGGTCCACGTCTGGTTCGCCCCCAGCGCGACGCCCTGGGCAGAGAGCGTCAGGGCACCCGCCCCTGAGTTGATCGTGATACCGGCAGGATCAACGATCGTGAGCACATTCGCCCCGCCGATGCCGACAGCACTCGCGGAATTGATGGTGAGTGACTTGATGGAGATGTCTGCCCCGAGCGTGGTGCTGCTCTCATTGGCCGCCCCGGTTGCGGAGAAGATCACTGCCGAGGTGCCATCGAGCGCCTGACCAGGATCCGTGGTCCCGGCCGCGTCACTGGTGAAGTTGGAGTTGCCGCCGCTGAGGACGGTCCAGACACCGCTCACATCCCCCTTCCAGTAGGCCGCCGCCGGAGAGGTGCTGGTGAAGACATTCAGCGTCAGCGTATTCCCGCCTGTCACACTGAGAGACAGGTTGAATCCCCCCAGGGAGGCGGCCGAGAGCTCGAAGTTGGACGCACTGATGCCAGAGGCGCCGGTGATGAGCTGGTAACTGCCCGCTCCGTAGCCGGCAATGTTCACCAGGTTGATGGTGGCGACCCCACTGGTGAAAGTGTAGGTCCCGCCGGTGAGCGCGACCTGATCACCCGTGGTGCCAAGGTCAAAGGAAAGCACACTTCCCCCGCTCAGCGACAATCCCGCCGCAAGGGTGAGTGTTCCCGACTGGCCGTCCTGCAAATTGATGGCAGATCCGGCCCCGGTCAGGGACACGAGGCCGCCAATGCTTCCATTGCCCCCCAGCGCCCCGGTGGTGGCCACAGTGACGGCCGTGTTGCCGAGACGGCCGGTGATGCGCAGCAGGCCCCCGTTGACCTGGGTGGCACCAGTGTACGTGTTGTTTCCTGAGAAGGTCTGGACGCCCGTGCCTGCCTTGATGATGCCGATGGACGTCGCCAGTCCGTTGCTGATCACCCCGCCAAAGGTCTCGGTGCCCGTGCCGGAGAGCGTCAACACTGGCGTGCCGCCAGCCGCGTTGGAGGTGATGGTGATGGCCGAGGCGTCGTCATAGGTCTTCAGCAGGCCCGTGGTCTGACTGTTTCCGTTGAGATCCATCGTGGTACCCGCCCCCATGGCCACCGTACCGGTGCCCAGTACCCCGGAGTTCGCGTTGTTCACGATCACGCTGCCGCCGGTGATGGCAAGGCCGCCGCTGTACGTGTTCGCCGCGCCACTAAGCGTGAGCGTGCCCGCACCGGTCTTGGTGAAGAGCCCTGCACCAGTGATGTTCCCAGAGAGCGTGGAGGCATTGCCATTCGTGTCAAAAGTGCCAGCCCCGGTGAGGGTGATGGCCTTGGCGGTGGTGATGCCTCCCGTCGCGGCCTGTAGCGTGCCGCCGTTGAAGACGATGCCGTTGGTGGTGTTCCCGCCGTTGATCCCGGCGGTGGCGGCGCGCAGGATGCCACCATTGAGATTAATGACACCCGTGAAAGTGTTGGTGTTGCTGAGATGAAGGGTTCCCGCGCCGGCCTTGGTGATGCCGTTCCCGCTCAGGACACCGGAGACCAGAAGATCGACGCCTGACGCGGTCGCGCCCTGCGCCGTGGTGAAAATCATAGGGCCGGCGTCACGCGCCACCACGTTCCCGCTGACGGTGGAGGTGAGAGTGCTGGCCAGGCTGGTGATGCCGAAGCCCGTGGTGAAGTTGTAGGATCCCCCACCGGTGGAGGACATCGTGGCCCCGGTGAGGTTAAAGTTCGTCCGGTACGCCTGGTTGCCCGCCACCGTGTTGTTCACCATTCCGCCCACCACATTGACCGTGCCCACCCGGGTTGAATCATTGTTGTACCCCAGAGAATCTGTTGCGGAGAGGTTGAGCCGGGCACCGGAGTTCACCGTAATAGTTCCTCGAACCCCACCGGCCGCACCGCCGGCTGAGAGTACCAGCGTGCCGGAGTTCACCACCGTGTTTCCGGTGAAGGTGTTGATCTGGTTGAACGTAGCCACGCCGCTGAAGGCATCCCCACCGGCCACGCCAAAAGTTACACCGCCCGCACCGCTGATAATTCCGGTCTGCGCCACATTCCCGTTGCCCGTGAAGGTCACGCCGAAGCCTCCATTGGTCACCGCTCCCAGGGTCAGCAACGTGGTACCGCCCGTGGTGGGATTCACGATGTGAAAGGTGGGAGCCGCCGTGAAGGTGGTGGTGCCGAAGGTGATGCCCGCCGTGCCGCTGCTGACATTCGCGCCGCCCGCCACCACGAGGCGCTGCGCCCCGATGGAAAGGGTGCCGAGCGTGTGAGTCACCCCGGCACCGGCGGTGAGGCGATCCGAGGTGACCCTGGCATCGCCGGTCACCGTCGTGTTGCGGCCGAAGTTCAAGAGGGTGTCGTTGGCAAGTTGCAGCTCCCCGCCTGCCAGCGTCAGAACGCCTGCTCCCAGTGCAGAAGCGTTGGTGGTCGCGCGCAACACGCCGGCGTTCACCGTGGTGCCCCCCGAGTAGGTGTTGACTCCTGAAAGCGTCAGTGTGCCGAGCCCGCTCTTGGTCAGCGAGCTGGCCCCGTTGGCCAGAATGTTCGCGGTGATGGCGAGACTGTCATTGAGCTGGTCAGCGCGAATCACGAGCTCTGCACCACTGGCGGCCTGGATGCCTGTGCCGCCAGAGATCGTGGCTCCACCGGCGACATTGCCTGACTTCAGGATGCCATTGACCGTCAGGGTGGCACCGGTATTGAGGGCGAAGTTGGTGTTCCCGCTGAGGTTCAGGGTGGTGAACGTGGCCGTGTCCTGGGCCGTCACGGCTCCCGTCGTCTGCACATGCGTTCCGGTCAGGGTGGTGCCGCCCGCAAAGGTGGATGCCCCAGAGTCAACGCCATATTGAAGATCACGAACATAGCCCGAGGCGTCATAGAAGGCGTATGCGCTGCCGCCAAAGAACGTGCCCTGGTCGATGAACGCCCCGGCGGTGACGCCGCTGGAAAGGACAATCTTGTTGGTCGTGCCATTGGCACCTCCAGAGGTCACAAAATTGGCCGTGGCCCCGGCCGTTCGGGTGAAGGAAGCGAACGTGAGGGTGGTGTTGCCACTCCCGCCATAGGTGGAAGTGACCGTCCCCTCACCCACGGTGAAAGCCAGCGCTCCCATGCCCTGGCTGCTGCCCGCAGTTTCATTGAACTCAATCCCGCCGGTTCCTGCAAATGTCAGGGCCGTACCAGTGGTCCCGTTCAGGGATCCCGTCGAACCATTGCCCACTTTCAGCAGTCCACCCCGGATGGTGGTGGCGCCGGTGTAGGCATTTGCCCCGGTTAGCTGCATGGTCCCTGCACCGGTTTTGTTAAGCGATCCACCCGTCGTGACGCCCGGTGCCCACACCAGCCTGGCCGAGACGAGAAGGTGAGTGTTGGCATTCCCCGTTGCGTCTGCGACATCGAACGTGATGGTTCCGTTCAGCATCACTCCATTGGCGGTCGTGTCAGCCACGTCGGTGTTGATGGTGGAAACCACGCTGCCTCCCACCGTGACGGTGCTGGACAGGATGATGCCCTGATACAGATTGCTGAATCCATTGCCCGTCGTCAGCGTGCCTCCGTTCATCGTGATGGGCCCGAGGGAATTGGCATCCCCGCCACTCACGCCCCCGCCAACCGTGGTCACAGCCGTTCGCACCACGCCCCCCTGATTGATCACGATCCGCATTTGCGGGGTAGAGGTCGCGTTGCCCATGGTGTTGCCGTTGGCGAGGATCAAGGTGCCTCCGCTGTTGACGGTTAAGATACGTCCAGCGGCCTGAGTATTGCCGAGGGCCGTGTTGGTGGGATTTCCAGCATTGCGGTTCAGCGTGGTGGTGAGGGTGCCCCCATCCACCACAATGTTGCCGGTGAACGTGCTAAGAGCGTTGAGCGTCAAGGTGCCTGAGCCCGTCTTGATCAGATTTCCCGCTCCACTGATCACCCCCGTGAAGGTCGTGGAGGCGTTGTTGGCCCCGACCGTCAGATTCACGTTGGCGGCGTTCACATCCGTCAGCGCAAGAGCGCCACTTCCTGCCAGACCCCCCGCGTTAAAGTTCAGCACGCCCCCGCCAAAGATCACGCCGTTGGCCACGTTGTTGGTCAGGGTGCTGTTCTGCACAGCATTGGCATTCGCGAGCCGGAGCACACCTGCGGAGATGGTGGTGGCTCCTGTGTAAGTATTCGCGCCAGCCAGCACCCAAGTGCCCGCGCCGGTCTTTGTCACCGCTACGGAGGTGGTGCCGCCATTGGAAATAACTCCACTCAAAGTACCGCCACCCGCCCCGGTCAACGTGAGGGTCTTCACCCCGGCTGTGCCGCCCGTACCGCCGCTGATCGCCCCTGAAAAGTTGAGCAGGTTCGTCGTGCTGTTGTTGGTGAAGGTGTAGCTCTGGGGGGTGGCATCCGTGCCAAGCAGGAGGGAGGCATTGATGAGCTGGTTGTTGATGAGGGCGGCATTCATCGTGATGCTGCCGCCGTTGCCCAGCGTGAGGGTTTGACTGCCCACTGCGCCTGACCCCAGCACATAGGCGGAAGCCTGATTCGTATCGAAGAGCACCGACAGGATCGTCGCGCCCGCACCGAGATCAATGACAGTATTGCCGCTGCCCGCACCATTGAAGGTGGCGACATCTCCTGCTCCTGGGGCGGCATTGATATCCCAGTTCGCAACGCCTGCCCAGGTGTTGTCCTGAGTACCGTCCCACACACCTGTTGCCGCCTGGGCGAGCTCCGCAGCGCCCAGCGTCGTCGCGAGAAGAATCGCCAACGCTGTGCGCAGAGGACGCCGCGTGGTATCATTTCGCCAATCGCGATTCCCGACCGTTGTCAGGCTCGTCATGGCATCATCATTACATTGGCAACTGCGGAAGAGCATTGAAGGGCAGGTTGGAGTCGTTCCTTGAAGATTCAGTGAAGTGACCTGGATCATAGGGAAACCAGGCCCGGTCCGTCTCTAGAACATATGTTCTACCGGGCTCGGGAGCGGCAGGCACCACACCGCACCCAGATGGCGAACGCCCTGTAAGGATGTGAATGCTTGCATAACACGATCATCGCGGCCCCGTTTCGAAATGGCTTGGACCCGTCAGTCCACTTTTGGTATGGATCCGCCTCCTCCGACAGACAGCCCGCCCAAAGCATACCAGCATATTGTTTCCTTTAACTCACGCGCCCGCACATGCCGCCCCCCTCTGCATCATAGGATCTAAGACGCCAGACACCGGCGCTTGCGGAAGGCCATCGGTGTCTCGCCCGTATGGATGCGAAACTGCCGCGTGAAGGCGCTCTGGTCGTAGAACCCGTTGTCCTGGGCCACCTCTGCCACGGTCTTGTCAGAGGCCAGCAGTTCATCAGTGGCCGCCTGGATGCGGGTGCGAATGATGAATTCCTGGACGCTCATGCGAAAGACCTCCTGAAACCTCCGGTTCAGCTGCCTCTCGGACATGCTGGCAAGACGGGCCATCTCCTCCACGGGGATGCGATTCCGGTAGTGCGAATGCACATAGGCCACCACCCTCTGGACCTGCAAGTCAGTCGCCGCGCTTCCCGGTGCGCCAAAGTAGGGACGAACGATCCCCATGCCCCCCACCACTGCCCCAGCCGCATCATAGATGGGCAGCTTCGTGGTGAGGAACCAGTCTTTGGCCCTGGTGCGGGCGTACAAGGCCTCCACCTTGTTGATGATGGGCTGCCCGGTGCGCATCACGCGAAGATCATCCTCACGAATGACACGGGCCACGGTGACGGGATGGATGCGCTCATCCCTGGCCCCCAGGAGCTCCTCCTCATCCCGCACTCCGATGCGGTCCAACGTGCCCCGGCTTACGGCGATGAAACGGCTCTCGCGGTCTTTGGCAAAGAAGTCCGTGTGCGGCAGGTATTCAAACAGGTTGCCCAACTGCCGTGCCACCCCGGGCTGGGCCAGGAATCGCGCCTGAAAATCGCGAGGCGACATCTTGGCTGACCTGCGTGAGTCGGCGCAGGCTTCATGGCTGCGGAAGGGAGGAGAAGTCAGGCTGATGCGCATGCGACTGCTGGGTGCGGGGCGACTTGGGTGCCTTCGGGCCCTCCCTTCCAACCCGCGCCCGACAGGTCCGGTCACCAGCGTACGCTGACCTGCTGCGGGACTCTACAGAACGAATGTTCTGTTTTTTCGAAGTCTGATATGATGCAGAATTGATGTTCTTTATTTGCCCAGCCGCCATGCCGGAAAATCTTTTCCACCGCCCTTCCTTCTTGATGCTGTTGGGAGTGGCATGGGTGATGGGAGGGCTGCCCGGTGCCATGCAGGCACAGCTCCCCATGGCCGGGGACTCGCCATGGCTTTCCCGTGTGTGGAAGGTGGATGACGGCCTGCCAAACAATGATGTGACGGCCGTGGCCCAGGCGGCGGACGGAGCCATGCTCTTTGCCACGCCCAACGGCCTGGCCCGCTACGATGGCTGGCGCATGCAGGACAAGACCAGCCTGCTGGAGGACATCCCCAGATCCGGGGTGAAAGGCCTGCTCACGGCCAGAGATGGCGCCTTGTGGATCATTCGGCGGGATTTGAGCCGTCATCAGGATGGGAAGACCATCATCATCGGCAAGCAGGATGTGGGCTCCGCGCGGGGGCCAAACGCCTTCTTCGAGGCCGCGGACGGCACGATCTGGATAAGCTACGAGAATGGTTGGGTCTTCCGGGTGGAGGAAGGGCAGCTCCACGTGGCCGCCATCGCGCTTGGCTACACCCAGCCCCAACCTCAGCCGCCCGTATCCATGGTGGCCGAGGGGCAGGACGGCACCATCTGGGCCATCGGGCCGCAGGCCGTATCGAAGTGGGCCGGGGACAGGTTCGTGCAGGTCGCGACTCTGCCTGCGGGGCCCAGCGCCATCGCCGGAGCGAGGGAGGGAGGCGCGTGGATCGTCAACCGGAGAGACTTGCTTCGGTTCACAGAAAAGCAGGGCCTCACCCCGGTCACCCGGCTGACATCCCAGCCTCCCGGTTACCGCCCGTTTGCCCTGCTGGAAGATGCACGGCACCGGGTATGGATTGGCAGCTATGTGGGAGGACTTTCCTGCTGGGCAGACGCCAAACTCCAGAAGGTTCCCATCTCCAACTCGGACGTGTGGGCCTTGAAAGAGGATCACGAAGGAAACATCTGGGTGGGCACCGGCGGTGGAGGCGTGTGCCTGGTGCACCAGCGGCTGCTGGAACTGCTGAATGAGCCAGGTTCTCCCATCTCCCAGACCGCGCGGAGCATGTGCCTGGACCGCCAGGGCAACATCTGGATGGCCATGCAGACGGGAGAGCTCTACACCCGGCAGGCAGGGCGGTGGAATCATCTGACCGCACCCCAGGACTGGCCCGGGCCCCTGGCCACCTGCGTCACTGCGGACGCAGCAGGCAATGTCTGGATCGCCTCCAGCCAGGACAGACTGGTTCGATGGAACAATGGCCAGTATCACGTGGAGCAACTTCCCCCGGCCTTGCCGGGGAAGTCGCGCATTCGTGCCATCCACGCTTCTGCCTCCGGCCGGCTCTGGATCCTCCGCATCGATGCCCTGGTCACAGGCTGGCCGGGACGATGGCAGCAGTTCCTCACCCCCGGCGGTTGTGGGGATGTCACCTCCCTGGTCGAGGCGGGGGGTGAGGCTCTCTGGGGCGGCACGAACAAAGGGCGGCTGCTCAAGCTCACGCCCACCGGGGTGGCAGATGCCACCCCTCCCGGCCTGGCTGGCAACTCCCTGCGCACCTTGTTGAGCGCTCAGGATGGCGCGCTGTGGATGGGGACGGACGGCAGCGGCATCTGCCGGTGGAAGGGCGGCCGGCTCTCTGTGATCGGCCCCGACCAGGGGCTGCGCCACGAAGTCGTCTCCCAGATGGTGCTGGATGACAGGGACCGTCTCTGGGCGGCGGGAGACCGGGGGATTTTCCTCCTGTCGATGGAGGACCTCAACGCCGTCGCTGATGGTGTGAAACCCACGGTGCGCTGTCTGGCGTTTGGCACGGACGATGGCATCCCCAGCATGCAGGCCAACAGTGGTTATCATCCCAACACCCTGACGGATGCCGACGGGCGCATCTGGTTCGCCTCCCGCAGCGGCGTGGTCATTGCCGACCCCTCCATCCCGGGTGGCAACACGGCTCCTCCACCGGTTGGCATCGAGGAAATAGCCGCCAACGGCGCCCTGGCGTGGGAGAACGGCCATGCCGCCGGTCAGGCGGTGCACATCGGCCCGAACATCCAGAGTCTGCGGGTGCAGCTGAGCGCAAAGAGCTTCACCGCCCCGGACAATGTGCTGCTCCAGCACCGCCTGTCTGGGGTGGACGCGGACTGGGTCAGCACCCCTCGCAACCGGGTCGCCGTGTACCGCAGGTTGGGCGCAGGAAACTACACTTTTGAAGCCCGGGCAATGAACAACGACGGTGTCTGGAGCCGGCAGAACGCCGTCATGAGCGTCATCATCGCGCCCGCGCTGTGGGAGCGGACATGGATCCAGCTTCTGGCCGGGACGGTGGCGGCAGCGATGCTGGCACTCGTGGCCAATGCGATCAGCACCTGGCGCATCCGTCGGCAGAATGAACTTCTCAGGCATGAGGTCGGCCTGCGGGAAGAACGGGCCCGTATCGCGCGCGACATGCATGACCAGGTGGGTGCCAGTCTCACGGAGCTCTGCATGCTGTCTGATCTGGCCCAGGAGGACCGGAACAATCCCACCCATCTGGACCGCCTGGCTCGCACTGCACGCAAGGCAGTGGCGGACATGGATGAGATCGTCTGGGCGGTGAATCCTGAGCACGATGATCTGGCCAGCCTGTTGGACTACATCGCCCAGCAGGCACTGGACCAGACCGGCCCTGCCGGGCTGCGCTGCCGGCTGGACATTCCAGAAGCCGCCCCCAACCGGCCTCTCACAGCGGATTTTCGCCATCATACCCTGCTTATTGTCAGGGAAGCCGTGAACAATGCCATCAAGCATGCCCAGGCCACGGAGATCCGTATTCAGGCCGCTCTGGGGGGGCGGTCACTCACCCTTTCCATCACAGACGACGGGCGGGGCACGCCCTCTCAACCTCTGGCGGCACCGGGCAACGGGCTCAAGAACATGACCTCCCGTACTGCGGCCCTTGGCGGCACTTTGAAGATCTCCAGCGCCACGCATGGCGGCACCGCCATCCAGCTCGAACTGCCCTGGCCACAACGACCATCACTCACATGAGCCACCCCCGACCTGTCACTGTCATGCCCATCCAAGTATCCATCGTTGAGGACGACAAAACCACCCGGGAACACTTGATGTCCATCATCAACCGCGGCGAGGGACTCGTGTGCGCCCGTGCCTACAACTCCGCTGAGGATGCCATCCGTGAGGTCCCCGACGACCCGCCCGACGTGCTGCTGGTGGACATCAATCTGGGGGGACGCTCCGGCATTGAGTGCACCGCCGTGCTCAAGTCCACGCTGCCCAAGCTCCAGGTGCTGATGGTGACCACCTATGATGACACGAAGATGATCTTCGAAGCCCTGCGCGCCGGGGCCAGCGGCTACATCCTGAAGCGCACGCCGGCGGCGGGCATCGTAGAGGCCGTGATGGAGATCCACAATGGCGGCGCGCCGATGTCCGTCCCCATCGCCCGGAAGGTGGTCTCCCACTTTCACAACGAGAGCCGACGCGATGTACGGGACCGCCCTGAGTTCTCCGGGCTCACCCCGCGGGAGTTTGAGATCCTCACCCAGCTGGCCAAGGGGCTCCAGTACAAGGAAATAGCCGACCAGCTCGGCATCAGCACCAGCACGGTGCGCGGGCACCTGCATGTCATCTACGGCAAGCTGCACGTGCAGACCCGTACGGAGGCGGTCATCAAGTACCTGGGCCACCGGTAGCGGCACTGGATGCCATCGCCTCCGCCATCCGCCCGCGCTTCAGTTCCCGGGAAAGCCGGCGGTACTGCCGAAAGGCCAGCGGGGTCTCCCCTGTGTGGTTGCGGAAGTGCTTGGTGAAGGAGCTCTGGTCGTAGAAGCCGTGCTCATGCGCGATTTCCGCCACCGCCTTGTCCGTCACCAGCAGATCGTCACTGGCTGCCTGGATCCGGGTGCGCATGATGAACTCCTGCAGGCTCATCCGGAAGGTTTCCTGAAACCTCCGGTTGAGCTGCCGCTCTGAGAGATGGGCAATGCGCGCATATTCAGACACAGGGATGCGCTCGCGATAGTGCTCATGGATGTGGGCCACCACCCGCTGCACCTGCACATCCTGCACGCCGCTGCTGGTCCCGGGCCGATACGGCCGCACAAAGCCCATCACCCCGATGACCTCCCCCGCGGCATCATAGACAGGGAGCTTGGTGGTGAGGAACCAGTCCTTGGCCCGCGTCCGCGCAAAGAGGGCCTCCACGCGGTCCACGATCGGCTTGCCGGTGCGCATGACGTGAAGGTCGTCCTCCCGGATGCTCCGAGCCACGGAGGGCGGGTGAATGACGGAGTCCGCAATGCCCAGATACTCCTCCTCCGCCGAGGCTCCGATGCGCCTCAACATGCCCCGGCTGATGGCGACGAAGCGGCCCTCGCGGTCCTTGGCAAAGTACTCCACATCAGGCAGGTACTCGAGAAGATCGAGAAGCTGCCGGGGGTTGCCCAGCCTCTTGAAAAAGCGGGACTGGAACGCCAGCCCGTCCTCCTCCGGAGAAACGCGGCGAGGGTTCCTACCTACAATGGTTTCATCAGGCAGTCTCTTCATCTGGGGCTTTCTGCCGCGAACCTGCTGAACAAACAGCCCGGGCATGTCACCACCTTGAGGGGAAAGCAGACCCGTTTCTTGGCGAATTCCGACAAGTCGTTGGCTAAGTCAGACACATTGCGGTTGGAGGGAATTGCGAACGAAAGGCGGGAGCGGGCCTGAAGAAGCTTTGGCCAGTACCTACCCCGTGATCCGCCGCCGCCGCCGAAACGCCAGGGGCGTCTCACCGGTGTGCTGGCGGAACTGGCGGGTGAAGGCGCTCTGGTCACAGAATCCGTATTCACCCGCGATCTGGGCCACGGACTTGTCCGACACCACCAGCTCATCACTGGCCGCCTGGATGCGGGTGCGCATGACAAACTCCTGGACGCTCATGCGGAAAGTTTCCTGAAACCTCCGGTTGAGCTGGCGGTCGGAGAGGTGGGCGATCCTGGCCAGGGTGGAGACGGGCAGCCGCTCCCGGTAGTTCTCGTGAATGTGCTCCACCACACGCTGAAGCTGCTGATCCTCCACCCCGCGGCGGGCTCCACCGCGATAGGGCCGCACAAAGCCCATCACCCCGATGATATGGCCACGCTCGTCATAGACCGGGAGCTTGGTGGTAAGAAACCAGTCCTTGGCCCGAGTACGGGCAAAGAGCGCCTCCACCCGGTCCACGATGGGCTTGCCCGTACGCATCACCTGCAGATCATCTTCGCGGATTGCCTGGGCGATGTAAGGCGGGTGGATGGTGGAGTCCAACACTCCGAGATAATCCTCCTCCCTCTCCCCGCCAAACCGCTTCAACATCCCAGCACTGATGGCGACAAAACGGCCATCAGCATCCTTGGCGAAGTACTCCACCTCAGGCAGAAACTCCAGCATGGCGCGGAACTGCTGAGTGGAGCCCATGCGCTTGAAAAAGCGCGCTTGGAAAGAGCGGGGAGTAAGACCGTTTCCCGGATGGCTGGGTTTCTTGGCAGGTTCTGCGGCACTTGGATTGGCTTTCATGACAATGAGCGGACAGTCTCCAGCACGACAACGACATTCGTTGTCCCACCGTGAGACGCCCCTTCCGCAATTAAATGGCATGCCACGACAAATTGCCAGCAAATCCCAATTGGGACGCCATTTACCCCTCCTCCTTCTGGTCCATTATAAGCAGCCCCTCACCGCTTGAACAAGCGGTCACCTCTGACGAAGATCCAGACAGACAACGCGGTCCTTCCGGCGCAGAATGAGCCTGCCTTCCGCGATCAAGGGAGTGGGGCACCAGAGGGCTTCCACCTTCGTGCGCGCCGAAAGGCTGTAGGCAGCAGGGTCAGCCCGGATCCCGCGCAGGAACATCCCGTTTTGCTCCAGGCTCCAGAGGCGGCCGTCTGCCAGCACGGGAGAGGAGATGGTGCTTTCCACTTTCTCGTCCCAGCGCAGCGCTCCATCTGCCAGACTGGCGCAGAGGTGGCGTCCGCCTTCCATGAGATAGACGTGTCCGTCTTGGATCACGGGGGATGACGAATAGCGCGAGGCGAGCCAAAACTGGCTCCACTGCCGCTGCGGCGGACCTCCCACCTGGGCACGGAAAGCCTGCAGCCCGGCCTCTTTGTCATCACTCAAAAACACCAACCACTCCCCCTCGACCACTGGTGTGGACGGTCCACCGCCGGGTAACTCCCAACGCACGTCCCCAGTGTTGGGATCCACTCCGGCCAGCTTGTCTCCCGATGCGCAGAGCAGCACCTCTCCCGGAGCTCCCCCATTCCACAACACCGGGCTGGAGTGCCCGCCCTTGAGCTTGGGCTTCTGCCAGAGCACGGCCCCATCCCGCGTGGAGAGGCAGTGCAATCCCTCGGCCACGTACCAGAGCCGGTCTCCCACCACCAGAGGCGAGCTGCCCTGGCTCTTCCCCACCTCCCGCCTCCAGCACACCGCTCCGCTTTGTGCGTCCACCGCATGTAGATGCGTGCTGCCTAGCGCGTACACCGTGCCGTCCACCACCGTGCAGGTGGAGGATGCAGCCCGATCCACCGGCTTGCCGGGGGCCGCGTATTTCCACAGGGTCCTGCCAGTGGCGAGATCCAGACAGAGGATCACATCCTGCGCCTCCTTGACGGTGGCCGGAACGAGCTTCAAGAGTTTTTCCTGAACCTCCGGCGTGATCCCGGCATCCGTCAGCCATTGCACCATCTCTTCGTGAGAAGCAAAGGGTTGATCCACCTTGGGCCGAATCCTGCCCAGGACCTCCAGATCCACCGCTGCGGATTTTTGCCCGAGCCGCCACTCCGCCCACGAGCCGAGGATGAGCCGCTGTTCGTCATTGAAGTGCTCCTGCACCCACTGCCGGACCTTCGTGTTCAAGGCCTCTCCCCGCAGACCGGCCGGCAGCGTCTTGCGCACTTGCTCCAGCTCCGCCGTCAACGTCGGCCCCAGGAGCTTGGTATCGCGATAGCCCAATGAAACCAGATGCTCGTCCTCTATCACGCGCTGGGTGGATGGCACATGCACATGCCACACCAGGCTCAGATAGATACGGCCTCCCGCCACCACGGGACTGCCGTGACCGCCATCATGATCACTGGGGATGGCATCGCTCTGCCAGAGCACAGGCAGCCCTGCATCAGGCATGGATCGCACCAACGGGGTCCGGTCGTCACTGATGCCGTTGCGCGCCGCACCGCGCCACTGGTTCCACTCCGCAGCAGCCAGCGCTGTCGAAAGCCAAAGCAAAGATCCGCAGGAGGTTACAAAAGAAGCCATGGAGTGAAAAGGGTGCGTGCAAAGCAGAATCGCAAACAATGAAACGCTGCGTGCGTGGGTTCTCATGCAACGGCCTGTGACCACGCCGCAGCCGTCTGCGTGCTCTGCCATACCCTCCGGGGGCAGGGCAGCACTGTGGGCCCGGCTCTGGACCGCATCGCCAGTCGATTCCCCGCCGCCTACATCCATGAAAGCCTGCTTGAGCCCGGCAAGGTGCTGGCCAAGGGGTTCGAAGCGCTGGGCGCATCCCCCATGCCGCCTCTGGGCCTGGTGCTCAAGCCCCAGGAGCTGGAGGATGTGAAGGCATTCCTCATGACTTTGAAATAACTTACCATTCCCGTCAACGGCTGGCCAGCGCCCGGGCCACCAGCTTCAAGTCAGCGACAAAACGCGCCATCTCCTCCGCGCGAATCTCCGGATCCGGCTGGCGCAGGAGGGAGGAGGGATGCACGGTCACCAGGGTCTTTTCACACCAGGTGGTTTCCATGAACTCGCCTCGCACGTCGCCTATCTTCACGGCATGCTCCAGCACCGTCCTGGCGGCGGTGGCTCCCAGGCAGACGAGGATGCGCGGCTTGATGATGGCCAGCTCCGCCCTCCACCAGGGCTTGCACGCATGGATCTCTGCCTGCACCGGTGTCTGGTGCAGACGGCGTTTGCCCTGCCGCTTCCACTTGAAGTGCTTCACGGCATTGGTCACGTAGCAGGTCTCACGATCAATGCCCGCCTCCTGCAGGGCCTGATCCAGCAACCGGCCGGCGGGACCAACGAAGGGCTTGCCCGCGAGGTCTTCCTGGTCCCCCGGTTGCTCGCCGAGGAAGACGATCTCTGCGGACACATGCCCCTCGCCAAAGACGGTCTGCGTGGCGTCCTTGTACAGCGGGCAGGCCTTGCAGGTGGCCGCGGCATCACGGAGCACCTCCAGGTCATTCGTATTCGGCACGTCAGCGGGATGCGCCTCTTTCAGTTGCGATTGCAGGGCATGACTGCGCTCCATCATGACCTCCACACGGGGTGAAGCCTGCTCCAGCAGGGTGGGGATGATGGCGGCCTCGGGCAGGTTTCGCCAGTATTTCATCGGCATCTCCGCCAGCATGGCGTGGGTCTTGACGCGGGCGGGATTGAAAATGTGCGCATAGTACTGGAGCCAGAGAGACTCCATGGCATCTCCGGTGGGGGCCTCATGGCGGCTCACCCCCGGTGTGTAGGTGGCCTTCACGCCATCCCAGTGGAGGCAGCGCTCCGGCGTGAGGATGGACCACTGCATGCCGGCGAAGCGGTCAATGAAGAAGGGGGCATTGAGCTCCAGGATGTGATGTTGAGGTTCGAACCACGCAACGTACAGCACCTGCCCCTCATGCACCACCTCGCGAAAGCGGACAAAGGCCCGCATCTTGTGCACATCCCGACGCACGGACTTCTCCATCGTGTGCAACTCATGCACATCCGGGTCCACCGCCACCTTGAGCAGGTGGTGCTCCCCATGCGTGATCCGCCAGAGCACGCGGTACAGGAGGCTCCAGCGATGCGCGGAGCGATGACAGGCCACCGTGCGCGCCATATCCATGAAGGCCTTGGGCACGCTGTAGGTGGGGGCGGAGACGGCTGCCTGCGCGACGCTCGCGGGCGTTTCATCCAGCAGTCCCAGCGCCAGCTGGCTGTCAGAGGCATCCTCCCAGAGCACCGTGTCCCAGGCCCACTCCGCCTGTAGTGCCCGCCGCGCCACCCGATGCCAGGCGGCAAAACTGGGCTCGAGCGTGAGCAGGTGCATAAGGGTTGGAGAGTTCAGCCAACTACTGTGTTCATTCAGAGTTCGCCAGTCACCACGCCTGTGGCCGGGGCAAAGAGTTCCAGTTGCTGTGCCGGCTTCAGCGTTTGCTGCCATGGGGCGGAGCCGATCTCGCGGGGATGGTGATCAGCAGTCTGCACAAAGGGGAGCACTTTTTTTAAAGACACACGCAGGCGCTGCAGGTCCGCGAGCGTCACGCGGTGCCAGCGGCGAATCTGCAGGATCCGATCCACATTCCGCACGCCCAGGCCGGGAATGCGCCAGAGCATCTCCCGGGAAGCGGTGTTGACATCCACGGGAAAACTCTGGGGATGACGCATGGCCCAACCCAGCTTCGGATCCATCTCCAGGGACAACTGAGGAGCATCCGGAGTGGTCAACTCCTGCGCCTGAAAGCCGTAGAAGCGCATGAGCCAGTCTGCCTGGTAAAGACGATGCTCGCGCACCAGGGGCGGGGCCATGAGCGGGAGACGCTGTGAGGCATCCGGAATGGGGCTGAAGGCCGAGTAATACACCCGCCGCAGCTTGTGGTGCCGGTACAGCGAGGAGGACTGGTCCAGGATCTCCCGATCCTGCGCCGCCGTGGCACCAATGATCATCTGGGTGCTCTGCCCGGCCGGAGCAAAGGGCGGTGCCTTGGTCGTTTCCTTAACCTCCGCCTTGGCCTGGTCGATACGTCTCTGGATGGTCGTCATCGCGCCGCGGATGCGCCCCAGGTTTTTTTCCGGAGCCAGACGCTCCAGGTCGGCCGGGGTGGGCAGCTCAACATTGATGCTGATGCGGTCCGCCCACCTGCCCGCCTCGGCGATCAGCTCCGGTGAGGCCTCTGGAATGGTCTTGAGATGCAGGTAGCCCTTGAACCCCTGCTCCTCACGCAAAAGCCGCGCCACCCTCACCACCTGCTCCATGGTGTAGTCGGCATTGCGAATGATGCCGGAGCTGAGGAAGAGCCCTTCGATGTAGTTCCGCCGGTAAAAATCCATGGTGAGCTTCACCACCTCCTCCGCGGTGAACCGGGCCCGCCGCACATCGCTGGAGACGCGGTTGATGCAGTACTGGCAGTCGTAGATGCAATAGTTTGTGAGGAGGATCTTGAGCAGCGAGACGCAGCGCCCGTCCGGCGTGTAGCTGTGGCAGATCCCGGCGCCTGTGGTGGAGCCCAGCCCCCCCTCGCGGGAGTTGCGCTTGCTGGTGCCGCTGCTGGCACACGAGGCGTCATACTTGGCAGCATCCGCCAGGATCGAGAGTTTCTGGGCTATATCCATTGAATGATGATTCGCGGGGGCGGCGGTTTTGCGGTTCAAAGGAAAAGAGGCCAGACGCACTTGCCCGCCTTCAGCGGAAGTCATGCGACTGAGCGTGGAGCATGACTTCGAAATGCAGGGCCTCGATCTTCAGCGCGTAAATGGAAATGACATTGTCCACGATCTGAAGGCGGCCGTGGATTTGCAGGAAAGGCTCCTGGGTGATCACGAGACGGTTGGCTTCAAAGGCGGCAGAGGGCACAAAAGCATTGGCAATGCCGGTCTCATCTTCCAGGCTGATGAACATGTGCCCTTTGGCCGTGCCCGGACGCTGGCGGCAGATCACCAGCCCCCCGACAAAAATCCGCTGACCATGCCTGCCGTTTGCCAGTTCGCAAGCAGGCCAGAGATGCGGCAAACGTACCCGGTGGTGGGCCATGGGATGCGGCCCGGTGGTCAGACGCTGTGTCTGGTAGTCGGCATTCAGCCGCTCCATGGCGTTCATGGGGAAAAGCGGCATCTCCTGCTGCACCTCTCTGGGGGTGAAAAGATCCTCCTCCTGACGGGCCAGCTCCACCTGCCACAAGGCGCTGCGACGATGCAGACCGAGCTGATTGAGAGCCCCCGCCTTTGCGAGCACGCGACGCTCCTTCTTGTCCAGACCACTGCGACGCAGGAAGTCATCCAGATCCCGCCACGGCCGCACGGCCCGCTCGGCGATGATGCGCTCCTGACTGCCCCTGCTGAGCCCGCGAAACTGGTTCAACCCCAGCCGCAGAGTCTGGTCATCCTCCACCGTGCAGAGGACATCTGAAACCACCACACACGCGGGGCGAATGCGGAGGCCATGCTGCTTTGCATCCCGCACGAGGGTGGACGTGGAGTAGAAGCCCATGGGCTGGTTGTTGAGCAGCCCAGCATAGAACTCCACTGCACGGTGCGCCTTCAGCCACACACTGGCGTTGGCAAGGATGGCAAAACTGATGGCGTGCGATTCTGGAAAACCATAGAGGGCAAACGAGGAGATGCAGGCGGTGATTTTTTCCTGAACCTCCTGCGCCACCCCACGCTCCTCCATCGCGGCCCGCAGCTTGTCCATGACCTTGTGCATGCGCTCCTCAGAGCGGTGAAAGCTCATGGCCCGCCGCAGCTCCTCCGCCTCGCCGCCCGAGAACCCGGCTATGACCATGGCCATACGCAACAACTGCTCCTGAAACAGGGGCACGCCAAGCGTGCGCTGCAAAATGTCCTCGAACTCCGCGTGGATGAAATCGATCTTCTCCCTCCCCTGACGTCGTCGGATGTAGGGATGCACCATGTTCCCGACGATGGGGCCGGGGCGGATGATGGCGACTTCAATGACCAGATCGTAGAAGCACTCAGGCTTAAGCCGCGGCAGGGTGGCCATCTGGGCCCGGCTCTCGATCTGAAAGACGCCAATGGTGTCCGCCTTCTGCATCATCTCGTAAGTGGCAGGATCATCCTTGGGAATCTCATGCAGACCATAAGGCCCCTCCCTGCCGCGCGCTTTGCAAAGGGTGAGCGAGTCTTGCAGCACCGCCATCATGCCCAGGCCCAGCAGGTCCACCTTGATGATGCCGAGGTCTTCACAGTCGTCCTTGTCCCACTGCACCACCACCCGGCCCGGCATGGTGGCAGGCTCCAGAGGGACAATGCTGTCGAGCCCCTTCGTGCACAGCACCATGCCCCCGCTGTGCTGGCCCAGATGGCGGGGGAGCCCATACACCTGGTGGTAGAGGCGCACCATGGCGACAAGCCGGGGGTGATCCATGGGCAACCCCGCCTGGCGGATCTGGTCCTTGAGCTGCAGCGTGTGAGGGAAGTCCCCGTTGGCATAAAGATCACTGAAACGCCCCATCACGTCTTCAGGCAGGTTCAGCACCTTGCCCATTTCCCTCATGGCACTGCGGCCGCGGTACGTAATGACGTTGGCCGTCATGGCGGCCCCATAGGGGGCATAGCGGCGATAAAGCTCCTGGATGACCTGCTCACGGCGGTCGCCGCTGGGCAGATCCAGATCAATGTCCGGCCAGGAGTTGCGGCCCTCACTCAAAAACCGCTCAAAGAGAAGCTTGCCTGCTATGGGGTCGGCATGGGTGATGCCCAGGCTGTAGCAGACAGCGCTGTTGGCCGCGCTGCCCCGGCCCTGGACGAGAATGTCGCTGTCACAGGCATACTTGACGAGGCTCCATACAATAAGGAAATAACCCGAAAATTTCAATCTGGAGATGAGGTCAAGCTCCTTCTCGAGCTGGGCCCTGACCTGCGCGTTCACGCCGCCGTGAAATCGCCTGCGGGCCCCCTCATAAGTCAGCTCCCGCAAGTAGGAGTCCTGGTCATGGCCGGGCGGCACATCGTAACATGGGAATTCATAGCCCAGGTGCTCCAGGCCGAACTCAAGCTGGTCGGAGAGACGCCGCGTGTTGTCCATCGCCTCCGGCAGGTCGGCAAAGAGCGCCTTCATGTCGCCGTGGTTTTTGAGATGACGTTGGGAGTTGGGGGCCAGCAGCAGGCCTGCCGCATCCAGATGCGTGTGATGCCGCAGGCAGGTGAAGGCATCCATGAGCATGCGCCCCTCCTGCCGGGCGTGACAAGGGCCGTTGCTGGCGAGCAGGGGCAGTTTGCACAGCTCCGCCAGATCCCTGATCTGACGGTTGCGCAGGGTCTCACCCCGCATCCGGTGGCGTTGCAGCTCCATCCACACCTGGTTGCGGCCGAAGATGCGGCAGAGCTTTTCCACCACGGCCGGTGCCTCCGCGGCGTTTTGTTGCAACGCCCGCTGTACGGGCCCCTCCTCATCCCCGCTCAAGACCACCACCCCCTCCGCGTGCTCCGGCAGCTCGCTCCAGAGCACGCGGCTCTGCCCCTTGGTGGTGCGCAGCTTGGCCCGGGTCATGAGACGGGCCAGGTTTTGATACCCCTGCCGCGTGGCCACGAGCAGCGGCAGCACCGTCTCGTCCTCCATGGTTATTTCCATGCCTGTGATGGCCCGCAGCCCCAGCTCTTTGCCCTTGTAGTGGGCGCGGGCTGAGCCGTAGTAGCCGTCGCGGTCAGTGATGGCCACGCAGTCCATGCCCAGATCCGCGGCCCGGGTCATCATCTCCTCTGGTGAGGAGGCTCCGCGCAAAAAGCTGAAGGCCGTGCGCGCATGGAGTTCCACAAACGACATGCGCGTCAGCCCAGCAGGCCCTCCATCACCCATTCACCATTCCGGTGCCGGGCCAGTTGATAGAGCCCGCCATCCTCCCCGGTCACGATCCAGATCTCGCGCCGCCAGGCCTGGGTGACGTCCCACCAGTCACCAGACACCAGCCACGGGCCGTCGCAGGCTGTCACCGCCTGGCTGTACCGGGCATTGCGAAAGGCGGCCGGTTTCCGGTCCACCAGAAACACCTGGGTCACCGGGGCAGGCCGCAGACGCCGCAGAGGCAGGCCTGAGCAGGTGGACTCCTCCAGCGCCCGGAGTGGCACGGTGGATTTCTCATTCTCAAAAAAACCCGTCACCGCGAAGGCGTCAAGACGGCGGCTGGGCAGCAACCGGACCCTGCCGACATTGCCAGACCCCACCACGGCCTCCAGATGAGCCAGCGTTTCCGCGAACCGGTTGGGGTCCTTGAGTGTCCTCTCAAACAGCAGGCTCTGGCTGCCCGCCGGCGTGACGGCCCGGAACTCCAGGACCACCCCGCGGATGGGGGCCGCCGCAGAGACCCCTTCCAGCGCAGTGTGAATGACGCGGAAGAGCAGCTCCACATCCCGAGTTGGCTCCGCGATCCTCAATTCCCGCAGGTGCCGGGAGCCGTCTTCAAAATGCAGCTCCACCACGGCAGCGGCCGCCACCCGCCAGGTGGCCCCCAGACGGTCGCACAGGCTCTGCAAATGACGCCTCAAAATGAAAAGCAGCGGCTCCAGGCATTCAATCGAATGCTCAAAGTCCTCCTCCACCCGATAGCCCGGGACAGGCCGCACCAGCTTGAGCAGACGGTCCCGCCCCCCGGTGGCCAGATCCCAGAGCAACATGCCCTCCCTGCCCAGCCGCTCCGTCACCCCGGCGCGGGGCAGCTTGCAAAGATCCCCCACCGTCTTCACTCCCCACAGGGCAAACACCTCCGCGGTCTGCCAGGCAGGCTGCAGGACCTCCAAAGGCAGGGCTCCCAGACACGCGCGGTCAACCTCCTCCCCCAGCATGACCCGGATGGGCGCGGCCGTATGAGCCGCCAGGATGGCAAGATCCGCACGCCGGGCAAAGCCAACACGGGCTGTCAGTTTTGACCGGGCCAGCTCCTCGCAGATGGCTCTCCCATAAGCCAGCTCCGCCCCCTTCACCCCAGGCAGGCTGGAAAGATCCAGCACGCAGAGCCCGGGTGAAGTGGATTCATAAAAGGGGGTCCGGTTCGAGGAACATTGCAGCAGCACCTCCTGGGCGGCAAGCTCCGCCCCGGCATCACGATAGAGGAACTGCAGAGTCGCGCACCGGGCCCGTGCCATGCTGGCGGTCATGCCCGGGTGCACCAGCAGGCGCTCCGCCTGGGCATTCACCTGCAACACACAGGCCTGCTCCCGCGCCAGGGGGGTGCCGGTGACCACCTCATCCAGCAGTGCCGCCGGCCCGGCAGCCCCCCCAAGAGTGATGGCCTGAAACTGGAAACACGGAAGATGGATGGCGGCAAACATGAACGTGATGACTGCTGAGGGTTGAAGTTTTGATTTTTTGGGGTTTGAGGTTTCATCCAACTCACCCCGCCCTCCGGCCATGGTACCGGGCACCTTCCGTGCTCGTCCGCAGGGCGCTCACCAGCTCCTCCCTGTCCCGGTACTGATCATCAGCAGCGAGCGACGGCTCCAGGACCAGCCGGGACGCCGCACAAGAGATGAGAGGCCCTGGCGTGAAGATGCAGGTGGTGACGCCGCTCTGCTCCCCCAGCATGCGAAGCCGATGCCACACGCTGGAGGGCAGCCGCAGCAGATCCCGCGCGGCGTAGAGCTGCAGGTCCAGCAGCACCAGGGAAATATTGCCATCCCGCAGCAGCAGATCCGCCGCCTTGATGGCCTGGGTGACCTGCTGGCACCGCACCCAGAGCAGCCGGTCCAGACTCAGGGCAGGCACGCTCCAGGGGTCAAATGCATCACAGCCATCCACCATGGCCGTGTACTCCGCCACCGCAGACTCCCGTTGCAGGAGTGCCGCCAGCAGCAGCCCCACGCCGGATGATGCCTTTTCCCCGACAATCTCCATCACCGCCCCCCGGGGCAATCGCACCGCGTCCACACAGGCTACTCCGGTGATCAACGCCTCCCCCTCCTTCCGGGTGGGATGCGCTCCGGGAAACTTGCTCTGCAAGAGTTCCCGGAAGGCGATGACATTGGCAGGCAAAAGCAAAGTGTTCACATGAACACTATTTTCTTTAAAAGATGCCCTTTGGCAAGCCCGGGAAGGATATAAATTTTAAAACTCGGCCCCGCTTCGCGGGGAGACACCAGACTAGAAGACGCCAGACAAAAGACCTGAACGGCTCCCATCACGACGCGAATCGGCACGCGTTTAAAGCCGCCTAAGAGCGGTACAGTTCATACCCACAAGCCGACCTCGCGTCCGACCAACACGGAACATCCTCCACCTTGACCACTGACGCACTGACGCACTGCCCACCGGCCCTCCCCCTGCTCAGTTGAAGTCTTTCGGGAACTCCGCCCCTGTTGCCAGCTTGAGGATTTCCTCGCGCTTTTCCGGCTTCAATTTCACCATGCGATCCAGCTGAGGGTTGTTGGTCTCAAAGTACACAATCATCTTGCTGGCGGAATCCCTCAGGCCAAAGACGAAGTACTTGTAAACGGCTCCGCCGACATTGGTCTTGTCCCGCCAGGCGTCGAAGGAGGTTCTGGATTCTTTGAATTCAATGGTACGCCGGGCACCATTGTCCACGGCGGGGATGGTGACGGTCTCCCTGGCGTGCACATCGTATTTCTCCAACCGCTTCCGGTATTTGGCCTCAGTGTCCATGGTGACAATCAGCATGGTGGCTTCCAGAGCCGGGAGCGGCTGGGTGGCGGCTCCCTCGATGACGACCTCAGGAGAAATGGTCATCGTCTGCATATAGGAGGAATTGGCCTGCTGGTCGCGCTTCGTGGCCACCTTGGGCTGGACCTTGAGTGAGGGCAGTTTGGGCGGAGCCAGCCCTCCTCCAGTCGCCTGGGCACAGATGGGGCTCACCCAGATGGCGGCGAGAGAACAGACAGCAAGGAGGGCAATGGGCGTTTTCATGAGCAATCAGAGGGGGGAACTCGTCTTTGTGTACCTACGCAGCACCATCAGGGATCTTCACCCTATTGACTGGCATTTTCCCCTATATTCTTAAACCTTGCATCGAAAAAGATGTGCAAACCGGCGTCATCTGGGAATACCACCTGCGTAATCCGATCCGTACAAGTGCTTGACTCGCCTACGAGCGCCCCGGTGATTGGGCCTCATGCGAGCCATCGCGCCCTCCCTGACGCTCCCTCTTGTCATGTCTTTGACTCTCTCCTTTTCGGTCCTCCACGGTGCAGGAGCGGATTCCCCGCTGACCTACCCCAAGACCCGCCACGCTGACGTGGTGGACACTTATCACGGTGTGAAGGTGCCCGATCCCTTCCGCTGGCTGGAGGATGACAACAGCGAGGAGACCAAGGCCTGGGTGAAGGCCCAGAATGAGGTAACCTTTGGCTACCTGAACCAACTGCCGCGCCGCGCCGCGCTGCGTGAACGCCTGCAGAAGCTCTGGAACTTCGAGCGCTTCGGCGTGCCGTACAAGCGCGGCGACCGCTACTTCTTCTCCCGCAACAGCGGCCTGCAGAACCAGAGCGTGCTGTACGTGGCAGACTCCCTCACCGCCGAGCCGAAAGTCCTCCTGGATCCCAACACCCTCTCGAAAGACGGCACGGTCTCCCTCACGGAGAGTGCCCCCAGCGAGGATGGCAAGATGCTCGTGTGGGGGACCTCCGGCGGCGGCAGCGACTGGCAGGAGTTCCGCATCAAGAACATCGACACCGGTGAGGACCTGCCCGAGACCCTGAAGTGGATCAAGTTCAGCGGAGCCTCCTGGGCGAAGGACGGCAGCGGCTTTTACTACAGTCGTTACCCCGAACCCAAGACCGGGGCCGCACTGACGCAGGCCAACAAGAACAAGACGGTTTATTTCCACAAACTGAACACCCCGCAGTCAGAGGACAAGCTGGTGTATGCCCGCCCGGACCAGCCGGACTGGGGGCTCAATGCCGGGGTCACGGATGACGGACGCTACCTGATCTTCCACATCTCCCTGGGGACGGATCCCAAGTCACGGGTGTACTACAAGGACCTCCAGACGGACGGCCCGGTGGTGGAGCTGCTCAACGACTTCGACGCCGCCTACGGCTTCATCGAGAACGTCGGCCCCGTCTTCTACTTCCACACAGATCTGGATGCCCCCCGTTATCGTGTGATCGCCATCGACACCACCAAGCCCGGGAAGACCGGCTGGCGCGAGGTAATTCCTCAAACCGAGAACAAACTGGAAGGCGCCTCCGTGGTGGGTGGCCAGCTCATCTGCGAGTACCTGCAGGATGCCCGGTCTATGGTGAAGGCGTACGACCTTGAAGGCAAGTGGCTGCGCGATGTGGCCCTGCCAGGACTGGGCAGTGTGGGCGGCTTCGGCGGCCGGAAGGAGGACAAGGAGACCTTCTACGCCTACTCCAGCTTCACCTCCCCTTCCACGATCTACCGCTATGACGTGGCCAGCGGCACCAGCACGCCGTATCGCGTGCCCAAGCTGGACTTCGACGGCAGCCCTTATGAGACGAAGCAGATCTTCTTCACCAGCAAGGACGGCACGCGGGTCCCCATGTTCCTGGTGCACAAAAAAGGAATCCAGATGGATGGTTCCAACCCCACCCTGCTCTATGGTTACGGCGGCTTCGACATCAGCCTCAGCCCCGGCTTTTCCGTGAGCCGTGCCGTGTGGCTGGAGATGGGCGGCGTCTTTGCCCTGGCGAACCTACGCGGTGGCGGCGAGTATGGCTCAGAGTGGCATGACGCTGGCATCAAGCTGAAGAAGCAGAATGTGTTCGATGACTTCATCAGTGCCGCCGAATGGCTGGTGAAAGAAGGCTACACCCGCCCCGCCAAACTGGCCATCCAGGGCGGAAGCAATGGCGGTCTGCTGGTGGGTGCCTGCATGACCCAGCGTCCGGATCTCTTCGGAGCCGCGCTGCCAGCGGTGGGCGTCATGGACATGCTGCGCTTCCACGAGTTCACCATCGGCTGGGCCTGGAAATCCGACTACGGCAGCAGCGAGGATCCTGCGGAGTTCAAAGCCCTGTACGCGTACTCCCCGCTCCACAACCTGAAGCCCGGCACCCGCTACCCCGCCACTCTCGTGACCACCGCCGATCACGATGACCGCGTTGTGCCCGCCCACAGCTTCAAGTTCGCCGCCCGCCTCCAAGAATGCCAGGCCAAAGACGGCCCACCCGTGCTCATCCGCATCGAAACCAGCGCCGGCCATGGTGCGGGCACCGCGCTCACGAAGGTGATGGACGAGACCGCGGACGCCTGGGCGTTTTTAGCGAAGGAACTGGGGATTCAGTAGCCGGTGCGTCGGTACGTCAGTGCGTCAGTGGTCAAGGCGTTGAGCGCTCTGGGATGGCAGAGTGTCACGTCGGCTTGCGAACGCATTGGGGTCGGAAAAAAGGGCCTCCAGCGCGCAACTTGAACCCCCTTTCCTTCAAGGGTCCGCAAACAGGGTTGGAGCACCGCTTTTAAGCGGAATCAGCACGCACGGGATGCTGGGTTAAAGAAAATCGAAAACAAGCAAGCCCCCTGATTCCGCCTAAAGGCGGTACTCCAACCCTGCTGCGGAACTCACTCGCCAGCCAGACCACCCAGGCAGGGAGAATCCTCTGTCCCCTCAAGATATTGGACGATCTGGGATGGCAGAGTGTCACGTCGGCTTGCGAACGCATTGGGGTGGAAGAAGGTCCTCCGGCGCGCAACTGGAACCCCTTTCCTTCAAGGTCCGCAAACAGGGTTGGATTACCGCTTTTAAGCGGAATCAGTACGCACGGAATGCTTGGTTAAAGGAAATCTTAAACAAGCAAGCCCCCTGATTCCGCCTAAAGGCGGTACTCCAACCCTGCTGCGGAGCTCACTCACCCGCCAGACCACCAAGACAGGGAGAATCCTCTTCCCTCCTCAAGATGTTGAGCGATCTGGGATGCCTGAGCGTCACGTCGGCTTGCGAACGCATTGGGGTGGAAGAAGGTCCTCCGGCGCGCAACTGGAACCCCTTTCCTTCAAGGTCCGCAAACAGGGTTGGAGTACCGCTTTTAAGCGGAATCAGCACGCACGGGATGCTGGGTTAAAGGAAATCGAAAACAAGCAAACCTCCTGATTCCGCCTAAAGGCGGTACTCCAACCCAGCCGCGGAACTCGCTCACCCGCCAGAACGCCAAGACAGGGAGAGACGTCACTCTCTCCCCATCTTGTAAATCTGATCCAAATCTTGTTAATCCTGTCTAAAAAATCTCTCTCCCTCAATTCCCGAGATTCAAATACTCGCTCAGCGTGTAATTCATCGCCCTCCGCACGGGCGGGAAGTTCCCGGCCAGGCGCAGGAGCACATCATGCAGGGCGAACTCCTGCGACAGCACATGCCGGCCTGCGGCATCAAGGTGGCTCACCACGACTTGCTCATAGTAATTCACATCCGGAGCGCCGCGACGCTCAGCTCGCCGGTGCAGGAACGAAGGGAACAGGCACGTGAGCACCAGGAACTGGTTGGCGCACTGGATGTGGATGAAGAACTTCTCGCGGCTGCGGGCATTCTCCAGCGCCTGCACATAGTCGATGCTGTAGAGCCCTTCGGCCTCGGCTTTCTCCGCACACCCCCGGGATCCCGAGAGGCCGAAGTCGGAACAGACCACCGCCATGTAGTCGGCCACTTCAATGTCATCCACCCCGATGCGCTTCAACGTGTGTCGCACCGTCACCAGGAAGAAGAGCTCCGGGGAGACCATGGCCGCCTGTCGTCCCATCAACAGAGCCTCAAAGAGCCGGGGTTGATCCACAACGAAACGTACCGCGTCCGGATCGTCAGCCAGGGAGGCGAGACTGTTGCGGCTGCCTTCGGTGAGGGCCAGACAACGTCCGATGAACTCCCAGTCCGACGGGGTGAAACGATACCAACAACCAGTTCGAGGAAACCTCATCATATGGATGGAATTGGTTAGACACGAAGTTCTCAAGCATGGGGTATGCCAGATTTCTTCGGCATGTTGGACGGGAGAACGCTTCCAGTTGTTCAAGGGTTGACGCAGAATCGTTTACAACCCCTCTCCCGGCAGATTGATTTGCAGAATCGATAAAAGCGGGCGATCCTGGCTTCTCGTGAGTGACTCCCCCCCTCCCGTTCCCGCCGGACAATCTGCCAGCCCGGTGGTCCTCTTCGATGGTGTTTGCAATCTCTGCGCCTGGGCGGTGCAGTTCATCATCAGCCGCGATCCCGCTGGAAAGTTCCGCTTCGCCTCACTGCAATCTGACACGGGCCGCCGCCTGATGGAAGAGCACGGCCTGAACCCCGGGCAGCTCGACAGCTTTGTGCTGGTGGAGAATGGCCGGTCCTACACGGAGAGCACTGCGGCGCTGAAGGTGAGCCGACATCTCTCCGGCCTCTGGCCCATCTGTCATATTTGTATCATCCTGCCGCACTTTGTGCGCGATCCCCTGTATCGCCTCATCGCCCGCAACCGCTACCGGTGGTTTGGCAAAAAGGATTCCTGTCTCATGCCGACCCCGGAACTGCGGGCAAGATTCCTGAACTGACGGTGCCAAAGTGCCCGGCCCTGATCAAATTCTCACATTCCGTATTCTGATACAAGAATGCTCGGCGTCTGGCGTATCCCTGCCATGCCGAGACTAGTTCCGTTTCTCCTTTGCACTCCCCTTTTGACTGCCGCGCTCCTGGCGCAGGCCCCCGCCGCTGATCCAGACGGCCAGCCCCCCGCAGGCAATGACGAAGTGCGGAAGATCATGGAGACCTTCACCGGCAGAGGGACGCTCAAGGACGGCTCGCCCCCGACGCCTCCCAAGGAGGCCCTGAGCAAGTTCCAGCTCCGCAAGGGGCTCGCGATCGATCTCATGGCCTCCGAGCCGGGTGTGGAGCAACCTCTCTGCATGACCTGGGACTCCCGCGGCCGGCTCTGGGTCACGCTTTACCGCCAGTACCAGTTCCCCGCCGGGCTCAAAATCGTGAAATACGACCAGCACCTCCGGGCCGTTTTTGACCGCGTGCCCGAACCGCCACCGAAGGGACCCAAGGGGGCCGACAAGGTGGTGGTGCTGGAGGATACCAATGGCGACGGGGAGCTGGACTCCCAGAAGACCGTGATCGAGGGCCTGAACATCGCCACCTCCGCCCTGGCGGGGAATGGCGGCATCTGGGTGATGAATCCACCTTACCTGCTCTTCTACCCGGATGCGAACCGGGACGACGTGCCCGATGGCGATCCCGAGGTGCACCTGAGTGGCTTCGGCCTGGAGGACACGCATGCGGTGGCCAACAGCCTGCGTTTTGGCCCTGATGGCTGGCTCTACGGCGCAAACGGCAGCACGACCACGGGCAATGTCAGCAGCAAGGTGACCAAGAACGTGAAATGGGAGGGCCAGTGCCTGTGGCGCTACCACCCCGGCACGCATGTCTTTGAAATCTACGGCGAAGGCTCGGGCAACCCCTTCAGCCTGGAGATTGATGCCAAGGGGCGCTACTTTGCCAGCACCAATGGCAGCCAGCGCGGCATGCACTATGACCAGGGCATGTACGGGGAGAAGAACTTCGGCAAACACGGGCCCCTCACGAACTCGTACGCCTTTGGCTGGTTCCCCCACATGGAGACCAAGGGCGATGGGAAGCGCTTTTCCCAGGCTATCTGCGTGTACGATGGTGACCTCATGGCCGACACGCTGGGTGGCCGCTACATCGCGGCCAACTCACTCCAGAACATGATCTATGTGAGCCAGTTGATTCCTGCAACCTCCACGTATCGCGCCGAGGATGAACCGCCCCTGCTCACCAGCACGGACCGCTGGTTCCGCCCCGTGGACTGCAAGGTGGCCCCCGACGGCGGCATCTACCTGGCCGACTGGTATGACACCCGCCTGAGCCACGTACGACCAGTGGATGACTGGCACAAGACCAGCGGGCGCATCTACCGCATCCGCCCTGAGGACAAGAAGCCAGCGCTGAAGCCGTTCGATTTGCACACCCTCCCGGCCTCTGATCTGGTGGCGAAGCTGGACCACCCGAACCGCTGGTTCCGCCAGCAGGCGGCGCTGGAGTTGGGCTGGAGGAAGGAGAGCAGCGTGCTGGCAGCGGTGAAGGCCAAGGCCCTCGATCCCAAGAATGCGCATGCCTTTGACGCTCTGTCTGCGCTGCTGATGCTGGGCGGTCTGGACGAGGAAACGGCCCTGGATCTGCTGCGCCACCCTGATCCCTATGTGCGCCGTTGGACGGTACACAGCCTCGGCGATCGCGGGAATTTGAGCACACAGACGGTGGCAGCGATGAAACAACTCGCCACGACGGATCCCCACCCCGAGGTACGCACCCAGCTCGTCAGCAGCGCCAAGCGGTTGCCGGCGGAAGCCTGCCTGGCCATCACCCACGCAAGCCTGCTGCGGCCCGACGCCGCAGAAGATGCACGCCTGCCGCTCATGATCTGGTGGGCGGTGGAGAGCAAGGCGGTGTCAGATCGCGAGGCGGTGCTGGCACTGCTGAAGGATGACCAGCTCTGGAACTTGCCCGTGGCCCAGAAACAGGTGATCTCCCATCTCGCCCAACGCTGGGCGATGGCCGGAGGCCCGGAGAACTATGATGCCTGTGCCAAACTGCTGACCCTGGCCAAGGGCGAGAAGAATCGCTCGCTTGTGGTGGAGGGCATCGCAGCCGCGTTTGAAGGCGGCAAGATGCCAGAGCTTCCTCCCGCTATTCAGGAACCCATGCAAGCCTTCCTCAAGAGCCGTCTGGATACGGATTTGAGCCTGGCAGTAAAGGCAGGGAATGCGGAGGCTGCCGCCAAGGCGCTGATGATTGTGCAGGACAAGACCGCGCCAACGGAGAAACGCGCGGCATTGATCCAGGTGCTGGCCGATACCGGCAACGCGGCGGTGGTGCCCGCAATGCTGAGCATTCTGAGTGACGCGAGCAGCACTGGTCTGAAGAAGGCCGTACTCCCCCTGGCAGCGAAGTTTGACGAGCGTCGTTTGCCGCAGGCGGTGATCAAGGGCTACGAGTCCCGCTATGCCGGTGACAAGACCCTGCGCGATGCCGCGCACCGCATGCTCATCAGCCGACGCGACTGGGCTGGCCTTTTCCTCAAGGAAGTGGATGAATGGCGCATCAAGAGCGCCGATGTAGCCCCTGACGTGGTAAGCCAGCTCGCGGCGTATTCGGCACCGGAATTCGACGCCTCCATCAAGAAACACTGGCCACCGAAGAGCGCAGCACTCACGGACAGCCAGAAGCAGGCGGACCTGCAGCGCATCAAGACCGCACTCGCAGGCGGGTCCGGGGATGTCGAGAAAGGCAAGGTGCATTACGCCCAACGCTGCGCTGTCTGCCACACCCTCTTCAATGAAGGCGGCAAGATTGGTCCCGACCTTACCGGCTATGAACGCGGCAATGTCGAGTTCTGGCTCACCGGCGTGCTCGCACCGAGCATCGAGATCCGCGAAGGGTTCGGCGCGTACATCGCCAAACTCAAGAACGGCCAGGTGATGATGGGCATCATGGAGAAGCAGGACGCCGGCGGGGTCACCCTCAAGGACATGGCGGGCCAGCGCCATACCGCCAGGACCGAGGAACTGGAGAGCCTCGAAGCGTCTCCGATGTCAATGATGCCAGAAGGCTTGTTCGGAGGCATGAGCGATGCCGATCTTCGGGATTTCTTTGCCTATCTGATGAAGGAAAGCTGAGGGACGGTAGTTCGGTGACTCAGTGATTCGGTAATTCAGCAGTTCAGTGGACTGCCTGAGTCCAGTGGATGTGAAACTCCTCCTTTGAAGGTGGAACGGAGAGGGTTGGAGTACCGTCCCGCATGCGGGACCAATGCCATCAGGGAAAACGCATCGTCTTGCTGTTTTGCCTTGGCGCGCCTCGGAGCCGCGATGGTGCAACCGCCACGACTGTAACGGGTGAGCCCCTTTCAGAAGGGCCGAAGGTCCGGGTTCATACCAGCCTGGGGCAACGCCCCAGGGATAGATGGCCAAACTACCCATGAGGGCTGTAGGCCCGGTCTCATCAAGTCTGCCTATGACGAGCATCCCTGAATGACGTCGGGCCTACAGCCCTCAACCTCTAAAACGAGCGCCTGCCTTGGGCGTTGCCCAAGGCTGCAATGATGCCGGACCTTCGGCCCTCAATACTTTCACAAAAGGGAGATGCTCGACCTCTCCACTTTTCCCTGATGGCATTGGCCTTTAGGCGGCTCAGTGAACCTGCAACCTGCGGACCTTGTCGGCGTCTGCGGCTAATGCGGCAGCGAGACCTATCGCACCGCCCTGACCGCGAAGGTTCGGTACTCCAACCTGGTTGGCGGTATCGAACGGAGTAGGCGCAATCTCCCTACAAGGGCAGAAGATTGATCTGCTGAAACTTGTCCGACAGAGGACAGAAGAAGTGCTCGGTGTGATCGACGTCAATGCTGGCAAGTTGCCAATCGGAGAAGTCTACCCGGATCGCTCCGATCTCCTGACCACCGTCGAAGCCGATCATGATAGCGCGTCCCGTCTCCCCCTCTGGAAACTCCACCTCATTCCAACATTTGACCAACCAGAGCGCTTCATCGTAGCTCGTCGCAACTCTTGCGTCCACAAGGGCATCGGAGACAACACGAAGGATTTTGGGCCAGCGTTCCAGCGCTTCCTGGATCAGTGGCAGCGAATGAAGAGATTCGCGAGGGAGGCCGTACGGCGAGAAATAGCGGACGGAATTGACGAGCTTGAGATGTTCGGGGTTCATCACGCATGATTTGTTGTGAAGTCTATTACTCGCGGCTGCGATGGTGGCTCCAGACGAGAGTGTTCTCGAGCTGACGCCAGCACCATGCTCCTGGCAACAAGGAAACCCGCCACACCGTAGCGGGAGGCAATGTGCCAGCGGCCACGAGATCTTGCGGGAGGAGGCGGAGAAGCAAGAAGAATGACAGCAAGATGCCAGCGGCAGCCAAGGGCCCAAGGCCGTACGTCTCCGCGTAGTTCTTGGTCGTCCACTCAATCCCAGAGAATGAGCGCCTCATGGCATCATCCACGATGTTGTAAGCACCAATCCCCAACAACAAGGTCCCAGCAAGCAATCCGAAAATCGTGAACCCATCTCGATGGTCAAACCATAAGCTGGTTGCCATGCTGTAGAGGAACAATACTCCGAGCGCCGCCAGGGCGATAAACAGGATGCCCAACGGGAAACTCGCAATCCCCAGAAACAGAGCAATGAGTGACATGGCCTCCCACCACCACACAGAGCGGCAAGATGCCACCGTGCTGATGACGATCTTTCCTAGGTGAATCTTCGCGTCCAGGCTTTCGTTCTTCACGGCGGATCAATCCCTGTTTATGCATACGGTAGTGTGAAGCAGATCTGAGGGCAAGGAACTTGCCAATTCAAGACGGGTCGCTTTTGGCGAGTCTCTGCCATGGCGGCACAAAGCACCGCTTGAAGGAGGGAGCATCATGGACGAAGCAGAACGTCTAGCAACAATGCCCTGACCGCTTAAAAGCCAATGCCATCAGGGAAAAGGTTGGGCAGAGCGATCAACGCCGTTGCATGATGAAACTGAGGACCAACGGTCCGGTGTCATACCAGCCTGGGGCAGCGCCCCAGGTTAGGGGTTGAAAGAGAATTGGAGGGCTGAAGGCCCGGCCTCATCAATCCTGCCCACGACGAGCATCCCTGAATGACCCCGGGCCTACAGCCCTTAACCTCTAAAACCAACGCCAACCTTGGGCGTTGCCCAAGGCTGCTATCATGCCGGGCTTTCAGCCCTCAGCTCGTTCGCCAAAGGCGAATCATCGACCTCACCAGCTTTTCCCTGATGGCATTGGTCCCGCATGCGGGACGGAACTCCAACCCGCTCCGTTCAAGTGCCGGGGTCGAAGATGAGAAGTTCGCGAACTGAACGACATGGGCACTTGCGTCCTGAGCCGACTGAAGTCGGTACTCCAACCCGGCTTGCGATGGCTGGTTGTAACTTGGTTTTTCTTTGTGCCTTCGTGCCTTTGTGTGAGGAAGGTTGCATACGCTCACTGTCCCCGACGGAGTGTGAGTGTGAGCTCTTTGCGGCGATCAATACCGCTAATAAGCACTTTCCCGGGCGTCCATTCGACATCAGGTTCTTTCAGGTCACTGTCTTCGAGAAGCTCCTGGCTAGTGGAGTCAAGAACCCGGCCGTCGGCATGGTCTTGAAGCTGGACTTTAACAAGGATGCTGGGGTCCACCATCTCGTTGGCGGGAAAGATGACCCGCTTTGTGACGACGAGCTTGCTCCGATCGTCAGGCGACCTTTGAGAGTAAACCGGGCTGGAAGAAAAGCCCCCAGAAAAACCGACGATGATGCTGGGCAGAGAGATGAGGCCGACGAGGAGGGCGAGGCCCAGCATCAGCAGGCTGACCCCGCAGGAGAACCGCCGTTTGCCGGGTGTGCTGGGGGCTTGCGCGTCACGCATCGGGCAGAGATGTGAGCTGGGTTGGCGAAGGTTTCTCCGGGGTAAGATGGACGAGGAGTTTCACCGCTTAAAAGCGGAACTCCAACCTGCTTTGTTCGAATGCTGGGGTTGAAGGTGGGAGATGAGCGGGTTGGACGATATGGGGGCTTGCGTCCTGAGCCGACTGAAGTCGGTACTCCAACCCGGCTTGCGATGCCTTCGTTTTGGTTTGCCAGATTTTTGTGCCTTTGTGTGAGCAATCTCAAATCTCCGCAGGCTGAAGCCTGTACTCCGTACAGCTTCGGATCCAACACCTTGACCACTGACGCACTGACCTACTAGACCTGCACCACGGCCTTCACCACGCCGCTGCCGGGCTTGCTCCAGGAGGCAAATTTCTTCGGGGCTTCCTCAAAGCTGGCGCGGTGCGTGATCCAGGGCGTGGTGTCGAGGTGGCCCTCCTTCATGAGCCGCAGGATGCGGTTGAAGTCGCTGGGGATGGCGTTGCGAGAGGCGAGGAGGGTGAGTTCACGACGATGAAACAGGGCGTCATCGAACGGCACCGTCTTCGCGGTGATACCGACCCAGACCAGGGCACCGGCGAAGGCGGCGTATTCAAAGCTGCGGGCCATGCTGTCGGCGTTGCCGGTGGCATCGAAGACGATGTCGGCACCACGACCGTCGTTTTGTTTAAAAAAGGCTTCCGGCTCCAAAGGAGCATGCACCTTGGCCTTGGGATGATTCTTGGACACAAACGCCCGACGGGTTTCATCTGGCTCAATGACATGCATCTTTGCCCCTGCCAGGCGGACGAACTCCATGACGCTCAGCCCGATGGGGCCAGCACCCAGCACCAACACGCTTTCATCAGAGTGCGGGCACACGCGATTTACCGCGTGACAGCCGATGCCGAGGGTCTCCACGAGGGCGAGCTGCTCGTAGCTCAGGCCTTCCGCGGGGTGCAACTTGTCTGCGGGAAGCACCAAGTGGGAACGCAGGCCGCCATCAATGTGCACGCCGAGGACCTTGAGGTTCTCACAGCAGTTGGTGTGACCGCGGGCGCAGGCATGACACTCGCCGCAGTTGAGGTAGGGCTCTACGGCGCAACGGTCACCGGCTTTCACGTGCGTGACCTCATCCCCCACGGCCACTACTTCCACACCGAGTTCGTGACCGAGGATGCGGGGATGCTCGATGAAGGGCATCTTTCCCAGGTAGCCGCTGATATCTGTGCCGCATACGCCTACGGCGTGAATCCTCACCAGCGCTTCGTACGGCCCCGGTTCGGCGGGCTCCGGGAGGTCGATCACGTCAAACTTGCGAGGGGCGGAAAGAGAAAGAGCCTTCATGAGGACAAAAAACGATGCGGAATGGAAGGGAGCTAAACCTTCGCCTAAAAACTGGCGTGTCCACCTCCATCAATGGGGAGAATCACGCCGGTGACATAACGAGCAGCCTCAGAGCAGAGGTACACCACGGCCCATCCAACGTCTTCCGGAGCGCCAAAGCCTTCGATCTGAATGCGGCCGCGGATCTTGCGCTCACGTTCGGCATCGGCGCTGATGGCCTTGCGCAGCATGGGGGTATCGATCCAGCCCGGGGCGACGGCATTCACCCGCACACCTTTGGGGGCGAACTCGGCAGACAGGGTGCGGACCATGCCGATGACGCCAGTCTTGGCCGTGGCGTAGCCGGTGACCAGGGGCATGCCCATGTAGGCCGTCATGGAACTGACGAAAACGAGGCTGCCCCGCTGCTGCGCGAGCATACCAGGGGCGACGGCGCGGGTGAGGGCAAAGGCACCGGTCAGGTGCGTGCGCAAAACGGAGTCGAAATCTTCATCCGTCATCTCCAGCGCGGGTTTCTTCACATGCACGCCAGCGTTGTTCACCAGAATGGACGGGGTGCCGATTTTGGCTTCCACTTCACGGACAAAATCCGGCAGAACCTTGGTGTCAGTCACATCTACGACCATGGGCACCACCGCGTCGCCGAGCTGGGCCGCACCGTCCTGGAGGACATCTGGACGCCGCCCGGTGATGACCACCCGTGCCCCTGCCTGCACCAGACAGCGGGTGATGCCGAGACCTAGCCCAGTGCCACCACCGGTGACAATGGCGGTCTGACCTGTGAGGGAAAACGGAAGCATGCGCTAACGTGGGCGGGAGCCGAGGGGGTGCCACCAATTTTGAGACAGGATTAACAAGATTTTTGAAGGATTAACAAGATGGGAGCCCGCTTCGCGGGAGACACGAGACTTCAAGACGCCAGACTCCAGACTCCAGACTTGAGACTTGAGACTGAAGCGAGGCGATGTGAACGGGATGTCTGGGTGTGGGTGGGCTGGGTTTGGACAGAATTAACAGAATTAACGGAATTGGGTTTTTGAGGGGTGGGTGGTTTGAAGGCGCTGGAAAGGCGAGGCTTCGAGGGATTTTGGATGAGGGGTTCCACCCCTGTCTGCGCCCCTCCCATCCCAAAAGGTCAACGAAGCGAGTTGGAGTACTGTCTTGAGACGGCTCACGCCCCAAACGTTCCATCACCCCGCCCTGCCCCCGACACCCAATCCACTCCTCATGTCTGGCGTCTGGTGTCTGGCAGTCTTCTGTCTCCCGCGCAGCGGGACGCAAAAAGGGCACCGGAGTGACCGGTGCCCTTTTCGCTAAATCAATGTTCTTTGACCTGAAGTCTTACGCATTCCCCTCTGGATTGGAGGAGGCGGCGGCGTGCTCTTCGGGGCCAGACTCGCCGAGGCTGATGAACTTGAGGAGTTTGGCTCCTGGTTCATTGATGACCTTGACGGTGTCGCCTTCCTTCACTTCACCGCGCAGCAGGGCTTCAGCGAGGGGGTCTTCGATGTTCTTCTCCACGGCGCGGCGCATGGGGCGGGCTCCGTATTGAGGATCATAGCCCTCTTTCATGAGGAACTCGCGGGCGCTGTCGTCCAGAGTCAGCGTGATACGCTTGTTCTTCAGACGGGCAAGCACCTTGGAGATCTCCAGGTCCACGATCTGGCTGAGTTCTGTGCGCTCCAGCATGTGGAACACCACGATGTCGTCCAGACGGTTGATGAACTCCGGCTTGAAGAACTTCTTGGCGGCCTCCATCACCTTGTCCTTCATCCCGCCGTGGTCGGCCACATCCTGCTGGATGGCACCGAAGCCGAGGCTGGTCTGGCGCTTGATGGTCTCAGCACCGATGTTGGACGTGAGGATGATGACTGTGTTCCGGAAGTCGATCTTGCGACCGAAGTTGTCCGTGATCTGGCCTTCTTCCAGGATCTGAAGCAGCAGGTGCATCACATCCGGGTGGGCTTTTTCCACTTCGTCAAAGAGCACCACGCTGTAGGGGCGGCGACGAACCGCCTCAGAGAGCTGACCGCCCTCTTCATACCCCACATACCCGGGAGGCGCTCCGATGAGGCGGCTCGCGGTGTGTTTCTCCATGTACTCGGACATGTCGAGCTGGATGAGCGACTCTGCGGAGCCGAACATGAACTCGGCGAGGTTCTTCGCCAGGAAGGTCTTGCCCACGCCCGTGGGGCCCAGGAAGATGAACGACCCGATGGGGCGCTTGGGATCCTTGAGATCCGCACGGCTGCGGCGCAGCGCCTTGCTGATGGCGATGACGGCTTCGTCCTGGCCAATGATACGCTTCTTGAGCTCTTCTTCCATGCGGAGGAGCTTCTCGGCCTCGGCCTGCTCCATGCGTTGAAGCGGCACACCGGTCCACTTGCTCACCACGGCCATGATGTCCTCTTCGGTCACATCCACGATGCGCTCCGTGTTGTTGGTGCGCCATTTGTCGAGCACATCGTCGTGGCGCTTCTTCGCAGCCTTCTCCTTGTCGCGCAGGTGCGCGGCTTTCTCGAAGTCCTGCTCCTTGATGGCCACTTCCTTCTCGCCGCGGATCTCTTCGATCTCGGCTTCGATGACTTTCAACTCTGGCGGCCGGGTCATGGCGGAGATGCGGGCCTTGGCGCCTGCTTCATCCATGATGTCGATGGCCTTGTCCGGCAGGAAGCGCGCGGGCAGGTAGCGGCTGCTGAGATGCACCGCCGTCGCAAGGGCCTTGGGACCGTACTTGGCCTTGTGGTGGCTTTCGTACTTGCCCTTCAGACCTTCCAAGATGCGGATGGCGTCTTCCACGCTGGGCTCATCCACCTTCACCTGCTGGAAGCGACGCTCGAGGGCGGCGTCCTTCTCAATGTACTTGCGGTACTCGTTAAGGGTGGTCGCGCCCACGCACTGCAGCTCACCACGGCTGAGGGAGGGTTTCAAAATGTTGCTGGCGTCCATCGCGCCTTCTGCACTGCCCGCACCCACGATGGTGTGCAGCTCGTCCAGGAAGAGGATGACGTTCTTCGTGCGGCGGATCTCGTCCATCACGGCCTTGATGCGCTCTTCAAACTGACCGCGGTACTTGGTGCCCGCCACCATGAGGGCGAGGTCCAGGACGATCACTTTCTTGTCGCGCAGAATTTCGGGCACGTTGCCCTGGGCGATTTCCTGAGCCAGACCTTCCACAATGGCGGTCTTGCCCACGCCAGCCTCACCGATCAACACGGGGTTGTTCTTGGTACGGCGGCACAGGATCTGAATGACGCGCTCAATCTCCCCGGCGCGGCCGATCACCGGATCCAGCTCACCCTTCTGGGCGAGCTCGGTCAGGTCACGGCCAAAGGCGCGGAGAGCCGGGGTCTTGCTGTCCTTCTTGGAACCACCGACGGAGGGGGCGTTTTCGCTCTCTTCCTCTTCCTCTTCGTTGCCAAAGTTGGGGTCGAGCTCTTTGAGGATCTCGTTGCGGGCCTTCTCGAGATTCACGTCGAGGCTGCGCAGCACTTGCGCGGCCACGCCCTCACCTTCACGCAGAAGGCCGAGGAGGAGGTGCTCCGTGCCCACATAGGAGTGGTTCAGCGCCTTGGCCTCTTTCGAAGCGAGGGCGAGCACTTTCTTCACACGGGGCGTGTAGGGAATGTTGCCCACCATCTTGGTGTCAGGGCCGCTTCCCACCTGTTGCTCCACCTGCATGCGGACCGTGTCCAGGTCCACACCCAGCTTGGTGAGTACGTTGACAGCGACACCCTGCCCTAGCTTGATCAGGCCGAGCAGGAGATGCTCCGTCCCCACATAATTGTGGTTGAAGCGGTCCGCTTCTTTGCGGGCCAGCGCCAGCACTTGCTGGGCGCGAGGGGTAAAGTTATTCATCATCGGATTCAGGGGGTGGCGCATTTTCAGCGCTGTCTAAGGATACGTTAAGAGGCTCAGGAACGGATTTCAATAGCTGACGGGTAATTTCAGCCCGACGCGTGTCCCGCTCTTCCGGGGAGAGCTCACGCTGGGCGGCGAGCTGCAGGTGCGCAGGCTGGATCTCCAGCAACAGGGCATCCAGCAGGCCGCGGTCACACGTGGTGACGAGGTCCAGATCGGCCCCCAAGCGCAACAAGGAGAGCTGGGTGAGTGCTTCCTTGGAATTCAGAATATGGGCGAAGCGCAGCGTTGCATAGGCACGGCCCACCTGATCCCGCAGCATGGTGGGGCTCTCGTGGAGGAGCTTCTCGCGGGCGTTGTTCTCTGCCTGCACGATATGCTCTGCCACGCCTTCGATGCGGCTGATGAGCTCGGACTCAGTTTCCCCCAGCGTATGTTGGTTGGAGACCTGAAAAAGGTTGCCCAGGGCCTCGGTGCCCTCGCCATAGAGGCCGCGCACGGCCAGACCGATCTTGCTGACGGCGTTCATCACCTGCTTGATCTGCTCCGTAAGCACGAGCGCGGGCAGGTGCAGCATGGCAGAGGCGCGCATGCCGGTGCCGACGTTGGTGGGGCAGGCGGTGAGGTAGCCCAGACGGGAATCGTAGGCATAGGGCAGGAAGTTCTCCAGCTCCGAGTCCACCCGGTTCACCAGCTCATAGGCGGTGCGCAGGTCCAGACCCGCCCGGATCCCTTGCATGCGGAAATGGTCTTCTTCGTTGACCATGATGGCCAGGCTCTGGCGGCGGTCGATGAGGATGGCGCACCCTGTGGACCGGGCGGCGTGCTCCCGGCTCACGAGGTGGCGCTCTACGAGCACCTGCTTCTTGGTTTTTGTGAGATTGGGGTACTCCTCATTGAAGCCGTCCTTCATCTCCGGCAGTCCTGCCACAATGGGGCGCACCTCGTTCATGAGGTCCACCCGCTGGCGCTCTGAAGACCAGCCCGGAAACGACCAGCCGCGCAGGTTGCGCGCCAGCCGGATCCGCGACGTCATGACGATGTCGGAGTGCGGTCCGCGGCCCTGCATCCAGTCTGCGGGGTTCTTCAGGAGGGTGGTAAATCGCATGTCAGGTGAAAGAAACGTTGCTCTACAAATATAGACTACGCACGATGGCAAAGCGATGAGAAGAAATCTACTGCGAGGCTTGCAAAGTTGCCTTTCAGAGTCAGGAGAGCAGCCATAACGCCAAGACGCCAGAACGAAATGTCTCCCGACGCAACTTTGCGTCAGATCACTCCCAGCCGGAGCAATCTGGCTCTGAGGTCAGGCAGGAAGTCAGGCCTTGCTTTCGATGGCCCTCACCTCATCACGGAGGCGGGCGGCATCTTCATAGCGCTCCTCCATCACCGCCCGATCGATGGCGGCCTTGAGGTCAGCAAGTTTTTTCTTGGGGCTCACGGGCGCAGGAGCAGGCGGCGGAGGCGGGGTGGCGGGGGGCGCAGGACGCTCTGCCTTGGGGGCAGGCGCGGGAGCGGCCCCAGACGAGGCGTGCGGAGTCGGAGCGACCTGACGTCCCGGCACCTTGCCCACATGGCGGGTGCCCTTGTGCATGGCGCGCAGCATGTTGTCCATGTCGTCGCCGAAGGTCAGATAGCACTCCGGGCAGCCCATGCGGCCGATCTTCTTGAGATGCGCACGGGTGAAGCCGCACTCGGGGCAGGCCAGGGTGTCGTCTTCCGCTGAGCTCTGGCGGGTCTTTTTCTGCGCGGCATTCCCCAGGAGGAAGTCCGCCAATTGAAATCCGGTTGGGTCAGTGACCCCCTTTTCCTTGGAGCACTTGTCGCACAAATTCACCTGCGTCATCTTCCCGTCCACGATCTGGGTCAGGAAAACGGTCGCTTCGTTGTCGCACATGTCGCACTTCATGGCCGGAGGAGGGGGAACAGGAGAGGTGGGAGCGCCCGGATCTAATTTCTGATTTTTGACCGAAAGCGGGCGCTTCCTCAACTATTCATTACGCAGGATAGACGACCGGAGTGCCGGTGGAGTTGGCCAGGGCCTTGAATTTGGCCACCAACTTCTGCGTGAGGGGGCCGGGCTTGCCATCGCCGATGACGCGGCGATCCAGCACCACAGCGGCGATCACCTCAGCAGCGGTGCCCGTGAGGAAGCACTCCTCTGCCACGAAGATGTCATGGCGGGTGAGGTTGGATTCAATGACGGGCACACCCAGCTCTGCAAGGAGCTCAATGGCCACCCCGCGCGTGATGCCGTCCAGTCCGCCTGCGGAGATCGGGGGGGTGTAAACCTTCCCTTTTTTCACGATGAAAAGGTTGTCCCCAGTGCACTCGGCCACGTAGCCCTGCTCATTGAGCATCACGCCTTCCTCACCGCCGCCCTGGATGGCCTCAATCTTGGCCATGACGTTGTTGAGATAATTCAAGGACTTCACCTGCGGGCTGAGCGCCGCGGGAGCCGGGCGACGGGTCGCGCAGGTCACCATGGTGAGGCCTTTTTCGTATTTCTCAGCGGGATACAGGCTGATGGAGCCCGCGATGATGAACACACTGGCCTTGGGACACTGGTAAGGATTCAGGCCCAGGGAGCCCACGCCGCGGGTCACCACAAGGCGGATGTAGCCATCGCGCAAATTGTTGGCCGCCACCGTATCCAGCGTGGCCTTCTCCAGCTCCTCAAACGTAAGGGGCATGTTCAGACAGATGGAGCGAGCAGACTCGAAAAGGCGCACCAAGTGCTCGGTAAGGCGGAAGACACGACCGTTGTAAAAGCGAATCCCCTCAAAGACGCCGTCCCCATACAGAAGACCGTGGTCGAACACGCTGATCTTCGCTTCCGATTCGGGAAGGAGTTTGCCGTCAAGATAGATGAGGGGAGCCTGGGACATGGAGAGCGCGCAGCATGCCTGATTAGCGCGGAAGTGCAAGCAATTCGGGAGCCGGTGCGTCGGTGGGCAGTGGGCAGTGGGCAGTGGGCAGTGGGCAGTGGGCAGTGGGCGGTGGGCGGTGGGCGGTGGGCGGTGGGCGGTGGGCGGTGGGCGGTGGGCGGTGGGCGGTGGGCGGTGGGCGGTGGGCGGTGGGCAGTGGGCGGTGGGCGGTGGGCAGTGGGCGGTGGGCAGTGGGCGGTGGGCAGTGGGCAGTGGGCGGTGGGCGGTGGGCGGCGACTGTATCTAGAAGCAACGTCATCGGACATTGTAGCCTGACCGCTTAAAAGCGGAACTCCAACGCCCTTCGTTGTCGCCTGCAGGGTTGGAGTTCCGCATTTATGCGGTCAGGACCCGCGGGACCCAGTGCGTCGGTGTGTCAGAGGGCAGTATGACCAACTAGCGCAGCGTCTCAACCAGCGCAGCGTCTCACCCAGCGCAGCGTCTCAACCAGCGCAGCGTCTCAACCAGCGCAGCGTCTCAACCAGCGCAGCCGCCTCAACCAGCGCAGCGTCTCAACCAGCGCAGCGTCTCAACCAGCGCAGCGTCTCAACCAGCGAAGCCGTCTCAACAGGCCGCTTGCGGCCACCCCGCCGCTACGCGGCGAGCTCCCCCTTGTTCAGCACCAGTTTGCGGTCGCCGCGCTCGGCGAGGTTCGCGTCATGGGTCACTACGACCAGGGTCTTCTTGGACTCGGCCACCACCTCGAAGAGCAAGTCCATGATCTGCTTGCCGGTGGCGGCGTCCAGGTTGCCCGTGGGCTCATCGGCGAGGATGATCGGCGGATCATTGATGAGGGCACGGGCCAGGGCCACGCGCTGCTGCTCGCCGCCGGAGAGTTCTGTAGGCAGGTGGTAGAGACGCTCGCCAAGACCGACGCGGGTGAGGAGTTCCTTGGCACGAGAATCCGCTGGGGCGCCGCCGATCAAGGACGGCAGAACCACATTCTCTATCGCCGTCAGTTCCGGCAGCAGGTGGTAGTTCTGGAAAACGAACCCAAGCCCCTTGTTCCGCACCATCGCCCGAGTGTTGGTTGACCCCTTGTACAGGGAAGTGCCACCGACGGACACATCCCCCTCCGAGGGCTTCTCCAGCCCGCCCAGAATATAGAGCAGCGTCGTCTTTCCTGAGCCCGAGGCCCCGCAGAGGAACAGCCTCTCCCCATGGGCCACGGTCAGGGAAACGCCCTTGAGCGCATGCACCTCATGTCCGGCAAGGCGGTAGCGGCGGTGAACATTGTGAACCTCAAGAGCGGGGGCGTCAGGCATGGCGCGCCAACAGTCGGCGGGAGACTCAAGACTTCAAGACACAAGACTCAAGACTTGAACCCTTGCCCGCCTTCGGCGGGAGACAGAAGACTAGAAGACTCCAGACACAAGACATGAGCCCGCCTTCGGCGGGAGACACCAGACTAGAAGACTCCAGACGCAAGACCTGAGACAGGGGCAGATGGAGGGGCTGAGGCAAGACGGACATCAAGCTTCATCACGCAGAAGCATCACCCCACCCCTCCCAGGGTCCGCCAGCAGGGTTGGAGTTCCGCATTTATGCGCTCAGGACACTACGACCCAACACGACGCTCCGCTCCTGATTCCCTCAAACGACAACCCCCCGCATCCATGCAAGCCAACCCAAGCCCCAAGACCCCTCCCCCTCCCAACACCTTGACCACTGCCCACTGCCCACTGACGCACTGACGCACTGACGCACTGACGCACTGACGCACTGGAAAAGCTTGTCCAAACCACCCACCTCGCTTCGTTTCATCATCATGTCCGTCGCCGAGTCTGTCACAGCCCCCGCCCCCACCACAGAGCCCCGTTTTGCCGTCGCCCAGTTGGATGAGATCCCGCCGACCCCCTGCCCCTGCGGCCAGGCACGTCGGGCGTTCAAGGAGCCGTGGAATACCCTCGCCAGCGTGCACCTCACGGACATTCACGTGGACAGCAAGCTGCACTACCACAAGAAGATGACGGAGATCTACATCGTGCTGGAGGGCGAAGGGCACCTGGAGATCGACGGCCAGATCGTCCCCCTCAAGCCCATGACCTCTGTGATGATCCGCCCCGGCTGCGTGCATCGCGCCGTGGGGAAACTTCGCATCATCAACGTGCCCATGCCGCCGTTTGACCCGGCAGACGAGTTTGAAGTCGAAGCAGGCGAATTATAAATTGAAAATTAGAAATTAGAAATTGCCCCCGGATCCTCACCCGCCGCGGCTCTGCATTCATTTATCATTTCTAATTTATCATTTAGAATTCCCATGAAGCTCCTCCTCACCTTCCTCATTCTCACTGCCGGGCTCGCCTCTGCCGCACCCGATGCCGCCAAGCCCAAGAAGTCCAACGGGCTGCCTGAAGATGCGCAGGAACTGGCCATCGGCAGTCCGGCCCCGGATTTCAAGCTCCCAGGCATCGATGGCAAAACGCACACGCTGGCAGACTACAAGGACGCCAAGCTGCTGATGGTCGCGTTCATCTCAAACCACTGCCCGGATTCCCAGGCCTCTGAGGAGCGCATCAAGAAGCTGGTGGCAGACCTGAAGGAGAAGGGCGCGAGCTTTACCCTGGTGGCGATCAACCCCAACAACCCGGCCTCGCTGCGGCCGGATGAGCTGGGGTACTCCAAGTACAACGACAGCTTCGATGAGATGAAGCTCCACGCCAAGGAACAGAGCTTCAATTTCCCGTATCTCTACGACGGTGAGGCGCAGACTGCCGCCAAGGCTTATGGCTGCCTGGCCACGCCGCATGTGTTCCTCTTCGATGCCGATCGCAAGCTCCGCTACAAGGGCGCTTTTGACGACTCCCGTTTTGCCGATCCCGCCACGGTGAAGACCCACGATGCCCGCAATGCCGTGGAGGCACTGCTGGCAGGCAAGCCGGTGGCCGTGGAGACCACCAAGGTGCACGGCTGCTCCACCAAGTGGCTGGGCAAGAAGGCCAATGTCGCTGAGGACGACAAGAAGTGGGCCCATGCCCCGGTGGATGTGGAGAACATCGATGCCGCCGGTGTGGCCGCGATCCGGAAGAACGGCACCAAGAAGGTGCGCCTCATCAACGTGTGGGCCACGTGGTGCATCTCGTGTGTGGAGGAGTTTCCTGAACTCGCCAAGACAGCCCGCAAGTTCGGCCTGCGTGACTTTGAGCTCATCACCCTGAGCCTGGACCAGCCGGAAGCGAAGGACAAGGTGAAGGAGTTTCTCGAATCCCAGGGCGCGGCGATCCCGGACAAGATCAAACCCAGCGTGAAGGCGGAGGGCCGCACCACCAACAGCTACATCTACACCGGCAGCCATGAAGACCTCATCAAGGCTCTGGATCCCGAGTGGCAGGGGCCCACGCCACACACCGTCCTGGTGGCTCCGAATGGCGACATCATCTGGCGTCACAACGGCGAGGTGGATGGTGAAGAGATGCGCGACGCCATCCTCAAATACATGGGGCGCTACTACAAGCCTGAGTAACACCTTTTCCTCTGCCCCCGTCCTCTTATGAATCTGCCTCAGTTCATCCGCCCTCTGGTACTCCGCGTTTTCCTGGGAGGCCTGCTGGCACTCCCTCTGGCCCTGCCCTGCGCCCTCCATGCGCAGGATAGCGCTGCCAGCAGTCTGGAGGCACAGTCAGACTCGTGGTTTGGCGATGGCGTGGCGCTCTTCTTTGCCGGGAAGGCGAAGGAAAGCGTGGAGGCGTTTGACCAGGCCATCAAGCTCCAGCCCGGCATCGCCCCGCAGCTCTGGCAGCGGGGGCTGGCGCAGTACTATGCGGAGGACTACGCGGGTGGCAGGAAACAATTCGAACTGCACCAGACCGTGAACCCCAATGACGTGGAGAATGCCGCGTGGCACTTCATCTGCGTGGCCAAAAAGGACGGTGCCGAAGTCGCCCGCAAGGTGCTGATCCCGATTGAGGGCGACACCCGCGTGCCCATGAAGCAGGTGCACGACCTCTTTGCCGGAAAAGGCAGCGAGGCAGAGGTGCTCAAGGCCGCCGCCACTGGCGAGAAAGGCAGCGAAGCCAGACGCAATCAACTGTGCTACGCCCATCTCTATCTGGGTCTGTACGAAGAAGCCCTCGGCAACGTGGACAAGGCCAAGGCCCACATGCTGAAAGCCGCCACGGAATACAAGATGGACCACTACATGGGCAAGGTGGCCCAGGTGCATGTGAAGCTGCGCTCTTGGGGCCAGTAGGTCGGTGCGTCGGTGCGTCGGTGCGTCGGTGCGTCGGTGCGTCGGTGAGTCGGTGGTCAAGGTGTTGGAGCCGATGCTGTCCGGGGTACAGGCTTCAGCCTGCGAAGATTCGATATTCCTCACACAAAGGCACGAAGGCACAAAGAAAAACCCAGTAACAACCAACCATCGCAAACTGGGTTGGAGTACCGACTTCAGTCGGCTCAGGAGTCAACTTGTAGGGCGACCGCTTCGGTTGCCGGACCATGAAAAAGCGGTGAGCCAGACACCTCTGCGTCCGACTCACCGCCAAACTTTACTTTCCTCTAACCGCTCACCACTTTTTACTTTTCACTCTCAACTTTTCACTTCACTCCTCCACTACCTCACCACAATGCCAATCCCGGGCAGATACACGCGAGCACGGGGCGGGTAGCAGTAGTCCCGGTAGTATGGACGGGAGTAGGACCGATTGTAGTACCCCGAGCCGTAGTATCTGGGCGTGCTGTAGTAGCGCGGGTAATGGTGATGATGGTGGTGGTACGGATGATAATGTCGATGGTGCTTGTGATGATGATGCTTGTGATGGCGGTGACGGTGATCACGCGCATCCGCTGACTGAGGCGCGGCGAAGCCAAGCGTTACGGCAACGGCGAGGAAGGCTAGAAGCGTTTTCATAGTTCTTCAGGGGTTTGGGTTGCTTCCCGTTCGACGGGCCAGATGAAGGTTTATTCATCCAGATGTTCCGTCTTTCCTGTTTCCCCTGATTCGCCCTTCCCCTGCCGCAGGCCGCTTTAGGCCCGGCTAAACGGAATTCGCCATCACCGTCTGGAGATGGCGAATGCCGCATCAGGATCTACCCCTGAGTCTATCGTGCCGCCAGCTCTTTGCTGCGCTCGGTGGCCTTGCGTACGGCCTGAATCAGTGCATTCCTAAGCCCTTGAGCCTCAAGCTGCTCCAGCCCGGCGATAGTGGTACCGCCGGGACTGGTCACCTCATCGCGCAGCACCCCGGGATGCTTGCCGGTTTCCAGCACCATCTGGGCGGCTCCGGCGACCGTTTGGGCGGCCAATTGCAGGGCGGTGGCGCGGGGCAGGCCCATCAAAACGCCGCCATCAGCCAGAGCCTCGATCACCGTGTACACATAGGCCGGGCCGCTGCCGCTCAGGCCAGTCACGGCGTCCAGCAGGTTTTCCGGCACTTCTTGAGCGGAGCCGACGGCCCCGAGCACGGCCTTGGCCAATGCCAGATCTTCATCGGTAGCCTGCGCACCGCGAGAGTAGGCGGAGGCACCGGCCAGCAGCAGGGCGGGAGTATTCGGCATGGAGCGCACCACCCGGGCCTTTCCACCCAGCCAGCCTTCGAGTTGCGCCAGCGTCAGACCGGCGGCGATGGAGAGGTACAGCGGGGCGGAATCACTTTGGGAGAGGCCTTCCAGCAGCGGCTTCATGTCCTGCGGCTTCACCGCGAGGATCACCACATCCGCATTTTCCGCGACTTCGGTGGGACTTTGGGCCACCTGCACCTCGGCGGAGACTTCCTGGAGCGCCGCCACGGCGGCAGGCACCTTGTCGTAGAGGATCACGCCCCTGGCCTCAGCCAGACCTGCCTTGAGCGCCCCGCGCAGCAAGGCTCCACCCATTTTCCCGCAACCGATCAGTCCAATTTTCATTTGTGACGGCATCTTGGAAGAGAACTGCGGAATGCCAAGCGAGAAAGGCGGGAGGGAACTCTTCTCCGCGGCGAAGACTCTGGCACCTTTGTCGCGATTCAGCCCACGTCGCATGAATGATGGCTGCACTGCCCATTTCTTCCCCAACACAACCTGCCTTCACTGATTGATCAAAGCAGCTCAACGCCCTCACAATCAACAGTTTGCACGCCTCCAATACCCTTCCGACTAGCGTTTTTCAATCATTTGCCGTGTGCGGCGTTATGATGCTTTAAAAGCTCAAACGAAAGGCCTCCCGCGAGATTGGCTAGGGGCTACTGCGATAGCGACCGGTTCATGCGAGCTTTTTACCCTATCAAGCCCGTGACGAAGAGCATTTTTCACATTAAAGCCCATCTATGAACACGGATCTCGTTCATTCCCTGACTGAAACCTTTGAGGGCCACGCACAGAAGACCGAAACCGGCGTGGAATATTGGCTGGCCCGGGATGTGCAGCACCTTCTCGGCTATGATGAATGGCGCAACTTTTCAGCCGTTATCTCAAAGGCCAAAGTGGCTTGTGAAGTCTCCAGTCATCGGGTTTCCGACCATTTTGTTGGCGTCAACAAAATGGTCGAACTCGGCTCAGGCAGCCAGCGGGAGATCGAAGACATACTTCTCACCCGCTACGCCTGTTATCTCATCGCCCAAAATGGCGACCCAAGGAAGCCCGAAATCGCCTTTGCCCAAACCTATTTTGCCATTCAGACGCGACGGGCGGAACTTATCGAGCAGCGACTGCTGGAAACAGAGCGACTCTCTGCGCGAAAAAAACTAAGCGCCACGGAGAAGGAGCTATCCCAGGTCATCTACGAGCAAACCGGAGGAAACGACGACTTCGCCCTCATTCGCAGCAAAGGCGACCAAGCCCTGTTTGGCAAAACCACCGAGGCGATGAAGGCCCACTGGAAGGTGCCGCAGGGCAGGCCCTTGGCTGATTTTGCCCCGACAATCATTTTGAAAGCCAAGGACTTTGCGACAGAGATCACCATTTTCAACGCCCGCCAGCATGAGATGAGCACCGAACACGCGATTTCCAAGGAACACATCACCAACAATTCAGCGGTGCGCAACACGCTACTTGAACGAGGCATCCGCCCTGAGTCCCTACCCGCAGCGGAAGATCTCAAAAAGGTGGAACGCCGATTGGTGAGCGATGAGAAGAGGGTTCTCAAAAAGCCGGACACACTGGAAGGCTGACATCGCACTTTCCAACGTCAATTTCTCGAATGACCCGCCTCCAGCAAATCCTCGAAAGCAAGGCTGCCTATCGCCGCCAGCTCGCCCGACGCCCCATCGCCGAGAAGCTTCGCATCGTCGAGGAACTCGCCGAACGCACCCTTGCTATCCGCAAGAAGCGCGTCCCTGGGAATCAGATCAAGTCGGAACCGTGAGGGGAGGCGATGAACGAAGAGCCCCTCATCCCGAAGCACGGCGGTTACCGAAGGCTGAAGAGCTTCCAGGTCGCGCAACTCTGCTACGACGTCACCGTGCGCTTTTGTGACAAGTACATCGAGAAGCGCAGCCGCACTCATGACCAGATGGTGCAGGCCGCCCGCAGCGGGGTGCAGAACATCGCCGAGGGCAGTGAAGCGAGCGCCACGTCCAAGAAAATGGAGCTCAAGCTCACCCAGGTGGCCCGGGCCAGTCTGGAAGAACTGAAGCTGGACTACGAAGACTACCTCAGGCACCGCAGCCTCACGCTCTGGGCGGAGAATGACCCGCGCCGAAAGGCACTGGTGGCCCGCCGCTGCACTACGGCGGATGAGGTGGCGGCTTGGGTGAAGGAGGTGGGTGGGCAGCAGGATGTGCAGCAGAAGGGACGAAATGGACCTGATGGACAGAATGGACCGACGCTACGCGGGAAGCCACCCGGCCCTCCGAAGGGCCTGACCTATGCAGAGCCCTCCGCCAACGCGGTGCACGTCCTCATCGGGGTGGCATGCTCCCTCCTGGACCGGCAGGTAGCCGCCCTGGCCGCCGCCTTTGAAAAAGAAGGCGGCTTCACAGAGAGGCTCTACCGCACCCGGCAGCAGCGCCGGAACCGCCCCTGACTCCCCACGTCCATTCAGTCCATTCAGTCCATCCCGTCCATCCCGTCCATCCCGTCCATCCCGTCCATCCCGTCCATCCCCCTGACCATCAACCCCTGCTAACCAATAAAGGGCAAATCCCGATGCAGATCAGATCATCCCGGCACAGCGGGCACGCGTAGCTTTCTTAGAATGATTATTGATCTCATTCCAAAACTGAATAACGTGTGGTCCCAGCATTGCATCCATTGCAGCTGGGCTTGCCCATGAAAGCCAACCTGCCAGGACATGATGAACCCGCGCTGCCGGCCGATCTCCGGATGACCCCGCAGCGAGCCGTGGTGCATGAGGTGGTGAAAGCGTCTCACGACCATCCCACTGCCACAGAGGTCTTTATGCGTGCCAAGGAGCATGTGCCAGCCATCTCACTGGCCACGGTGTACAACTGCCTGGACACGCTCGTGGCACACGGGCTGCTCAAGCAGGTCAATCTGGACCGCGCCTCCTCCCGCTTCTGCGCCAACATGAATGATCACGTGCACTTCCACTGCGACCAATGCGGTGCCGTGGCCGATGCCCACCCGATCAACAACCTGCCCATTTCCACCCTCTGGAAACTGCCGGAAGGCAGCCGCGTCACCCGCCTGGACATCGCCATCCGTGGCTTTTGCCCTGAGTGCGTGAAGAAAAATGCCACCGCCAAACCCCAGGTTTGACCTGCCTGCCCAGTAGCTTCCCGACATCCCTGTTCCTGTTCCTGTTCCCTTTTTCATCCATCCATGAGCCTCCTGATCCAAGACCTGCACGCCTGCATCCCCGACCGTGAAATTCTCAAAGGGTTCTCCCTCGAAGTGAAACCTGGTGAAGTCCATGCCATCATGGGCCCGAACGGTTCCGGCAAGAGCACCCTGAGCAAGGTGCTGTGCGGTCACGAAGACTACGAAGTGACATCCGGCAGTGTCACCCTGGATGGTGAAGACCTCCTGGCCATGGAGGTGGATGCCCGCTCCCGCGCCGGCCTCTTCCTGGCCTTCCAGTACCCCTTTGAGATCCCGGGCGTGAGCAACGCCAACTTCATCCGCGCCGCCCTCCAGGCCCGCCTGCCCAAAGGCGAGGAGCTCGATGCCGTGGCCTACTACAAAAAGCTCTACAGCCGCATGGATGAGCTGGAAATGAGCCGCAGCTTCACTGCCCGCTCCGTAAACGAGGGCTTCTCCGGCGGGGAGAAGAAACGCAACGAGATCCTCCAGCTCATGATGCTGGAGCCCAAGTACTCCATTCTCGACGAGACCGACAGCGGCCTGGACATCGATGCCCTCAAGGTCGTCTCCCAGGGCGTGAACTCCATGCGCTCACCGGAGCGTGGTTTCCTCGTCATCACCCACTACCAGCGCCTGCTGGACTACATCAAGCCGGACATCGTCCACGTCATGGTCGAGGGCCGCATCATCCGCAGCGGCGGCCCGGAACTGGCCCTCGAGCTGGAAGCCAAGGGCTACGAGCTCACCCACGCGGCCTAAGAACCCCCAAATCCTGTACGAACATGAGTGTTGAAACACCAGACATCGCCGACATCAGGGCGGATTCCGTGGGAGACTTCTACTTCCCCGAGAATCACGTTTATGATGCGGGCTACGGTCTTTCAGAAAAGACCATCGACTACATCTGCGACGTCAAGAACGACCCCGACTGGGTGCGTGAGTTCCGCAAGAAGGCTCTGAAGGTCTTTGAGGAAAAGCCCATGCCCACCCACTGGGCCACCACGGACCTCAACAACATCAAGTTCGAGGAATTTCGCTATTACCTCGCGGGTGACCGCAAGGCCAAACGCTCCTGGGACGACGTGCCCGAGGAGGTGAAGAAGACCTTCGAACGCCTGGGCATCCCTGAGCAGGAGCGCAAGTTCCTGGCCGGTGTGGAGGCCCAGTATGACAGTGAAGCCGCCTACTCCAACGTGAAGAAGGTGGTGGAGGAGCAGGGTGTGATCTTCATGAACAGCACCGAAGCCCTCCAGCAGCATCCGGAGATCTTCCGCAAGTGGTTTGGCAAGGTCATCCCCACCGGGGACAACAAGTTCAGCGCGCTCAACAGCGCCGTGTTCAGCGGCGGCTCGTTCATCTACATCCCCCCGGGCGTGAAGGTGAAGCACCCGCTCCAGGCCTACTTCCGCATCAACAGCGAGCAGTTTGGCCAGTTCGAGCGCACGCTCATCATCGCGGATGAGGGCGCAGAGGTCATGTACATGGAAGGCTGCACCGCCCCCAAGTTCGAGACCGCAACGCTCCACAGCGCCGTGGTGGAGCTGGTGGCCATGAAGGGTGCCAAGATCCAGTACGTGACCGTGCAGAACTGGAGCAGCAACGTCTTCAACCTCGTGACCAAGCGCGGCATCGCGCATGAGGACGCCGAGGTGCGCTGGATTGACTGTAACATCGGCAGCCGCCTGACGATGAAGTATCCCGGCGTGGTCATGAAAGGCCGCCGCGCCCGCGGTGAGGTCATCAGCATCGCCCTGGCCAACACCGGCCAGCACCAGGACACCGGGGCCAAGATGATCCACGCCGCGGATGAGACGACGAGCAACGTCATCTCCAAGAGCATCAGCATCGGCAAGGGCCGCGCCACCTACCGTGGCCTGGTCCACATCCCGAAGCACCTCAAGGGTTGCAAAAACAACACCGAGTGCGACGCCCTGCTCATCAACTCCAGCAGCCGCACCGACACCTACCCGGCGATCAACGTGCGCGGCAACGAGCACGCCACGCAGCATGAGGCCAGCGTGAGCCAGGTAAGCGCGGAGCAGATCTTCTACATGCAACAGCGCGGCCTGAGCGAGGCAGAGGCCATGAGCCTCTCCGTAAACGGCTTCATCAACGACCTCGTGCGTGAGTTCCCCATGGAATACAGCGTGGAGCTCAAGCGCCTGATCGATCTCGAAATGGAAGGCTCCGTAGGCTGATCCAGTCCACCCTCCCGCCCATTCCCAACCCTTTTCCCCATCAACCATAATCCATGAGCGTTGCTGCGCCCATCGCCGAACCAGAAATGGAGAAGCCTTCATCCCCTCCCCTGTCATCCGCACCGACCGAACTGACGCCCGACTTCAGCAAGCTGGAGGACGCGCCGGAATGGTTCCAGTCGCGCGCCCGGGCCGCTTGGGAAGAGTTCCAAGCCCTGCCCATGCCCGGTCTCAGGGACGAGCACTGGAGGTATTCCCAGTCCAAGAACCTCAGTCTGGACGGCCTGCATCTGGCCGGTGAGACGACCGAGGCCGAGAAGCAGGCCGCCATGGAAGGCTCCAAGGGCCTCAGCCACGTGGCTGCCCGTCTCATCTTCCTCAACGACCGCCTCATCCACAGCCAGACGGATGGTCTGGAGCACGGCGTCGTGGTCCTGCCCTTTGCCGAGGCCCTGCGCACGCACGGAGACGTGCTTCAGCAGTACCTCATGAAGCGCAAGGCGGATCTGGGTTCCGAGAAATTTGCCGCCCTCCACCTGGCCCACGTGCGGGCCGGAGCCGTAGTCCTCGCGCCGAAGAATGCGGTGCTCAAGGCCCCCATTGAGATCTTCCATTGGGTTTCAGGGGTTAACAGCCTCGTCTTCCCCCACACGCTCATTGTCGCCGGCGATCATGCCCAGGTGACGGTGCTGGACCACCACGCCTCCCTGCGTGATGAGGTGGCCCAGAGCGTGGCCGTGGCCGACTTTGTAGCGGGCAATGGCAGCCATATCACCTATGTGAACTCGCAAGAGCTTGCCGACTCCGCCCGCGCCCTGCACATCTCCTCCACCACGGTGGCACGGGATGCCCAGGTGAAGGCCCTCCAGCTCCAGCTCGGTGCCTCCTTCGCCCGCAGCGAAAGCGTGAGCGATCTCGCTGGCGAAGGTTCCCGCAGTGACATGCTCGGCGTCAGCCTGCCCTTCAGCAGCCAGATCGTGGACATGCGCACCCTGCAGAACCACCTGGCCCCCCGCACCTACAGCGACCTGCTCTACAAGAACGCGCTGTATGACAAGACACGGACCATCTTCTCCGGCCTCATCAACGTGGCCGACGGCGCCCACTACACAGACGCCTACCAGAAGTGCCGCAACCTGCTCAACAGCGCGGACAGCGAAGCCGTCTCCATGCCCGGCCTGGAGATCAACGCCGACCAGGTGAAGTGCAGCCACGGTGCCACCAGCGCCCCCATCAGCGAAGACGAGCTCTTCTACCTGAAGGCCCGCGGCATTCCCGACCAGGAGTCCCGCCAGCTCATCGCCATCGGGTTCGTGGAAGACGTCATCAGCCGCCTTGGACACGAGGAGCTGATCGAGTCCCTGGACCGGCGGATCGAGGAGAAATTCGCACGGCAAGCGGCCTAAGAGAGCTTCTGTTTAACCACAGAGGCACAGAGAACACAGAGACTGAAACTGAGGTTTAGACAGAATTAACAGAATTTACGGAATTAGGTTTAGCTTCCTGCGAGGGGCGTCTTCACCCACGGCCGTAGCTTGAAATCCAATTTTGTTAATTCCGTTAATTCTGTCTAAAAAATCATTCCTCTGTGTTCTCTGTGCCTCTGTGGTTCAAATTTATTTCCTAATCCCCCGGCGCTTCACTATCTCTGTGCGTCGGCTCGGGTTTGCCGGGGCGGAAGTGTTCTTCATGGTCCAGTGTGCTCTTTACGCCGGGATAGATTTCACCCGCGATCACCAGGCTTACCTTCACGGCCTTGAGCAGCTCCGCAGGGTCAGTCTCGGCCCGCAGGTTCAGGATTAACTGACCGCCGGTGCTGGGCTCATCCAGCGTCATGCCCGTCTCCGCCACGTTGTCATTGCGCACCAGGTTCACGGAGGCAATCTCGCCACCGATGCCGTCATCAGGGCTGTAGGTCATTTTCAGGTGGGCCACTTCTGCCTGCTGCACGGCCAGCTTCTCCTGGATGGCCCCAGCCAGGCAGCGGAGGTACCCGTTGGCATCGAACTCGTCTTCAGCCACCAGCGTGACCGTGGCGTTCAGCCAGCCCAGCAACGCCTCGCCATCGGCATAGACCTCGTAGTCCAGCTCCATGGGCGCGCGGTTGCCTGGCTGGGCCTGGCTGGAGAGCGTGGCGAACCAGCCTTCCAGACCGCCTTCTTCACGCGCCGAGGCGTCCACGGTCTTTGCCTGGGGGAACGCCTTCTGAAGAGCCTCCGTGAGCTCCACGAGCTGCTCCGGGGTCAGGAGGTCGCGCTTGTTCACCACAATCACATCCGCCTCCTCAAGCTGCTTCTTGTAGATGTAAGTCACCTTGGAGGAGAAGTTGCCGCCCGCATCCAGCCCCAGCACGCGGCGGGCCCGCACGGGATCCACCAGCACGCTCAGCGGGGCGATGGAGTACGACTCGCCGTACATGCGGCGCAGCGGGTAGGTCACCGTGGCCACCAGATCCGTGCAACTCCCCACCGGCTCGGCGATGAAGACATCCGGCTTGGTGGCATCATTGAGCTTCGCGGCGGCATCCACCAGCGTGTTGAACCGGCAGCAAAAGCACCCGCCCGCGATCTCCTCTGTGGCAAACCCCTGCGTCCGTAGCAGCTTCGTGTCCACCAGGCCACCCGCCTGGTCATTCGTGATCAGTCCCACCTTCAGCCCCTGATCCGTCAGGTGGCGGGCCAGCTTGCCGATCGCCGTGGTTTTTCCCGCCCCAAGGAATCCGCCGATCATGATGTAGCGGGCCTTGGTCGGGGAGGAGGTGGGGGTGGGGGCAGGGGCGCTCATGAAACTCTGGGTCAGTGGGCAAGGTTGCGGACGAAAAAGAGAGGAGCAAAGCAGTACGCCGCGCAGGTCTCAAGCTTTCTGGTTGCGCCAGGGGGCAGGAACGTGAAAAAACGCAGGCCAAAGCAGCAACTCCCAGGCTCTTCCCTCTTCCCTATCCCCCACCTGCGACACCATCGACACCCTTTTTGGACTTTTTGCCAAAAACGATGTTTTTGCTTACATCGTTGTATTCTGCTGTGCTTGAGTGAGTTACGGGTAAAAAATGCGACACACATTGAGTCAGTGCGTCAGTGGGCAGTGCGTCAGTGCGTCAGTGCGTCAGTGCGTCGGTGCGTCGGTGCGTCGGTGCGTCGGTGCGTCGGTGCGTCGGTGCGTCAGTGGGCAGTGGTCAAGGTGTTGGGAGGGCTGGGGAGGCTTGGGGCTTGGGTTGGCTTGCATGGATGCGGGGGGGCTTGTCTTTCGAGGGAATCGGGGGCGGAGCGCTGTGTTGGGTCGTAGTGTCCTGACCGCATAAATGCCTGTGCCATCCGGGAAAAGCTGGTCAGGTCGATGATTCGCCTTTGGCGAACGAGCTGAGGGCTGAAAGCCCGGCATGATAGCAGCCTTGGGCAACGCCCAAGGTAGGCGTTCGTTTTAGAGGCTGAGGGCTGTAGGCCCGACGTCATTCAGGGATGCTCGTCATAGGCAGACTTGATGAGGCCGGGCCTTCAGCCCTCCGATTCTCTTTCAACCCCTAACCTGGGGCGTTGCCCCAGGCTGGTATGACTCCGGACCGTTGGTCCTCAGTTTCATTCATGCAACGGCGTTGATCGCTCTGCCCAACCTTTTCCCTGATGGCATTGGTCCCGCATGCGGGACGGAACTCCAACCTTGCTGGCGGACCAGGGAGGGGTGAGGTGATGCTTCTGCGTGGTGAAGCTTGTTGTCCGTCTCGCCTCAGACCCTCCATCTGCCCCTGTCTCAGGTCTTGTGTCTGGAGTCTTCCAGTCTGGTGTCTCCCGCCGAAGGCGGGCCCAGGTCTTCTGTCTGGTGTCTGGTGTCTGGTGTCTCCCAGTCTTCTGTCTCCCGCGCAGCGGGTGATGCCGGAGGCATCCCAGCCATTAGCCGGAAGGTTGAAGGAGCGGAGCGACTGATACCTCCGGTTGGAAGACACGGAGGATCCCACCCCGGCAGGGGTGGCAGCAAGGTCCCAGTCCAGTGCGTCAGTGCGTCAGTGCGTCAAGGTGTTGGGAGGGCTGGGGAGGCTTGGGGCTTGGGTTGGCTTGCATGGATGCGGGGGGGGCTTGTCTTTTGAGAGAATCGGGGGCGGAGCGTCGCATTGGGACATGGCGTCCTGACCGCATAAATGCGGAACTCCAACCCTGCTGGCGGACCGGGGAGGGGTGGGGTGATGCTTCTGCGTGGTGAATCTTGTCGTCCGTCTCGCCTCAGACCCTCCATCTGCCCCTGTCTCAGGTCTTGTGTCTGGAGTCTTCCAGTCTGGTGTCTCCCGCCGAAGGCGGGCCCAGGTCTTCTGTCTGGTGTCTGGTGTCTCCCAGTCTTCTGTCTCCCGCGCAGCGGGTGATGCCGGAGGCATCCCAGCCATTAGCCGGAAGGTTGAAGGAGCGGAGCGACTGATACCTCCGGTTGGAAGACACGGAGGATCCCACCCCGGCAGGGGTGGCAGCAAGGTCCCAGTCCAGTGCGTCAGTGCGTCAGTGCGTCAAGGTGTTGGGAGGGCTGGGGAGGCTTGGGGCTTGGGTTGGCTTGCATGGATGCGGGGGGGGCTTGTCTTTTGAGAGAATCGGGGGCGGAGCGTCGCATTGGGACATGGCGTCCTGACCGCATAAATGCGGAACTCCAACCTTGCTGGCGGACCAGGGAGGGGTGAGGTGATGCTTCTGCGTGGTGAAGCTTGTTGTCCGTCTCGCCTCAGACCCTCCATCTGCCCCTGTCTCAGGTCTTGTGTCTGGAGTCTTCCAGTCTGGTGTCTCCCGCCGAAGGCGGGCCCAGGTCTTCTGTCTGGTGTCTGGTGTCTGGTGTCTCCCAGTCTTCTGTCTCCCGCGCAGCGGGTGATGCCGGAGGCATCCCAGCCATTAGCCGGAAGGTTGAAGGAGCGGAGCGACTGATACCTCCGGTTGGAAGACACGGAGGATCCCACCCCGGCAGGGGTGGCAGCAAGGTCCCAGTCCAGTGCGTCAGTGCGTCAGTGCGTCAGTGCGTCAAGGTGTTGGGAGGGCTGGGGAGGCTTGGGGCTTGTCTTTTGAGGGAATCGGGGGCGGGGCGCTGTGTTGGGTTGTAGTGTCCTGACCGCATAAATGCGGAACTCCAACCCTGCTGGCGGACCAGGGAGGGGTGAGGTGATGCTTCTGCGTGGTGAAGCTTGTTGTCCGTCTCGCCTCAGACCCTCCATCTGCCCCTGTCTCAGGTCTTGTGTCTGGAGTCTTCTAGTCTGGTGTCTCCCGCCGAAGGCGGGCTTCGCATTTTTCAGTCACAAGTCACTCACGCACATCCACTTGCAACAGAATGCCTAAAAACATCGTTTTTGGCAAAAAGTTCAAAAAGGGTGTCGATGGTGTCGCACCTCCCCCCGGGCAGGAGGCCCTTGCTCAAAAAAAGCGCGCACCTCACAGTTCCCCCTTGTGCGGGACCCGAGCTTAGCGCACATTGCTCAATGGTTGTTAATGCGTCTGACAGTGCATCTCAGGGTGGGGAACAGCTTCTGACCAAACCGGAGGTCGCGCGGCTCCTGCGGGTGAGATCGAAGACGATCGAGCGGTTCATGAGCCAGCGCGATCTTCCTTACATCAAGCTTGGGCGTCTCGTGCGCTACGAACGCGCGGCGGTGGAAGCGTTCAAGCAGCGGCTTACCGTAGGCGCGACGAACAGCCCGGGCGGCACCGCCCCCGGCGTCTGATATTTCCTTTATCCCCACACCCGGCCACAGCGGGGGGCCAGCCAGAACTTCATCACCCGGGCGACCCCACCGCACGGGCATGGGATGGCTTTGCCCATGGCCCGCGCCCGGTTCTCCATTCAGCAAAAGCAAAAACCAAAACCTCATCTTGATCTTGATGATGACCTCTCACGCGCCCAGCCCCCGCTCCGGCAGCCCCTCCGCCCTCCGGCCCCCTATCCCTGTGGAAGACCGGGCCTGGCAGTACATCTCCCGCATGCCGCCTTCGATCCAGGGAGAAGGCGGCAGCACCGCGCTCTTCCGCGTGGCCGTGGTCCTGGTGCGTGGGTTCGATCTCTCTGCGGAGGCCGCCGCGCCGCTGCTGGAGCACTGGAACCGCGCCTGCTCCCGCCCGCTCTGGACGGAGGCCGAGCTCCGCCACAAGCTGCGCGATGCCGCCCGCAGCGGCCAGATGCCCCCCGGCCACCTCCTGCGGGAGGATGAGGAGGCAGGCGGCCGCCGTCACCCCCCCGGCCCACGAGGTAGTTTCCTCCACCGCCCCCTCCCCCCGCCTGCCGCTCCGGCGGATGCCCGCACCGCCGCGGAGCAGCGGGCGCGGCACACCTTCTTTCCTCTAACTCCGGCGGAGGAGGGCCGCATCGCCACGCTGCGGCACGTGACGCCGGACATGGTGCATCTCTTCAAGAACAAGCGGCTCCTGCGCAACACGCGCGTGGGCGACCACACCTGCTGGTGCCTCGTGGAGGGCACCTTCGCCCAGGCGCGGCGCTATGACGGCGGCCTGCTCAGCACCGGGAAGGGCCCCACCAAGGCCAAGACCCTGGCGGGCTCCCGGGGCAGCTTCTTCGGTCGTAGTTTCCTCATCCGGAACCGCCCCCCGGTCCTGCTGGTGGAGGGCGTCGTGGGGCTGCTGGAGGCGGCCTCCGTGATCGATCTGGCGGATGCCCCATGGGTGCCCCTGGCCGCCGTCACGGCGGGAGCCTCCTTTACACGGGATCCCCAGACCCTGGAGTTGCTGCGCGGTCGCCGCGTGCGCATCCTGCCTGATGAGGGTGAGGCCGGGAGAAACGGCGCCGCCACCTGGCATGCGGAACTGAAGATGGCCGGGGCGGAGGTGGATGTCATCGCGCTGCCCGCCATCCGCAATGATCTGGCCCTGCTGCTGGCCGACCCCCACCATCACGCCCGGACCCTTCAGCATCTCTTTGCCGACTGAGCCCTGTGTCCTCACCTGCCGTCGCCTTCTCCCAGCCACTTTGCATCGCCTCCCATCACCCTGATCCCATGTCCCTGACAATCACCGAGCCCCATCAAACCAAAGCTAAAGACAAAGACAAAGACAAGGCCCATGCCAGAGCAAAAGCCAGGGCACGAGCGAAGGCCAAAACCCCAACCCTGGACCCGGAGATCCGCCGCGACATCACGGCGGAGATTGTCAACAGCCCCGCCCACCACCGGGCCCTGCGGCGGAGCAATGCCGCCTGGTTTGATCAGGTCTGGTATGACACGTACCGGAAGGAATACCTGGTGCTGAATCACAACGGCGACTGGTTCCCCGTGCAAGACGGGACCCTGCGCCGCCACTGCAAGGTGCGCGGCATGCTCACAGCATCCGCCAAACACGAAGTTGCCTCCGAGTTCGAGGAATACGCGACCATGGTGCAGAGCCACCGCCCCGTGGGTTATGCCGGACCCCTCGCCGGGCACTGCAAAGGCCTGCGCCGGGTGAACGGCCAGATGATTCTGGTCACTACCGATCCCTGCCTGCCCCAGCCCATGCCAGGCCCGTGGCCGGTCATGCATGCGCTCATCGAAGGGCTCTTCGCCAGTCCAGAGCATGACCAGCGCGTGTACCTCTACGGCTGGCTGCAATGCGCCATCCAGGCACTCCACGCCCACTGGCGGAAGGCAGGCCAGGTGCTCGTCATGGCGGGACCGGTGAAGAGCGGCAAGTCCCTGTTTCAGAAAGTGATCACCCAGCTCCTGGGCGGTCGCGAATGCCGCCCCTACGGCTACATGACGGGTGCCACAGACTTCAATGCCGACATGTTCGGCTGCGAGCACCTCCGTCTGGATGATGAGAACGGCAACACCGACATCAAAGCCCGCCGCCAGTTCGGCGCGCGCATCAAGGAGCTGCTCTACGGCCATGAACAGCGCCTGCACGGCAAGCACAAGGATGCCCTCCTGCTGGACCCCGTCTGGCGCATGAGCGTGGCTCTCAATGAAGAGCCGGAAAACATGCAGGTCCTGCCTCCCCTGGATGACAGCCTGGAAGACAAGCTCATGATCCTGCGTGCCGCCCGCTGCCCCATGCCCATGCCTACCGGCTCGCTGGAGGAGGAATCCGCCTTCTGGAGCACTCTCATGAACGAGCTGCCCCACTTCACGCACTTCCTCTTGCATGAGTTTGAGATCCCTGCCGCCCTGCGGGACAGCCGCAGCGGCATCCGCCACTGGCACCATCCCGAGCTCCTCCAGTCCATCCGCGAGCTTTCCTCAGAGGTTCGTTTCCTCGCCCTGGTGGACCGCGCCCTGCTCACCCTCCACCTGCAGGAATGCTGGGAGGGCACGGCCAACGACCTGGAAGCCCAACTCCTCGCCATCCCCGACGTCCGCTCCGAAGCCCAGCGCATCCTCTATTTCCCCAATGCCTGCGGCACCTTCCTCGGCAGACTCGCCAGACTGTGCCCCGACCGCGTCCAGCATCAGAATACGCGGGCCCAACGTGGCTGGAAGGTGCTCCCTCCAGAAAGCCATCGCCCGTGACAAAACTGCCCAGATCACCCGGAGACAACCGTCCTGCGTGCGATGGAGACTCCAGGGATCTCATCACGGATGGTAGAACTCACTTCGGAGTTCAAGCCCATTCGCCCATGTACCCAAGGTGGCGGCTCGTACCTCGCCTTACCCTGGGCTGCTCTGTTTGACGCCCTTGGCGTCAGCTCAGTTTCAGGTCTGGCGTCTTGTGTCTTCCAGTCTTGTGTCTCCCGCGCAGCGGGTGATGCCGGAGGCATCCCAGCCATTAGCCGGAGGTCGAAGGAGCGTAGCGACTGATACCTCCGGTTGGGAGACAAGGAGGATCCCACCCCGGCAGGGGTGGCAGCAAGGTCCCAATCCAGTGCGTCAGTGCGTCAAGGTGTTGGAGCCGAAGTTGTACGGAGTACAGGCTGCAGCCCAATGCCATCAGGGAAAAGTGGAGAGGTCGGGCATCTCCCTTTTGTGAAAGTATTGAGGGCTGAAAGCCCGGCATGATAGCAGCCTTGGGCAACGCCCAAGGTAGGCGCTCGTTTTAGATCTTGAGGGCTGTAGGCCCGACGTCATTCAGGGATGCTCGTCATAGGCAGACTTGATGACACCGGGCCTACAGCCCTCATGGGTAGTTTGGCCATCTATCCCTGGGGCGTTGCCCCAGGCTGGTATGAACCCGGACCTTCGGCCCTTCTAAAAGGGGCTCACCAGTTACAGTCGTGGCGGTTGCACCATCGCGGCTCCGAGGCGCGCCAAGGCAAAACAGCAAGACGATGCGTTTTCCCTGATGGCATTGGGCTTTAGCCTGCGGGAGACTGGACAACTGAAGCGGTTGTCGTGAGTTGAAGCAGGACTCTGGGACGCCATGCCCCTGTTTCAAGGCCTCCTCCCGTCTCAGGTCTTCTGTCTTGTGTCTCCCGCGAAGCGGGCCTTGATATACTCAGGCGATTATATAACCTACGGCCATGAAACTTCGCCTCCGTGGAGACTCGCTCCGACTCCGGCTCACCCAGACGGAAGTGCTGGCACTCCGCGACCAGGGCTTCTGGCAGGAAGCCACCACGCTGGGAGCCTCCTCAGGCCCGCGCCTGGCCTATCGCGTCGAGTCCTCCCCCAGCGGCCCCCCGTCCGTCCAGCATACCGCTGACTCCCAAGGCACCACCGTCACGGTCATCCTCCCCGCCGCCGAGGTCACCACCTGGGCGGACTCCCCCAGCCAGGTGGGGATCTATTTTGACGAACCCTGGGGCCTCAAGGTGGCAGTGGAAAAAGACTTCCGCTGCCTGGACCCGAATCGCGACGAGGACGAGTCCGACAACTTTACCAACCCCAACGAAGGCCATCCGCACTTGGACACCTGTGACAGTGACTGAGGTGCTTGGTTCGTAGTGCTTGGTGCTTCGTGCTTGGTTCGAGGTCCGGCCCGCTCATCACTCCATCACTCCATCACTCCATCACTCCAGCCTGAAGTTTGAAGCCTGATCTTCCCACGCATCCAGCCCGCTGGAGACGAACGAGTTAAAAAAAGCAACGCCGCTGCCCCTTTTCGCCGCTTGCACGGCACGGCTGTTGCGCTCTTGTGACTTTATGCTCCCACTCTCCCGCTCTGCCGGCATCCTGTTGCATCCGACATCGCTGCCTGGCCGGTTTGGGGTAGGTGAGATCGGGCCGGGGGCAGAGCTGTGGCTGGAGTCGCTCCATCGCATGGGGCAGAAGGTGTGGCAAATCCTCCCGCTGGGCCCCACCGGCTACGGGAACTCCCCCTACCAGTCCCTCTCCAGCTTCGCGGGGAATCCCCTCCTCATCAGCCTGGATGCGCTGGTGAAGGACGGCATGGTGACCCCGTCCGACCTCCATATGATGCCGGAGTTCCCCGATGAGCGGGTGGACTTTGGCTCCGTGATCGAGGTGCGCATGGCCTTTCTCAAGAATGCCGCCCGCCACTTCATCAACCAGTGCAACGCCAGCCCTCTGCTGGCTCGCGCCTTTGAGGTCTTCTGCCAGCGGGAGTCCGACTGGCTGGACGACTGGGCCATGTTCATCGCCCTGAAGGAGGAGCACGACAGCAAGCCCTGGACGGAGTGGCCCCGCGAGGTGGCCCTGCGCGAGGACGTGGCCATGGCACAAGTCATGTCCTCCCTGGAGGCGGAGATTGAGGAAGCCAAGGCCCTGCAGTTCCTCTTCCACCGCCAGTGGAACAAGCTCCGCATCCGCGCGCGGGAGTTGGGCATCGCCATCGTGGGCGACATCCCCATCTTCACCGCGCATGACAGCGCCGATGTCTGGGCCAACCGCGAGCTCTTCTCCCTGGATGAGAATGGCAATCCCACCGTCATCGCGGGCGTGCCGCCCGACTATTTCAGCGAGACCGGTCAACGCTGGGGCAACCCGCTCTATGACTGGCCCAAGCACCTGAAGACCAACTTCAACTGGTGGAAGTCCCGCATGCGGAAGACGCTCGCCCTGGTGGACGTGGTCCGTATCGACCACTTCCGGGGCTTTGCCGCGTACTGGGAGATCCCCGCCAGCGAGGCCACTGCCATCAATGGCAAGTGGGTGGAGGCCCCCGGTGATGCCCTCTTCAACTCCCTCAAGGAGGAGATGGGAGAGCTCCCCATCATTGCGGAAGATCTGGGCCTCATCACGCCCGATGTGGTGGAGTTGCGAGACAAGCATGGCCTTCCCGGCATGCGCGTCATGCAGTTCGCCTTTGGCCCGGACACCGTGACCCCGCTCTACGATCCCTCCACCTACCCGGAGAATAGCGTGGGCTACACCGGCACCCATGACAACGACACCGTAGTGGGTCTCTTCCGCAGCGAGGCAGGCGATGACAGCACCCGCACGGCGGAGGTCATCGAAGCCGAACGCCGCACCATCCTCACCTACACCCAGACGGACGGCAGCGAGATCCACTGGGACTTCATCGAGCACGTCTGGAAAAGCCAATCCCAGCTCGCCATCTGCCCCCTCCAGGACGTCATGGGTCTCGGCAGCGAAGCCCGCATGAACATCCCCGGGAAAAGCGGCGAGTTCTGGAACTGGCGCTTCACCTGGGACCAGCTGACTTCCGCATTGGAAGCGCGTCTCCGTGAGGTCACGGCGCGGCACGGACGCGTTTAGCTTCCAGTGGGCAGTAGGCAGTGGGCAGTGGTCAAGGTGTTGGGGGTGAGATTGTGGGGAGGATGCGATGTCAGCTTGCGGGGGTTTCGTGCATGGCGCTTGGTTGGCACTGGTGACGGGGCAAGGCTGTCACCAACGCATTCTGGATGCCGGAGGCATCCCAGCCATTAGCCGGAGAGTGAAGGAGCGTAGCGACTGACACCTCCGGTAAGCAGAAAGAAATTTGCATCCCGAAGGTGATGCCAGCAAGGTCGCAGTTCCAGTGCGTCAGTGCGTCAGTGCGTCAGTGCGTCAGTGCGTCAGTGCGTCAGTGCGTCAAGGTGTTGGGGGCGCGGACGTGGGAGGATGTGGTGTCGGCTTGCGGGCGGGTCCGTGCTTGATGCTTGATGCTTGATGCTTGGTTGGAGGAAGAACTCCCCTCCCCTCCAATGGCAGGGATCAACACGAACAACATCCGCGGTCCCCGTCATGGACGCATTTGGATGCCGGAGGCATCCCAGCCATTAGCCGGAGAGTGAAGGAGCGTAGCGACTGACACCTCCGGTAAGCAGAAAGAAATTTGCATCCCGAAGGTGATGCCAGCAAGGTCGCAGTTCCAGTGCGTCAGTGCGTCAGTGCGTCAGTGCGTCAGTGCGTCAAGGTGTTGGGGGCGCGGACGTGGGAGGATGTGGTGTCGGCTTGCGGGCGGGTCCGTGCTTGATGCTTGATGCTTGATGCTTGGTTGGAGGAAGAACTCCCCTCCCCTCCAATGGCAGGGATCAACACGAACAACATCCGCGGTCCCCGTCATGGACGCATTTGGATGCCGGAGGCATCCCAGCCATTAGCCGGAGAGTGAAGGAGCGTAGCGACTGACACCTCCGGTAAGCAGAAAGAAATTTGCATCCCGAAGGTGATGCCAGCAAGGTCGCAGTTCCAGTGCGTCAGTGCGTCAGTGCGTCAGTGCGTCAGTGCGTCAGTGCGTCAGTGCGTCAGTGCGTCAGTGCGTCAAGGTGTTGGGGGCGCGGACGTGGGAGGATGTGGTGTCGGCTTGCGGGCGGGTCCGTGCTTGATGCTTGATGCTTGGTTGGAGGAAGAACTCCCCTCCCCTCCAATGGCAGGGATCAACACGAACAACATCCGCGGTCCCCGTCATGGACGCATTTGGATGCCGGAGGCATCCCAGCCATTAGCCGGAGAGTGAAGGAGCCTAGCGACTGATACCTCCGGTAAGCAGAAAGAAATTTCCGACCCCGAAGTGGGTCGCAGCAACGTCGCAGGCCCAGTGCGTCAAGGTGTTGGAGCCGAAGTTGTACGGAGTACAGGCTTCAGCCTGCGGGAGACTGGGCCACTGAAGATTGTCGTGACCTGAAGCAGGACTCTGGGATGCCATGCCCCTGATTCAGAGCTTCCTCCCGTCTCAGGTCTTCTGTCTTCTGTCTTCTGTCTTCCAGTCTTGTGTCTCCCGCGCAGCGGGTCGCAGCAACGTCCGCCCTGTCAATCAAGGTATTCCGGCTTGAAGGCAACCCCCGCTTTGACCAGCATTTGCACGAGCTCCTCCCGGAACGATTTCACCCGATGATGCTCCTGCTGCTGTGCAATGTACTCTTTGACCGCTTCCCGTGAAGTGGCGCTGACGGAGAATGCTGAATACCCTTCCTGCCAGGCGAAATGGCCCAGTCCGACCTCTTGGTGCACCCATATGGAGGATGCCTTTTTCAACTCCCGCATGAAATCGGAGAGACAATGCGTGGGTTTCAGGCCGATCAACAGATGCACATGATCATTGATGCCTCCGACCCCCTGGCAAAATCCGCCGAGTCCTTGCACTGTACCGCCTAAATACTCGTGCAATCGGGGAAGCCACTCGGCACCGATCAGGGGCTCCCGCTTCTTGGTACTGAAGACAACATGGTAGTGCAGGGAGACGTAGGTGCCGGACATGTTTGACGATGCGTGGAGAAAGAGGATCTTGCTGGCATCCCCTTCGGGATGCAAATTTCTTTCTGCTTACCGGAGGTATCAGTCGCTCCGCTCCTTCAACCATCCGGCTAATGGCTGGGATGCCTCCGGCATCACCCGCTGCGCGGGAGACACAAGACTGGAAGACACAAGACAGAAGACCTGAGGCGGGAGGAAGCTTTGAATCAGGGGCATGGCGTCCCAAAGTCCCGCTTCAGGTCACGACAACCACTTCAGTGGCCCAGTCTCCCGCAGGCTGAAGCCCGTACTTCTCACAACCCCACCCCCAACATCTTGACGCACCGGAGCTGCGACCTTGCTGCCACCCCTACCGGGGTGGAAATGTCCTTTTCTACCCTTCCGGAGGTATCAGTCGCTCCGCTCCTTCAACCGTCCGGCTAATGGCTGCGATGCCTCCGGCATCCAGAATGCCTGCCTCATGCCAGTGCCAACCGCACCAAGCACCAAGCACGGCCCCCCGCAAGCCAACACCACATCCTCCCATCGCACCACCCCCAACACCTTGCCCACTGACCGCGCCACGCACTGACGCACTGACGCACTGACGCACTGACGCACTGACGCACTGACCACTGACCACTGACCACTGACCACTGACCACTGACCACTGACCACTGACCACTGACGCACTGCCCACTGACGCACTGCCCACTGACGCACTGGCTCCCCGCCCCGCCCCAGCACAGCCTCGCTTTTTTCCACAACCGCAACTGCCCAGTTGCCTCCCGCCTCCCGGAGCGGGATACTTTCCGGGTGATCGAATTTCTCCAATCCCTCCTCGATCAGGGCTTCGCTGTGGTGAAGCTTGGTCCGGCCGACCCGGCGACCCCCGAGGAGCTGGCGGAAGTGCTGGCAGAGTTTGACCAGCGCCAGCGTGACCACCTGGCGCACGAAGCCCCCCCATTGGACCTTCCTGCCGCCTCTTGGGCCGCAGGGCTGCTCTACCAGGCGATTCACCTGCTCGCCGCGCGCGACGTCGATGCGGTCGGCATGGAGGTCATCCTGTCCGAGCCCTGCCCCGTACCGCGCAGCGCCCCGGTGGACTACTCGGTGGACCTCCTCTTCCAGCACCTGCCGGATGTCGCCAAGTTCGCGAGCCGCATGGCACCCGATGATCCCCTGGTGGGCCGGATCAAGAAGCTGGGAGCCGCCTGGCCGCTCAGCTCCGTGGGCATGATGCTGGCGTCCTGGAACGGGGTGAAACCCATCGTGAATCACCCCTGCCTCCTCGCGCTCTACACCGACCGCATCCTCCGCACTGCCGATCTGGCGCGCCTGGAGGAGCCCGCCGTCCGACAGGCCGCAGAGGAGGTCGTGGGGGCTTATCCTGATCTCAGTCCCAAGGTGGCCCAGCATCTGCGCTTGCCACTGATGGACGTTCCGCTTTGAATTAGAAAAAACGAAATTATCTTCATGACATCGCCTGATTTTTCAGACGCGTCGCACATCGCCGCCCGCCTCCAGACAGAGGTATTGCAAGGTCTCCGCCAGTCGTTTGTCGCCAAGGATGAGGTCGTGGACCTGCTGGGCGTCTGTCTCGCTGCGGGGGAGAATCTCTTCATCCTGGGTCCGCCCGGCACGGCCAAGAGCGCGCTTGTGCACGCTCTGGGACAAAGGCTGCGGGGGGATACCTTCTCCTACCTGCTCACGCGTTTCACGGAGCCCAACGAACTCTTTGGCCCCTTCGACATCCGGCGTCTGCGCGAGGGGGATCTGGTGACCAACACGGAGGGCATGCTCAGCGAGGCGTCCCTCGTGTTCATGGATGAGCTTCTCAATGCCAACAGCGCCATCCTCAACAGTCTGCTCACCGTCCTGAACGAGCGCGTGCTGCATCGCGGTCGCGAGCGCCTGAAGGTGCAGGCCCTCATGTTCGTGGGTGCCAGCAACCACCTGCCGGAGGAGGACGCCCTGCGAGCGCTCTTCGACCGCTTCCTCCTGCGGGTGCGCTGCGATGCTGCACCGGAGGACCGTCTCATGGAAGTGCTGGACGCCGGCTGGCGGCTGGAGTCCACCCCGCCGGAGATGTCCTCCCTGGGGCCGGAGCACATCCGCCTCATTCAGCAGGCCACATCCCGGGTCTCCCTGAAGCCGGTGCTGAAGGACTATGTGGACCTCGTCCACCGCATCCGCCACGCAGGCATCGCTTTCTCAGACCGACGCGCCGTGAAAGTGCAGCGTCTGGTGGCCGCCAGCGCCCTCCTCTGTGGCCGCATGGAGGCCCGCCACTCTGACCTCTGGGTGCTGCGCTACCTCTGGGATCGGGATGAGCAGATGGAAGTGCTGCGCTCCCTGGTTCAGGAATCTACCAGCCGGGGTGACGACACCTCCGATGCCACCGATCATCCGCGAGCCTCTGCCAGCGGGCACCCGGATGCCGAAGCCCTGGCCCGCAGCCTGACCTGGCTGGAAGGTCGTCTGGAACCCGGTGCCGCCGCATCAAGCCAGGCCTACCTGCGCGACCGCCTGGCCATCCTGGAAGGCAGCGTGCAGTGGGTGCAGCGGACCGACCAGCGCGAATTCCTCCAGTCCCGCATCCATCAGCTATGGGGTGCCCTGAAGGAGAAGGAACCCGAAGCGCTGGCCGGTGTCTGATGTCTTGACCGATTGCCTCTCCCATCGCCAAAACCTCCCGCCTCATGACTGCGTCGCCCTTTGCGCCTGTCGCCCCTGCTGCCAGTTCCTGGGTGGCAAGGCTGGCCGTGCCTCTGGCTGCGACGCTGGATCCGCTGCGTCTGCTACCCGGGCTGGAGGGACGGCTCACTGGCGCGTGGATCTGGGTGAAGGGCGACCCCCTCACCGAGTCTCAGCAGGCGCTCTACGCCGCCGTGCCATGGCACAACCGCTTCACTACCGCCCCTGAAGGCTGGCTCTTTGAGTCCGCTCAGGCACTCCCCTGGGGAAGGATGCCCGAGGGCCCTTGGCGTCCCCTGGCCGAGCTACTGGTACCGCTGGCACCGCCCTCCTCCTTCCCCGGGGAGTTGCGCAACCGGGCGCTGCTGGAAATCCGGCGCAGCGACCTGGCCACCCCTGCCGCACTGCTCATGCTGCCCGCCACAGACTGGTACGAATATGCCCACACCGCTCCGGCCCTGCGCCTGGAGCGCCTCCGCTTTGTTCTCAACGAAGACCAGGGGCAGGTGCTGGTTTGCGGAGAGCCGCTGCCGCCGCTGCCGGGTCGCCGGTATTATTTCCACGGTCCCGCCGCCATTCCGTGTGGACATGCGCCAGTCCCCGCACTCCAGCCCTCCACCCTGGCCTCCTGGCTGCGTCTGGCCGAGGGCGAGACCGCCCTCTTCGATGAGGACGGCACGTATGCGCGCATCAGTGAGGACCTCTGGCGGCCCGCCAGCCGCAGCACCGTCCGCGCCAACTGCGCCCCCTTGAAGCGATGAACACGGTGGTTTCCAAAACCGGATTCAGCGGGGAGATGGCCAACGCCGCCGCGTGGCTGACCCCTGCCATGGAGGCGGACTGGCACTGGGACCTGGATGGCGGCGCGATCCTGTGGGAGGACGACACAACCGTGGTCATGGCGGAGGAGCTGGCGCTCATCTGCGAGCGTTATCACCATGAACCCCCGCCGCCCCTCTCCGCCATCGTCTCCGCGCTGGCCATGTTGAAGGGCTGCCGCGGCCCTTCCATCCCCCCAGGCCCAGAGAAGGCCCCACCCCACTGGCCGGCAGATCTGCTGAAGACTCCTGCCGCCAAGCACGCGTTGCTGGACCTGATGTTCCACCAGTTGGAGGATCCCCTGCCCGCCTCAGGGGACACCATCGCCCAACTCATCCGCATCAACTGGCGGCCGGGCGTGGAAGATCGTCTGCAACGGCAAAACACCCGCTACACGAGCCGCGAGCGCATCCGCGTGGCGATCAGTCGCGTCTCTCCTGAGCAGCTACGGTTGCGCCTGGAAACAGGGGTGGAGGGCATCGTCCAGGCCGCGCCAGATCTGCCCAAGCCGGAAGGCTACTCCCCGCAGACGCTGATGAGCGCGCTGGCGCAGGATCCAGAGACCGCTGGCCTCTCCCTGCTAACCCGAGACATCATGGCGGCACTCACCCTGCCACAGGTCATGTCCCTGAAGGAGGAGCGCGCCACCTCCGGCGTGTCGGATCTGAGCAACCGCGGCCCCATTCACCGGCTGCTCCTCTCTGAGCTGGCGCATGATGATGACATGCTGGCCACCCGGCTGGCCCTGGGTGAGGCCCTCTACCTCCAGCCGGAGCCTCCGGCTCACCGCCCCCCGGGCACTCAACTGCTGGTGCTGGACAGCGGCCTGCGACTCTGGGGTGCGGCCCGAATCTTCGCCCTCTCTGCCGCGCTCGCCCTGCGGCTCAAGGCCAAGGCTGGCACCAGCAACGAGGTCTGGCGGGCCAAAGGGGTGTACTGGGAGAAAGTGGATCTCGACTCCGTGGAAGGCGTCAAGAACCAGCTCAAGGTCCTGGAGACCTCCTACGACCTGACCGGCGCACTGGCCAATCTGCCCGACTACCTGCCAGATCATCCGGACCGCGCCCAGGACTTGGTGATCGTGATTCACGATGCGACCCTGCATGACCCCGCCTTTCGCAAGGAGCTGGCCACCCATCTGGACGCCTGCTGCCCGCTTCACATCGTCGCCGTGGATGCTGAGGGACGTCTGGCGCTGCACCAGTACTCACGCCAGGGCATCAAGCTCCTGCACCAGGCCCGCTTGAAGCTGGAGAAACTCCTGTCCCTGGACCAGGGGAACAACCGTGCGGGCACCCGGCTCCGCGCCATGCGCTCTTGGCCGGCCGTCTTCGGCCCCGCCCAACTGCCCTTCCTCCTCGCCCCGGCATCGCCCATCGTGGCCGCTCTCACCCTGAGACACGACAGCCACCAGACGACCTTTGGCCTCACTCAGAGCCGGGAGATCTGGTACATGCGTAATTTCCTCACCGGCGCCCGCCCCATGCCCATCGAGCCCCTGCGCGGAAAGGTCCTGGAATTCTGCATGCGCCAGGAGCCGGAGAAGGACCTGGTGGCAGCCTCCTGGGATCAGGAACGCGCCCAGGTGCAGGCGGTGGTGATCCCCTCGCCCTCCGGCGATGAACCGCCCTCATTCAAGTCCCTGGTACTGGAAGGCGTGGACTCCCATCCCCGCGCCTGCTGGGTGGATGGCGACTGCCTGGTGGTCCTTACCTCCCGCACCCTCCGTGCCGTGCACCTCAGCAGCGGCGCTGAACTTCCCAGTCTGGATCTCCCACCCCATCTCCACCACCTGGGGGAACGCCACTTCTACTCCGGCAATGCGGAGCCGTACACCGTACACCACTGCCTGGTGCAAGGAAACAGCATCAGCCTGCCCGCCTTTGGCACCACCAAGGTCACCCGCCCGGTCCTCGCCTTCCACCGCAAGGGGCAGCTCGGCATGTGGAGTGTGGGAGTCAACGGCGTGATCATCTCGCCTTCCGGGAACCACCACATGGAGGGCCTCTCCTTCCCCCACCGGCTCTCTGCCGCCAAGGCCAGTGCCGATGGCAAGAAGGTCTGGATGCGAACCCAGCAAGGCTCCTGCTTCACCCGGGATCTCGAGACCGGCCAGCTCAGCTCCAACGCCGCCGACCAGGGCCAGTGGCTCTTCTTCGTGGAGAAGACGGCCTTCGCCCAGTTCTCCATGCGCACCCGGTTCGAGGCTGTCGGCCTCACTCCAGGTGGAGAGGTTGCCCTCCGCACCTCACGGGGACGCACCGCCATTGTCACGCTTTCCAACACCTGGTTTCGTCTGGAGCACAAGGCAGACGCGGTCGTGCAGGACTGGCGCACCTTCGGTGAGCCGGAGCCCACTGGACACTTCTGCACGGTCCGCATCGCCGAATGGCCGGGCGGTAGCCGCGCCTTCCTGGATGATCGCGGCATCCTCCACCTCCAGGCGTCCAACCCCGCCCTGGCGGAGGTCAGCATCGGCCTGCCAGCCAACATGATGCTGCCCGCCTGGAGTTCCGACGGCCTGCTGGTGGGCCCCGCCGCCACCATGGACTGCGGTCGCCCCGTCACGGGCCATGCCCAGGCCATCGAGCGCCACATCCGTCGCTTCGTCACGGAGACCCTCACATGATCCCCCGCACGCTCCACCTCGAACCCGCCCGCCATCCCGCAGGCGCTCCCCCCACCGCCTGGTGCCTGCCCGGGGCGGAGGCAGAGCATTGGATCGATGAAATCACGCGCTGGCAGCTCAAGGACGAGTCCGCACTCCGGCTGTACGTGCTGCCGGCCTCCATCCGGTCTCGTGAACCTGCGGGGTTGTTTATCATCCCTGCCGCAGGGGATGCACCCCAGGTGCGCCCCTCCGCCCTGGGATTCACCCGCATTGGCCGCTCACTCTTTGTACCGGTGGATGCCCTCCTGCTGCCAGCGGTGACACCCGCAGAGGCGGATGCCGTGAACCCGTATTCCGGCGCGCTGGTTTTGCACCCCGGACTCGGCGCGGTTGGCTTTGATGCGGGGGAGGAATTCGCCCTTGGAGATCTCTTGATCCGCCCTCCGGAGAGGATCGAGGAATGGACCGCCCCTCTGCCCGGCATCGCCCCCCTGCCGCGTCTGCAGTCCGTGCTGGTGAAGGCCCCATCACTCGACAGCCTCTTTGGCGAGGACTCCCGCGACATCGGCTCAGATCCCGCACCGGAGTTTCAGAATCCGCCCCCCGGGGCGCCCCCTGGCAAAGCCCCTGGGAAAGCACCCTCCAAGGCAGCCAGCGCCCTCGCCATGCCGTTCCTCTGGCTGGCGCAAAAGATTGTCCAGAGCCTTCCCCGCATGGGGGGGAAACGCACGATCTGGAACGATCTGGAAGACTGGGTGAACCGCAAGTTGTCTGGCCCGGAGCACAGTCTGGGAGAGGACCGCAACCGCGCTCTGCAACGACTGCTGGATGAGCTCAAGAACAATCCAGATGAAGGCCTGAAACACGCCCTGCCTCTCACCGGCAGCGGCATGCATCGCGGCACGGCCCCCCCCTCCTCCAAGCTCGGCACCCGTGCGCCGAACTTCGACCTCGGCCGCCTGGGCGGCGGACGCGCCATTGATGCATGGGATGTCTCGCAACAGCACCAGCAGGAGCTGCGCAGACAGTACATGGAACTGGCCAGCCGCGAGGTCCAACTGGGTCGCCATCGGCGTGCCGCGTACATTTACGCCGAGCTGCTGGGAGACCTCAGCACCGCCGCCATCGTGCTGAAAAATGGCGGACATCATGCAGAAGCCGCCGTGATTTTTCGCGATCACCTGCACCGCCCGTTGGAAGCCGCAGAATGCTTCGCCCTGGGCGGGCAGATAGCCGAGGCCGTGAAACTCTACGAAGAAGGACGACGCTGGGACAAGCTGGCCGCCCTCTATGGCGAACTGGGTGAGGAGAAAAAGATGCGCGAGGCGTACCAGACCTGGATCGCCGAACTGGTGCGGGCAGATGATCTGCTGCAAGCAGCAAGCCTGACCCTGAACGAACTGCAGGACCGCCCTGGCGCGCTGAAGCTGCTGGAAGGCGCCTGGCCCACCAGCCGCCTGGCCATGAACTGCATCGAGCGCGCCCTGGAGCTCCGCGGAGCCGCAGGGGAGCACCGTGAGGCCACCCGCCTTTTGGAATCCCTTCCCCATCATCACGATGCCTCCAAGATGCAGCAGATGCTGAGCGTGTACGGCAATCTCCAGCGCACGTATCCAGACCGAACCGTCAAAGCCCGCGCCGAGGACTTGGGACGTCGCGAGATCGCCCGCCTCCTGCCCACCGTGCCGGACGGCCAGCGCAGCACGCTCATGCGACTGCTCCAGTGCCTGAGCCCCGCCGATACCCTGCTGGCCAGAGATGGACGCCGCCACCTGGACGAGCACCAGACCACACGCCGCCCTGCCCTGTCGCAACGCACCCCGAAGATCGCCCCTGCGGGCAGAGTGGATCTGGTGTCCATCTTCAGCGCCAGCCTGCCCTGGAAGAAACAGGGGCTCAAAGTGGTGCAGGCAGCCGCGGTGCACGACAGCTTCTGCCTGCTGGCCTACGATGCCAGGCATCCCCGTCTTCTGGGGCTGCACGCAGGCTTCCGTGAGGCCTCCACCGCCCGGCAGATCGAGTGGAACCTGTCCAGCGATGACTGGTCCGCCACCCCCGTTCCGCTGCTGGTGGCCGCCAGAAACACGAGGAAATATCTGGTGCATCTGCCCCAGTCCCCCACGGTGGTGCATCTGCACTCCCTGCCCGGCAGTGTGCCAACAGACCCCCAGGTGGAGATTGGCACCCCGGGCTGGCTCACCGATCCCATCTGGGCAGCCGCCTATGATGCAAACGGCTGCCTCTGGGCACTGCGACTCACCCGGGTGGGCTGGCGGCTCAGCCAGTTCTCACCCCAGGGCACCATTTCCAATGACCGGCTCGTGGAAGGTCTGGACGACCTGCCCATGCCCCCCACACCGCTGCCCATGGTGGTGACGGCCACACACGTGGTTCTTGCCGCCCTGAACCGCGTCATCCTCATGCCACTGGGAAGCACCCCGCAACGGGACTTCGAGGAAATCACCTTCGACGCCCCGGTGCGCTCCCTCGTGCCCGCCCCCGCCTGGAGCAGCCCCCGCGTCGCCGTCGCCGCCGGGGCAGAAGCCCATGTCCTCTGGCTCGGCGGCGCCCAGCCCCACGCCATGCTGGTCGCGTCTGACCTCGAACCCTCCGCCGCCACCTCCTTCACCAACGACGGTGCCCTGCACGTCATCAGCGGCAGCCAGGGCACCATCGTCCTCGCCAATCACACTGGCTCCATCCAGCGCTGGCAGTTCGACCTTCCCAGACGGGTCACCGCCGTCATGCCCTGCGCCGACCTCTGGACCTTCGCGACCCTGGACGAGGAGTCCACTCTTGCCCTGTGGCGGTATGAGGGGAGGAACTTGCAGCAGAAGAGGAGCCAGTAGCCGGTGCGTCAGTGGGCAGTGCGTCAGTGCGTCAGTGGTCAAGGTGTTGGGGCTGAGTTGTACGGAGTACAGGCTTCAGCCTGCGGAAATTTGATATTCCTCACACAAAGGCACGAAGAAAAACCAAACAACAACCAGCCATCGCAAACCGGGTTGGAGTACCGTCCCGCATGCGGGACCAATGCCATCAGGGAAAAGTGGAGAGGTCGAGCATCTCTCTTTTGTGAAAGTATTGAGGGCCGAAGGTCCGCCATCATTGCAGCCTTGGGCAACGCCCAAGGCGGGCGCTCGTTTTAGATGTTGAGGGCTGTAGGCCCGACGTCATTCAGGGATGCTCGTCATAGGCAGACTTGATGACACCGGGCCTACAGCCCTCAAGGGTAGTTTGGCCATCTATCCCTGGGGCGTTGCCCCAGGCTGGTATGAACCCGGACCTTCGGCCCTTCTGAAAGGGGCTCACCAGTTACAGTCGTGGCGGTTGCGCCATCGCGGCTCCGGGGCGCGCCAAGGCAAAACAGCAAGACGATGCGTTTTCCCTGATGGCATTGGTCCCGCATGCGGGACGGCCAGGGATGCCTGCAGGAGCCGGAGTTCCTCCCCCTCCACCCCCCATACCTGGCGACGAAGTCGCTATGGAGTGCATGCGGGAACCGCCGCTTTCGCGGACCCAAAACGCTTCATCGAGCCCCAACAGACTGACGTTCCCGGCAAGATGCCGGGAACACATCATTGTATTGGGGAGCGCAGGCCGCTGGCCTGCCGTTCCCGGCGGCTCGCCGGGGACTCAAGCTTCACGGGCGCGACATTCCCGGACTCAAATGGGGGAACCGCCCCCTCCAACGCGCTCATTGAGGAACCTCTCAACCGTTCTCCTTCCGCCCAGCCTCTCCTGCCAGGCGGGCCTCCACCGCCTCCAGCTTCCGCTCCACGCTCTCCAGCTTGGCAAGCACCGCATTCAAATCCCCCACCTCCTTCTCCGCATCCTTCTTCAAGAGGTTCGATGAAAGATACGCCGTCAGCGAGCCGAAAAGGCCGATGCCCGTGATCATGAGAAACGCCGCCACCATGCGCCCCTCCGGGGTCACGGGATAGTGGTCGCCATAACCCACCGTGGTCATGGTCACCACGGCCCACCAGAAGGCGTCCTGCACGGTCTGGATGTTGGAGCCCGTCACGCCCTTCTCAAAGTGGAGCATGGCCATCGCCCCCACATCCACAATGAGGAAACAGCCAAAAAGCACGCTCAACAGCAGACTCTGCGCCCGGCTCTGCCGCAGCACCAGCAGGATCTGCCGGCCAGAGCGGATGATGCGCAAAATGCGGAACAGGCGGAAAAACCGCCCCCAGCGGAAGATGTCCAGCGAGGGGATGCTGGAGACAAAATCGATCCAGCCCCACTTCAGATATGCCAGCCGGTTGGGTGCCGTGCCCAGGCGGTGAAAGAAGTCCCCCAGAAAGATGAAACACATCAAGTTATCCGTGAGGTTCAACCCCCACCGGATGTCATCATCCAGATCCAGAATCATCTCCGCCCCCAGAGCCACGAGGAGGTAGATGGAGAGCATCGCCAGCACCAGGTCCCAGACCCGGAGCTTGGTTTCAGAAGTATTCCCGGAACGACTCATGACACGGACTTGGGCGTGACCCCTGGCGAAGTCTTGGGCCGGAGAAAGGCGGAGACCATCATGCCGAACCCGCCCACCACAAACAAAAGGGGGAACCACAAAGAGTACAACGCCGCTCGCGACGCGTGCTGGAGAATCGCCGTCTCAGGATGATCGGGATTCACATAGCAGGTGATGACGTGACCCACCGGAAACTGCCTTACCTTGGCCATGGGCTTGTCCTGCTTGTTTGAGGCCCCCTCCACCCGCTCCACCTTCGTGCCCGTATAGGTTTTCTCGCCGACTGTATAGCGATAGTGAATCTCTGCCCGGTAGCCCAGGGGGGAGTGCGGACTCGGACGGTTCGTGATCAACTGTGACATGATGACTACGGCCTCCACCGGCTGCCAGTGCCGGGTTTCCTCGGCCCGCTGGTACGCATGCCAGAGCACCCAGGTGGCAATCGCTCCCATCACCGCAAGGAACAGTCCCATGGCTGCTTTGATGGCGCGGTCTCCTTTGGTGTCAGTCATGCCTGATGGTGCGCGTGAACCCCCTTCTGTCGAGCGACAAGATGCCGCTCCTCCCCAACTCGGAAACAAAAAAGACATGTACGGCGGCACCACAAACGCTAGGGTGAAAACTCTCCCTCTCCGCCGCCGTCCTCTCCTCATGCCCATCTCCTCTCAGAAAGCCGTCCGCTGGATCCTGGAACCCGTTGATCCTGAGGTTCTGGCCAGTCTGAGGAGCACGACTCTGGGAGCCACGTTGCCACCGCTGCTGGTGCGACTCCTGGCACTGCGGGGGCTGGCCACGGAAGCCCAGGCCAAGGGCTTCCTGCAACCCCGGCTGGCCGAGCTGGGCGACCCCTTCATCCTGCCGCAGATGCGTCAGGCCGTGGACCGCATTCTCCTGGCCGTGGACCGGCAGGAGCAGGTGGTCCTCTACGGGGACTATGATGTGGACGGCGTCACCTCCCTCACCCTCATGACGCTGGTGCTCCAGGCCTACGGTTTGCAGCCGCACGCCTTCCTCCCTCTGCGCATGGAGGAAGGCTACGGCCTTAGCCATGACGGCCTCCTCCGCTGCTTTGAAGAGCACGGCAAGCCCGCCCTCCTTATCGCCATGGACTGCGGCACCGTCTCTGTGGCAGAGACCGACTGGCTCCAGCAAGAAGGAGTGGACTGCATCATCGTGGACCACCACGAACCCGCCCACCGCCTGCCCACCTGTGTGGCGCTGGTGAACCCCAAGCTGGAGGCCCACACCGGGCTCACCTACTTCTGCACCGTAGGGCTGGTCTTCAAGCTCACCCACGCCCTGCTCAAGACCCGTCGGCTGGACACCTTCGACCTCAAGGAGCATCTGGATCTCGTCGCCATGGGCACCGTGGCGGACTTGGTGCCGCTCAAGGATGAAAACCGCGCCCTTGTTCGCAAGGGCCTGGAAAAGCTTGCCACCACCCGGCGCGTCGGCTTGTGCGCCCTGAAGCAGGTCGCGGGCGTGGACGGCTTCATCCAGGCCCATCACATTGGTTATCGCCTGGGTCCCCGGCTCAACGCGGCCGGTCGCCTGGATACGGCGCAGACCGCGCTGGACCTCCTGCTCTGCGAGGATCCGCAGTTCGCCCGCGAGTGCGCCGACCTGCTGGACGCCCACAACCGCGAGCGCCAGGACGTCGAGTCCGTCGCCCAGAAGGAGGCGCTGGCCATGATGGCGGCCGATCCCACCCTGGGCGAGGCCGCCTGCATTGTGCTCGGCTCCCGCTCCTGGCATCAGGGCGTGGTCGGCATCGTCGCCTCACGTCTCATGCGCGACCACCACCGGCCCACGCTGCTCCTCGCCTTTGGGCAGGATGGCCATGGCAAAGGCAGCGGCCGCAGCGTCACCGGCATTTCCCTGGTGGCCGCGCTGGATCAGTGCCGCCACCTCCTGCTGAAAGGCGGCGGTCACCCCATGGCCGTAGGCGTCTCCCTCAAGGAGGAAAACCTGGCCGACTTCCGCGCCGCCATGAGCGCCGCCGTGGAAAGCCAGATCACCGCAGACGAGCTCACCCCGCGGCTCCATCTCTCCGCAGAGATCTCCCTGTCCGACCTTACCCCGCGCTTCCTGGAGCAGTACACACTCCTCGAACCCTTCGGCATGGGCAACCACGAGCCCATCTTCCTCTGCCGCGGCATGGAGCCCATCCTGCCGGGCCAGGTGCTCAAGGAAAAGCACTGGAAGCTCACCCTCCGCCAAGGCGGCCAGTCCCGCCCCGCCATGTGGTTCAACGCCCCCCTCAACGACATTCCCCCGCCTCCCTGGGACGTCGCCCTCAAAGTCCAGCGCCAGGTCTGGCGCGGCCAGGAAACCTGGCAGCTCATGATCAGCGAAGTTCGCGAAGCGGAGTAGCTGAGCCAGTTACAAATTAGAAATTATAAATTAGAAATTATAAATTCTGAATGGAGCTGCCGATTGAGGTCAGCGTCGGCTAAAAGACCAAGCCACCTCACCCGGCCACTTGCTCCCACGCATTCTCACGAATGCATCCACAAGCTTCTCTCCGCCTCACCCCCACACCCCGCCGCAGAAGCAGCTCGTGGCTGCGTTTGTAAAAACGCGGTCAGACACGTCGCCCGCACGACAACAGACCAAGCCACCCCATCCGGCCACTTGCTCCCACGCATTCTCACGAATGCATCCACAAGCTCCTCCCTGCCTCGCCCCCACACCCCGCCGCAGAAGCCACTCGTGGCTGCGTTTGTAAAAACGCGGTCAGACACGTCGCCCGCACGACAAAAGACCAAGCCACCCCATCCAACCACTTGCTCCCACGCATTCTCACGAATGCATCCACAAGCTTCCCTCTGCCTCGCCCCCCCACACCCCGCCGCAGAAGCCACTCGTGGCTGCGTTTGTAAAAACGCGGTCAGACACGTCGCCCGCACGACAAAAGACCAAGCCACCCCATCCGGCCACTTGCTCCCACGCATTCTCACGAATGCATCCACAAGCTTCTCTCTGCCACGGCATCCCCTCATTGCATTCATAATTTATCATTCATAATTCATAATTCATCATTCGAAACCGTCCAATCGGTACAAAAATGACTTCTTCCTATTCTTTGCCCAGCGCTTCCAACGTTTGACCTTTACCCCCGGCGGGATCGCCCGATTTTCCCTCCATGTTCGATCTCCAAGTCAACGGATACGCCGGCACCGACTTCAACCGCGATGGCCTGACGGCGGAAGCCCTGCACCACGCCTGCGAATGCCTGAGAGCCGACGGCGTCTCCGGCATTCTGGCCACCATCATCACCGATGAACTGCCAGCGATGGAGAACCGGCTCGCCACGCTGGCGAGCCTCCGTGAGGCTGATCCGCTGGCGCAGGAGATCATCGCAGGATTTCACATTGAAGGCCCCTTCATCAATCCGGAGAAAGGCTACGTCGGGGCCCATCCTCCCCATGCGGTCAAGCCCGCCACGGTGGAAAACGCCCGTCGCCTGCTCGACGCTTCCCAGGGCCTGGCCAAACTCGTGACCCTGGCCCCGGAGCACGATGCCGGATTTGCCACCACCGCCTGGCTCACCCTCCAGGGCGTATGCGTCTCCGCGGGCCATTGCAACCCCACCTATGAAGTCCTGCGTGAGTCCACGAACCACGGGCTCAAGATGTTCACCCACGTGGGCAACGGCTGCCCCATGCTCATGCACCGGCATGACAACATCGTGCAGCGCGCCCTCAGCCTCCGCGACCGCCTCTGGCTCTGCTTCATTCCAGACGGCGTGCACATCGAGTTCTTCGCCCTTCAGAACTACCTCCGCGCCGCCGGCGTGGAGCATAGCATCCTGGTCACCGACGCCATCTCCGCCTCCCGTCTCGGCCCCGGCAAGTTCACCCTCGCCGGCTGGGACATTGTCATCGGTGAAGACCTCGTCGCCCGCTCTCCAGATGGCTCCCACTTCGTCGGCTCCACCGTCACCTGGCCCCGCATTCAGGAGAACAACGAGAAACACCTCGGCCTGAGCGCAGAAGAGTTGCACACCCTCACTGTGGAAAATCCCCGGAAGGCGCTGGGCTTGTAACAGCACGCGGCCCACGCCCCCCAAGCTTCCCCTCTGCGTTGCCCCCAGGTCAGTGGGGACCGCGCGCTTCCAGCGTGCCGGCTTCTGCATCTTGCAGAACCATCAGTCAAACGTCCCTCCCACCTCACCAGCCCCTCGACTCTCTCCCAAAACCCACCGCTTTGGCGACGCCTGGTGAGGTTCGAGCCCCTCACCACTCCCAACGAAGCCCACTCCATCAAACCTCCGTGCCTTTGTGCCTTCGTGTAAGGATTGTCCGCCTCCCCTCCGCTCGCCACTGCCCACTGACTCACCGGTTTACTGAATTACCGAATCACCGAATCACCGCTCACCGCCCCCATCCACTCCACCACACGCCCGGTGAGCTTGAACGAGCCTGTACGGTTCACGTGATCCGCATCATAAAACTCGTCGGGTGGATAGTCATGATTCCCCCCTTGGTTGAAGTCGTGAAACCAGCTCAGGGGCAGGTCCTTGTCCAGCGCCTCCAGCCGTTTCACCATCTGCGCCATGGCCTCGTGCGTGCTCCAGTCCGGATCTGCGGCCGGTGCGTCCTTCACCCAGGGGTGCATGGGGGTCACCAGCAGGAGGACCTTCACGCCTTTGGCATTGAGCGCCTTCACCGTTTCCACGAACTCCGTCCAGCGCTCCTCGCTCCATTCGAAGTTCGTGGTTTTGAACGTCTCGTTGATGTAGGTCCGCAGTTTCTCGGGTTCCGTCGCATCCGGCATGCCTCCGCGTTTGCGCCCTTCCCAGCCCCAGTCGTCAAAGTTGTGCACTTCCAGCTGGCGCACCTCATCCACAGTCACGGGGCTCGCGGCTGGCGGCACGGGCCAGAGCTTGGACTTGTTCTCCTGATCATAGTGCCAGCCCGGACTGGCCAGAAACTCCGACAGCTTTCGCGGATCCTCCCGCTTCCCATTGAAGCTGCGCGGGCTCACGCCCCACACCACCCATTCCAGCTTGGGCAGCGGCAACACATACTCCCGCACCACCAGGCACTGCATGGCATTGTTCGCACCGGCCGGTGCCAGATTCAGCGCCACGGGAGTACCCTGATTGATCTGCCGGTAGAACATGCGCGTGGAGATGCCCTTGGTCACCAGCGAGTTCCCCATGGCCACCACCCGCAACTGGGGGCGCAGCTTCCAGTAGAGCCGCATCTGCTCCGAGAAGAAGCCGCCGTAGTCCTCCCTCAGCACCAGGGGAGCCTCCTTCCCCTTCGGCAGCGGTGTCATGTCCAGGTACTGGGGCAGGTCCTCGGTCACGTCGAGGTCGTCACTCTGGCTGACATCTTGCAGCTCCTGTTTGTCCGCAAACGGCCGGAGATTCAGCGTCACCTCCTCCTCCAGCTTCTCATTCACCGGCACCTCCTTGGCCGCCACCACACACCAGTGGGCCACCCGGATCTTTGGCACATCGCACACACCGTAGATCACTTTTTTCACCGCGTACTCGTGCCACACCAGTGCATCATCATATGGCAGGATGTCGGCAGGCAGTTTCTTCTTGGAGAGAGCCACCCGGGTAGCGACCACCTGAAGATCCGCCCCCGGCACCCTCTCCACACTTTTTTTCTCGCGACACCCCATCAGCAGGGCCAGCAGCCAGAGGGAACAGAGCAAGCGGGAAGTCATTGAAGGGCAATTTGAAGCAAATCGCCCCGCATTCAAGCCCGGTCAAACGGCCGTAGGCTCACTTCCCCTCGCAGGTGGCCATCCAAGCAGCGATCTGCTGGGTCAGCCTCACCGCACCTGCCCGGTTCATGTGGTCAGCGTCATAAAACTCGTCAGGCGTGAATGCATGGTGGCCCGCCAGGTTGTAGTCCCGGTACCAGCTCCGGGAGAGCTCCTGGTCCAGGCCCTCCAGCCGCTTCACGAGCTGCGCCATGCCTTCGTGGCTCGTCCAGTCTGGGTCGGCGGCCGCCGTCTCCTTCACCACCGGGTGCATGGGCGTGGTCAGCAGCAGCACTTTCACCCCTTTGGCATTCAGGGCCCGTACGGTTTCCACGAACTCGCGCCAGCGGTCTTCCTCCCACGAGAAGTCAGGCTCCTTGAACTCCTTTGTGATAAAGGCGCGGCGCGTCTCCGCATCACTGGTGCTGGGCAGGGCGATTTGATCACGCCCCTCCCATCCCCAGGCGTCAAACCGGGTCACTTTGAGCGAGGCCAGGTCCTCCACCGTCACGGGAGCGGTTGCTGGGGCTGGCCAGAGCTTGTTCTCATTCTCCTGATCATAGTTCCAGCCGGGACTGGCCAGGAAGACTTCCAGCTTCATGGTGTCCTCCCGCTCTGCATTGAAGGCCCGGGGGCTCACCCCCCAGACCACCCACTCCACCTTGGGCAGCGGCAGCACATACTCCCGCACGATCAGGCACTGCAGCGTGTTGTTGGCTCCCGCCGGAGCCAGGTTCAGAGCCACCGGAGTACGCTCGTTCTCAGGCGAAAAGAACTGCCGGGTTTCAATTCCCTTTGTCACCAGGGAGTTCCCCATCGCCACCAGCCGGAGCTGGCTACGCAGCTTCCAGTAGAGCGTCATCTGCTCAGAAAACAGGCCGCTGTAGTCCAGCCGCAGAGACTTGGGGGTCTTGTCCACGCGCAGGGTCTGCCCCAGGTCGATGAAGCGCGGCACCTCCTCGTCAAAGGCAAGGTCATCGCTCTGCGCCACTTCCTGGAGGGCCGAGTTGGCCTCGAAAGGCCGCAGACTCAGGGCCAGTTCGCCACCCAGCTCCTCGTCCACCGGCACCTCTTTGGCCCCGGCCACACTCCAGTGAGCCACGCGGATCTTCTCCGCCTTGCAGTCGCCAAACCAGACCCTCTTCACCTCATACTCATGCCAGACCAGCGCGTCATCATAGGGCACCACATCCATGGGTTTCTTGGCCTTGGAAACTGCCGTGCGCTCTCCCAGCACTTGCAGCTCCGCACCGGGCACACGCTCCTCCCGACAGCCTTGAATAGCTAAAAGAAACAGCACAAAGGCCAAACGGGTGGCAATCATCTGGAGCCACTCTGGAGCAAGTCCCGCCCCACGCAACCACTGGAAACCCGACATTGCGCCACACGCCCCGCCTCCTAGATTGGTCCATGCCCTCCCCGCTCGCCCCGGACATCCAGCTCATCGCCATCGCCGCCATGGCTTCCAACCGTGTGATCGGCCGGGACGGCACCCTGCCCTGGCATCTGCCGGAGGATCTGAAGTTCTTCAAAAAAACGACCGCTGGCCACCCGGTGCTCATGGGGAGGAAGACTTTCGAATCCATCGTGGCCGCCCTGGGCAAGCCCCTCCCCAACCGGCGCAACATCGTCCTCAGCAGCACCCTGGCACCGCAGGAAGGCGTCGAGGTCATCCCACACCTCGCCAGCCTTTCCCAACTGTCTGCCCTGACCTCACCCGTGTACCTCATCGGAGGAGCCCAGCTCTATGAAGCGCTCCTGCCCGTCTGTGATGAACTTTTGCTCACGTGGATCGACCAACCCTACGAGGGCGATGCGTTTTTCCCTGCGTTTGAAGGGGATTTCTCCCTGCGGGAGGTCTTGGGCCACGGAGAGGGCTTTGAGTTCCGCCGTTACGTGCGAAGCGGCAGATAGGGACCCCGGAGCCGGGACGTTAGACTGCTCCGCGCTTGGTGGACCCAGGCGCGCGCCGTTCTACCTCCCACTCATGAAACCATCTGCCTCGATCCTCCTCGCCCTGGCGCTGGCCACCCTCTCGGCTGGCTCTGCCTTTGCCGACGGCCCTAAAGACAACATCATCACCAACGTCCGCCCCATCCCGCCCGTGGGCGTCGAGGTCCCGCAGGCCGACCGCGAGGCCATTGAAAAAGGGCTGCAGGAGCTCAAGGCCGCCATCGAGGACGCGAAGAAGGCCCAGGCCAAGAACCCGCAACTGGCCGACCTGTTGCCTGATGTGGAAGTCTTCCACAAGGCCGTGGACTGGGCCCTGCGCTACCAGCTCTTCAGCAAGCCCCCCGAGATCAAGCTCGCCTTTGAGCAACTGACTGAAGGAAAGTCCCGCGCTGAAGCCCTGAAGAAAGGCGACGCCCCCTGGACCCGTCAAAAGGGGCTCGTGGTTCGAGCCTATCGCTCCAGGATCGATGGCTCTGTGCAGCCCTACGGCCTGGTCATTCCAGACAGCTACGACACCAGCGGTGGAGCCCCGGTGCGCCTCGACTTCTGGATCCACGGCCGCGGCGAGACGCTCAGCGAGCTCAGCTTCGTGGACCAACGCATGAAACAGAAGGGTCAAATCCTGCCGAAGGACGCCATCGTCCTGCATCCCTACGGCCGCTACTGCTGCGCCAACAAGTTCGCCGGTGAGGTGGACCTCTTTGAGGCGCTGGAGCATGCGAAGAAGTTCTACCGCATCGATGAAGACCGCATCGTCATGCGCGGCTTCAGCATGGGCGGCGCGGCCGCCTGGCAGTTCGCCACCCACTTTTCCGACCAGTGGTGCGCCGCCAATCCAGGGGCCGGCTTCGCGGAGACAGCGGAGTTCCTGAAGGTCTTTCAGACAGAGGATGTGAACACCGTCCCCTGGTGGCACAAGAAGCTCTGGGGCTGGTATGACGCCACGGATTATGCCCTGAACCTCATGCAGTGCCCCACCGTCGCCTACAGCGGCGAGATCGATAAACAGAAGCAGGCGGCCGACATCATGGACCGCTTCCTGAAAGCGGAGGGCCTGGACCTCACCCACATCATCGGGCCGCAGACCGCGCACAAGATCCACCCGGACAGCCTTGTCGAGATCGAGCGCCGCCTGGCCGACATCGTCGCGCTGGGTCGCAACCGCACGCCGGCTGAGGTGCACTTCGCCACCAAGACGCTCCGCTACAACCGGATTAACTGGGTGACGGTGGACGGACTGGAAGAGCACTGGGAAAAAGGCCGCGTGGATGCCGTGGTGAAAGGCGACGCCTCTGTGGAGGTGAAGACCAGCAAGATCACCGCGCTCACGCTCAACTTCGACGCCGGGCACAGCCCCTTCCATCTCCAGAAGAAAGTAACCGTCACGCTGGATGGCACGCCGTTCACCACCAGCACGACCAGGCTGGACCGCTCCTTCACCGCCGCCTTCCAGAAGAAGGACGGCAAGTGGCAGATCGCGGAAACAACAGCCTCCGCCCCGGCTGGGGTGCTGGCCAAGCGCCACGGTCTGAGCGGCCCGGTGGACGATGCCTTCATGGACGCGTTCCTCTTTGTCACCCCCACCGGACCGGCCCTGAATCCCGCCGTGGAAAAATGGGTGGGCAGCGAGCTCAACCACGCTGTGGTCGAGTGGCAGAAGCAGTTCCGCGGCGACGCCCCGCAGAAGAAGGACACCGAGGTGAAGGACGAGGACATCGCCCGCCACAACCTCATCCTCTGGGGTGACCCCTCCAGCAACGCCGTGCTCAAGAAGATCGCCGACAAGCTGCCCATCAAGTGGACCGCCGAAGGTCTGGAAGTGAACGGCAAGAAACATGCAGCAGGTGAAAACGCCCCCGTGCTTGTTTACCCGAACCCGCTCAACCCCGCCCGCTACGTGGTGATCAACAGCAGCTTCACGTATCGTGAGTACGACTACCTCAACAACGCCCGCCAGGTGCCCAAGCTGCCCGACTGGGCCGTGGTGAACTTCAGCGAAGCCCCCAACGTGGTGTCGCCCGGCAAGATCACCGACGCCGGCTTCTTCAACGAAGCCTGGCAGTGGAAGCCCGCCCCTGCGGCCGCCCCAGCCCCGGCCCAAGCCGCCCCCGCCAAGCCCTGAGGCCCCTTCCACCCGCTGCCTAAACCGTAACTCCTCGCTCCATCACCGCCCGCCGGTGATGGAGCATTTTTTTGGACCGGCAAGCCAGGACCGATGACATAACTGCCCCACCGCGCCCCTCAGCTCAGAAGTGGCTGCGTTTGTAAAAACGCGGTGCGCTCTTCGTCCCTGCTGCAATTCATCGTCCCGCAACCTACTCCTGCCCAGCAACCCTCACGCATTCTCACGAATGCATTCACCAGCAGCCTCCACCGCACCCCTCAGCTCAGAAGTGGCTGCGTTTGTAAAAACGCGGTGGGTCCCAAGCCACCCAGCGCTTTCTCTCCACCCCCAAACGAAGCCCCAATCCCCGCAAGCTCAGGCCCGCCCTCTAAACAACCCACTCCCAACACCTTGACTGCCCACTGCCCACTGCCCACTGCCCACTGCCCACTGCCCACTGCCCACTGCCCACTGACGCACTGCCGCACTGACACACTGACACACTGACTTCCCCCTTGCTCCCCATCAGAAACGAGAGACAATTGCGCCATGCGCACCCCCATCCTCCTGCTGCTGTTCGCATGGCTTCTGGCCGTGCCCAGCCACGCGGCTGAGGAGGCGATCCCACCGCGGCCACCTTCCAACATCCACGACGACGCCCGGCTCTTCAACCCGGAGCAGACCGCGAAACTCACCGCTCTGCTGGCCTCCACCCAGCAACAGACCGGCGTCCGGATCACCGTCGCCACCTTCACCTACACCAGCGGCATCACCGTCAGCCAGCGCGCTCAGCGGCTGGCCACCGCCTGGTTGGATAAGGAGCCTGGCCTCGTCTTCGCCTTTGACCGGGGCTCCTCCCAACCCGCCATCGCCGTCTCTGCCGGACTCTGGAACACCTACCCGGCGGATGACATCACCATCATGGTCCTGCGCAACAGCACCGTCTTCACCCAGGGCAACCCCATTCCGGACGAGCGCATGGTCGCCGCAATCGAGACCTCCGCCCAGCAAATCGCCAGTCTGGAAACGATCCGCCGCCAGCGGCTGAAGGTCTTCACCAAAAACGACCGCCAGCTCGCCACCGTGGTCATCGTGGTGCTTGCCCTGCTCGGCTGCGCCTCCCTGTGGTTCTCCCGCCGCATCCGGCACAAACGCGCCGTTCAAGAGGAAACCTACCTGTTCCCCAACGTCCACGTCGGCCTGCGCCTGGGAGCCCCCTTTGGCGGAGGCACCGCCGCCGAGGTAAAAGGGCGGAAGTAAGGAACTCGTGACGCTAGCAATACCCTCGAACCCCAAATGACGCACTGACGCACTGACGCACTGACGCACTGACGCACTGACGCACTGACGCACTGACGCACTGACGCACTGACGCACTGACGCACTGACGCACTGACGCACTGACGCACTGACGCACTGACGCACTGACGCACTGACCTACCGATCCTCCTCCTCCTCAGCCCCTTTGGGCGGCAATCCCAACTGCAACCGCATCTCCGCCAGACGGGTATCCATCTCCTCCACAAAACGCCAGGGCAGACGCTTGCGCTGATACTTGCGCCACAGCACATCCCGCAGCGCCTCATAATGTTCCAGCTTGGGCTCCGGCAGAGGCTCCCATTCCTCCATCTCATTTGTCGTGTGGAAGAAGTGCCAGTTCCGCGCATCCCAACAGGCGCGGAAGTGCAGACGGCGGCGTTCTTCATCCCGCTCATGCCATTCATGGGTCTGGGAGTGGAGTTTTACTTTCATGGATAACGAATCGGAGCGGAGTCTAAGCGGGCGGGGTGTCACACACCTCTTGCAGCCAGTTCAGGCCAGATGCAAGCCCGGCCTGCCTGACCGGGCCTCATGTCTCCCCCCTCATGCTGGTCTCTCCGCGGGTGCCTCAGAGAAACTCCGTCATCCCGTCAAACCCGTGCGAGACCGGGATGGCATGCCCGATGTCCTCCAGAATCTGGCGGGTGAGGCACAGCTTCCGGTCCAGGAACACGTCATCATGCATGGGGTCGTGATGGGTCACAATCCAGCGCTGCACCCGGGCCAGCTTCATCAGGGCGCAGGCATTGGGCAGGGAGCAGTGGCCCCAGCCGATCCGGGAAGGGTACTCGTCCGCCATGTACTGGGCCTCGTGCAGCACCACGTCCACCCCATTGAGGAAGGAGACGATCTTTTCAAAAGGTGCCACCTGGGGGTGATACCGGCTCAGGGCGTGGGGTGCCCCAGTGTAGCCCTGGAGGAACTCGTCATCTGGCATCCACACCACGGACTGTTCCCCGGTCTCCACCTTGTAGCCCACCGTCGGCAGCGGATGGTGGGAGAACTCCCAGGTCACCCGCACATTGCCGATCTCCACCGGTTTGTCGGAGATGTGCTGGAAGCGCAGGTTGGAGCGCATGTCCTCCATCTGCACGGGGAAATAGTCCCGGTCCAGCTGCCCCCGGAAGAGTGCCTCCAGATTCTTTCCAAAACCAGTGGAACCGTACACGGTGATGTCGAAGCCCGGCAGATACGCCGGAGTGAAAAACGGGAAACCCTGAATGTGATCCCAGTGCGTGTGGGTGATGAAGAGGTGCAACTTGCGGGGCCCGCCCTCCAGGATGTGGTTCCCCAGCTCGCGAATGCCGCTCCCGGCATCAAAGATGAGCAGGTCATTCCCCACCGAGAACGACATGCAGGACGTATTCCCGCCATACCTCTGGAACCGATGCCCCACCGTGGGCGTGGAGCCACGCGTACCCCACAGGGTGAAGTGTGTGCGCCGCGTATCCAGCACCGGCTGGTAGCTGATGGGTACAGCCGAGGCCGACAGCACACCCGCTCCCGCCACCCGGGCATCGGCCACCATGGTGCCGCCCAGGGCAGCAGACACTTTCCGCACCAGATCCGCGGGGTTGAAGGGCTTGATCAGGTAGTCCAGCGCCCCCAGCTCCGCCGCCGCCTGGCGCTCGGTCTTGAAGTCCTTCGCACTGCACACGATCACGGGCAGGTCCTTCGTCTTCTCGTCCGCACGCAGGATCTTCAGCGCCTCGATGCCATTCATCTTCGGCATCATGATATCCAGCAAAATCAGGTCCGGCAGATCCTCACGCACCTTTACGATACACTCCTCACCATCCGCCGCCAGTTCCACATGAAAACCCGCCCCCTCCAAGGCGTAGCTCATGGCAAGCGCGATGATATTGGCATCTTCAACCACGAGGATGCGCGCGGGTTTGGTACGTGCGGGGGGATTTTGGCTCACTGCGTTGGAACAAAGGCGGCTGTCGCGCAGGCGCAACCCCCAAAATTGCGGGGGCACCTCCAAACGGAACGATCAGAAAAGGGATTGCAAGATTTCCAGGGAGCGGCTTGTTTGTTCACGTGCGCTTATGCGCATATAGGCGCATAAGATCACATCCCTGACACAGGCATCACACCTCCACAATGAACACACAACTCCTGGCTGCTCTCTGCCCTGCCCTGAAACCCACCTCATTCGTTGCCGCCCTCGTCTGCGTCACCACTCTCCTCACCGGCATGGCCCAGGCCGAGATCGGCCTCATCAGCCCCGCCGACGCCAAGGCCCTCATCGAAAACCCGGATCCCGCCCAGCGCCCGATCGTGCTCGACACCCGCGGCGGCTACAAGGACTACTTCCGCGGCCACCTGCCTACCGCCCACCACATCAACTTCGACACCCTGCGCGGCACCGACCACGCCGTGCCCGTGCAGTACCTGCCCGAGGACCTGAACAAGGCCCTCCTCGTGCGCGCCGGTGCCGACAAGGACCGCCTCCACATCGTGTACGCCACCGGTGAGGCCCTCCCCAACGACGAAATCCTCAGCGCCACCATGGTGGTGCACGTGCTTGAGAAGGCAGGCATTCAGAACATCCGCATCCTCGACGGTGGCCTCCCCGCCTGGAAGGCAGCCGGGTTCAAGCCCACCCAGGAATACTTCGGCAACCCTGCCGGGAAACTCCCGGAGAAAGGCAACCCCGAAGTCGCCCTCACCGCAGATGAAGTGATCGCCAAAAAGGACAAAAAAGGCGTCATCCTCGTCGATGCCCGTCCCATCAACGAATACCTCGGCCAGGACGAAGTCTGGCTGCGCAAAGGCCACATCCCTGGCGCAGTAAGCTTCCACTGGGCCCGCCTCACCGAGAAGGACAACACCCACAAGTTCAAACCCTTCTCCGAAGTGAAGGCCGACCTCGAAGCCGCCGGCATCACCAAGGACAAGGAGATCATGTGCTACTGCGGCACCTCCCGCGAAGGCAGCCTCCTGCGCTTCTACCTCAAGCACGTGGCCGGCTACCCCAACGTCCGACTCTACGAAGGCGCCTGGAAGGAATACGTCTGGCTCAAGGACAAGTCCCTCCCCGCCGAAACCGACGCCCCGAAAACCGCCGACAAATAAGCCCCGGCCACGAGCCGACTCCGGTTTGGTTCAGTTCAGGAATCACACCCCAAAGCATGCCTTCGCAAGAGGGCATGCTTTTCTGTTTTGCGGATTCAGGTTTAACCACAGAGACGCAGAGGGCACAGAGGTTTTAGGAAAGAATGCATTCGAGGTGGAAGCACCGGGTTCTCCGGCTCTCGGCGGAGGAGCCCCTCAAAAGCAAAGCGACCGCTCTCATCCCCACAAGCTCCACAAACAGGGTTGGAGTACCGCGTTTACGCGGCTCACTCTACAAGCCGCCCATGATGCCCTCCCCAACCGACAACGTCAGGAGTCTCTCCAATCCGGACGCTCAAGTCAAGATTGGAAAACCACGCGAAATGCCAGATGCTCAATCGAGCAGCACGATGAGGAGGCTTCTTCTCGTCCCGGAGGGACGCTGGACTCTAGCCGGTGGTGACAACCACCGGATCACACCATCCCACTTCCCTTGCGTCCCGGAGGGACGCCGGAACGGCATGGCGCGATGCAACCGGGCAAGAACACGGTCCACCTCAGACGCACATCACCGACCCACCGTCCCATCCGGGACGGAAAGCTCGCAAATACGAACAGCATTGTCCGCGATCTTCCACTTACCCCTTCACGTGCCCACAATGCCCCCGCACTATCTGAACCATCCGTGCCATGCCTGCGGCGGGCGCACAAAGGAGGGCTACAGCGATGGAGGTCACCACCACCCCCCTCAGCACATCTCCCGCGGAACTCCCCCTGACAAATACTCCGCACCCGCTTGCGATCACGATCCAAACGAGAAAAGACACGATGGGAGCCAGCAAGACCCACAGATGGGCGCTTTGTGATTCCGGCTTCCCGATCAAGCCCAAGCCTCCCCCGATCACATGCACACCGACCAACATTGCCACCACAAGCCACCCCTCAGAAGCGGTCGGGTCGGGTGTCGCTGAGATCATCCAAAATACCAACAGTGCTGGCAACCATGTGATGGCAATAAAGAACGCACTGGGAAAATATCTCGCCAGTCCGTTCTTCATCGCAGTGTCAGGGAGTTTGAAGATTGAAGTTTGTATTTTGAAGCTTCGAACTTTCACCCCTTCTTCACCTCATACCGCAGCTCCACCATGCTCGGCCCCATCTGGCGCACCGCCGTGAGACGCAGCGCCGGGCTCAGCACGGTACGAGGAAAGAGCGACTTGCCCTTGCCCAGGGTCACCGATCCCACCTGCAGGATCAGCTCGTCCAGCAGCCCCTCATCATAGAACTGCCCCGCCAGATCCCCGCCGCCCACCACCCAGAGATTCTTGCCATCGGCAGCCGCCTTCATCTCCTCATGCACCGGGCGCACATCCCCTTTCACAAAGCGGATGTCCGCCCCTGTGATCCCGGGCAACTCCCGGCTCGTAAAGACCCAGGTCGGCTGCGTGTACGGCCACGCCGAGCCGACCTCTGCCACGACCTTCTCCTCGTTGCGCAGCATCCACTCATACGTGGTGGATCCCATGGCCAGCGCCCCCACCTCTGCAATGAACGCCGGATAGCTGGACTCGTTCAGTTCGCCCAAGGGAAACAACCATTCAAGGGAGTTGTCTTCTGTGGCAATGAAACCATCAAGACTGGTCGCGGTATAATACTGGGTTTTCATGGAGGTCATCCTGTAGTGCCCGGCCTTCAGGGATCAAGCATCAGATCGTACGTCATCGCTCATACACTCAACCCGCCATCAATCCGCTCGGCATAGGTTCCGTCCGACAAGATCAATCTCCGGTGAAGCATCTCGCCGCCAGTCATCGCTCCATCGCTGATGATATCCCAAACTTCGAATTGAATCATCACGCCCTCAGGCATCGATGCGTGCTCTGCCCTAAGCCAGTTCCAAAGACCCTGCCAGTCCATCGCGCAACTCAATAGCGGTACAGAAATCCCATCCATTCACCCACTTCTGGCACAACTGCTCATAGATCCGCTGCTCAGTTTCCACCTCTATTCTGGCTGTCGATGGAGTCGCAGGATGTTCATGCTGGTAGCGCTGGGCCACTTCCATCCACTCCTCCACAGAGACGAATTGCAGCGTGAACCTATTCTCGATGGCCATCGCAGCATTGTCCACGCCCGGTCTCATCTCGTCAATGGCCTGACAACTGGCGATATAGCACCGTCGTGCCGTTGGGCACACTTCCGCCGTCCCATCCGGGACGGAACCAATTCCTCCCTATTGATCCGGTGGTTCCCGGCCTGATTACAGGCCTTCACCACCGGCTGGCATCCACGGCCCCTCCGGGACCATCGCGAAGCACGTCATGGGCCGAACCATCACTGCGAGGCATGCACACATTAACCCGGCGACTTCGCTGAATGACGCGCGTGACATTCGCCCCCGTCCCGAAGGGACATCGGCCGTTAGCGGGTGGTGACAACCACCGGATTGCCCCCCCCCTTACCCTCCCGTCCCGGAGGGACGCCGGACCGGCTCATCGCGCCCGGCCCAACTCGCTCCACCGCCCTTCATACGACATCTCCTTCACTCCCCCCGCTGCCAAGAGCCGGGACGGCTCTTCTACTTTCTCCGGCTGCCCACTGCCCACTGCCCACTGCCCACTGCCCACTGCCCACCTCTTACCCACCCCCACACCCCATTGAAAAAAAACCTTCCATTACCCGCCCTTATTGTTGATACTGCACGGGACATCCGCTTCCCCTTCGTTGCGGCCCACCGATCACTGGCATCCCTCTCTGGTCCCATGAACAACGCCCTCCCGCTGTCCGCCCGCCTGGTCTTGCTCCTCGCTCTGTTCCTTGCCGTCCCCGCCTGCCAGACCAAGCCCGTCTGGAAGCCGCAGCACCGGCCCGACTACAAGCAGCGTCTCACCCGGGGCTGCATCTTCTACATGGACGGTGCCGGTGGCGGCACGGACAAATCCAACTACGCTGCGGGGGTGGTGGCCGGCATGCTGGATGCCGGGTACAACGGAGCCGGGGAACTCGTCACCTGGGAGACCGGCAAAGGACTCATCGCAGACCAGGATGCGAGTGTAGAGTACAAGCGGGCCAAGGCCTCCCAGGCTGCAGCCAGCATCCTGAAGTACAAGTCCAGCTACCCCGACGCCCAGGTGGGCATCCTCGGCTTCTCCGCTGGCACCGCCGAGGCGGTCTTCGCTCTGGAGGCCCTGCCTGATTCCGTGCAGGTGGACCATGTTGTGCTTCTGGGGGCATCCATCAGTCGAGATTATGACATGACCCAGGCCCTCAAGCACGTGAAGCGCCTCTACATCATCACCTCCACGCACGACCGCATGCTCAAGATCCTCATGCCCCTCTCCGGCACAGCGGACCGGAAGTTCCACGATCCTGGTGCAGGCATCAAAGGATTCGTACTGCCAACCGGAGCCTCGCCCGCCACTCGTCGCCTGTACGCGGAAAAAATCGTCGCCATCCCCTACAGCCAGGAGTTCCGGAAGGATGAGGACAAAGGCCACCACTTCGACAACGTGAAGGAGGACTTCATTCGCGACCAGGTGGCCCCTCTCTTCATGGGGCGACCTACCCCGTCGCCTTGATTCGCTCTTCCCCCATTTATCCCCAACCCAAAATGCCAATCATGAAAAGCGACTCCCCTGCTCTCCGCCACCTGGTCCCTCTGGTTCTGCTGGGCTGGATCACCACCGCCATGGCCGCCCCGGGCCAGGCAACAGGCATCGACCCCGCCGCCTCTGCACTGGCCAAAGCCGTCACAGCCAAACTCGGCAGCGCCCAGACCATCCGGCTCACCGCCAAACACAAGCTGGATCCCAGGCTGGGGGTCGGCGCAAAGCTGGAAAGAGGCCCCATCGGGATCACCGTCAAACGACCGAATCAGTTCTATGCCGTGCAACAAGCAGACAACGAGACTCGGGAGATTGCCTTTGACGGGCGCACCCTCTGCGTGATGCATCCACGCCCGAAACACCACGCCCTGGAGCCGCTCAAGGCCGGCTCCATCAGCCAGTTCGCTGACCGCGTGGACGAACGTTTCGGATTCCGCCCGCCGGTGGCGGAGCTGCTCGCCAGTGACTTCGACACCCAGATCTTCCTCAACGTCACCTCGGCCAAAGTCTCCGGCGAGGAGTGGGTCGGCTGGACGCGGTGTGAACGCCTCCACTATGAACAGGAAGGCATCACCGGTGACTTGTGGATCGGGAAGAAGGACCGGCTGCCCCGCCGCTATCTGCTGACCTTCACCAGCGTTCCAGGAAGCCCCACCTGGGATGTCCGGCTCACGAAGTGGGAGCTCAACGGAGCGGTGGATGAACGCTTGTTCTCCAAACGCCCGGCGGCGGATTCCCAGCGGCTCCAAATGCTCAAGAGCCGCTGAGACAAAGGCCGTCCCGCGTCGCATCGCCCACGCCCCTCTTTCAAACTTCATTCTCTTTCAACCATGAAACTCACGACCCAAAGCAAAATGCTGCTGCCGCTGCTTGCCGCCCTTTGCACGGTGGCACTGGCTCCTGTCAGCATGGCAGGTCCCAGGCACAACCCGGGGAACCCTCGCGGCGTCGCGGATCCCCGTGGTGCCCTTGACCCTCGCGGCGTCGCCGACCCTCGCGGCATCGCCGACCCTCGCGGCATCGCCGACCCTCGCGGCATCGCCGACCCTCGCGGCATCGCCGACCCTCGCGGCGTGTTTGATCCCCGGGGCCCCTTCGATCCCAGGAATCCCATGCGCTACATGTATCGTCTGCCTACTGCCTACACGGCGCGGGTCTTTGGCGGGGTGAGGTATTACTACTGCAGCGGCACCTACTACTATCCCTACTACATCAACGGCGAAACCGTTTACGTGCGCACGACCGTCGTGAATGGCGTGCCGGTGGTGCCCGCACGGCCGTATTGATTTCCTCGATCCCTTCCGGCAGGCTCCCTGGCTCACATCCTCACCTTCCGTGTTCCCCATTCATGAAGAGACTGCTCAAGGAACCCCTCCTCCATTTTCTGCTGCTTGGTGCGGCCATCTTCGCGATTCACAAGTGGCGGGAGACCCGCCGCACGGGAGAGAATGACAGCGCCAACACCCACCTCATCACCGTGAATGCCGCCACCGTCACCCGCCTCAAGGAGGGCTGGACGCGGCAGTTCCAGCGCGCGCCAGATGCCGATGACATGCGCGGCATGGTGGAGGCCCACATCCGTGAGGAGGTGCTTTGCCGCGAGGCGCTGGCCATAGGCCTGGATCGTGATGACACCATCGTGCGCCGGCGACTGGCACAGAAGATGGAGTTCCTCACACAGGACATCGCCACTTCAGCACCGCCCGACGAGGCCTCGATCAACGCATTCTTCAAAAAGAACGCCGGCCGCTACGCACCGCCCGCGCGGGTCAGTTTCCGGCATGTGTATTTTAGCCGGGAAAAGCGTGGCGAAAAACTGGACGCGAATGCCAAAGAGGCGCTAGCGGCACTGCAAGACGGGAATGCATCCGACGAAGACTTTGGAGATGCGTTCCTTCAACCCTTTGAGTACAGCAACCAGTCGGAGGCGGACATTGCTGGCATCTTTGGAAGAGAGTTTGCCGCAGCGCTGATGAAGTCTCCGGAGTCCACGTGGCTGGGGCCCGTGGCTTCGACCTACGGCGTGCATCTGGTTCGCATCACAGGCAGTCACGCTTCCCCACCCACCGAACTCGGAAAAGTGCGTGAACAAGTGCTGCGCGATCTGGTGGACGAACGTCGCAGGACCGCAAACGAGGAAGTGCTTCAACAGATGAAGAAGAACTACGAGATCGTCATCGACGACGCGGCGCTCAGGAACGCGACACCCGATGCGGAGAAAACTGCCCACGCAAGCCCATGACTCACGAGCGCACCACTTTGTTCAGCCTTGTCTGCCTCGTGCTGAGTTGCTCCGTTGCCTCTGCGCATGAGGTGCGCCCTGCCTACCTCGAGCTGACCGAACGCGCGAAGGGCGAATTTGACGTACTGTGGAAAGTGCCTGCGCCGGGTGGCATCCCCTTGGCTGGCGAGGAGATCCCTCATGAACGTCCGGTGCCGCTGCCCGATGCCGCCAATGCGCCCAAGAACATGCCCTGCGGCTGCCCCGTGCCCACGGCGGCACAGCTTACCCAGGGCGTACTGCCGATTCACCCGTCCCTCCCTGCGAACGTCGAAATCACCTCCTTTCCGCGCTTCGAACGCCTCCAGGGCGCGGAGATCAAGCGGTGGGGCATTCGCAGTGACTCGCAGGGTCTGGAGGGACAGCAGATCACCGTTCACGGCCTGCAGGCAACCCTGGTGGACACACTGGTGCGGATTCAATTCTCCGACGGACGCGTGATCACCCGCCTGCTGCGGCCGGATGATCCTTCCTTCGTGATTGAAAAACACGATACGGGCCCCGCCATCCAGGAGTACTTCGTCCTCGGTGTCGAGCACATCCTGTTCGGTATCGATCACCTGCTTTTTGTGCTCGCTCTGGTGCTCATTGTACGTGGGGTTGGATTGTTGGTAAAGACCATCACCGCCTTCACCATCGCCCACAGCATCACGCTCGCGCTCGCCACACTCGGAGTCGTCCACGTGCCCTCCGCCCCCGTGGAGGCGGTCATCGCACTGAGCATTGTATTCGTCGCTTCCGAAGTGATTCAATTCATGCGCGGTCGGCAGGGCCTCACGGCCAAAGCACCGTGGATCGTTGCCTTCACTTTTGGATTGCTTCACGGATTTGGATTTGCCGGAGCGCTGAGTGAAGTGGGTCTGCCGCAAAGTGACATTCCGCTGGCGCTGTTGCTCTTCAATGTCGGAGTCGAGGCCGGCCAGCTTGCGTTCGTCGCTGCAGCACTTGCGGCAGGTGCCTTGGCAGTCCGCATCAGGCCCGCGCTTCCGCGTTGGGCCCCCCTGGTTCCTCCCTACGCCATTGGCTCCATCGCCATGTTCTGGATCATCCAGCGCATCACCTTTCTTTAACCTGTCCAGCTCCACCTCGCTCCCCTCCCTATGAAAACACGCCTTTGTCTCACCGCCACTGCGCTCGCCCTCCTGGGGGTGTCACGCATCTCCAGTTCCGCCCAGGAGGCCGCGCCCGCCAGCGATGCCGGCACACTCAACAAGGCCGCTGCTGACGCCGTGCACAAGAAGCGTCCCTATTCGCCTTATGCGGACCGCAAGTTTCCCACGCGCCCTTATTTTGGCGATACCCACCTGCACACCGCCTTCTCCATGGACGCTGGTGCCTTTGGCTGCCGGCTCAATCCCCGCGATGCACTCCGGTTTGCGCGGGGCGAGCAGGTCATGGCCTCGAGCGGACAGCCCGCCAAGCTCTCCCGCCCCCTCGACTTCCTGGTGGTGGCTGATCATTCAGACAACATGGGTTTCTTCCCCGATCTCTTCGCAGGCAAGCCTGAGATCCTCGCCGATCCGTCGGGTCGCCGCTGGTACGACCTGATCCAGGCAGGCAAGGGCGGGCAGGCCGCCATGGAGATCATCGGTGCGTTTTCCCAAGGCCAGTTTCCCGAGAAACTGATGTATCTCCCCGGCACACGCGCCTACCGCGGTGCCTGGCAGGAAACCATTGCGGCTGCGGAGACCTACAACGAACCGGGTCACTTCACCGCATTCATCGGCTACGAGTGGACTTCGCTCGACAAGGGCAACAACCTGCACCGCAACGTCATCTTCCGTGACAATGCGGATCGAGCCAGCCTCGTGGAGCCTTTCACCTGTGTGCCCCCCTTGGGCAGCACCAATCCCATCGAGCTCTGGAAATGGATGGACGCCTATGAAAAGAAAACCGGCGGCAGCGTGCTGGCCATCGCTCATAATGGCAACCTGAGCAACGGCACCATGTTCCCCATCGTGGAGGCCTTCGGCAAGGCCATCGACCGCGAGTATGCCGAGGCCCGCGCCAAGTGGGAGCGGCTCTACGAGGCCACTCAGACCAAGGGCGATGGGGAGACCCACCCCTTCCTTTCGCCCAATGATGAATTCGCCGACCAGGAACGCTGGGACAAGGGCAATCTCGATGGCAGCGAGGCCAAGAAGAAAGAAATGCTGGAGTTCGAGTATGCTCGTGCCGCCCTCAAAAACGGCCTCAAGCTCGAAGAAAAGCTCGGCGTGAACCCCTATAAGTTCGGCATGGTCGGCAGCAGTGATGCTCACACCGCCCTCGCTGCCATGGAGGAGGACAACTTCTTCGGCAAAACCACACCCGGTGAGCCCACTCCCGAACGCTTGCATGCCACCTTCATGAACAATGCAAAGACCGGTGTGAAAATCATGGACTGGGAGGTCTGCTCCTCGGGCTATGCCGCCGTGTGGGCAGAGGAAAACACCCGCGCTTCCCTCTGGGATGCCATGCAGCGCAAGGAAACCTATGCCACCACCGGCACCCGTCTCGTGGTGCGTTTCTTCGGTGGCTGGGATTTTGAGAAGGCTGATGCGGACACCCGCAGCCCCGCCATCACGGGCTACACCAAGGGCGTGCCCATGGGAGGAGACCTGACCAACGCACCCGAAGGCCGGTCACCCAACTTCCTCATCGCAGCCATGAAGGATCCCATCGGCGCAAACCTCGACCGCATCCAGGTCATCAAAGGATGGGTCGATGCGAAGGGCGAGGTGCAGGAGAAGGTCTATGACGTCGTGTGGAGCGGCGACCGCAAGCCGGATGCCACGGGCAAGCTCCCCAGCGTGGGCAGCACCGTGGATGTGGAGAACGCGACCTGGACCAACACCATCGGCGCATCCGAGCTCATCACCGTGTGGAAGGACCCGGACTTCGACGCGAAACTGCGCGCCTTCTACTACGTGCGTGTCATTGAGATCCCCACTCCGCGCTGGACTGCCTATGATGCGAAACGATTCGCTGTCAAGCCGCTCCCAGGGACCGCCATGACGCTCACTGAGCGCGCCTACACCTCGCCCATTTGGTACACGCCAGCAAGGTAACCAGCCCTCCACCTCGGAGGTGAATCCCCCAAGCACCCAAGATCTACCCCGTTACGGCTTGTCATTGCCAACAGTCGGCGCGGCGCTGTTGAGCGCCATCGCCCCGGCCCAGGCAGCAGACAAGACGACGCGGGTGAACCGCTCGACTTCGTCAAGGATGTGCGACCCATCTCCCTGAGTGACCCGAAAGCACGCATCAAGATCTGGAGGCTCACCCTGCGTCGCGACCACAACCTGCCGCCAGGCACGGTCGTTGAGATGCCCGTGGAGAACAAGACGCTGGGCGGCGTCACCCAGGTGGCCCTGGGCGACATCGCCCTCCCTCGATGAGCCGCGCTCCGCCCCGGAGGTGGGCGGCAGCGGCCTCTGGCGGCCTCTCGGCTTCCTCAGCGGCAACACCCTTGGACTTTATTTCACGGAACCCTACGATCCCGGGCGAATCCCGGTGGTGTTCGTTTACGGCATCGGCGGCGGCCCCAGGACTGGCGTTATTTCATTGATCACTTTGACCGCAAACGCTACCAGCTCTGGTACTTTCACCACCCCAGCGGCATGCGCCTGGACCGCGTGTCCGGGGTACTGACCACCGGCCTCCGCAGCCTTCGTGAGTGTCATCACTTCCCCGTCTGCTACGTGGTGGCCCACAGCATGGGCGGCCTCGTCTCCCGCACCGCCATCACCGACGCCGTCAAGGACGAGGGCAGCGACTTCCTCCTGAACATCTACGCCACCCCTCTGCCCAAGGGCACCGTTCACCATCTCATCTACGGCGCCATTGAGAAAGGTCCGTTCTCCTTGAAGGGTGAGAACGACGGCGTGGTCACGGTCGTCAGCGAGACCGACCTGAGAGTCAAGGAAAGCACCACCTCCTTCCGGCATCTGCTTCACGAACACACCGAGATCCTCCAAAAACAGGAAACCCTGGATTGGGTGCTGGAATTGCTGAAAAAGTAGCGCATGGTTCCTGCGACGCCAGAAGTCCACCCATCCCCCATCACCCTCCCAACCCCTGCAGTCATGCCGACCCTGTCCAACAGCTACGATTGTTGCCAGCTTCTGAACCTTGGCGTCGGGCCCCAGGGGCGCGGCCCCTTTCTCATCCGGCAGCAGGGTTCCGCCCCCGGCAGCATGACGCTGGATCAGATGCGCTACTTCCTGCGCAAGGATGGCACCTGGGTCCTGAGCCTGGCAGTCTATGTGCTGAGCGACGCCGAGCAGGAGGAGCACTACCTCTACCCCACCAGTGCAGACGCCACCACGCTGCTCAGCTCCCTGGCGGGGGATCCCGTGGTGGATGACACGCTCCCTCCTGACAAAAGCGCAGAGGAACTCATCCTCGCCGCCCAGAAGACCATCTCCGGACTCTGGGGCCACCTGAATCGTCTGAACGAAGTTTAGCCTTTCCCCGCACCCACGACAGCAGCATGGTTCCAGAAATAACTTAGGCGGGCTTCCAGACGGTGAGAGGGGTTGCTCCAAAAAACTTTGCAACCAATGCACGGGGGCGGTTTTCAACTCGTGCATGAAGACACCACACATCGTCTCGCTTCTCGCCGCCCTCAGTTTCACCACCGCCGCGTTCTCCCAGAGCCCTGGGCCCGGTGCCGATCAACCACCCGGCCCGCCTCCGCAACCCAGGAACAATGAAGTCCCGGGTGAGCGCGGAGACCAGAGCCCCGGCCCCCGTCACGACCACGGCCCCCACCGCAACCCGCAACAGCGCCCCGGTGATTCAACGGAAAAACGCGAGCACATTGAAGAAGCGCTCAAACACCTCCGTGCCGCCGGTCTTGGCCACATGGCCGAACGCATCCAGCAAGCCCTGAAGGACAACCCGCAAGGTCCGCAGGACCCGCAAAATCGCCAGGACTTCCGCCGCGGTCCGCGCAACCTTGATCGCCGCCGTGAAGCCCCCTGGCAGTCCCATGCCGGCCCGCGCCGCTTCCACCACCCCCATCTTCCTTACGGCCCAGGCTTCGGATTTGGCTCCGGCCGCGACGGCCAGCCCGGCCCCTTCGGCCGGCCAGATTTCCAGGCTCGCGGTGAGCGCCCCCAACACGGGTTCGAGGCACAACGCCCCGCCCGTCGCGGCAATCCCGGCGCTCCCGGTGATGCCGATCTCCGCGCCGAGGTGCAACAACTCAAGCGCGCCGTGGAAGAACTGCGCCGCTCCCTCCCCAACCGCGACAACCGCGACAACCGCGCCGACGGCCCCGGCCCCGACCGCCATCACCGCCCGGAATTTGACCGGCAGGACCAGTCGCGCCGCGAACAGCCCCGTGGCAATGATCGTCGTGATGACGGACCTCGTGCTGAAGGCCCCCGCGGTGACGACCGCCGCCCTGAAGGCCCCCGCGGTGATGGCCCTCGTCATGAAGGCCCAGGCCCCGATGGTCCTCGTCAAGAAGGGCCCCGCAATGACGGCCCTCCCGGCGAGCGTTTGTAAGGCAGGGAACGGAAATTGGAAATAACTCACCCTCTCCCGCTGACCCAAGGTTGACCAGCCGCAAGACGCGCGCGGGTCCACCTTGGGTTTTCCATTTCCCAACACCCGATAGGGCAAGCTCTCGGCTTGCCACGCCCGGCTCCTCACTGTGGCGAGCTAGGCGGTCGCCCTACAGCCCGGGGTCGTGGATTGCGGGTGCAGGCGAAGAACAACCCAAGACCTGTGCACGGGCACCGTTTGGGGGCGGTCGATGGCGGCACCTGCGAGGTGCATGCTGGACAAGCGCCGCGAACTCGCCCACAAATGTTCATGGACCGCCGTCATTTCCTTCGCACCACGCTGGCCACCGCCGCCCTTCCGTCCCTTGTTCCAGCCCAGGACGCAAAGGCCAAGAAGCGCATCCTTCTGCGCTCCTCCTGGCAGACCGTCAACATTGGCGACATTGCCCACACCCCGGGCATGCTGCACCTGCTGGAAAAGCACCTGCCAGAATACGATGTCACCCTCTGGCCCAGCAGCGTGGAAAACGGCGTGGCCGAGATGCTCACCAAGCGATTCCCCAAGCTCAAAATCCTCACCCCCACCGCAGAGGCGAAGAAGACAGCGTTCGAGACACACGACTTCCTCCTGCACGGCTCTGGCCCCGGCATTGTCGGGCAGAAGTCCCTTGTCGAGTGGGCAGAAAAGACCGGCAAACCCTACGGCATTGGCGGCGTCACCTGGAACGGCGGCAAGGACAATGGCGAAGCCATCAAGGTCATCAGCGGCGGCAAGTTCGCCTTCTTCCGCGACTCCGTCTCCCTGGAGCTGGCCAAGTCCAAAGGCGCCACCTGCCCCATCATGGAGTTCGGCCCGGATGCCACCTTCGCCTGCGATCTGGTAAACGATGAACCCGCCACCGCCTGGCTCCAAGAGGTCGGCCTGGAGGACGGCAAGTTCGTCTGCTGCATCCCGAAGCTGCGGAACACCCCCTACTGGGAGATCAAGAAAGGCGTGAAGTTCGACGAGAAGAAAAACGCCCGGAATGAGGAGATGAAAGAGCACGACATCGCCCCGCTGCGCAATGCCGTGATCGCCGTGGTCCAGCAGACGCCCATGAAGGTGCTGCTCTGCCCAGAGGACGCCAGCCAGATGAAGCTCAACAAGGAGATGATCTACGACAAGCTTCCGGAAGACGTGAAGAAGAAGGTCGTCTGGCGGCAGGACTACTGGCTCACCGACTTCGCCCAGAGCGTGTACAACCGCAGCGCAGGCCTGTTCGGGAACGAGCAGCACAGCCCCATCATGTGCATCGGCCACGGCATCCCCGCCATCGTCTGCAGGTACAAGGAACAAACCAGCAAGGGATTCATGTGGAAGGACATCGGCCTCAGCGAATGGCTGTTTGACCACGACTTCGACGAAGCCGAAAAAGGGCTCACCCCCGCCGTGCTGGCCATCGTGAACGACCCGGCGGCTGCGAAAGCCAAGGCGCTCAAAGGCAAGGCCGTGGCGGATGACCGCATGAAGCGTATGATGGATGTGCTGCGGGCCAGCCTGGAGGCGTGAGTTCTGTTTAACCACAGAGTCACAGAGAACACAGAGGATTGGGAAGGATAGGGGTTGTCGGAGGGCAGGCGACATGGCAAGCCGGAAAGTCACCCCATCCCTCTCACCGCGTCCAGCACCTGGCGGCGCAGCCGCTTTGGGGCTGCGGAGTGCATCACCGCTTTCGCCCCCCCAGGTGAGGTTCGAGCCCCGCACACGCACCTCCGGAGCCCACCTCCCTCCGCTCCCGTCATACCGTCACCAGACCGGCACTGGACTCCCCATAGCGGCAATGCTTGCCGCAGCCCAAAAATCCCGCAAGCGGGATCAGGTGGAGGACGCAATAGGTAATAACAACACCAAGCGGCCTCTGTCGCGGAGGAGACGCGCGACTGAAGCTCCCCCCGCTTCCCTTACCTTCTCCTTCTCCGCAGTCCCAGCACCACCACCCCCAGCATCATCAGCACCGCCCGCCCCGGCTCGGGCACGGCGACGAGGATGCCGTTGCTGGCGAACAAGGTGGTGTCCCAGGTCATGCCATCCGCAAGGGTCGGCAGCTCCAGGTCCGTCAGGAGATTGAACCCCTGCCCGCCAGAGGCGTCCGCATCCAGGTTCAAGGTGCCAACCCAGTCCATCAGGTCAAACACATCGCCGAACTGCGGGCTGTACCCCAGGCTGCCCACAGTGATGCGGCCGTTGGCGTCCAGCTTCAACACACCGGCGATATCAAGGCGGTCATGGTCGCCCGTCTCGGCCTCATACGTCGCCAGCACCGTGGCATAGTAGCCCGTGGTGGCATCGCCCAAGCCGCCCGGCAGCCCCATCGCAGTCGCGATGCCCGCCGCGTCATTGTACGTCGTGGCCCCCGTGGCCCCGAGCTGCAGTTCCAGACGCGTCACCGGGCTGGCACTCCCGGCCAGCGTCAGGTCTCCGCCGAACGTCAGCCTGCCCGTGCTGTTCACCTCCCCGGGACGCAGACCATACACGGAGCCGATCGTGGTGTTACCTTGAACTCTCCCCGTGCCGCCCAGGGTGCCGCCGCTCACCGTCACCACCCCGGAGCCCGTGGCGGAGCCGGTGGCATTGTTGGCCAGGTACGTGCCCGCTGTGATGGAGACCGCGCCACTGGTGTTCTGCCCCGCCGTCACCGTCCAGGTGCCGGCACCGGACTTCGTGATCGTGGCGCTGCTGCCTGCGGTGAACATGGAGACATTCACGGAGCCATCGCCCGCCCCCTGCAGCACCAGGTCCTTCGTGTTGCTCACACTGGAGAAGGAGAGGTTCAAACGCCCGCCATCAGACTGGATCGTATGCGTGGTGCCCGTGCCCGCCGTCGTGAAGCCGCCAGTGAGCGTGTTCGTTCCATTGAGGTTCAGGAAACTTGCGCTCGCGTTGCTGCGGGAGTACACGGAGAAGTTCCGGTCGATGGTGGCCCCGCCCGCGATGGCCAGCTCCAGACGGCTGAGCTCCGTGGTGGTCCCGGAGCCGATGGTGACAAGGCTGGTGTTCCCCAGCGCAATGGCATGCCCCAGGCGCAGATACGCCCCCGTATTGGCCCCGCCAAAGAGCGTCGTGGCACCGGAGTAGCTGTTGCTGCCGTTCAGCACCAGGATGCCACCATCACTGGTCACCACACCCAGGTTGCCAGCACCAGAGATCTGGCCATTGACGACAAGGAAGCTCGCCAGTCCATGCGCATGGAAGTTGCCGGTCACCCCGCTGTTGATCTGGATGTTGCGGGTCGCGGCGAGTTCCACATTCGTGGAATAGTTTGTCTGCAAGCTGGCACCGCCCGCGAAGGTGATGTTCGTCGTCGCTGTGGAGGGCACCGCACCCAGGTTGGCATCGCTGTTGATGTTCAGGGTGCCTCCGCTCAGGATCGTTCCGCCAGAGTAGGTGTTGGTCCCAGTCAGGATCACCCGTCCCGAGCCCGCCTTCGTGAAGGAGTAGGATCCACCCTCCTCACCGATGCTACCAGAGAAGGTCGTGTCCACCGTCGCATTCGATGTCAGCACCCGGTTGCCGCCTGTCAGCGTCACCTTGCCGCTGAACGTGAGCACCTGGGTGCCCGTGGCGGGAATGATCGTGTCCGCCGCAAAGTTGATGGCATTGGCCAGGGTGGCGATTGCACTGCCCGTCCGGATGTTCCCGCCTGCAAACGTCACGGTCCCGGTCCCGAAGGCCGAACTGTTCAGCACCAGAGTGGTACTGCCCGCCGCCAGGATCGTTCCACCGGTGTAGGTGTTTGCCACATCCAGCACCACATCACCCGTGCCATTTCCTGTGATGGTGAGTACGCCAGACTGGCCCGCGACATCGGAAATAACTCCGCGAATGTAAAACCTAAACCCTTCATGCCGCAGGGTGCCGCCATTGGCACCGATCTGCATGGTATAGGTGTTCGCCAGGTCCACCGCAGCAGTCGAAACTGCGAGGGTGCCCCCGTTGAGCACCGTCGCCCCTGTGCCAAGTGCTCCGGCTTTCGTGATCGTAAGCTGTCCGCCATTCACATACGTGCCACCTGTGTACGTATTCGTGCCCGTCAGAATCAGATTCCCCGCTCCCGACTTGGTCAGGCCGATGCTCCCCGTGATGGCAGAGGCGATGGTGAGATTCGCCGCCGTGCTGTTCTGATGCACGATGAGGTCCTGCCCGTTGCCAGAAGTCAGGTTGTTGTTGTTGATGCTCACGGCCGACGTCACGGCCGAGGTCATGAGGATGCCGCCGGTGGCAACCGTCAAGTTGCCGCCGGTGTTTACCGCCGCACCCGCCGCTTGGTTGAACCGCAGTGAATTGATCGTCATGGCTCCCGGAGCGGAAGTGCCAGCAGGCGCGTCCACATCCGTCCCCGCCGTGAAGGTGGCGCTGTATGCGGACAATCCCGAGATGGCACCCGCCGTGGCCCCGGATCCGCTCACCGCCCAGGTGTTTCCTCCAACCGTGGCATGGCCGCCCAGGATGGTCTGCGAGCCACCCGAGATATTGGCATTGGCCTGTGTGGTGCTGATGGCACCGCTCGCGGGCAGGATGAAGTTCACCGTCGCGCCCTTGTTCCGGGTGATGCCGCCCAGCGCCAGTGAGGCAGCATTGCCCCCGTTGGCCACCACTTCGATTGTCGAGGCCCCGGGGTTCAAGGTCGTACCTGCCACTGTCTGGCCCGTCGTCTGGCCAGACTGGCTCGTGCCCAGGATGCGAAAGGTGCCGCCGCCCAGCGCCAGGTTGGAGGTGGCGTCAAGCCGGCTCGTGCCTGTGTTGGAGGTGCCGAAGTCCACTTCCAGCGCCCCGGCATTCACGGTGGTGGCCCCGGTGTAGCCTTGCGAGGAGGTGATGCGCCACGTGTTGGAGCCGTTCTTGAGGAGATTCACCGCCGCACCGTTATTGGCAAGAACCGCCGCCAGCACGTTGGTCGCCGCATTGGTGCCTGTGAGGGTGAGCGTCCGGGTGCCGGTGCCGCCGGCGAAGCCCACCGCCCCCGTGTTGTTCAAGTTCAGCGCCCCGCTGCCGGAGGCGTCGATCGTCCCGTTTGACGCGCCCAGCGAGAAGAGACGGTCAGACGTTTCCGCCGCGCCCGTGTGCTTGAGAGTGCCCCCGTTGAGCACCAGATTGTCCGCCGTACTGGCAGAGTTCCCCAGGGTGCCGGCCTGCCCGCCATTGCCGATCGAAGCCACACTCACCGTGCCGCCGTTGATCGTCGTGGGCCCGGTGTAGGTATTGGCTCCAGAAACCACCAGCGTGCCGGTGGTCGTCTTCGTCAGCCCGGTCCCGGTGTTGGTCCCGTTGATCGCCCCGATGTTCTGGATCGCGCCGGACTGGAGGTTGATGGTGTCAATGACACCCGCCACCGTGCCGAGTTGGTTGCCGTTGAGGTTCACGGTGCCACCATTGAGCGTGAAGGTGCTGGCCGTCGTGCCCAGACCACCGGCATCGATGATATCGCCCGCCACACTCAGCAGTCCACCCGTGAGGGTGAGCACCCCGGTGGAGGTCCCGCCCGCCGCCGTGGCCGAGGTGAGAGTGATGCTGGTGTTGCCCGTCTTGCCCACCGTCACGCTGCCACCGGAAATGTTCAGCGCGCCCGAGGCGTTGCCGCTGGTGGAGGCACTGGTGGAGACCGCGATGCCCCCCGTGCCCACCACCGTGGTGCCACCGCCGAGGTTCACGGTGCCAGTGAAGGCGGCCGTGGTGGTGCTGGCCGCACCCTTCTGCGCAATGAGAATTTTGTTCGCGTCCAGCACCCCTTTGTTGAACTGGAAGGTGCCAGTCACACCGCCCACACCCGTGGTTCTGCCACCCACGGTGAGAGTGTCCACCATCAGGCTCACCTCGTGGTTTCGCACGTCAAAGGAGCCAGTGGGAGACCCGCCGGTACCCGTGACACCGTAGCCCACCTCCAGGTTCACCCGCTGACCCGACCTGCCGCCCAGGGTGAGTGTGCCCAGCGCATTGGAGAACTGCACCACCCCGCTGGACCGTCCGTCCAGGAAGCCGATGTTGAACGTATCCACCTTCATCACGTTATTTCCCGTACCCAGATTGAGCGTCTCCGTACCGCCGCGGCCGGTGCCCAGTTGCAGGTTCGTGGCCGTGATGTCGTTGTTGGCCGCCAGCGTCAGGGTGGAGGAGCCCGTGCCCACCCCCCCCGTGGCGTCACCGATGCGCAGCGTCGTCACACTGGCGGTGAAGGAGCTCAGACCGGAGAGGTTCAAAGTGGCGCTGCTGCCGCTCGCCGCGCTGGCAGTATTGATCGGGTTGTTCCCCACCTGGAGCGTGGTGCCGGTCACACTCATGCTGCCGCCGCCCGTGAAGGTGGCGGAGGTGTACATATCATTGCCGCCCTGATCCGCGCCCACGCGCAGGTCGCCATTCACCGTCAGGCTCTGGCCGGCCATGATGCTCACCGTGGAGGTCACCACACCGCTGGTCGAGGCACGGCTCTTGATGGTGAGCCCCCCGATCGTGGCGCTGCTCGAGCCCAGGTCCAGGTTCGCGGTGTTACCCACCGCCGTGTTGCCCAGCGTCATCGTGGTCACCCCGTTAAGTGCCGTGGATGATCCCAGCTTGAGCGTGCCGCTGTTGATGATTGCCGCCCCAATGATCGTGTTGTTGCCACTCAGCACCAGGTTGCCATTGCCGTTCTTCGTCAGTCCGCTGCTTACAATGTTCGCACTGATGACCAGATCCGTCGTGCTGTTCTGGATCACCACGAGGTCGCGCCCGGTCGGAGCCCGCAGCGTGCCGCCGGTGATCATGTTCCAGCCCGCGGCCGGAGCCGCCGTGGTGCTGACCAGGATGCCACCTGTCGTCAGCGTCTTGTTGTTGAGGTTCAGCGTCCGGGCCTCCGCCGCGCTGAAACGCACGCTGTCATTGGTCGTGTTCGCCCCCAGGGAGGTGTTCACCCCCGCCGTCGAGGCATCCGCATTGCCCGCCAGCGTGGAGCTTGTAGCTGCGGTGTAACCACCGGAGATCGTGGACAGGCCGACAATGTTGTTTCCCGCTGCCCCGCGTGCGGCCCAGTCATTGCCCCCCACGGTGGCATAGGTCACGCCACCGCTGTCCTTCAGCACCGTATTGGCCGTGCCGGCGGAGGTGGTGACGGTGCCGGTGGTGGGCAGGGTGAAATCCAGCAGCGCCCCAACATTGCGGGTGATCGCCCCCAGGTTGACGCTCAGGGAGGCCGCGCCGTTCTGGGTCAGCGTCACCGCGTGATTGCCTGCGTTCAGCGTCATGCTGGCGAAGGTCTGGCTGTTCGTCGCCCCGCTCTTGCCCTGCAGGTTCAGCGTTGCCCCGCTCGTGTAGGTGCCAGTGCCACCCAACGTCAGTGCCGCGGTGGAGATCATGTTGGTGGCCGGGGCGGAGGTTCCGGAGAAATCCAGCTGCAGGGTCCCCGCCCGCACCGTCGTGGTGCCCGTGTAGGTGTTGGCATTCTGCAGTGTCAGAGTGAAGCTCCCGTCCTTGGTCAGCGTCCGGGCTCCACCCGTCTCACTGATCACGCCGCCCACCACCACATTTCCAGAGCTGGCGTAAAACGTACGGTTGCCGCTCAGAATGAGGTCCAGATTGAGAGTCTGAGTGGCAGCAATGGAGTTCACCACGTCCCCCCCGAGCGTGATGCTGTTCCCCGTCAGCGTCCAGGCGCGGTTGTTGGCGCTGTTCATGAAGTAGATCAGCCCGTAGGAGATCCCCGCAGTCAGGTTGTTGTTCACCGTCGTGGTACCGGTCCCCACACCGTTCTGGAAGCTGAGCAGGTCTCCCGCAGTGATCGCGGTATCACCATTCCAGTTGGCGACCGTGCCCCAATTGTTATCGCCCCCGATCGCGCCCCCATCCCAACTGCGTTCTGCAGCAGGTGCCATTGCGACCAGGAGCACAGGGAGAATCCAAAGCGACCAGGGGGATTTCATGTCGGGAGGGTTGGGGGAGATAAATCTGAGCGCACCAGGTTCGGATTCCTGGCGCGCCGTGGGTGAGGGGCGCGCAAGAAAGCAGGTTATTCCCATTCAGCAACTTTCCGGCCGCTCTCCCACCCCTCTCCAACGGGTTGGGGGCTCCTCTTGGGACAAACCGGGGCAAATCCATCCCCCCCATCTGCCTCCATCCGGCAATGCCACCGTTCCCGGCCATGGCCATTGCATAAAAAGGGGTGCCCGCCGCACTGGCAGGCACCCAGATCATTCAGCCCGGGATGCTAGAAAAAGCCCCGGCCCAGCACTCAGATGAACTCGTTGACCAGGTTCTCGAGGTATTCCTGGCGACCGCTGGGGACCTGCGTGGCTTCGCCTTTCTCCAGGGCGAAGGCTTCCAGGGAGGAGAAGGATTCCTTCCCCGCCTCGATGCTGGCCCCCAGACCCGTGTCCCAGGTGGAGTAGCGCTGCTTCACGAAGTCACCCAGACGACCATCCGCCCGGATGGCAGCGGCGTTCTTCAGACCACGGGCAAACGTGTCCATCCCGCCGATGTGCGAGTAGAAGAGATCCTCCGGATCCACGCTCTCACGACGCACCTTCGCATCGAAGTTCACGCCCCCGGTGGTCAGGCCGCCATACTTCAAGGCGGTGAGCATCATCTGCGTGGCCGTAGAGGCATCCGTGAGGAACTGGTCCGTATCCCAACCGAGCAGGAGATCGCCCGTGTTGGCGTCCAGCGAGCCGAGAGCCCCGGCCGCACCGGCGACTTCCATCTCATGCTGCATGGAGTGGCCAGCGAGCGTCGCATGGTTGGTCTCCAGGTTGAGCTTGAAGTAGGGGAGCAGGTCATACTCGCGCAGGAAGTTCAGGCACGCAGCGGCGTCGCTGTCGTACTGGTGCTTCGTCGGCTCCTTGGGCTTGGGTTCGATGTAGAACTGCCCCTTGAACCCGATCTGTTTTGCATAGTCCACCGCCATGTGCAGGAACTTGGCGAGGTGATCCAGCTCGCGCTTCATGTCCGTGTTCCAAAGGGTCATGTACCCCTCGCGCCCCCCCCAGAAGGTGTAGCCTTCACCACCCAGTTCGTGGGTGACTTCGAGCGCCTTTTTCACCTGGGCGGCGGAGAAGGCAAAGACCTCCGCGCTGGGGGAGGTGGCGGCACCGTGCATGAAACGGGGGTGCACAAAGAGCTGCGCCGTGCCCCACAGGAGCTTGATGCCCGTGCGCTGCTGCTGCTCTTTCAAGAGAGCCACGATCGTGTCGAGGTACTCATTGCTCTCGCGCAGGGTCTGCCCGTGTGGGGCGACATCGCGATCATGAAACGCGTAGTAGGGCATGCCCAGCTTCTCCGCGATCTCGAAGAACACCGGCACGCGGGCCTTGGCCAGCTCAATGCCGCTCTTGCCAGCATCCCACGGGCGGATCGCCGTCGGTGCGCCAAACATGTCGCCGCCCTGGCCACACATCGTGTGCCAGTACACGATCGAGAAGCGCAGATGATCGCGCATCGTCTTGCCTTCGACGATCTCGTCAGGGTTGTAGTGCTTGAAGGCCAGCGGATTCTTCGATTTCGGACCCTCATAGGCGATCCGGGAGATGGAGGGGAAGTGCGTTGACATGAGGATTGCGGGTGAACTGCTGATGACGGTTGAATGGGTTTCCGACCGGCGGAAATGGGCATTGAGACAGCCGTTGACGCGGTGATAGTATCCCACGATGAAGCGCACCGTGACGACAAAGCCTATGCCAAATGCGCCACGCCGCACCAAGCAATCGCCCGAACGGACGCCCGTCCAGCGGGTGGAGCAGGAGCGCGACGCATGGCTGAGCCAGGTGCATCCCGCGGCCCACTTCCACACGCTCTTCGACCATCTCCCAGGGGTCTGCTTCTACTGCAAGGACGCCCAAGGCCGCTTCATGCTCGTGAGCCGCAGCTTTCTCCAGCACCATCAAATGCGCCATGAGAGCGAGCTCATCGGCCTGACGGATTTCGATGTCGTGCCGCATACGATGGCCGCCGGCTATGTGCATGATGACGCCCGGCTCCTTTCCGGCCAGTCACGCTGCATCGAACGCGTGGAGCTGTGGTATGACAAGCAGGGCACGCCGGACTGGGTCTTCGTCAGCAAGGTGCCCCTCAGGGACCACACCGGCCGTATCTGCGGCACCGCCGGCGTGGTCCGGCCCGCCGCTGAGCATGAGATGCAGCTCCCCATGCTCCAGAGCGTCGCCCGTGCAGTCGAGATCATCCGGCGCGAGTTCGCCGGCCCCATTGTGCTCGCCGATGTCGCCCGCAAGTGCGGCCTCTCCATGCGTCACTTCCAGCGCCGCTTCCAGCAGGCCTTCGGCTTCAGCCCGCAGGAGTTCCTCATGAGAACCCGGGTCGCCGCCGCCATGAAACTGCTTGAGGAAACCAACCGCTCCGCCGCCGAGATCGCCACCCGCTGCGGCTTCGTGGACGGCAGCAGCTTCGCCGAGCAGTTCCGCGAACGCGTCGGCCTCAGCCCCACCGGCTACCGGGACAGCGTGCACTGAGGCAGCAGCCTCACTCACTCAAAATACGTATCCTCATGCGCATACGGCGGCGCACAGCAGCACAGGAACCGCAGATCCACCGTGGCCGTGATTTGATGCCATGCGTTGGCGGGGATCAAGATCGCGTCGCCCGGTCCCACCTCGCGGGTTTCGCCATCTATCTCCATACGACCTGACCCTTCCAGAATGAAGTAAAACTCCTCGCTCAGTTTGTGATAGTGCCGGTCCGTGGCCCGGCCCACGGGCAGGGAGGCCTCCGCCAGGCTCTGGTTCTGCACCGGCGCATTGGTCCGGTCCAGGATGCTGCGGATGGTGGAACCGTCTTTTGTGGTGAAAGGCGGCTGGTCGGAAAGGCGGTTGATTGTCATGGGCGGGTGCGCCATCCTTTCGCCTACCGCGCCCCGCTGCAAGCCGGATCCACCTCAATTCTCCCACATGGACACCGCCCCTCCCTCCTCCAGCCCGGCGACCCCTGCCCCACCCCTGTTGAGCGATGAAGCCCTGCAGTTCTACCAGGGCGGCACCGTCATCATCACTGGAGCGTCCTCCGGTCTGGGCGTGGAGTTTGCACGGCAACTCTACCGGCACGTCTCCGTGCTCGTGCTGGCCGCCCGTCGCTTCGAGGCCATGCAACAGCTCGCGGAGGAACTCAACGCCATCCACCCCGGCGTGCGCATCATCCCCTGCGCCTGTGACCTCTCCACGGATGCCGGCCGAATCGCCCTGTGGGAAAAGGTGGATGGCCTGGGCCTCCAGCCCACCCTGCTCATCAACAATGCCGGCCTGGGTGACTACGGGGCCTTTGCCGATGCCGATGAGCCGCGCATCCGCCAGCAGATCGAGGTGAACATCATCGGCCTCACCCTGCTCACCCGCGACTTCGCCTACCGGGCCAAGGCCACGGCGGACAAACCTGCCGCCGTGCTCAACGTCAGCTCCCTGGCCAGCACCGTGCCTGTCCCAGATCTGGCGGTGTACGCCGCCACGAAGTCCTACGTTTCCAGCCTGAGCGAGGCTCTGGCCATTGAGTTCGCCTCCAAACACATCCGCGTGCTCTACGTCTGCCCCGGGCCGACACCCACCAACTTCGGCCAGAACGCCCGTCGTGCGGATGACCGCGATATCGACCGCAGTGGCCAGAACCTCCTGGTCGTCACGCCCGACCGCGTGGTCGCCGCCGCTCTGGGTGGCCTGGCTGAGAACAAAATCCGCGTCTTCCCCGGAAAGCGCGTTCGCTTGGCAGCGTTGGTTTTTGAACTCCTTCCCAAGCTCATCGTCCGATTCATTTTGACGCGCCGCTATCGTCGCGCCCAACACCAGCCCTGACGCTGCGCCCCCTGCCCGTCCTTTTTCTCCGCTTCTCCCCGATGGCCGAAAAAAACACCCCAAAGTCCGCCAAGCGCTCCGGTCGTGGTTCCGACCTCCCGCCCCCTGATGACGAACAAAATCTGCCCGAGCGCTGGCACCCGCGGCGTCGCGGCTTCTGGGGAACCCTGACCCGTTTTGTCTTTTTCACCACACTGCTCCTGGCCCTCGTCCTGCCCTTCACGCCCTATGCTGGCAAGATCAAGCGCTCCTTGATCGAGATCGTGGAGAAGGCCCGCAGCGGCAAGGTCGTCGTGCGCGACGTCACGAAGGAAGTCCCCGTATTCAAGGAGAAGACGGTGGAAAAAATCGTGGAGGTGGAGGTGCCCGCTCCGCCCCCCCCGCTGCCGTCCAAGTTCATCGCACGCAAGGAGGTGGATGCCGCCACCCTCTTCAACGGCCTCACCATCCAGACCACCCTCCAGACGGAGGAAGGCAAGTTTGCCAGCATCGAGCGCACGGACAAGGACGCCTACACCGTGGACTTCCAGCTCAAGATCCGCATCCCCAAGCCAAACGAGTCCCTGGATGAACTGGCCCGCATCAATCCCGAGCTGCCCAAGGCCCTGCCCGGACTCAAGTCCATGCTGGACAACAACGCCAAAGTCTCCGGCTTCTACCACAAGCTCTATGAGCGCAAGGCCAGCATGGTACAGCAGAACCTGACCCGCCTGAACAAGATCCTGGACCGGCACAACTTCTTCGACTGCGAGACCATCCTCGAACTCACCCACCCCGTCTCCAAGCGCAACGTCCTCCTCATTCAGAGCGAGATGGACGTCGTGGCCGACGGTTCCGATGGCGACCGCATGCCGGTCATGAGCGCGGACATCTACAACAGTGACTACTACCAGCCCTTCACCACCTACGAATGGGCCAAGAGAAGCTCTACCACGAACCCCCTCCTGCCCCGCTGGCAGGGCCGGTTCGAGTCCGCCAAGGCTGAGTACGGCAAAAAAGGCCTCTCCAGTGCCAAGAAGGCCGAGTTCAAGTCCGAGATGGATGAGGCTGAGCGCATCGTCAAAGCGCTGAAGAGCCGCAGCAGCCTCATTGCTGAGAAGGACCCCTTCATTGTCATCTCCCTGCTCTTCCGGGACTACCCCAAGGTCCACCCCCATGCGCCCAGTATCGGTGACTACGCTGCGATCATCCACGGCAACCAGATCCTGCCCGCCATCTGCGGCGACTACGGCCCCACCATGAAGATGGGCGAGGCCTCCCTCATGGTGGCCAAGAAGATCAACGAAAAGTCCACCCCCTACAATCGGCCCGAGAGTGACCTGAAGGTGACCTACCTCATCTTCCCCGGCACGGCGGAGCGCCCCTTTGGCCCTCCCGACCTCCAGAAGTGGCGTGAGAAGGTGAATGCCTACCTGACCGACGTAGGCGGCGTGGGTGATGGCTACGTGCTCCACACCTGGGAGAACCCCTTCCCAGCCCCCGCCACGGTCACCCCACCGCCCCCGGCCACCACCCTGCCCGCGGCACCGCCGCTGGCCACAACCCCTCCCGGCACCACGCCACCCGCCGCCACCTCGTCCCCGGTGCCAGGGTCCCCCGCCTCCAGCACCCCCCTGCCAGTGAGCCCGCCATCTTCCCCGGTGTCCGCACCGTTGAAGCCCGCCGAGACGGTCATTCCCGCCACGAAGTCAACGCCCACCTCGTAGCCGGGGGGACAAACGGGCCGTGCTCCCTGCGGCGACCGAACCGACGGGGACCGTCGGACTCCTCCCGAAGCGTTGCCTCGGGCGTAGTCCGGATGTGCCACCCGGCTCCGCCGCAGCCCCCTGGAGACTCACTCGTCCACAAGACGCCTTCCCTCCCTGCCGCTCCGAGGTGCCAATGACCAATCAGCACAACCCCACCACCAACCACCCAAGACCTCAAGTCTTTCGTCTTTTGTCTTAAAGTCTTCTGTCTCCTGCGAAGCAGGCCGGCGTCAGCATCGCGACAAAGCTTGCCACGTGCCGCGGGCAGAAGCGGATCCGCTCAAAGGCCCAGCCCGGTCCGGGGAAAATGGGCCATGCATTGCCTGCGGCATCAAAGTGCACCTGAATCTCATGGGGAGAGCCATCCAGCCCGACGCCCATCGCTTTCAGTGAAGCCTCTTTGATGGTCCAGGCCTCCGCAAAGGCACGCCGCCGCAACTCCGCGGGCAGACAGGACCAAGCCAGATGCTCATCCTCGGTGAAAGCGATCTCCAAATGCTCATCAGACGGCTCATGCTCGTCTATTTCCTCGACATCCACCCCGATGCCCGCCGCTTCCCCCAGGATGATCAGCGCACACTCCTCTGCGTGCGCCACGCTGAAGTCCAGATCACTCGCCAGGGGATGCATACAGCGCGGCTTGCCATGCACATCCATCCGCAGCGGCACCAGGTTCGGCGGCAGGCCGATCTCCCGGCCCAGCATGCGTCGCAGTTCCGCCCTGGTGCGAACCGCCAGCGCACACGTTCGGCGATCCCTCAAGGTGGCGTGGTAGTGAGCCCTTTCCTCCAGCGTGAGCACGGCGGAGTCAACCGGGCAGACCTCATCGAGGTCTCTTCCATCAAGGATCCGGCAGAGCACGGATCGCTCCTCCATCGAAGCGGACCGCCTGCCGAGCGCGAAGTGGGCGAGCATCATGCTAAACCGCCCGTTGGCTGTTTCCGAGGTCTCGTGAGTGGTCGTGGACGTCATGCGGAAGTTCCCCTTTGCGGGTTTGAGGAGCCATTTTCGTGCCAGACGGCGGATCATGGAGAAACCCATTTTCAGCCGGGTCTAACAGGTATCGAGCCTTGGACATCCTTTGGCCGACAAATCCTCAAAAATTTTTCAAAAAGTCCGCACTGGTTTGGTGCACGCTCGCATACCCCTGTGCGAATCCCAGGCAATGCCGCGTTCATTGGATGGTTATTATAAAAAAGAACGGGGCCCCATGGGGCCCCCGTCCTTTTTATCTAAATCTGCAAATAACCCGCAGGCGATCAGCCCACATCCGCGGGGCGCCATTTCTCCAGCGCCAGAGCCGCTGCCCCCACCGCACCGGCGAACTCACCGAGCTCTGAGATCAAGATCGGCACGCTGGGATGGTAGTCGCTCTCGAATTGCAGGGCAAAGTTGCGCACCGAGTCGAGATAGAGATCTCCGAGCGCCGTCAACGGGCCGGCCACGACAACGATTTCAGGGTCGATGAGCTGCACCATCTGGGCAATCGCCCAGCCGTGCACCGCCGCCACCTCACGCACAGCCGTCAGAGCATGCTGGTCACCCTGCTGCGCCTTCTCCAGAAAACCCTCCAGTTCGAGGTCGGATCCACTCAGAGTGTTGTAACGGGTCAGGGCCGCCGTCACCGAGGCGTATTTTTCGAACGTGCCCCCGGAGCGCCACTCCCACTTTTCCTCCATAGCATTGTACACCGGGCAGTTCCAGCCGCGGATTTCCCCACCCAGCTCCTGGTGCCCGGTGGCCAACTGGCCATCACGGATCACCCCAGCGGCGATGCCATAGCGAACGCCGAGGCAGACCAGATCCTGGCAACCGCGCCCTTCACCAAACCACCGCTCCGCGAGGGACATGGTGCGGATGTTGTTCTCGATGTACACCGGGGCGTTCACGGCGTCACTGATGATGGATGACAGCGGCACGTTCTCCCATCCCGGCACATGCACGTACTTCAGCCCCACACCGCGGCGGGTATCCACGCGTCCCGGGACAGCCAGCCCCACCGCCAGCAGCGGCAGGTGGGTCTCCCGGGTCAGTTCAGCGAGTGCGGCCGTGATCTCTCTCAACACCGACTCCACACCCATCTGCCCCTGCAGGGGCACCTTTCGCTGTGCAATCGTTTCCTGCGCAAAGTTCACGGCGGTGGCGAACATCATGTCCGCATAGAAATCCACACCCAGGAAACATCCCCGGGCGGGATTGGGCCGCAGCCGGGTAGGCGGGCGCCCCGCCTCCTTCGTGGGCTCCACACTTTCCGTAAAGTAGCCTGTGGCCACCAGTGCATCCACATGCCGTCCGATGGTCGATGCGGCCACGCCAATGACACGTGCAAGCTCCACTCGCGACAGGCCGCTGTGTTCCCTCACCTTCCGAATAATTTCGGCACCAAAATCCGCGTTGTCCTGAACTTTCAATCCCAGCATAACCTTATTAATCCGGTAGTTCTTCCCCTTTGGTTTCAGGAAGAAATACCAGAATCAATAATCCGACCAGAAAAAATCCAGATAAGATTGAAATAGCCGTAGAAAGAGCGAAGGCAGCTTTGAGCCCGCCAGACAGCCAAAACAGCACTGGCGCGGCCAAAATTCTTCCCGTGTTGAAGCAAAAGCCAGCGCCCGTGGCGCGCAGATGTGTGGGGAACAACTCCGGGAAATACACGGCATAGCCAGAGTGCATGCCCAGTGTGAAGAAGCCAAAGACAGGAAGCAGACACAGCAGCAGCGGATAGCTGTCGTACGCCTGAGGCAGCCAGCACACCGCAGGCGTGATGATGATCGCGCCAACATGCATTAGCGCAAATGCTCCTCTCCGACCCAGCTTTACACTCAAAGGGCCGAACGAAAGCATGCCCAAAGCCGCACCCAGAGTCTGGATAAATCCGTAGGCAAACTTTGCCTCAGTTGCAGCCTCGCCTGACGCATGCCCTTGAGCCAGGAGAAGCTCTCTTGCCAGATCCTGCCCCGCAATGACCACCCCCCAGAAGGTGGCCAGGCCCACCATCGCCAGACAGGCACCCAGCAGGGCTCTCTTTCTGCAGAAGGGATCCAACAAGAGCTCGCTAAAGCTGCCCAGACGCCCCTGCCGCTTCATGCGGGCCTGCTGCCACGGCTCCGGCTCGCGAATGCCAGCGCGCACCCAGATGACGAGCAACGCGGGCACAATGCCCACCAGGTAAGCCAGCCGCCAGTCTGTCCCCACCACAATACCCACCACAGCGGCGAGCCACAGACCAATGACACTGGAGGAATGGTAAATGCCCGCCGCCCGGGCGCGGGACTCCTGGGGGAAGACCTCTGCCACCAGCGCGGCCCCCACCGCCCACTCCCCGGCCACGCCCATGGCGACCAGGAATCTCAGCACTCCCACCTGCCAGAGCTCGGTGGCAAAGAACATCAACCCCGAGAAGACTGAGTAAAACAGAATGGTCAGGATCATCACCGGCCGCCGCCCCCAGCGGTCCGCCAGCGAGCCAAAGAGCCAGCCACCCACGGTACCCCCAATGAGGAAGATGCCCAAGAACCGTTCCCCCCACAGCTTGACCGCCTCCGGCTCCCCCGTTCCCAGGATCGCCGGCAGCATGTCAGCCCGGGTCACGTTGAAGAGTTGCCCTTCAAACGCGTCGAACACCCATCCCGCCGAGGCGATGAGAAGCACCATCCATTGGTAGCGGCTCACACCATGCCACCAATGATGCGGGACATTCAGGGCGTCACTTGCCTGAGCCATAGGTCGTGGTCAGATAATCCACCAGTGCGGTGGTCTCATCCGGCAGCGGAGCGCCATACTTGTCTTTCATCTTCTTCACCACCCCGTCCCAGAACTTCCGCGGGAGGGGCGGCTGGGTGGAGACATACTCCACCGAGTGGCAGGTGATGCAAAGGGACTGCGCCAGCTCCACGCCCGGTCCGGCTTTGTAGGTGCCGGTTTCCGCAGGCCAGTCCTCCTCCTTCGGCAGCGGCGCAGCAGTGCCGGGGACGAGAAATGCGGTGCCAAGCAGAGCGAAAGGAAGAGCCAGATGGGAAAGCTTCATGGGAAGGGGAAAATGGGGTTATATGAAACAGTGAATCATCAGCTCAGGCCGCGGAGACCTTCACAGTCTCCACCACATTGCGGAGGTACCCAGCCGGGTTCCACAGCGGCTCCATCGGCTGGGTCTGGCCCACGCGGTTGGCCGCCCGGCAGCGCAGCTCCCAGGCCCCCTTCTTCGGCGGGGTCCAGGCAAAGCTCCACGGGCGGAAGGAGTACTTTCCATGATCCTTGCCCAGCTCGGCCCCCCTCCAGGTGCGCCCCCCGTCATCAGAGAAGGTCACCTCCGTGATGCCCTCGCCGCCATCAAACGCGATGCCCTGCACCACCGTGGCCTGCCCGGCTGTCACCGTTGCCCCGTCCGCCAGACTGGTGATGAAGGAGCGGATGGTGAACTTGTTGATCGGGATCGTGCTCGCCGGCGTCGTGCCGGGCTCCACGCAACCACCCGCGTTGGCTGGGATGCGGTAGCCCGTGGCCATGAAGAAGCCGTCAAACACGTCTTTCACCACCGTGAGCTCATTCACGTGCTTGACCCAGTACGTGCCGTAATAGCCCGGCACCACCAGGCGCAGCGGGTAGCCATTCAGCAGCGGCAGCGGTTCACCGTTCATCTCCCATGCCAGCAGGACTTCACCATCCAGAGCGTGATCCATCTCCAGCGCCTTGATGAAATCCGGCGTCTGCGGCACAGGCGGCGTGTCCAGTCCGTTGCACACCACTTGTCTGGCCCCGGCCTGCACTCCTGCTTTCTGCAACACATCCTTCAGCCGCACCCCTTTCCAGCGTGCATTGCCCATCGCTCCATGGCCGAGCTGGCCGCCGCCCACGCGGGGTTTGAAGAAACCACGGCTGTTCCCGGAGCATTGGTTCACGGCAACAACCTCCGCCTGCTCAAAGTCTTTTTTGAGCTCCTCCAGAGACAGCTTCAGTGGCGCATTCACCAGCCCTTTCACTTCCAGCCGGAACGCTTGCTCATCCACCGTGCGGGGGATGTTGGACAGATGGTACCGCACAAAGAACGCATCATTGGGCGTGATCACGTCCTTGAACACCTCAAACGGCGTCTCCAGCTGCGGAGGGCGGTGCGTCAGAAGGATGAGCGGCCGCTTCTGGGGAAACTTCACCAGCCTGCGCTCCCCGTTCTCAAACGGCAGCACCACACTGTCCGCCGCACCCAGCGTGCCAGCGAGGCCCAGGGTGGCAAGTCCTGCTTTTTGGAGAAAGTGACGTCGAGTGGGGGTGGTGGAGTGCATAAGACGGGAACGCTCAATCACAGGCTGGTTTTAGGGATTTCCCTCCTCATAGGTGGATAGGGGGTACCACCATGGAGGAAGTCCTCCAGTTCGATCATTCCCCTCGATTGGGTGGAGGCCCCTGCCGCCAGACAAAGCCCCACACTCCACAGGCCGTCGTTCGCATTCACCGCAGGCGGGACCCCCTCCTTCACCATCCGGATGCAGTGGGCGATCTCTGCCTGGAGTTCGATCAGTTCCCCAGAGGGCCTATGCAGCTCCAGATCCTCCACCGTCTGGCCATCGTAAACCCGCAGGGTGCAGACGGGGTCCGGCACGCGGTCCGTGGCCCCGCTCCAGCTGGCCCAGATGGCCCCCTTGCTGCCCGTCACTTTCACCGTCTGATGATGACCAAAGGCTGCCAGCGTCTGGCAAATAGTCGCCTGCGCCCCCGTCGCATGGCGCACGATGGCGGTCACGTTGTCGTGCAGGGAGGGGCGGGCGTCGTCCACGGCATTGGCAGAGGCATAGATGGTGGCTGGCTCTCCGTGTTGCTCCAGGTACCAACGCGCCAGGTCAAAGAAGTGCACCGGCTCCTCCAGCATCCAGTCCCCCACCCGGTCCGGGTCATACCTCCAGCCGTCAGAGCCCAGGCGGTAGGGCCGACGGGACAGCTCCACCAGCACGTTCCACGGTACGCCGATGCCTCCCTGATCGATAATCTCCTTGATGCGCCCCCACTGGGAGGACAGCCGCAACTCATGCCCCACCAGGATCTGCCGCCCCGCCTGCTCCGCCAGCGCCATGAGCGCGTGGCAATCGGCTAGTGTCGTCGCCATCGGCTTCTCCAGCAGCACATGACAGCCCGCCTTCAGGGCCGCCGCTGCGATGGGGAAATGCACATGATTGGGGGCCACTACGTCCACCACCTCCAGGGCGAGCGTTTCCAGCATCTGTTGCGCCGTCTCAAACACCCCCACCCCCGGAAAGCGCGCCCGCGCCTCCGCACGCGATGCCTCAGAGGGAGTCACCACCCCCGCCAGTTCCGCTTCCGGGTGGGCAGCGATGACCTGCGCGTGGTGCCGGCCCCAGGCACCGTATCCAACGAGGCCAAATCTCACTTTATGTTCTCTCAACGGCATTCCACCCAGCCTAACCAATTGGTCAGCCGAAAGGAAAATTCTTTGTGAAGGGAATAAATCGGGTTATTTTTGAAAAACCATAATCCCATCGCCATGGTGCCTCCTCATACACCTGTCGATCCTGCGCAAGGAATCCGGATTCGAACTCGCCGCCGTCAGGCCGAGATTGCGTGGTTTGGAGCACTGTGCTCAGACGACTGCGAATTCCTGGGCGACCCGGCACCGCATCACCGGAGCAGTTTTGAGCATTGTTCGGAGATTGTCCGCCGGGCCGATGAGCATGGCTATCAAAACGTGCTCCTGTCCTCTGGCTGGACCGAGGGGCAGGACGCCCTCGGCTTCGCCTTCTCCATGGCCGTGCTCACCCGGCAGATCCACCAACTCGTGGCCCTGCGCATGGGTGAGGTGCACCCGCCCATGCTGGCCCGCGCCATTGCCACTCTGGACCACATTGCCCGTGGCCGTCTGGCCCTGAACATCATCTCCTCCAACCTCCCGGGCATGGACCAGGATAACGAGGCCCGCTACGCCCGCAGCGCGGAGGTGCTGCAGATCCTCAAGCAGTGCTGGACTCAGAACGAGCTCGCTTTCAAAGGCGACTTCTACGACATCGCCCGCATCCGTACCGATGCCGCCCGGCCCTTCCAGCAGAACGGCGGCCCCCTGCTCTACTTCGGTGGCATCTCACCGCGTGCCCAGGAGCTCTGCGCCCGCTTCTGCGATGTCTTCCTGATGTGGCCCGAGACCCTGCCACAACTTGCCGAGACCATGCGCTCCCTCTCCCGGCAGGCCTCTGGATTTGGCCGGGCTCTCGACTTTGGGCTCCGGATTCACGTTATCGTTCGTGAGACCGAGTCCCAAGCGCGGGATGCCGCCCGCAAACTCATCTCACGACTGGACGACGCCCGCGCCCGCGAGACGAAATGCCGGTCACTGGACCACCAGTCCGCCGGCGTCCTCCGCCAGGATGCCCTCCGCGCTCATGCCGATGATGAAGGCTACATCGAAGACCACCTGTGGAGCGGCATCGGTCGCGGGCGCAGCGGCTGTGGCAGCGCCATCGTCGGCGATCCTGACCAAGTCTATGCCAAGCTCCAACAGTACATGGATCTGGGCATGCGCTCCTTCATCCTCAGCGGGTATCCCCACCTGCACGAGTGTGATCTCTTCGCCAAGTACGTCCTCCCCCGCCTCCAGACCTGCCGGTTGAATGAGGTGAACGGCCGGCTGCCCCGCGTGCAGGACGAGCATCTCGCGATGGCGTGAATCCAGTGGGCAGCAGGCAGTAGGCAGTGGACAAGGTGTTGAAGCCATCTTTGGTCGGAGCACGGGCCTCAGCTTGCGGACGTCGGATGCTTGAAGCTTCCCTCACCACCCCCAACGCCTGGCGACGAAGTCGCTGTGGAGTGCGTGCGTGAAGAGCTGCTTTTGCCTGCCGACAACACTCCTCGCACAGCCTGCACCGTCCCTTGCACCTTCGCCTCGATCCTCAAACCTTTGTGCCTTTGTGCCTTCGTGTGAGAATATTCCGTCTCCCGCATCACCCCACCTACTGCCGATTACCAATCCGCGGCGCAGCAGATTGCCAATCTGCGCTGCCCGCGCACACCCACCCCAGACCTCAGGTCTTGTGTCTTGTGTCTTCCAGTCTTCTGTCTCCTGCGCAGCGGGTCACACCGAACTCGCTGACTTGCTCGCCCCCTGATCAAAGAACTGCTCCATGCGTCCACGCAGATCGCCATAGAACGTGTCGGCCATGTGCCGCAGCATTGCCTGACGTTCCGCACTGGAGAAATGCGCGCTGGCTCCTGCCATGGTCTCCTCCTGTGAGCGCATGCGCTCCTGAAAAGTCTGCTCCAGGTCCATGAGAGTTTCCAGGAACTCCTTGGCTGCCTTGGAGCGGTCCACCCCCTCAATCAGCGCCTGCTCCAGCGGCTTGTTCCGCGTCAGGTGCAACAACCGGCCGTTGGCCAGCTCATCCATGTACCGATGGTAGCTTTTCAGGAAGGCCTCACGCTCTTTGTCAAACCGCACCTCATCACAATCCACCAGCGTGTCATAGGGCCCTGCCTTGGCAAAGAATTTCACCATCAGCGGGATGGTGTCCACCAGCATGAAGAGCAGGGACAAAACAACATACGCGGTGAGCGCGAACTGGCCGCCTTCGGATCCCTCGCGGAACACCCGGTGCAGCGCGAGCGTCTGCTTCAGAATGTCGCGGCGCGGTTCATCGCGGATCTTGTCCATGCGCGCGCGCTCATCCTCGCCGATCTTCGTCAGCTCCTTTTGCATTTGCTCCATCTGCTCCAGCCGGGTGTCAATCTGGGTCTTGAGCGTGGCGCGCATCTGGTTCTGCTGATCCACAAACTGGTCCGCCTGCTGCTGCTGCACCTGCTGGCGCAGGCCTTCGATCCGGGCCTGTTCCTGCTTCACCCTGGCCGCCTGCTCCATGGCCTTCACCTCGGCCGCCGCCGTCAGGGTCTGCTCGATGCTCAGCGACTCCGCCTGCAACTGCGTGCGCTCCAGGGTGCGTGCCTCCAGCATGCCTGCCACACGCTTGCTTTCGTCACGCCGCCACGCCAGCTGGTCACTCTGGATGCTCTTGGCGCGCGGCCCCAGGCCGATGATGCCGCTCCGCTGACCGTTCAGCTCCCGCTCGAACTCCTTCTGCCAAAAATCCAGCTCCGACTGCAAACGGACGGACTGGGTGGTGAGATCCGTTATTTCCTTTTCCGCCGCCTTCAGCTTTTCCACCGTGGGGGCCTTGGCCTCGGCGATCTGCTTCTCCAGTTCCGCCTTGGCGCGCCTCTCCTCATCCGTGAGCGGTTTCTTCTCCCCGTTGGTCTCGTCACCCACCAGGAACTTGGCACTGAAGCTCTCGTCCCACTTCTGCCGCGCCTTGGCAATCTCTCCGTCCAGCGCGGTGATCTTTTCCTCCACCACCTTCTTCTGTTCCACCGCAGTCGTCCGCACGGCGTTGAGCTCGATCTCGCGATCTTTCTCGATCACTGAGGCAATGGTGTCCTTGAAGAGCAGCAGGGTCAGCGGGTGGGAGATGGTAATGCCCATGAGCCCCGCCACCACGAGGCGGAGGAAAAACTGGCTGACCTTCCGGAAGAAAGACTGGTAGGCGCGGTACGTGGCCAGCAGGGCCCGGTCCACCGTGAGAATGATGAAGGCCCACACCCCCGCCACGCCGAAGATGACGTTCCAGTCCGTCGTGAGAGTGGAGATGGCGTACGCCGCCGCGATAAAGGCGAACACGCACGGCACCAGCACCGTCGCCCCAAAGGCCACATACTTGCGCACCTCCCATGGTGGGCACTCGCGCAGGTTCACATCACTGGCGCCGGAAAGCCAGATAAAGACACGGGCAAAGAAACCTGGCTGGTTCATGGTAGGAGACGACAAGAGGTCAAATAGGCCCGCAGGCGGGGTGTTATCGAGGAAGGCTGTCCGGGGGTGCCTCCGCCCGCACGCAGGGTCCTGCGCAGGCCAGTTATACCCGCCCGGGAGGACCCCTGCAAGAAGATGCGAACCCTCAGAACCTGTTTGGATAAAAGCGCTGGGTGGGTTGCGAGGCGTTTTGAGTCTGGACAAACGCCGGAGAGGGGCGCCAGATTCAATTTAAACTCATGCGGACCAGCCCGGCCCCCAACCACCAGACCAGCGCGGTGATGCCCCCGGCCAGCCCCGCTGCCAGCAGGCCCACCATGACCACCTCCGCCGTCTTCACCGTCGCAATGCGCCAGCGGCTGATCCCCAGATCCTCCAGCGTGGCAAACTCCCGCCGCCGCATCTTGAAGGAGAGGGCAAACACCAGCGTGGAGATCAAGACCACCACCACCCCCAACACCACCAGCAGCACCACGGTGAATCGTTCTGCCTGCACCAAGGTGGCCAGCAGCGCATCCATTTCCACGCCCGGCTGCACCAACTGATGGGCGGCATCCGGCTTTTGATAGCGCCCCAGCAGGATGGCCTGCGCCTTCTCATCCTCCGGCACCACGAGGATGGCGGTGAGCGGGAAATCGTCCGGATTCCCGTGAAAGTGAAACGACTTCAGATTCTCGGCCGTGACCTCGCTGAACATCCGCACCGCCTTGCTCCCCACCACATTCTGATCCGTGCGGGACAGCACCGCGTTCGGGTCCTCGGCCTTCACCAAGTCCTCATGACCGTGGGCCTTGCCCTCAATCAACCATGCCGTTTTCACATCCACGAAGACCGCCTGGTCATCAGCCGTCCCCGACTCCGCCAGCACTCCGGTGATGGTCATGCGCAGAGGGTAAATGCCCGCCAGATCAAACACCTGCTCGGGCGAGGAGTTCACCTTGCCCCCCACCTGCCAGCCGCGCTCCCGGGCCACGCGCGCCCCCACCACGCAGTCTCCCAGCCGGCCCAGCGTGCGTCCTTGCGCGATGCGCAGTCCCCGATAGTCAAAGTATTCCAGGCTCGTGCCCACAATGGGGGCCTGCTGGGCATGATAACGCACGTACAGCGGGATGGCCGACGCCAGGCCGCTGGACCGGATCACCTGCACTTGTTTCTGAGGGATCTCCCCCGCGCCCCTTCGGCGAAAATAGAGGGCATTGAGCACCAGTTCCAGCGGGCTGCCCTTTGCACCCAGCACCAGGGGTGTCGCCACCGCACGTGAGCGCATCTCTGTCTGGGCGATCTGTACGAGGCCGCGCACGGCCAGCGGCAGCGCCAGCGTCAGCCCCAGTGCAAGGCTCAACAACAGCGTGCGCACGCGGTAGTGCGCCACGTACTGCCAGGCGAGGTGCAGGGGCCCTTTCATGACGGCTGGCACCACGCCTCCACACTGATCTTCTGCTGGGCCTGCTCGTGGAGCTCCAGGTCGTGCGTCACCAGCACCAGCATCGTCCCGTGCTCGTGCAGTTCCTTTTGCAGCAACCCCGCCACCAGATTGCGCCGCCGGGTGTCCAGCGCAGAAGTCGGCTCATCCGCCAGCAGCAAGGCCGGACGATGCAACAAAGCCCGCACCACGGCGATGCGCTGCCGCTCCCCCTGGGAGAGCCGGGAGACCAGATGGTCGCGATGCCCTGCCATCTCAACCGCTTCCAACAGAGATGCTGCCCGCACCTCGTGATCCTTTTGCAGACGACCCGTGAGCCGGAGCGGCAGCAGCACGTTGTCCCAGGACGTCAGGTATTCCACCAGGGCAAAGTCCTGAAAAACAAGTCCCATTCGGGCCAGACGGACCGCCCGGTCCGGCACGGCCCCCTCAATCTGCACGCGACCGCCCTGCGCTGCCAGAATGCCGGCAAGCAGCTTGAGCACGGTCGTCTTCCCCGCCCCGCTCGGCCCACCCAGACCCAGACTCTGGCCCGGTCTCAGGATGAGCTCCGGGATGTGCAGGGAAAAGCCGCCCCCGCCATAAGCAAAACGGAGGTCGCGGACTTCGAGCATGGGGCATTCAGGTTCGAGGTTTCTACGGCCGCGTCAGCCGAGCTCCTTCTCCGCACTCTCAATGGCCTCGCTCACTTCCGACCATTGGGAGAAGGCCTTTTCCAGTGCGCTTTCGATGGATGAGAAGCGGCTTGTCGTCTCCATCACCTCCCCGGCATCGGTGCCAAACGAGGCGCTGTTCATCTTCTTCACCAGCTCCGTCTTGTCCTGCTCCAGGCTCGCGATCTGCCCCTCCACCGCCTCCAGCTTCTCCTGCAGCGGCTTCAAGATGTGCGCCCGTTGCTGGCGCTTCTGCGCCTCGATCCGGCGGCGCTCCTTGGAGTTGTTGTCGATCTCCACCGGCATGGCCGCGGGTTTGGCGACTGCGGCGGGGCTGCTGAAACTGATGCTGGTCGAGGCCAGCTTCGCCTTCTCCTCCGCCTTCTTTTCCAGATAGTAGCTCAGGTTGCCATGAAAGAGCCGGGGGGACTCGCCCACGCGGAACTCCAGCGTCTTCGTCACCACGGGATCAAGGAAATCACGATTGTGAGAGACGATGGCGTAGCTGCCAGAGTAGTCCAGCAGCGCCTGCTGCAGTACCGACTGGGAGCGCATGTCCAGGTGGTTGGTCGGTTCGTCCAGCACCAGGAAGTTGGAGGGCGTGAGCAGCATGTTGGCCAGGGCCAGGCGTCCGCGCTCCCCACCACTCAGCACCTTCACCAGCTTGAATACGTCATCCCCGCGGAAGAGGAAACATCCCAGCAGGGTGCGGAGCTGCGCCTCGGACATGCCCTTTGCGGATTTCTCAATCGTTTCCAGCACCGTCTTGGCACCGTCGAGCGCATCGGCGTGGTCCTGCGAATAGTAGCCCACCCGCACGTTGTGCCCCAGCTCCCGGGTGCCGCCCGTGGCCTTTTCCACCCCGGCCAGGATCTTGCTGAACGTGGTCTTCCCCGCGCCGTTCACCCCCACAATCGCCAGCCGGTCGCCCTTGTTGATTTCAAAGTCGAAGGGCTTCAGGACATAACGCACGCCGTCATAACTCTTGGCGATCCCCTCCATGCGCATCACCGTGTGACCACTCGCCGGAGGTTGCGGGAACTTGAAGCCGATCTCGTCCGCCTCCACTTCCAGCTCGATCCGTTCCACCTTGTCGAGCGCCTTGATGCGGCTCTGCACCATGGACGCCTTGTTGGCCTGGGCGCGGAAACGGTCGATGAACTGCTGCGTCTTGGCGATCTCGCGGTCCTGGTTCTTCTTGGCCCGCTCCAGCTGCTCGCGGCGAGCCGCGCTCTCCCGGACAAAGAAGGAGTAGTTGCCCTGGTACTGGGTGGCCCGGGCGCCCGGCTCGAAGGCCAGGGTACGGTTGGTCAGGTTGTCGAGGAGACGCCGGTCGTGGCTGATCAGGATGATCGCACCGGGGTAGTTCTTCAGATAGTCTTCCAGCCAGACCACCGTCTCGATGTCCAGGTGGTTCGTCGGTTCATCCAGCAGCAGCACGCTGGGCTCTGCGAGGAGCAGCTTGGCCAGGGCGATGCGCATCTGCCAGCCGCCGCTGAATTCATCCGTGAGCCGGTCCAGATCCTTGTGGGAAAAGCCCAAGCCCATCAGCACGCGCTCGATGCGCGGCTTCATTTTCGAGAGGTCGTGGTGCTCCAGGCGGATCTGGAGGTCCCCAAAGACCTCAAGAGCGTCGATGTACTCGCTGGAGGACGTGTCGTAGGTCCCCAGAGCCTCGCTTGCCTCGTCAAACTGGCGCTGCAGCTCCATCGCGTCCTCAAACGCCGTCTCCGCCTCCGCCATCAGGGTGCGCCCCTTCACCTCCACCCCTTCCTGGGGCAGGTACCCCACCGTCACCGACTTCGCCTTGATGATCTTCCCCTCGTCCTGCTGCTCGATCCCCGCAATGATCTTCATCAACGTGGACTTGCCCGCCCCGTTGGGCCCGGCCAGGGAAAAGCGCTCCCCGGCCCGGATGGTGAAGTTCAATTCTCCAAACAGACGGCGGGGGCCATATGAGATACCAAGGTTTTCTGCGGCAAGCATGGGAGAGCACCCATGCCATGAGGTGGAGGGGGATGCAAAGGCCGGAGGTAAATTTCCGGCAGGGGAGGGTCAGTTCCGGGTGAGCGATGAAAACCGGGGTTGTCGGGACAGCGAATTGGAGTATGCTCTCCCCTGTACCCATGAACACCAAGGAACTGGAGATCGACAAGTTGGAGGCGGAATTCCCCTTCCTCTCCAGTCTTGCGTTTTCCCGGGAGCGCGAAAAGACCTTGGCGGCAGGGCTCAGCGTCCTCCAAGCGGAGTCGGGAGTGATTTACGAAGTGTTTCCCAACGGGTCACGCCGCGAGGTGAAGAGAATCGCCAAACCGATTCCCGTTAAACGGGGCTCCAAATTCAGGATTCCGTGAGCGAGAATATGGCTCGCATGCGTATGTTCGCCGGCCCAAACGGTTCGGGAAAGAGTTCATTGAAGTCGTGCTCCAACCGGATTTGCTGGGAATCTACATCAATCCCGACGAGATTGAGAAGGCTTGCAGAGAAAGCAGCAGCTTGAATCTCAGTGACTACGGCTTGAACGACGCCGCAGTAGAAGCATTAGAGTTTATCCGGAAGTCCTCATTCCTTTGCTCATCGCATTTTGGTTCGTGGATCGAGTCCCTGACCATCGCTGGTGGCCGTCTTGATCTTGGTGAGATGCCAGCCAACTCCTATTTGGCATCAGTGATAGCGGACTTTCTCAGACATCAGCTGCTGAAAGCTCGGCGAACCTTTACGTTTGAGACCGTCATGTCGCACGTCGGGAAGGTGGAATTGTTGAGGGAGGCTCAGAACCTGGGCTACCGCACTTACCTCTACTACATCGCCACCGATGATCCTTTGATCAACATCTCCCGTGTGGCGAACAGAGTCCGGCTTGGGGGACATCCAGTACCGCAAGACAAGATCGTTGAGCGTTATTATCGATCCTTGGCTCTGCTGCTAGACGCCATCAAACTTACAAATCGCGCCTACATCTTCGACAACTCGGACGACGCACACAGCCAAACTTGGTTGGCAGAAATCACTCGCGGCACCGATTTGGAGCTCAAGATTGATGTAATTCCCGCCTGGTTCCAACGCGAAGTGCTGGACAAACTGGTTCCTCATTAAGAATCGATTGGTCGCGCACGCCTCTCCGAGCACAGACCCGACATCAATGTCCGACTGCGCTCCCCAAATGCTTTGAATGCTGTTCTCGGCATCTTGCCGGGAACGACGATGTGTAAAGCTCTTTGGAGAACCTCAACCAAAGCACCCCCAACACCTGGCCCCGCTCGTCCCGACGCGTCGGGATGGGGTGCGTGCGTGAAGCGCCGCTTTCGTGGCCCCGATGACATTCAAACACCCCCGCATCCCGAGCAGGGATTATATGCGGCACCCCCCTCGCCCTCCATACCCGCCCTGTTCCAGCAAAGTCCTCCGTTGTCTCCACGTACCCGCCCACCCCCGCAAGGCCCCGTCTCGTCCGCCCCCTCTCGTCCGCCCCGTCTTCAATCTCGCCTGGCTCAAGGCGCTGCCCAGCCTCCCGGAAAACTGAAAAACGGGCGCACTCTCCATCGAAAAAACTTGGTTTTCCCCACTCCGTGCCCTAACATGTCTCTCATGCCCCTTCGAGCCCTTGCCACCCGCTGGTACCACGAAGTCTGGAATGAGCGCAATCCCGATGCGATTCGTGCCCTGCTGGCCCCGGACGCCGTGGGACACACCGAAGGCGGCGACATGAGGGGCCCCGAGGAGTTCATCGCGATGTTTCACCGCCCGTTTCTGGGTGCATTCCCAGACATCAAGGTCTCAGTGGACGATGTCATTGCCCTGGACTCCGATGCCGTCGTCCGCTGGTCCGCCGTGGGCACCCATACGGGCGATGACTTGGGCATCCCCGCCAGTGGACGGAAAGTGACCATCCACGGCATGTCCTGGCTCAAGTACAAAGACGGCCTCATCATCGAAGGCTGGGATCACTGGAACTTCAATGGACTGGTCACCGCCCTGACAGGGGGGTCTGGATGCGCCACCATCCAGGTGGAGGCCGGCTGCTGAGACCGCCTTTCCTGACATCCCGGGTTGCAACTACCCCTCAGCCGGGTTGAGTGACGGGTACCGCTCCGCACCATGCATATTCGCGACATCTTCGCCCAACGCCGCCCGACGTTCTCCTTTGAGTTCTTCCCGCCCAAGACTGCCGAAACCTCCCAGGCACTCTATGAAACCATCAGCGAGTTGGAAGCCTTCAAGCCGGACTTCGTCAGCGTGACCTACGGTGCAGGCGGAACGACGCGTGAGCTGACCCATGATCTGGTGGTGCGCATCAAGCAAACCACGTCCCTGGACCCCATTCCCCACCTCACCTGCGTGTGTCACAGTGAGGAGGACATCGGCGGCATCCTGGAGCGCTATGCTGAGGCCGGGGTAAGCAACATTCTCGCCCTCGGCGGGGATCCCCCGCGCGGTCTGGCCAACTATGAAAAGGCCAAGGACGCCTTCCAGCACGCTTCAGATCTGGTTCGCTTCATCCGCAATTTCTCCGGCCATCCCGACAACCGCGGCTTTGGCATCGGCATCGCCGGCTTCCCGGAAGGGCACCCCGCCACGCCGAACCGCCTGCTGGAGATGGACTACCTCAAGGCCAAGGTGGACGCCGGGGCGGACTACATCTGCACCCAGCTCTTCTTCGACAACCGAGATTTCCTCGACTTCCGCGACCGCTGCCATCTGGCTGGCATCAATGTCCCCATCATCGCCGGCATCATGCCCATCAGCAGCGCCTCCGGCATGAAGCGCATGGCCGAGCTGGCCGCAGGTGCCCGTTTCCCAGCCAAGCTGCTGAAGGCGATCTCCCGCTGCAATGGCGATGAAGCCGCCGTGGAGCGCGTGGGCATCCATTACGCCACAGAGCAGTGTGCAGATCTTTTGGATCATCAGGCAGATGGATTCCATTTCTACACGCTCAACAAGAGCCGTGCGACACGGGAGATTTACGCCAGTCTGGGGCTGAAAGACTCCCGGTCGGTTTGAAATCGGTCTGAATCGAAAGATTCAAACCATCCCGGAGCGGCGTTCCGATTCTCTGCAAGTCGTCTTTCCATCCAAACTCCCAACGCAACTCCCTGACCCACGCCTGCATGAAGTCTGATCTGATCGCCGCCATCGAAGCCGGAGGAACCAAGTTCAATTGCGCGGTCGGAACCGGACCCGATGACATCCGCATGCGCACGCGCATCGAGACCACGGATCCCACCGAAACCTTGCGCGAGGTCTTTGCTTTCCTGGACCAGGCATCCAAGCAGGTGGGCAGGTTCAGCGCCATCGGCGTTGGCTCCTTTGGCCCGGTGGATCTGAACCGCGGCAGTGATACCTACGGCTACATCACCACCACGCCCAAACCCGGCTGGAAATACACGGACCTGCTCGGATCCCTGGGTGAGATCTTCCACGTCCCCGTCGGGTTTGACACGGATGTGAACGCCGCCGCGCTGGGCGAGTACACCTGGGGGCATGGCCGCGCCTGTGAGCCGCTCATCTACATCACCGTCGGCACCGGGATCGGTGGTGGCGTGCTCATCAATGGCAAGCCCCTGCATGGTGCCCTGCACCCGGAGATTGGCCATCTGCTCATTCCGGCCATCATGTCCGACGCCCCCGAACCCGATGGCATCTGCCCCTACCACGGCAGCTGCCTGGAAGGGCTCATCAGCGGGCCCGCCATCGCCGCCCGCTGGGGATTCCCGGCAGACACTTTCGCCCCCGATCATGCCTGCTGGGGCGAGTTTTCCACCCTCATGGCTCTGGGCCTTTCGAACCTGATCCTCACCCTCTCCCCCCAGCGCATCATCCTGGGCGGCGGCGTCATGCACCAGTACCACCTTTTCCCCATGATCCGGGAGGAGGTGCAGCGCCTGCTGAATGGCTACATCCAGACCCGCGAGTTGATCGAGGACATTGAGAGCTACATCACCTCTCCTGGATTGGGTGACGACTCAGGATTGCTCGGTGCCATGGCCCTGGGCATACAGGCCCAGCAGTAGGCAAGGTGATCCTGGCCCAGACAGCCCTCTTCATTGCCGAGCGTTGATGCGAGCTTCCGTCGTCATCCCCACCTTCAACCGCTCGCAGTCCCTCACCCATTGCCTCGACCATTTGAGCCGTGAAATGGCACTGCGACAGGACTGCGAAGTCCTGGTGGTGGACGATGGCTCCCAAGATGATACAGCGGCTGTTTGCAGGTCGCGGCAAAATGTGATCCTCGTGCAACAGTCGAACCAAGGAGCCGGAGCCGCCAGAAACCACGGGGCAAGGCTGGCACGAGGCCACTGCATCCTGTTTCTGGATGACGACTGCCTGGCACGGCCTGGCTGGTTTGATGAAATGCTCCGCACCTGCGAGGCGGATGATCGCTCCCTGGTGGGTGGACAGGTGGTGAATGCCCTGGTACACAACCCTTTTGCCGAAGCGAGCCAGACGCTCCTGGACTACGTGGATCGATACTACAACCCAGCAGGGGCAGGAGCCAGGTTTGTCACTTCCTCAAACCTCGCTCTGGCCCGCCACCGCTTCTGGGAAACAGGCGGCTTTGACCCTTCCTACGCTGGGATGGGGGCCGAGGACCGGGATTTTTGCTCACGGTGGCTTGCCGGTGGCGGAAAGATCCACGTGGCCCGGCAGGCAGTGGTGGACCATGCCCATCATATGGACCTGCTAGGCTTCTGCCGCCAGCACTATGCCTATGGCAAAGGAGCCCGGCAGTTTCACAGGGCAAAACAAGGGCCTGCCAGAGGCCTTGAACCGGCAGGCTACTATGCTGGCATGCTTACCCACCCTCTCCTGTCCCCTGGGGGATGGAGGGGCCTGCGCCTTTCATTGCTGATCATCCTCTCCCAAATCATGTCCACCGTGGGCTACGCCTGGCAAGGGCGTGGACGCAACGCCTGAACTCGTATGCAGAAGCTGGCAGAGTTCTACCAACGGACGGGCCGCACGGGCGAGATTCTGGCGGGGGGTGTCTGGTCAGAGGAGACCAGCCTCAGTCTCATGAGCATCCCCGGCATGGTGCCCTTGCGCCCCAGCGCGAAGGATCTGGCAGGGCTTCTCCGACAAAAGGGCAAAATGGCGGCAGTGTTTGGGTGCGGTCACAGCACAGGCCGGATGGTGGATGCCTTTGTCATCCGGGACCGCGCGTACGGCGAGCACTCCCTGCAAAGGCAGTTTCGCCAGCAGCTCCGCCACGCCCAGAAGGCATGCCACTGCCGGCCGCTTGCGTGGTCGGAAATGCCCCGGCTGGCACTGCCGGTGAACCAGGCAACTTTACGCCGGAGGCAGAAGGTCAACCCATGGCTTACGGAGCGACAGCTCTGGAGCCGCTACTGTGACGCCGCCTCCCAGGTGCCAGGACTTGAGGTCATGGGTTGCTTCGTAGGCGGAGAAATGGCGGCCTACATGGTCACCTGGCTGCATGCCGGAGTGAGCCACGGCCTGCAGATGGCGTGGTCAGAGACCTTCCGGCAGGAACATCCCACCCACGCCCTGTACTATGAGAATGTGCGGACACAGATGGCACGAAGCGAGGTGCTGGCAGTGTCTGTCGGGAGGCAGACCGCTCCCGCCATGGCGGCCGTGGACCGCTTCAAATGCCACGCAGGTTTTGTCCGCGAACCTTGCCGCATGGGCGTGGTGCTCCACCCCGTTGCCGCTCCGATCCTCACCCACCCGTGGTCGCGCAGATCATTCCGCCTGTTGCGTGAACGTGCAGGACGCCGATGGCCGCTGCTGATGAATTCTGAAGTATTTGAAGTGGCAGCGGAGACCCGCCTGCTTTGAACTGCGACGATCATGCTGCCCCATGTAACAATCATCATCACCCAACGCGACACCTACGCTCTGAGTGTGACCAGTCTGGAAAATGTGCTGCGCCACACTCCTTGTCCGGTAAACCTCATCTATGTGGACGGGGGCTCGCCCCCAAAGGTGCAGAACGCTTTACGACGGCTTTCCACCCACTGGGGGTTTCAGCTGCTGCGCGAGGATCGAATTCTGGCGCCCAACGAAGCCAAATGCATGGCTCTCCCTTTCATTAAAACCGAGTTCGCGGCCTTTCTCGACAATGATGTGCTGGTTCATCCTGGCTGGCTGCAGGCGTTAATAGCTGCTGCCGAAGAGACCGGAGCCGGGGCCGTGGCACCGCTCTATCTCGAAAAGATGGGGCCAGTGGAAAAACTGCACATGCTGGGCGGCCAGTGCCGGATCCTCGAAGGCGGCGGACACCGGAAGATCGTGGTATCTCACGATCAAAGAAAAGGGGATCCACCCTCTACCACCGGCGGGCGGTGGCGCACGGAACACATAGAAATGCACGCCCTCCTCGTGCGCAACTCGCTCCTGCAACGCTTGCCCCTTTTTGACCCGCAGATTCCCAGCATCCCGGAGAATGCCGACTTCTGCCTCACACTGCTGGCCGCGGGTGAAGCGATCTGGATTGAGCCCAAAGCCCGGGTGACGGTGCTTCTGCCTGAGGTCGTGCATAAGGAGGACATTGCCTTTTACCTCACGCGCTGGAGTGATGACTGGATACAGCGCGGGATCAACCGGTTTATCGGGAAGTGGCGTCTTCAAGGCGCTCAACCCGTCCTGCAAAGCCAGCAGCGATGGGCGGTAGCCCACAGGATGGTGGCATACCCGGATTCCCTGCACCGGAGGCTGGGGATCAAGAGCGACTCCATCCTCAACCGACGGATACTTGCTCCCCTGGAGCGCTATTGGTGGAAACGCTGACTCGTTTGAGAGCCGTCCGTGTCAGATAAACAAGAGCCGATGCCCAGATTACGATGCGCCAGGAGGTTCCAGAAAACTGCGCCAGCAGGGGGTATGGCACCCATAGAGTGAGCCCGGTAATTGCCAACATCATCCAAGCGGCGGTGCCACGACTGCGCAGCGCCTCCTCGGTGAGCGCCAGGAGCAGAAAGGCCAGCATCACATCGTCATAATGGCGGTGGTAAAAGCCGAGCCTGCCTGCCACCCCTGCCGCGGCCAGATGCACAAGGGACGGCAATGATGCGAGCGGGCGAAAGACAAACGGCAGCAGCAGGCCCATCGCGAGCAGGGCCGTGATCAAGACTGCAGGCCGGTGGCCAATGCCCAACAGACTCATCAGGGGCTGCACCAGGGTGTCCCCTATAGAGGCATATGTCATGGGCGACTGACCATAGCTCGCATACAGCACTTCCAACAGTGTATGCCCCGTAAACGAAGACACCCCCCAACCCAAGGCTCCCAGGAGCACGGCCCCAACGAAGCAGGCATACCACCTTCGCTTCGCCACGAGCATAGCGAAAAACGGAAGACTGGTGTGAGGCTTCATCATGGCGGCAATCCAGGCGCAGCCAGCCCACTCCTGCCGGTTCCTCATCACAGCACCGCTCATGAGCACCAGGATCGCATTGATGAGCAAGGCTGGCTGGCCGGCCTTCACGGACATAAAGCTAGCAGACATGCACCACAACCCCGCCACTGCCAGCAACCCTCCCCACCGCCCCGCGACGCAGCCCACCCTCCATGCGTGAACGCTGAGGATTGCGAAAGCCACGCCCGTGAGCAGGAAGAAGAAGGCTGCGTTCGCCTTGAACGAAGCAAAGGGCGATACCAGCCAGAGCTGAACCAGGGAGGTGGGCGGATACACCGAGTGGGCTGCACGAGGGATCACACCGGGAGCATGCAGGCGGATGTTGGGGTAGAGCCCCACATCCAGGCACCGCAACTGCTCGTGCCGCTCCCTCAGATCAAAGAGCCTCCGCTCATCGGGGAACGAGACATAAACAAGAATGTACGCGACCAAGAGCAACGCTAGCGCGCTGACTGCCAGGGCAAATCCGTAACGCTGGAGAAGTTTCATCGCTCCCGCACGCAAGGTTCCTGCGCCCGCTCCTCGTGCCCCGACTTTTCGGTGTTTACCGTCCAGGGACACGCAGCCCCTTTCCCCAAAAGCTGATGCACGGCGCTCATGGCGCTAATCATCGAATGGTCCTGGTTGTTATAACGATGCATGCCGCTGCGGCCCACAGTGGCGAGATTTTCAAACCCTGCCAGATAGTCCCGCACCACCGACACATGCCCGGCGTAGTCGTCGTCATACACAGGGTAGGCATTGGGCTGCCGGATGACGAACCCGCCCTCCACCTGGGTCTCCGGCGCAAAGCCAAGTGATACCATCTCCCGCGTGGCAAGGCGGATGAGAGCGTCGTCCTTGAGCTCCCACAGTTCATCTCCGCGGGAGCAAAAATACTCCATGCCCAAGGTCGTGAGCTCTGGATCTGCAACCATCTCCACTGACCAGTTACGGAAGTTCTGCACCCGGCCAACGCGAAATTGCGGATCATGGATGTAGAGCCAGTTGTCGGGAAATATTTCCTTGGCCCGCACTACCAGGGTCACGATGAGGAAGTCCCGGTGGCGGAGCGATTGTGCGGCCTGAAGGACGTGAGGCGGAGCACTGGGTACCAGCGCCCGGACGAGCGAGCCGAGTGGCATGGTGGAGACCAGCCGCTCAGGCCGGAGGCTGATGGCGCGACCGGCGCGCTGGGCCAACACTTGGGTGACCCTGCCCGCCGCATGCCTGACCTCCGCCACGGTGGAGTTCTGCCACGTTTCCCCGCCCGTTTCCTGCACGAGCTGCGCTACCTTTTCCCACATCATTCCCGGGCCAAGGCGGGGGTAATGGAACGTCTTGATGAGCGACTTGACGCCTTGTGTCGACGAAAGACTCCCGAGAACGGCTGACGTGAGGCTGAGCCCGTGAATGCGCTGGGCCGCCCAGTCGGCACTGATCTCCGAGCAAGGCATGCCCCAGACCTTCTCCGTATAGGCCTTAAAAAAGGTGAGGTAGAGGTGCCTGCCGAAGCGGTTCGTGACCCAGTCTTCAAACGACCTCTCTGGACGGACCGGCCTCGCCTTGGCCCACAAGTAGCTTGTCAGGGCCACAACGCTCTGCCCCAGGCCGAAGTTGGCCACAGTCTCCGGCAACTTTAATGGATAAGGGTAGTACTTCCCTCGGTAGAAGATTCGTGACAAGCGTGGGACCTCCAGGAGGTCTTTGCCAAGCCACTCCTGCCAGCGCCCCTGGATGGATGCGTCCTTGGTAAAAAATCGATGCCCGCCAATGTCCACGCGATGCCCCTGCCAGCGCACCGTACGGGCGATGCCGCCCCACTGCGTCGAAGCCTCGATTACCAAGGGCCTCACGCCGTGGCGCAAGAACTCGTCTGCAGCGGTGAGCCCCGCCGGGCCACCGCCAATGATCAGAGCGTCAATCTTCATGCGATATCCCCCATGGGCATCCGTGCAGCCAGGAAAGTCTTCCTCCGTCTCTGGCCAGCCCAGGCACCCCATGCCCAGGCAAATCCGGCACCGCTGACGACGATGTAGGCCATGACCAACGGGACACATCGCAGGGCGAACCCCAGACCCCGCTTCCGGGCGAGGAAACAAAGCAAAGGGCCGTGGGCCAGCAGTGCCAGCAGCTCCAAGGCCAGCGCAACCCCCAGAAAGGCCGCATGGAGAGGAATGAGTGTGATGCCTACCAGGGAAAGCCCCTGGGCGACCACGGCCAGACGCGAAGCCCAGCCCGTATTGAGCCCAGCGGGCATCGCCCCCCCGGCGAGGATAAGACGGGACCACGGAACGGCCCGGCACTGGAAGTCGTTAACCCACATGCCCGGCAGTGACCAGCTCTTCAGGTGCTTGCCCCGTAAATTCGCATCCAGGACAATCCGATGTCCCGCCGAAGTCAGCCGCATTCCCAGCTCGATATCCTCAACCGAAGGATGCCGGAAATCTTCACTAAATCCGCCCACGTCCTTAAACACTTTTTGCAAAACGGCACCACACCCCGCCCAGAAAGTGGAGGCGGGCCCGGCGTTCGTGAGATGCACAAAGTGATGTTGAAGATTCCGATACTGCGAGACCAGACCAGGAGCCGCAGGGGCATCATCATAGCATCCGAACACGGCCTCGCCCAGGTTCCGGCTAAAGAAGCTTCGCACCCGTTCCACCATGCCGGATAACAACACCACATCCGCATCCACAAAGAGCAGCACTTCGCCCCTTGCTTCCGCCGCCCCAGCATTCCGCGCCGCAGCAGGTCCGCGCTGATGGGTCAAATGCAACACCCGAACGTCCAGTCTCACACCGGGGTCAAGCACTGTGCCGTCCAGAACCAAAAGCACTTCGTCCTTCACGCCTAGTTGCTGCAACAGCGCCTCCAGGCAGGCAAGGGCCCTGTCATCAAATACGGCACACGGGACGACGATGCTCAGCCCCGGACTCATAAGGTAGCCATGCAGAATACTGAAACCCGGCCATCCCTGACCGTGCTTTGGGCTGAAGCAGCGCCACCTCGCAATGATTCAACAACACCTTGCAAGCAAATCCGCATTGTGACTCGCTTTACCGCCTCCCGCTGAGGCAGTAAACGAAAAATGCACAGAAGTTGCCGGACCGGGATCGAGAATAGGCCGTCGGCTCACACCGCCGCCCCGGACAAAGACAGCTCCGCATCTTCCTCCAGTTCCGGTGCCGTTGGCGTGTTCAGCAGCAGCCCCTTTGGTTCGCGATTCGCCCGGCGGCACCAGTCTTCATACGTGATGACCTCGAAGGTGCGGTCCAGGTGCTCCACCACGGCCGTCATGGATTCCACCCAGTCGCCGGAGTTCAGGTAGTGCACATCCCCCACCTGCTTGTCTGCCGGGGTGTGAATGTGGCCGCAGATGATGCCCTTGCAGCCCTTGCTGTGGGCCAGCTGCTGAAGTTGCTCCTCGTACTTGCCCACAAAGCTCACGGCACCCTTCACCTTGGCCTTCACCCATTTGGCAAACGAGAAAGGCTCCTTGCCACGCCAGTGGCGGTAGGCGTTGTAGGCCCGGTTCAGCTTGAGCAGGGTGTTGTACCCCACCGCTCCCACCTCGGCCATCCACTTGTGGTTCGTGGTCACGTGGTCAAAGCCATCCCCGTGCACCACCAGATACTTCCCGTGCGGAGACTCGTGCACGTGCTCAAACATGATGCTGAAGTTGTCCAGCGAGATGGGCAGGAAGCGCTCCAGCACATCGTCATGATTGCCGCGGGTGTAGATCACCTCCACGTTCTCCTTCTCCATCTTCCGCAGCACGGTCCGGACGAAGTGCGTGTGCGCCTTCGTCCACTTGCCATCCCGTTGCAGCGCCCAGGCGTCAATGATGTCGCCGTTGAGCACCAGCTTCTCGCAGATCGAGTTTCTCAGAAAATGGCTCACCTGGGCCGCTTTGCACTCCTGAACCCCCAAGTGGACATCTGAGATGAAGATGGTCTTGAAGCGTAGTTTTCGTTTCATGATGGGTCGGCCGGAGCCTGTTGCGTAATGGGTCGGGTGTGGTGTGGTGGGCTTGGGGGGAAAGAGGAAACAAAGGGATCAAAGACGAGCCTCAGTGCCACTAGGCGGCGCTGGCACCGTGCCGAGCAGCTCTTGTTCGAACTGCTCTATGATGGCGTTCCAGGAAAGTCTCAAGGCGGTGGCATGGGCCGCCGTGCGTAGCGCGCCATCATTCCAGTGTTGCAGGGCCAGTTCTGTCGCCGCCAGAAAAGCGGCCTCATCCTTCTCTGGTGCCACAAAGCCATTCACCCCGTGCCGGACCACCTGGCGGGCGGCCGCATAGTCGTAGCTCACAGTGACCAGACGGCTGGCCAGGGCCTCCGTCAGCACATTGCCAAAGGTCTCGGACAGACTGGGAAAGACAAACAGATCCGCACTGGCGTAGTGGCGGGCGAGGTCCTCACCCGTGCGCGCGCCTGCATGGATGAACTCCGGATGCCGCTGCTTCAGCCAGGCGGCCTTGGGCCCATCACCCACGAACACAGCACGCGCCTTGGGCTGGAGTTCCTGAATCCTCTGAAACGCTCTTACCGCGAGCGGCAGATTCTTCTCCGCCGCGACGCGCCCGACAAACAGGGCCACGGGAGTGGCTTCGTCCGCACCCCAGGAGCGACGCAACTCAGCATCCCGCCGTTCGGGATTGAAAAGATCCGTATCCACCCCGCGCCCCAGCACTCCCACGTTTTTGATGCCCAGGCCACGCAACTGCTCCGCAGTGCTCTCGGACGGGGTCAATGTCCGCGCCGTGCGGTTGTGGATCCACTGGAGGTACCACATCGCCGCCCGCTTGAAGAAGGGCAGACGATAGTCGTCTGAGTAGCTGTGAAAGTTGGTGTGAAACCCGGACACCACCCGCTTGGCACACTGGTGGGCGGCGCGAATCGCATTGCAACCCATGAGCGTCTCCACTGCCACGTAGATCCCGTCTGGCTTGAAGTCGCCGATTCTCCGGCTGAAGAACCGCCGCGTGGCCAGCCCCATGCGGATGCCCGCATATCCTGGCACCGGGAGAGAGTTGACGGCCTTCACCTCCACACCGTGGCTCAGGTTCTCACCGCCCGCGCCTTCCGTAGTCGTCAGCACAGAGACCTGATGACCGCGTCGGGCAAGACCGCGGGCCAAGGTTTGGAGTGTCCGTGCCACACCGTTGATGTCCGGTGGGAACGTGTCTGAGATGATCATGAATTTCATCCGGCAGGGCCTTCCTCAGAGTATTCCCGATTCGCCGCGGCAAAATCCGCAGGTGGTGACTTTTCCGTAACCCACACCATCCCTCACTTTTCTGCCAGCAGATGGGGAAATTTCTCCCCCTGCATCATTTCCAAAGCACAAACATGCCCGCAAAGGTGTTGGGTGTCACCGCGGCTCCTGCGGGTGGATGGAAGAGGAAATCCGAGATGTCACCATCCAGAAACAGAGCATCCTGACAGCCCAAGTGCAGGAAGAACCGGGACAGTTGGTGAAAGGTCACCCGCCCCTTGACCCGGTCTTCGCGATCGGACATGACAAACACGACCTGCCCATCTGAGGCTCGCACCCCCACCGCATTGCGCAAGCGCCGGTTGGGTGAATTGAAGTTGAAGGCGGGATGAATTTTCCCCTGCCGCAGCAGGATTGGCCCGCTCTGCGTGGCCAGACGCGGTTGCAGCCCACTCTGGCCATATTCCGCCCCCGTCATCACCCCCGCCCCTGTTTGATCATCCAGATAGAACACGCCATTGGGGTGCAGGTAGAAGTTCCCCTCCCCTTTGGCCAGATTCAGCGGCACAAGTTCCTTGCCACCAGCAATCGTCAGCCCACAGGGCTTCGGCCCGCGTTCGTAGATGCCCGCATTGGTCGCAAATTCGATCCGTCGCCCTTGCCTGGCCGCTTCCTGCAGGAGCGGGCCAAAACTGCCGAGCGGCTTGCCATCCTGCCCCAGCCAACGCAAATCCAGGCGGGAGAAGTCTGCCCGGTCCACCCGCAGCACGTGATAGATCGCCCCCTCAAATTCGATGCGTTCCAGGTTCGCGGTGTGCCCCACATGGCTGAATGACACCCCCAAGACCGAGGCTAACCACCCCAGCACACGACCTCTGGAAAGACGGCACATCCCCTTCATACGTTGGATGAAGGGACAAAATCACCGGTCAATTGCGGCCCAGCACCTTCTCCATGCGCTTGCGCAGGGATGCTGCCTTCTTGGGCTCACCCAGATTCTCCAGCACAGCGATGTAATCCTCCCCCGTTTGCTCATAGGAGTCTCTGTGGGTGTCCAGATGCTGCTCCAGAATCCGCAGGCTCTTCTCGTAGTTCTCCTGCACCCCGGCATCGTCCTCCAGATCATAGCAGGCGGTGGCCAGGTTCGTGTAGCTCTGGGCCACCTCTGCATGCTCGGCTCCCAGCACCTGCTGGCGGATGTCCAGCGCCTCTACATGCATCTCCTTGGCCTGCTCCGGGAACCCGGCGGTGTAGTAGAGGCTGCCCAGGTTGTTAAAGACCGCAGCGACCCGCTCGCTTTCGCGACCATAAAGACGCTCCAGGGACTCCAGCGACATCAGATAATGCTGCTCCGCCAGGGCATAGCGGCCCAGGCTCTTGTAGATCATAGCCAGATTGTTCCGCAGCTCGGCAGCCTCTTTGGCCCGCGGCGGCGTGATCGACTCATAGTCCTGAATGGCCTGATCATACAGAGGTATGGCAGCCTCTTCCCGCTGGCTGAAATCGTAGAGCATGGCCAGACCACTGCGCAGCCGCGCCAGCTGATCCTGCGGAACCCGGCACTTGGCCGCCGATTCCAACCCTTCCTGATAGAGAGACTCCGACTTGGCAAATTCTCCAGCCTGACGGTTGAGGTTGGCCAGGATCTCCAGTGCATTGACCAGCACGGGGTAGTTGGCCTCATCATCCTCCACGGCCTGACGTGCGTTGCGCAGCGCCGTTCCCGCCACCCGCAACGCGTCGTCCAGCTTGCCAGCCTCGTACAGGCTGGCCACATGCCCTTCCAGCAGCGCGTTGAGATTCTCTGAAGACATATGATAAAAGCAACCAGCAGTGCCCTAGGGCACTGGACATAACAAGGCAGGACCCCGCCCGCATCAAGTAAAATCGTGGCGGGGAACAGCAGCATCTGCACCATCCGCCTCTTCCAGCACCTCCAGCAGTTGTGCCCGCTGTAGTGGAAGCGGGCGGTGAAAGGTCTCGTGCAAGAGCCCCGCAGCCCCGGCCAACACCTGGCCCAGGCCGAGTTCTTCGCACAGCTTGTTCTCGAACCGGTGCACCAGCCGGGTGCTGGGCTCGTGCCCTTCCAGATAGTCCAGGCTTTTTTGTAACAGCTCGTGCACCCCCCCCAGCGGCGTCTCCCGCTCCACCACGAGCTCCACGAGTTTTGAGAAATAAGTGCCCGCCAGCACCCTGGCATAGCTGTTTCTCATCTGGAGCCGCGGCTGCACCAGATGAACTTCCTTCAGGGAGTGCAGATCGCTCTTCGTGCTGGGCAGGAAGACCACCTCACACGTGACGAACAAGTCCAGCCGCCCCGCAAAGGCAGACTGTGGACGCAGCGCCCCCTTGGCCACCGTCTTGAACAACCCCTGCTCGGGAGAACACCAGTGCACAATAAGGCTGCTTTCCGTCAGTCGATGACGGTTGATCAGGATCGCAGTCGCGCTTTCCACGTGGGTTGCAGGGTTCTGTCTTACGGCTGGGCTGGCGGTTCCATACACGTCCCCTCTCCATCTGCCACCGGAACCTCCACCTGCCATGTATGATGCGGCGGAAAACGGAGGCAGGATGTTTTTTTCTCAGCACATTGTTGGCCGTTTCTTATCCCGACCATGTCCCAGCCGCTCCAGATCCTCCACCATCACGCGGGCACCCCCTCCTCTCGCGCCAAGCTCGGGCCTTATGAAATAGAGTCCCTCATCCCCCTGGCTGACGAAGGAGCCGGCACCGCCTACCGCGTCCGTATTGAGCCCCATCAGACCACCAGCGTGAGTTATCACAAGATCGCGGAAGAGTACTACTACGTCCTGTCTGGTCGCGGCACCGCCATCCTCAATGGGACCCCTTATCCGCTGGAGATGGGTGATTTCCTCCGACTGCCTCCCGGCACCACCCACGGCTTCATCACCGGGGAGGAGCCGCTCCTCATGCTGGACATCCACGCCCCCGGCTCCCGGCCAGATCGGGATGTGTACTTTGTGGGCGACACCCCCTCTGGCTTCACCGTTCCCCCTGCTTCATGATCGTTTGAGTTTCGCTTGCCTCCCCGGCCCGCGGGTTTATTAAACCCTCATGGACAAGGCCAAAACCGTCATCACCGATCTGCAAGCGTTCGACACGGAGAGCCTCAAGGGCCGCCTTGGCGGGCTCCGGAGGTATCTTTGACGTCGGGAAACTAAAATCCGACCTCGAGACGCTGGAAGACGAGCTGGCCCGCCCTGAGTTCTGGGACAACCAGGAACGTGCGCGCAAGACGATCGACACCGTCAACAATCTTAAGAACAGGATTCTCCCTCTCGAAGAGCTAGAGCGACGTCTGGAGGACTTCTTCGTCTTGGGTGAGATTGCCCAGCATGAGAACGACCTCGCCTCCTGGACGGAGGTCGAGAAGGAATATCACGCCATGGAGAAGGCGCTCAGCGACTTCGAGCTGGCCATGCTCCTGACCGGTGAGCTGGACAAGAAGGGCGCCTTCGTCACCATTCACTGCGGTGCCGGCGGCACGGAGTCCTGCGACTGGGCCGACATGCTCCTGCGCATGTACCAACGCTGGTGCGAGCGCAGCGGCTACAAGACCGAGATGGTGGACTTCGCCCCTGGTGAAGAAGTGGGCGTGCGCAGCGCCGTCTTCCGCGTCACGGGAGACTACGCCTTCGGCAAGCTTAACTGCGAACGCGGCGTGCACCGCCTGGTACGAATCTCCCCCTTCGACTCCGCCAAGCGTCGCCACACCAGCTTCGCCAGCGTGGATGTCACTCCGGAAGTCGATGAGGACATCGGCATCGAGCTCAACGAGGCCGACATCAAGTTCGAGACCTATCGTTCCGGCGGCAAAGGCGGCCAGAACGTGAACAAGGTGGAGACCGCCGTCCGGCTCATCCACGAACCCACCGGCATCATCGTGAACTGCCAGGTGCAGCGCTCCCAGGGCAAAAACCGGGAGATGGCCATGAACATGCTCAAGGCCAAGCTGTACCAGCTCGAGCAGGACAAGAAGAAGACAGAGATGGAACGCCAGTACGGCGAGAAGGGCGACGTCGCCTGGGGCAGCCAGATCCGTTCCTACGTCTTCCAGCCCTACCAGATGGTCAAAGACCACCGCACCGGGGAAAAAACCGGCAACGTGGGCAATGTCATGGACGGTGATCTGGATGCCTTTATCGAAGCCAAGCTCCGCGGCCGCAAGGCAGGCGACGGCGATGACGACGAGGACGTATAGACCATTTTGGAATTTGGAATTTTGATTTGTGATTGAGAGGGCCCGCTGAAAGGTGGGCCCCCTTTTTCGCTTCGGAACATCGAATAGAGATTGGCCGTTTGCGTCTTTGGTGTTGTCATTCGAATCACCATCTCACCTCAGATCAGGCCATGAAAACTCTCTTCGCCCTCCTCGGCGGTGCCGTTCTCGGTGCCGCAGCCGTTTACTTTGGGTTCACCCAGCAGTTGGTTAAGCAGGGGATCGGTACGGGAAGTGAACGCCTCGTGCAGATCAACCGATTCACCGGCGAGGCAAAGGAGGTCTTCGTCTCCTCGTTCGATGCGAATCGCCTGTCCGAAGCAGAGGATGCCAAAGATAGCGCTGCATCCGAGGCGTTCCAGGCAGGCCAACAGGCACAGCAACTGATCGCCCCATCGACAGAGACAACCTCCGAATCCACCTCATGGAAAGAACTCCCCAAAGAGGAGATCGACAAGTTGGGCATCCGCTTCAGCAACGCTCAGGGCCGCTACTACGCGACCTGGCACAATCACCTCGACCAGCCCATCCGCATCGAAACCATCCGTGCCGAAGCCCCTGCAGCAGATGGAAGAGAAGCCGTGGACCGTACCTACCGGGTGGACTGGGAAACCCGAGGTCTGACCGACGATGGCCGCAATCTGGAAGCGAGCTTGAGTGACTATCCAGATGGCACCGTGAAGCTCACGCCCGTGAAGGTGTCGGTGCTGGAGAAGAATGCCAAGTCGCCTGACTCACTCAGTCCCTTTGCCCCTAGGTGATTTGAAGCCAGCCTCCAATACCGGAGGCCCAAAGAAGCCCCAAACGAACTAGGACGTCCTACACCTGATCCCGCTTGCGGGATTTTGGGAGTGCGGCAAGCATTGCCGCTTTGGGGAGTCCTGTGTCAGGCAGACAACGATGCAGCCCGACCGGAGGAACAAGCCTCCGCTGACGTCCTCACCTCGATAGAACCTCACAAGCCATCCCAAAAGCGGTGATTCTCACCGCAGTCCCAAAGCGGCTGCGCCGCCAGGTGTTGGAAGTATTGGGTTGGGGAACGTCGAGGAGCTTGCAGTGCCAGAGGACGTTCGACTGAAGGCTTCTGCAAGATGCAGAAAGCCAGCACGCTGGAAGCGCGCGCTCCCCACTGACTCTGAAGCGCTGTGACCGGGAAACTGGGGGACCGCACGCATCCTTGCGTGCCGTTCCCGGCATCCTGCCGGGAACTTCAGTCGCACGTCCCATCAGCGTCTCAAGCCGCCCGAACATCGCATTCCCTTTCGCATCCCCCGCCCGATCCCGAGTGCGACACCCGTGCACTACAGCGCGGATTCCCGACTATCCAAGCACGCCATCACCCACCTGCAGCCGAACCCGGAGGGTTCACCATGAGTAGCCACGGGTCGACCGAGTATAACGAGGGCTACCCGTGGAAGGAACACGTCCTCTCGCTACCGCGGAGCGGTAGGCCCATCGTGTTGCCCACCCCTGACGCCAATCCGCCATTCACGCCCCTCGGTCCATCGACCACCAGTCCCGGAGGGACGCCGGAACGGTCGCCACACCACTCCACCACTCCACCACTCCACCACTCCACCACTCCACCACTCCACCACTCCACCACTCCACCACTCCCCGCCCCGCGCCCCTTGCACCGCGCCCCTGTCTCCCTACCTTGCGCGGCCATGCAAGTCGATGTCATCACGCTGTTCCCCGAAGTCGTCACGGTGCCGCTGGGCGCGAGCATCATGGGGCGTGCCCGGGAAAAAGGCGTGCTGGACCTCCGGGTGCACGACCTGCGCAAGCATGGCATGGGCAAGTACCGCCAGGTGGACGACGCCCCCTTTGGCGGCGGCCCTGGCATGGTGATGAGGCCGGAGCCCATCGCGGCCATGCTCGACGAAGTCCGCACCCCACAGAGCAAGGTCATCTTCATGACCCCACAGGGCAAACCCTTCGACCAGGCCACTGCGCGCCGGCTCAGCACCGAGCCGCATCTCATCTTCCTCTGCGGCCACTACGAAGGTGTGGACCAGCGCATCGTGGACACCTGCGTGGACGAGGAAATCAGCCTCGGTGACTACGTCCTCACCAACGGGGCCATTGCCGCGGCGGTGGTGGTCGATGCCATCGTGCGCCTCGTGCCCGGTGTGCTCGGCGATGACGAATCCGCCATCCAGGAAAGCTTCACCGAATCCGACCTCCTGGACCACCCTCACTACACCCGCCCCGCCGAGTGGCAGGGGCAAAAAGTGCCCGACATTCTCCTCTCCGGCGACCACGGGAAGATCGCCAAATGGCGGAAGGAACAGGCCAAAGAGCGGACCCGCAAGAACCGCCCGGACCTCCTGCCACCGGAGCAGAAACCCTAGCGCCGGGCAAACTCCCGCCCACCATGCTTCATCACCTTTCCTTTGCCGTGGCGGATCTGGCCCGTTCCGCGAAATTCTATGATGCCGCGCTGGCCCCTCTGGGGTACAGCCGCGTCTGGAGCGACGACACCGCCGTAGGCTACGGCACCATCAAGGGCCAGGACAAGTTTGCCATCCGCCTCCGGCCGGATCATCAGACGGTGGCGGGCGACGGCTTTCACGTGGCGTTCTCAGCGCCTTCGAGTGAGGCCGTCACCGCCTTCTATGAGGCCGCCTTGCAACACGGCGGCACAGACAACGGGCCTCCGGAACTCTGCAAAGAGTACGGCCCCGGCTACTACGCCGCGTTTGTCATCGATCCCGACGGCTACCGCATCGAGGCTGTGATCATTGGACGCTAAAGCACATCGATGCAGCAGAAGCTGAGGGCCAAAGGCCCGGCTTCATCCCAGCCTGGGGCAGCGCCCCAGGTTTCGGAAACAGAGAGATATTTGAGGGCTGAAAGCCCGGCCTCATTCAGCGGGCACGGAGCATCTTGAAAGTCTGCCCCGTCATCTCCGCCAATATCCCACACGATCACTTGCGCGGCGGTTGCTCCACGCGCATTCGTGCCGCCACCCTTCCCCCTCCCCATGGTCACCCTCTCCAGCCCCCCGTACACCATCCAGTTGCGCGAAGGCTTCCCCCAGGCAATTGACCCCTCCCAGCCAAATGCAGGGCTCATTCTTCTGGATGACATCCCGACTCAGCCCACCTCCTGCCACCGGATTGAGGTCCTTCAGGAATCCCAGCCCGTGGCCCAGGCCCAACTGCAAACCTCCAAAGGGGAAACCGGAGTTCACGACCAGTCCGCCGTCGTGGCAGACGACACTCTCTTCATCGCCTGCGGTGCCTCAGTCACCGCGCTCCATCTCCCGGATTTGCAGTTGATGTGGACGACCTTGGTGGACGAACTGACCTGCTTCGGCGTGCATCACAATCCCATCCATCACTGCCTCATCACCCACGGGGAGCTGGCCATTGCACGCATCAATTTCGACGGGTCCCTCGTGTGGCAGGCCGTCGGCGAATCCCCTTTTACCGGTCCGCTCGAAGCCCAAGGCGAATCCGTCATCGTCACCGACGACGCCGGCCAGGAACATTTCATCGATGTGTCCACTGGTGCGACAGCCACCCGGGCACCGGTCTGAAGCAGACCATTCGGACTACTCCCGCAAGATTGACGAAGGCAGGTGGGTTGGTGAATGGACCAACGCGCCATCTCATGAATTCTGCCCTGCTCCTCCTCCTCTGCACTCTAGTCTTCGCCACCTCCACCTGGGCAGAAGGCCTGGACGGCAAAATCATGTGCGGCTACCAGGGCTGGTTTCGCACGCCCGATGACGGCACCAACACCGGCTGGCATCACTATGGCGGCCGGAACTTCGGCCCCGGAGCTTGCAGCATCGACCTCTGGCCAGACGTCCGCGAGATCCCCGCAGCCGACCGGACCCCCACGCCCTTCAAATTCGCCGACGGCACCCCAGCGGACGTGTATAGCTCGGTGAAGCCCTCCGTCATCAATCTCCATCACCAGTGGATGAAGGAGTACGGCATCGATGGCGTCTTCCTCCAGCGCTTCGTCGTCTCCACCAAGGACCCGCGCCATGCCAAGGCCCAGGACTTGGTTCTGGAAACTACTCGCACCGCCGCCCGCGACCACGGGCGGGAGTGGGTGCTCATGTATGACCTCTCCGGTATCAAGCCTGGCGAGACCCAGCTCCTGATCAACGACTGGAAACGTCTCGTGGACATCTGTCACTTTGCCGATGCCAAAGAAAACCCAGCCTACCTCCGGCACCGCGGCAAACCCCTCGTCGCCCTCTGGGGCCTCGGCTTCTCCGACCGCGCCCCCATGCTGGATGAATGGAAACAACTCATCGAGTTCTTCAAGAACGATCCGCGCTACGGCAACGTCTCCCTCATGCTCGGCGTGCCCGCCTACTGGCGCACGCTGACCCGCGACAGCATTGCGGATCCCGAACTGCACAACCTCATTGCCAAAGCGGACGTTGTCAGCCCCTGGACCATCGGCCGCTACAACAACCCCAAAAACGCGGCCTCGCACTTTGAAAAGACCGCCAGCGGGGATGTGGCCTGGTGCAAGGAAAGAAACCTCGACTACCTGCCCGTGGCCTTCCCGGGATTCAGCTGGCACAATCTGCAGAAAGGCCGCGGCAAAGAAGCTCCGGTCAACGCCATCCCACGGCTGGGAGGTGAGTTCATCTGGTCCCAGTTTGCCCAGACGAAGAAACTTGGCCTGCGGATGCAGTACGTGGCCATGTTTGATGAGCTCGACGAAGGCACCGCCATCTTCAAGACCCGTCAGGACCCGCCCGTGGGGGAAAGCCCCTTCGCCACCGAGCCCGGTGTGGCGGAGGATCACTACCTCTGGCTCACTGGCCAGGCCGGGAAGATGCTGCGTGGCGAGCTGCCCGGCGATGGCACAGCGATGCCCGTGCGCGCGAAGTGAAGCAAGTCCACGCGCTGCCACGGCCTCAGAAGCGTAGCGCAGATTGGCAATCTGCTGTGCCGCCGATTGGCAATCGGCATCATTCGCCCTCGCTGAAAACGTCACACTCTTGGGATGCCGTGGGCTCTTGAGCTCTCTTGACTCAGCTTCCTTGAAGTGGGCGCTCACGGCTTGAAGGGCGTTGGGGTGGTTGGCTTTGAGGGCCAAGACATAATCGGCCCCTGCCTCAATGATCTGCTCGGCAATGTGACCTTGTGTCCCCATGGCATCAATGGTCACGGCGGCTCCCTGGAGCTGCAGGCTTTCCAGCAGTCGCGGAATGGCTTCGATCTCGTTGCTCTTCTGCTCACAAACCAGCTGACCGGCATTGAGGTGGTAATCATCCACCCAAGCCCGGAGCAGGTGCACCAGATTTTTGCCGGCTTCGGCACTGTGGGTTCCCCGCAGCGCCTTGCCATCAATGGCTATGTGCTTGCCTCTGAGCTCTCCACACCAACTGGTGAGCACCTACAGCAAGGCTTGTGGGGCAAGGCCCATGAGCACATTGCGAAACACATCATGAGAAGGAGCTCCATGCGCCAGGGGCAGGAAGGTGCGAAGCCAGTCCAACTGGGTCCGGGCGAAGTCCTCCATGTCCAGATAGCTTTCGCCATCACACAACGTGCTGCAAAAAGCAATGAGCAGCACTTCATCAAGCCGATGGCGAACCTTGCCAGCGTGGCGATGGTCCGCAAGCGTGGAAAACTTGGCCCGCAAAGCTTGCAAAGCGCCCGGAATAGGGAGCTGGGAACTCATCCTCCCCTCTTACAGCAGGGAGAGTCTCGTAAAAATCACATAATTAACAAACCTTAAACTTCCTCACCCCATTCATGCGTAAGCCCTGCCCGGCAGCAGCCTCAGCTTGTTCCTTGCCGTTCTGGCGGGAGTGGGGCTAAGGTGCCGCATGTCCACCCCCTTTCTTCTTCCTCTGCTTGAGACCGACTCCCCAGACTGGCAGGCCGTGCTGGAGGCCGTGATTGCGGAATTCGGCTGCACCACCGGGACGCTGCACCGCCTAGACCCGGCAGATGGGTTGTTGAAGCTGGTGGCGCAGAAAGGCATCCCTCCCCAGCTTCTGCCGGTGGTAGAGACGATTCCTGTGGGCAAGGGAATCGCGGGCGCGGCAGCGGAGCGGCGTGAACCGGTGGAACTCTGCAACCTGCAGGCGGATCTGGGCGGTGTGGCCAAGGAGGGCGCGCGGCAGACCAACGTGCAGGGCTCCATCGCTGTTCCCACACTGTCGGGCGGGGAACTGCGCGGCACGCTGGGCATTGGCAAGATGGTGCCGTATGATTTTACCCACGAGGAAAAGGAGAACCTGCTGGCCATTGCCAGCGAGATCGCGGAGCGGATTGTGTAAGTGAATTGCCTATGTTTGGTCCAGGGCTTACGTATGAACAGAGTGAGAAAACTTAACATCTCTTAACGATATGATTTTTCTACAGGGCACCGCTGTTTAAGCTGGGAGAGTGACCCACTCCCTTCCTCCTCAAGGCACTTTGGAAGCCCTCCGGGCCAAATTTGCCCAGATTCATGATCCCCGCCAGGCTGGCAAAGTACGTCATCGCATTGATGAGGTGCTCATCATCGCTTTCTGTTCGACTCTCTGCGATGGCGAAAGCTATTTGGATATGGGGGATTTTGCCCAGAGCCAGCTGTCGTGGCTGCAAAGCTTTCTTCCTCTGAAGCATGGGGCTCCGTCCCACGACGTGTTTCGCAATGTGCTCATGGCCATACAACCGCAGGCCCTGCTTGAGGTGCTCACGGGCTGGTGTGGCGACCTTGAGGGCAGACATATTGCCATAGATGGCAAAGCTCTGCGCGGCACTCACAACGCTGAAACCGGCAGGCACTTGGTCCATTTACTACGGGCCTGGGTGGACGACTACCACCTCAGCGCCGGGCAGATCACCTGCCATGAGAAGAGCAACGAAATTGAGGCCATTCCCCGTCTGCTGGAAAGCCTGCAACTCAAAGGGGCCACCGTCACCATTGATGCCATGGGCACCCAAGCTCACATTGCCGAGCAAATCACCGGGGCAGGGGCCGATTATGTCCTGGCACTCAAGGCCAACCACCCAAGGGCTCATGAGACTGTAAGAAAGCACTTCACGGAAGCCGAGCGCCTGGACCTCAGCCCCTCCCACCATCGCAAAAGCGTGACGCTGGAACTCTCCCACGGGCGCTGTGAAAGACGTGAGTACACCATCACTGAGGAACTTGACTGGTACCACAAGAGCTGGAAATGGGCCGGACTGCAAAGCGTGGCACAGGTGCGCCGCCAGGTGCAGCGCAGCCACGATGGGCCGCCGTTGGAAGAGGTGCACTACTTCCTGTGCAGCTTCAAAGCCGATGTGGAACGCCTTGCCAAACTGGTGCGCGGACACTGGAGTGTTGAAAACCGCTGCCACTGGGTGCTGGATGTGACCTTCAATGAGGACCACTGCCAGGTGAGGGACCGCAACGCGGCCCACAACCTCACCATCCTGCGCGAAATGGTCATCACCACCCTGCACCGGCACCCAGCAAAAGTCAGCCTGCGCAGAAAGCGCAAACTCGCCACCATGGACCCGGCCTTCAGGCTCCAAATGCTAGGCCTCCTTCATGCGTAAGCCCTATGTTTGGTCGCCGTTTAACAGACGGTGTATTGATATTTTGGGTTCTTTTTGGCTATGCTGCGGGAAAATCGCTTCCCGCTTCGCACGGCCATGAAAAGCTTCCTCTCCGTTGCCAAGGGGAGGCTGGTCCCGAAGCCGAGCTAGAGGGAGGTGGGGATTTGATCGCGCGTCCTTGCGGCGACTGAGCCGATGGAGACCATCGGACTACCGTAGTCTGCCCCCGTCCCAGCGGAGGAAATTGGTCTTTTGGCGTTTGCAGATCGCCCGCCTGTGCTATCTCGCCGGATGCCTCGTTCTGATCAACGTACCCCCGACCAGCTCCGCAACGTCTCTTTCCAGCTCGACATCGCCCCCCATGCCACGGGTTCGGTGCTGGTATCCTTCGGCAATACGAAGGTGATCTGCGCGGCGACGATTCAGGAGGAGGTGCCCCGCTGGATGAAGGCTCAGGGCGTCTCTGGCGGCTGGCTCACGGCGGAGTACTCCATGCTCCCGTACTCCACGCTGGACCGTAAAGACCGCGACATCAGCAAGGGCAAACTGGACGGCCGCAGCCAGGAGATCCAGCGGCTCATTGGCCGCAGCCTGCGCGCGGTGGTCGATCTTGAGAAGCTCGGGCCGCGCACGCTCTGGATCGATTGCGATGTGCTCCAGGCCGACGGGGGCACCCGCACGGCCTCCATCACCGGGGCTTGTGTGGCGTCAGCCATCGCTTTCAACCGCCTGCTGGAAAAAGGCGTGCTGCGTCAACAGCCCTTGAAGAAGAAGGTGGCCGCCATCAGCGTGGGCATCTTCCGCAATCAGGCGCTCCTGGACCTTTGCTATGAAGAGGACCGCGATGCCGATGTGGACTGCAACCTGGTGATGACCGAAGACGGCCAGTTTGTGGAAATTCAGGGCAGCGGGGAGGAGTCCACCTTCAGCGAGGCCCAGCTCAGTGCCATGCTCACCCTGGGCAAAAAGGGCATTGTAGAACTCTGCAAGCTCCAGGCGGAGGTGATCAACTCCGCGGTTAAATCCAAGGTGGCTGATCCGGCCCCCGCTTCGGTCAGCCTGAAGGCCCCGAGCCTGGAAGACGCCTTCAAGAAGATGTAGCCCCTCGGCTGCGCGGGAGACAGAAGACTTACGATCTCCAGACTCAAGACTTGAGGTCAGGGGAACTGCTCCCGCCATTCTCCGTCTGTAGAGGCGTGATAGGGAGGTGGCGACGCACGAAAAGGGTCCGACACCTGCACCCGGCAAGTGCGCAAAGTCAGCGGTTGTGTGCAAAAATCCCCTTGCGGTGCAGGGGGCTTTTCCGCTGGGAACAGGGCCTCTGGATCACCACGTGACGTCGTCCTCACTTGCGTTTCTCACGTTTCCGGGTACTATGCCCACCCTTTTTGCGCGGGCGGGGCCTTCCGACCGCCTGTTAGCCCAGCCAAGCGGACTGTTCTTCCGCCCCCTCCAGCCCACCCATGTCACCCGCAAACATCCGTAACCTCGCCATCATCGCCCACGTTGACCATGGCAAAACCACGCTCGTGGACACCTTGCTCCGCGCCAGCGGCAACTTCCGCGAGAACCAGCAGATCGCTGAGCGCGCGATGGACTCCATGGACCTGGAGCGGGAAAAAGGCATCACCATCAAGGCCAAGAACACCTCCGTTCACTGGAACGACCACATCATCAACATTGTGGATACTCCCGGCCACGCCGACTTCGGCGGGGAAGTGGAGCGCGTGATGAAGATGGTGGACGGGGTGATGCTGGTGGTGGATGCGTATGAAGGCCCTCAGGCCCAGACCCGCTTCGTGCTGCGCAAGGCGCTTCAACAGGGCCTGACCCCCATCGTGCTGATCAACAAGATGGACCGGCCGCACATCCAGCCGGAGAAGGTGCATGACAACGTTTTGGAGCTCTTCCTTGAGCTGGAAGCCAGCGAAGAGCAGTTCAACGCCGTGTTCCTGTACGGCAGCGCCCGTGCGGGCTGGGTGAGCGACTCACCCGAAGGTGAGCATCATGCCATGGAGTTCCTCCTGGAGAAGATCGTCAAGCACATCTCCCCTCCCAAGGCTGAACCCGAAGGCTCCTTCGAAATGCTGGTGTCCAACATCGACTGGGACAACTTCGTGGGTCGTGTGGCCATCGGCAAGGTGACCCGTGGCAGCGTGAAGATGGGCGACCGCGTGTACCTCCTGGGCAAGACGCCGGAAGAGTCCGCCAAGGCGATCAAGGTGACCAAGGTGTTCCAGTACACGGGCCTGGGTGTGAGTGAAAACGCCGAAGGCACCGCCGGTGACATTGTGGGCATCAGCGGCTTTGAAGACGTGGATATCGGCCAGACCGTGGCTGGCTCCGCTGATGCGGAAGGTCTGCCCTTCGTGGCCATTGATCCTCCGACGATCGTCATGCAGTTCGCCGTGAACGACGGCCCCCTGGCTGGTCGTGAAGGTGAACACGTGACCTCCCGCAAGATCCGCGAGCGTCTCTTCAAGGAGGCGAAGATGAACGTCTCCATCTCCATCGAAGACACGGACCTCGCCGGTGTGTTCAACGTCAGCGCCCGTGGTGCCATGCAGATCGCGGTGCTCGTGGAGCAGATGCGTCGTGAAGGATTCGAGGTGGTTATTTCCCGTCCGATGGTCATCACGAAGCGTGTGGACGGCGTGCTCTGCGAGCCGTTTGAAACGCTCTATGTGGAAGTGCCGGAAGACTACGTCGGCGGCGTCATGAAGTCCCTGGCCGAGCGCAAGGGGCGCATTGAGGACATGAAGACCCACGCTCATGGCAGCACCCTGGTGGCCACCGTGCCCACCCGCGGCCTGATCGGCTTCGAGTTCGAACTGATGAACCTTTCCAGCGGTCACGGCATTCACAGCCACCTCTTCAAGGAGTACGCACCGCACGCCGGCCCCATGCAGACCCGCAGCACCGGCACCCTCATCAGCACGGAGTCCGGCGAAGCCACCACTTATGCGCTGGACACCATCCAGGTTCGCGGAAAGCTCTTCGTGGCTCCTGGCGACCAGATTTATGACGGCATGATCATCGGGGAGAACCCCCGCATGGACGACCTGCCGGTGAACCCCACCCGCTCCAAGCAGCTCACGAACTTCCGTGCCGCTGGCAACGACAAGAGCGCGGCGCTGCCTCCTCCCATCCGCTTCTCCCTGGAGCGCGCCATCGAGTATGTCGCCCCGGATGAACTGGTGGAAGCCACCCCCAAGAGCATCCGCCTGCGCAAGCGCACGCTGGACTCCACCGTCCGGGCCCGCGAGAAGAAGAAGCTCGAGGCCGAGATGGAAGCGGTGTAAGGCCGGAGAGGGATAAGGGAAGAGGGGTTAGGGATAAGGGATAAGTTTTAGGAAACTAACGCATTGGCTCCAACTGGCTGTGATCAGCCGGTTGGGGCTTTTTCATTGGTGGGAGAGCTCACAACGAGCCTTCCTGAATGACGCCGGGCTTTCAGCCCTCAGCCTCTAAAACCAACGCCAACCTTGGGCGTTGCCCAAGGCTGCCATCACGCCGGGCTTTCAGCCCTCAGCACGAGCCCCAAAGGGCGATCATCGGCCTCACCCATTTGTCCCTGTTGGCGTTGGTCCCGCATGCGGGACGGTATTCCAACCCTGTGGCGGGGCGTGGGGAGTAGTCCGACGGTCCCCGTCGGTAGTGGGAGCGGAGAGGGGTGCGCTGGATTGCGGAAAGGTGCCAGGCCGTGTGCGGCGTCAGGGTGCGGTTCAACACGGCCAGCGCACAACGTCCCTGGGTTGTAGGGCGACCGCTTCGGTTGCTGGCCCAAGGGGTTTTTGCGGCATGCCGTTGGCTCTCAGTGTAGCGCGGTATGCCTCATCAATCTGTCCATGGCGAGCCTTCCTGAATGACGCCGGGCTTTCAGCCCTCAGCCTCTAAAACCAACGCCAGCCTTGGGCGTTGCCCAAGGCTGCCATCACGCCGGGCTTTCAGCCCTCAGCACGAGCCCCAAAGGGCGATCATCGGCCTCGCCGGCTTTCCCTGATGGCATTGGACTTCATCCGGCTCAGGAAACCTGTGGGATGGACTGTATGCGGGCCCGGGAGCTTGCGATGTTGTGAGAACAAACAAAAAACCCCGCCAGCCTGGGCTGACGGGGTTTCAGGAATCACTTCATGTGCTGCAGACTACTCTTCGCGGTTGCCGAAGGGGCGGCGTTTTTTGAAGCCACCGCCCTGGCCGCCGCTGTACCCGCTGCTGGTGCCGCCGCCGCCGTAGGAGCGGCGTTCGGGGCCGCCTTCACGCCGGGGGAAGCGGGGGCGATCCTGCTGGCCACCGCCCTGGTAACCGCCACCAGCACCTGCGCCAGCACCGCCGCCTTGGGCTTCCTGCTGGTCGGCCATGTCCATGCGGAGGCTGCGCCCGCGCAGGGAGGAGCCCTCGATGCCGCTGAGCACCTGCTGGACGAATTCTGTGGGCACGCCCACGTAGCTGCACTTGGAGAAGATCTCGATGCGGCCGAGGGAGCCTTGAGGGAGGTTGGCGGTGCGGTAGATGGCGCCGGAGATCTCGCGCGGGGTCACCTCGTCCATGGCACCTACATTGATGAAGAGGCGGGTGTAGCCTTCCTGGGTGGCCTGGGGGCGCGGGCCGGGCGGGCGGAATTCACGGCCGCCTTCGCGCTGTTCAAAGCGCTGCTGCGGCGGGCCGGAGCGTTCGTAGTCCTGGCGGTCTTCGCGGCGCGGCTTGCGCTCGGGCTTGGGACGGTCCTCGAGAATTTCCTCGGACTCGCGGGCGGAGTCGGAGAGGAGCAGGTGGAGCAGGGCGCTGGCGATGTCCGTGCTGCTGTGGCCGGCGTCCAGGAGACGCTGGACGGTGCTCTCGTGGGAGGTGAACTTGCCTTCTTCCAGCGTGGCTTGCAGCTTGGCGAAGTGGGTGTCCACCCGCTTGCCGTCCACTTCTTCACGGGTCGGCACCTTGTGGCGCGCGATGTTGACCTTGGCGTAGCGCTGGATGCGCTGGAGGAGGAAGATGTCGCGTCCGCTGACGAGGCTCATCGCCTTGCCGCTGCGGCCTGCACGACCAGTACGGCCGATGCGGTGCACGTAGTCTTCTTCGTCATAGGGGAGGTCGAAGTTGACGACCAGATCCACGTCATCCACGTCCAGGCCACGGGCGGCCACGTCGGTGGCGGCGAGCACTTCCACATTGCCGGCGCGGAAGTTCTTCATGACGCGGTCGCGCATCGTCTGGTTGAGGTCGCCGTGCAGGCGGTCCACCCCATAGCTGCGGGCCATGAGGGCATCAGTGATGTCGTCCACGGCCTTCTTCGTGTTCGCGAATACGATGGCGAGGCGCGGGTTCTCGATGTCGAGCAGGCGGCAGAGCACCTCGATCTTGGAGCGGCTGTTTACTTCGTAGTAGCGCTGTTCGATGGTCGGCACGGTGAGTGCCTTGTGCTCGATGGTGATGAGCGCGGCGTTCTTCGTGTAGCTCTCCACCAGATGGCGGATGGGTCCGGCGAGGGTGGCGGAGAAGAAGAGGGTCTGGCGGTTCTCCGGCACGAGGGCCATGAGGGAGTCGATGTCCTCACGGAAGCCCATGTCGAGCATTTCGTCTGCTTCATCGAAGACGAGGGTCTGGAGGGCGTCGAGGCGGAGCATGCCGCGCTCAAGGAAGTCCAGGATACGGCCGGGGGTGCCGACGACGATCTGCGCGCCGTCGCGGAGGCCGCGGATCTGGCGGTCATAGGTGGCACCGCCGTAGATGGGGAGGGCCTTGAGGCCGGGCTTGTGGACGGTGAGCTTGGCCACCTCTTCACAGACCTGCATGGCGAGCTCACGTGTGGGGCACATGATGAGGGCGCGCACGCCGCGGTCACGGGGATCGATCTTCTGCACGACCGGGATGGCGAAGGCCATGGTCTTGCCGGAGCCGGTCTGGGACTGGCCGACGACGTCGCGGCCTTCGAGTGCGGGGGGGATGCCTTTTTCTTGAATGGGAGAAGGCTGCTCAAAGCCCAGGGCCGTCATGGCCTTGAGAATGTCTGGGGCGAGGCCCAGCTCGGTAAAGAGTTTCCGGTCCCCGGCCGGACGGGTGGGGGGGACGTCTGCCACGGGCGCAACGGGAGCCTCCGACATGAGGGGGGCATCCATCGGCGGCAACGTCTCAGCCACAGGGCTGGAATCGGGGAACGGGTTCTGATCCATATTCAAATACCCCCTTGGTATTTGGGGGTTCGAAGGATCTCACAAATGCGGGGAAAGGCAAGCTAAACCCTGCTGCGCAGGACTTCTCCAGCAGGGCTTACGCATGAAGGAGGCCTAGCATTTGGAGCCTGAAGGCCGGGTCCATGGTGGCGAGTTTGCGCTTCCTGCGCAGGCTGACTTTTGCTGGGTGCCGGTGCAGGGTGGTGATGACCATTTCGCGCAGGATGGTGAGGTTGTGGGCCGCGTTGCGGTCCCTCACCTGGCAGTGGTCCTCATTGAAGGTCACATCCAGCACCCAGTGGCAGCGGTTTTCAACGCTCCAGTGCTCCCGCACCAGGCTGGCGAGTCGTTCCACATCGGCTTTGAAGCTGCACAGGAAGTAATGCACTTCCTCTACAGGGGGGCCCTCATAGTCACGCTGCACCTCACGGCGCACCTGGGCCACGCTCTGCAAGCCTGCCCATTTCCAGCTCTTGTGATACCAGCTGAGATCCTCCACCAGGGTATATTCGCGCTTCTCGCAACGACCATGGGAGAGTTCCAAGGTCACACTCTTGGGATGCCGTGGGCTCTTGAGCTCTCTTGACTCAGCTTCCTTGAAGTGGGCGCTCACGGCTTGAAGGGCGTTGGGGTGGTTGGCTTTGAGGGCCAAGACATAATCGGCCCCTGCCTCAATGATCTGCTCGGCAATGTGACCTTGTGTCCCCATGGCATCAATGGTCACGGCGGCTCCCTGGAGCTGCAGGCTTTCCAGCAGTCGCGGAATGGCTTCGATCTCGTTGCTCTTCTGCTCACAAACCAGCTGACCGGCATTGAGGTGGTAATCATCCACCCAAGCCCGGAGCAGGTGCACCAGATTTTTGCCGGCTTCGGCACTGTGGGTTCCCCGCAGCGCCTTGCCATCAATGGCTATGTGCTTGCCTCTGAGCTCTCCACACCAACTGGTGAGCACCTACAGCAAGGCTTGTGGGGCAAGGCCCATGAGCACATTGCGAAACACATCATGAGAAGGAGCTCCATGCGCCAGGGGCAGGAAGGTGCGAAGCCAGTCCAACTGGGTCCGGGCGAAGTCCTCCATGTCCAGATAGCTTTCGCCATCACACAACGTGCTGCAAAAAGCAATGAGCAGCACTTCATCAAGCCGATGGCGAACCTTGCCAGCGTGGCGATGGTCCGCAAGCGTGGAAAACTTGGCCCGCAAAGCTTGCAAAGCGCCCGGAATAGGGAGCTGGGAACTCATCCTCCCCTCTTACAGCAGGGAGAGTCTCGTAAAAATCACATAATTAACAAACCTTAAACTTCCTCACCCCATTCATGCGTAAGCCCTGTTCCGGGGAGGCGAGCAGTTGCCAGAGCCGGAATTCCCCTCCAAAATGGGCCGCTCATGCCGCCCTCCAAGAAAGCCGCCTCCGCCGCAGCCGCCACGAACTTCACCGTCGTGATGGGCACGGACGATGCCCGGATGAAAGAGGCCGCGCTGAAGCTCTCCCGCGAGCAAACCCCTGCCGACGCCGGCGACTTCGGCGTGGACATGATCGAAGGCATCGCCGAGAGCGCCGAGCACTGCGGCCAGATCGTGCGCCGCGTGCTGGATGCCCTGCAGACCCTCCCCTTCTTTGGCGGGGAGAAGCTCGTCTGGTTGAAGAACGCCAACTTCCTGGCGGACAGTGTGGTGGGGCGCTCCAATGCCGCCGTGGAGGGCATCGAGGCCATCATCGACTACGTGGAGAAGCATCTCCCGCCCGACGTGAAGTTCCTGCTCAGCGCCTCCCAGGTGGACAAGCGCCGTTCTGCCTACAAGCGCCTGACCAAGCTGGCGGACGTGCGGGTCTTCGACAAGCCCGACACCTCCAAGACCGGCTGGGAGGATGAGGTCATCCCGCTGGTCGAGCGCCGCGCCCGCGAACTGGGCGTGAGCTTTGAAAACGAAGCACTGGAAATGCTCGTGCAACTGGCCGGTGAAGACACCCGCCAGCTCGACAGCGAAGTGGAAAAGCTGAGCCTCTACACCGATGGACGCCGCGTCTCCGTGGACGATGTGCGTCTGTTGGTTCCCTTGAACCGCGCCGGCGTGGTGTTTGAGCTGGGCAACGCCCTTGGCAAACGCGACCTCCGCCGCGCCCTGGAACTGGTGCGCACGCTCATCTATCAGGGCCAAAACGCCATCGGCATCCTGCTCGCCGCCATTGTGCCCCGCGTCCGCGGCATGCTGCTGGCCGCGGATCTCATGCAACGCCACCCGCGCCTGCCCCGCAACGGCTATCCCGCCTTTAGCAGCTTTCTGGAAAAGCTACCCGAGCAGGAAACCGCACACCTCCCTCGCAAAAAAGACGGCAGCGGCCTCAATGTCTATCCCATCTTCCTCGCCCTCGGCGAAACCCAGCGCTTCACCGCCGCAGAACTGCGCCAGGCTCTGCAAGCCTGCCTGGATGCCAACCTGAAACTCGTCACCTCCAGCATCGAACCCCAGCTTGTCTTGGAACGGCTGCTCGTGGGGATACTGACGAAGTCAGGGAAATCGGTGCGTCAGTAGGTCAGTGCGTCAGTGGTCAAGGAGTTGGATACGGAACTGTACGGAGTCCAAGCTTCAGCCTGCGGCGCTCCAGTGCGTCAGTACGTCAGTGGGCAGTGCGTCAAGGAGTTGGGTCCGGAGCTGTACGGAGTTCAGGCTTCAGCCTGCGGAGGCTGAGAGGCGGGTGCCTGAAGCGCAGCCCACGCGGTTCTGATTGGGCCCTCGTGGCTGCGTTCTCGTGGCTGCGTTTGTCAAAACGCGGTCAGGGACGTCGCTCGCACGACAAAAAGACCAAGCCGCCCCATCCGGCCGCTTGCACCCACGCATTCTCACGAATGCATCCACAAGCTTCCCTCCCCGTCCCACACCTCCACAGAAGCAGCTCGTGGCTGCGTTTGTAAAAACGCGGTCAGGGGCGTCGCCCGCACGACAACAGACCAAGCCACCCCTCACGGCCACTTGCTCCCACGCATTCTCACGAATGCATCCACAAGCTTCCCTCCCCGTCCCACACCTCCACAGAAGCAGCTCGTGGCTGCGTTTGTAAAAACGCGGTCAGGGCGTCGCCCGCACGACAAAAGACCAAGCCACCCCATCCGGCCGCTTGCACCCACGCATTCTCACGAATGCATCCACAAGCTTCCCTCCCCGTCCCACACCTCCACAGAGGCAGCTCGTGGCTGCGTTTGTAAAAACGCGGTCAGGGACGTCGCTCGCACAGCACAGGACCAAGCCACCCCATCCGGCCGCTTGCACCCACGCATTCTCACGAATGCATCCACAAGCTTCCCTCCCATTCCAACTCCCATTCCAACTCCCATTCCAACTCCCATTCCAACTCCCATTCCAACTCCCATTCCAACTCCCATTCCAACTCCCACTCCCACTCCCACTCGATACGTCTGCAACTGCGCCCCGGTAAACTTCATGCTGCCAGCCCACTCGATCAGTGTTGTTTTTCCTGCAACCCCTTCATCGCCGTCGCATAGCGCACGCCGAACTCCCGCAATGAAGGCGTGTCGAAGTGCACCCCATCGCCCTTGTGCTTCAGTCCTGCCGAATCCACGACGTCGGCATTCGGCACCAGCCCGGGCAACGTGGCCAGCTGCTCATTCACCACCGGCCAGAAACTTGGCCTGCCCTCTTTGTTGGTTCTTTCCAGGAACTCGCCCAGTTCTCCGGCCACAAACGGCACGTCCCCCGCCCCCAGATCCGCTCGCAGATCCTTCACCATCCCGGCGAGACGCTGGGCATAGCTCCCGGCCTTTTCCTCCGAGCCGGAATCCGCCTCGCCCTGATGCCACAGGATGCCCTTCAGGTTGCCGCTCTTCATGGCCTCCCGCGCCCGCACCAGCGCCGCCGCGTAGAGATCGCCGCCTTTGACCCAGCGATCCAGCGGCGTGCCGCCCACCGCGCAGGGGATGAGACCAATCGTCACCTTGGGCTTCGCCTCCGCCATCTGTCTGGCGAAGCTCATGCCCAGGCCAGCCCCGGCGACCGCCGGCTTGTCTGTATGCAGCGGTTCCACGCCTGGAGCCCACGCATTGCGGGCGGAGAACTTCAGCACCCGCTCCCGGGAAAGACGGTCCTCCAGCGGCAGCAGTCCCCGCCCGGCCATGTTGGACTGGCCGATCAACAGGTAGAGGTCAAAAGTCTCCTTCTCCGGCATCGACTCCGCCACCCTGGCCTCATCACGCAGCTCGCCGTGGTTCCCGTAGCCGAAGGCCTGGTTGATCACCTTTTTGGTCATCGATCCTGCGCTCACGAGCTTGCCCGCCCGAACGTCCTCCTCCTTGATCACCGAAAGCAAAATGGCCTTGTCCGCAGGCTCATAGCGGCCCAGGTCATAGGTAATAAAGATGCGGCCGTCAGGTGCCTGGGTCGCATCGGGGTACGACACCCGGGCCCGCTCATCCAACAACAGTTTGTGAGACCAGGTGCGGCCCTCATCATCCGACAACCAGGCGGTCAGCTTCGCCCGCGGATACTTCCCGGAGGCCGTGGTCTCAGGTTCATGGTACACCAGCAGGAAGGCACCGGACTTGAGCCGCAGCAGGCAGGCCCGCGTGGCCGAACCGGGCGAAAATCCCGCCATGGGCACCGCCTCACTCCAGGTCTTGCCTGCATCCGGCGATGTACTTTCATAGAGCCCCTTCTGGGTGCGGATCGCCATGAGGATCGATCCATCCCTGCGCGGGGCCAGCGTGGCCTCACTGAAGTTGCGCAACTCCGGGGCGATGGACGTGCCCCCCTGCCAGGCCCAGGTGGCCCCGGCATCTGAGGTGACGATCACACCCGTCTCCTTGCCCGCCATCTGCTCCCTCCAGGCGGAGCGTGCGCTCAGGAAGAACGGGGCCAGCCAGCGACCGTCCGGCAGCACCAGCGGCTTCCCAAACAGGGTCCCGCCCTCACCGATCAACTGGGGAACCGTCCACTGGGGCTCGGCCTTTTCCGGATCATCTGCACGGATGGCAAAGGTGCCCGCAAATCCGGACTCCGCCTGGCCCGCCGTCTTCGGCGTCACCTGCTTGTAAAAGATCCACAACCTCCCCTGCGGATCCACCCACGGGAGGGGGTCCGCAATGGCCGTACCCTCGGGGCCCTGGATCACCGCCACGGGTTTCGACCAGGACATACCCTCGTTCCCGCTGGTGGCCACCAGCGCGTAATTGCCCAGATTCCCCTCCCCGACATCTCCGCTGTACCAGGCTGCCCAGAGCCGGCCCTTGGGCGTGCGGTCGATCCCGGGGATGCCCTGCCAGACGCGGGCCGTCTCAGAATACGCAGCCCCCGGGGAGCTGATGACATTGGCCTGCGGCGGCTCGACAGCAGGCAGGATCGAGGAAATGCCCACCACCAAGGGCAGGCTCCAGCGGAAAACGAATTGAGGCAGACGCATGGCAGCAGGAAGAATCAACTCCTGCTAAACGCACCCGGATCTCACTTATTCCATCTGATCAACCTCCCCGCCTCCACCTCAATTCCTAATTCCTAATTCCTAATTCCTAATTTATCATTGTGACCTCACCGGTTCACCCGGCCAGACGAATTCCCGGCCATGAGGGCCTCCACCTCACCACGCGTGGAGAAGTTGAAGTCACCGGGAATCGAGTGGGCCAGGCAGGAGGCCGCCACGGCAAAGCTCAAGGCGGTTTGCGGTTCCGCTAGATCCGGGGAGTTCAGCGCAAAAACAAGACCCGCAGCAAACGCATCGCCTCCGCCCAAGCGATCGACAATGTCCGTGATCGCATAGGGCTGATAACGGTCGCCGTTCAGCGGGGCAAGAAACACCTCGTCCAGGGTGGAATCGTACAACATGCCGCCCCAGTTGTGATGATTGGCGGAGAGACTCTTGCGCAGCGTCATGGCCACGTGCGTGACCTGGGGATACAGCGCCTTGATCTGGCGGGAGACATCCAGCACGGGATCCGTGCTGCCAGGAGAAGCATGAATGCCCATCATCGCGGCGGCATCTTCCCGCCCTCCGATCAACACATGCACATAGGGCAGCAGTTCGCGCATGGCGAGGGTGGCCAGTTCATGCGGCCGCAGCCCCGCCTTCCAGGTCCACAGCTTGGACCGGAAATTCAGGTCACAGGAGATGCGCAGACCGCGGGAGGAAGCCTCCCGCAGCGCATGCAGGGCCACCGCGGCGGCGTTCTTTGAGATGGCCGGCGTGATGCCGGAGATATGAAACCAGCCCGCCCCCTGGAAGATCTCCTCCCAGGGATAGTCCTTGGGCGGAGTGACCGAGATCGAGGAATTCTCCCGGTCGTAGATCACATTTCCCGGGCGTTGATTGACGCCGGTCTCAAGGAAATAAAGCCCCAGCCTCCCCTGCGGCGTCCGCAGGATGTGGCGGGTGTCCACCCCCACGGCGCGGAGGTTTGCCACACAGGCATCTGCCACTGCGTGCTCCGGCAGGGCGGTGACAAACGAGGCCTGCCCACCCAGATGGGCGATGGACATGGCGACATTCGCCTCTGCCCCGGCAAAGGTGACCTCCACCGTGCCCGGCATGGCCTGCTGAAAGCGCTGGTACCCCGGGGCAGCCAGACGTCCCATGATCTCCCCAAACGCGACGACTCGTGATCCGCTGCTCATTTCCATTCTCCTCGAACCTTGTTGACGGTGGCACGGGCGGCGGCGGCCCTGGCCGTGATGCCCGCCCAGTCACCTGCCTGAATCAATTCCTTGGGGGCCAGCCAGGAGCCCCCCACCGCATGGATCATCGGCTCATTCAGCCACATCTCCAGATTGTCCTGCGCCACCCCGCCTAGAGGAATGTAACGCAACCCCAGGTGGGCAAACGGCGCACTGATGCTCTTCAGATAGTTCAAGCCACCGCAGGGCTCCGCAGGGAAGAACTTCAGCAGCGTGCACCCCGCCTCCACCGCGAGCTCGATATCCGTGGGGGTGCAGATGCCAGGGGCAAAGGGCAGCCGGAGCCGGGCCGCCTCTGCCACCGTGCGGGGGTTCATGCCCGGCGCCACGCCGAAGGCGGCTCCCGCCTCCACCACTTCATTCACCTGGCCGGTCGTCAGGATCGTGCCCACTCCCGCCGTCATTTCAGGCACCTCTCTGCGGATGCGCCGCAGACACTCCAGCGCCACCGGGGTACGCAGGGTCAACTCCATCGCGTCCACCCCACCTGCCACCAGCGCCTTCGCCACTGGCACCGCCGCCTCCACATCATCCAGGATCAGGACGGCGATCACGCCAGCCCCGTACAAACGTTCGTGAAGCTCTTCAGTCGGCGGAGGGTTCATGCGGGAGGAGCGTCACTGTTGGCTCGTCTCTCGCTTGGTGCAAGAGTTGGTCGTGGTTCGTTAATCGTTATTTACGAACGGTGCCTGATGGGGCGGAAAGAATGGGCTCCTGGGAAGGGCACAAAGGGCTGAAGGCAAGGCTCTAATCTCTGTCCTCTAACCCATAAATTTTGCAGACAGAGCCTTGCAATTCACTGTCAAATTCAGCAACGCCGAAGATCAATGAGCCACCAGCGCGAGCAGACAGTTCAATTCGCAGACCTGCCTGGATCGGAATTTATCTGGGAAGGGTTGGCAGACCTTGAATCGGGCCGCGAATCAGTGGCTTCGCTACTGATTGAGATGGCCGCACGAGGCTCAGCCGCGCTGGCGTCCGGCTTCCCACGCCTGCGGCTCCGAAAAGCTCGATTGACGCCGAAACCCGGCTCTACCGACTGCTCGGACGCACCCAGCCAGAAAACGCCTATTCGCAGTACAACGCCTGGATCCGAAGGCTCGTTAGTCTGGAACAGGCGCTGGAGTCCAGACAAGAGCATGCTGCGGTCAGGCAACTGAACAAGGATTTGCGCTAGCATAGCCTCAACGCACAAAACGCCAATCCCCTCCCGCAAGCCAACGCCGTCCACCTCAACCCCGCCATCCCCAACACCTTGACCACTGACGCACTGCCCACTGACGCACTGGCCCCCGCCCACTGACGCACTGACTCAATGCAGTCCATTCACCTCATCCGCCAGGATCTCCAACCCCTCCTGCACGACTGACTGCGGCTGGGAAAAGGTCAGACGCATACACTGGTGCGCATGCTCCCAGGGTTCATCCAGGCCAAAGAAAAAGTAGTGACCGGGGATCACGAGCACCCTGCGGGCCTTCAACCGCTGATACAGCTCCGCAGCGGGAATGGGCAGCTCCTTGAACCAGAGCCAGAGGAAGAAGGCACCCTCCCGGGCATGCAGAGCCCAGGGCACCTTGTCAGCCAGTGAGGCCTGCAAGACCTCCACCGCAAAGTCCGAGCGCTGACGGTAAAAGGGGCGGATGTGCTCCCGGCTGATGCGGGGCAGGGTGTCATCCTTCAGCAGCGGCGTCATGAGCGCCTGCCCGGTGTTGCCGTTCGCCAGGGAGACGATGGCGTTCATGTTGCCCAAGGCACGCACGATCTCCTTCGAGGCCACCACCATGGCGGTGCGCACCCCGGGGAGCCCCACCTTGGACATGCTGATGGAGAAGATCATGCCCTCCTCCCACTGCGGTGCGAAGCCCGTGTAAAGCACGTCGGGGAAGGGGTGCCCATAGGCATTGTCCACGATCAGCGGGATGCCATGCTGCCGCGCCAGCCCTTTGAGCCGGGCAAACTCATCCGCCGTCAGGACGTTGCCCGTGGGGTTCGTCGGACACGAGATGCAGATGGCAGCGATGTCGGGCGTGATCTTGAGCCGGTCAAAGTCCACCCGGTACTTGAACTCATGGGCCCCATGCTCCTCCAGCCGGGAACGGCAGGCCGTCAGCATCCCGTCTGAAAGCCCCTGGTTGGCATAGCCGATGTACTCCGGCACCAGAGGATAGAGAATGCGCCGCTTCGTGCCGCCGGAATCCCCGGCCAGCAGATTGAAGAGCAGGAAAAACGCCGTCTGGCTGCTGGGCAGCACGGCGATGTTTTCATGCGTCACCTGCCAGCCACACTCCCGCTTCAGGAATCCCGCAAAGGCTTCCCGAAACTGCGGACTGCCCGTGGGAGGATCATAGTTCAGCAGCATGCGGTCCAGGGCGGTGCCGTCTGCCACCATTTCCTCCATGCGCTCCCGCCACAGAGCCTGCACCGCAGGAATGGCTGCAGGCTGCCCGCCGCCGAGCATGCGCATATCGGGGTGCGTGGTCAGCGAGATGCCCAGGTCATCCATCAGCTCCTGGATGCCGCTGGAGCCGGAGAGCCGCAAACCCACGTCTGAAAATGGAGGCGTCATGATTCCCACAATGAAGGGAGATTGCCCTCCCGGGAAAGAGGATTATTGCTCACATCACCAAAACCGGACGAAAACCTCACACCAGCCGCAGATTGAGCCGGATCGCCACGGCGCTGTCTCACGTCCCCACCAGCCGTGCGGCATCGTGCTTTTCATTGAAATCCCCGCCGAGACTCCGTAACATTCGTTGCTTGATGAAATTTCAGATCCTGCCCCTTCTCCTGGCCCCTGCGTTGATGTGCCTGCTGGCCTCCTGTGGGGGACTGCCGTCCAACACGAAGCCCAATGCGTCGGACATGGACCGCTTCTACAAGCGGGCGGAAGAAATGGCCCAGGAGCAGATCGCAGTGCTGGACAGGGAAAAGGCCGCAGGCAGGCTCACCCAGGAGCAGTACGACCAGCGCGTCACCTACGTGCAGAACAGCGTGGGACAGCGCGCCAATGAAATGGCCTGGGCCCGCCATGAACTGGCGGACAGCCAGAAGCGAGCCCTGGGCATTCCCACGGGCGACCGGCCTCAGGAAGTATCCGTCCCCAGTTCTGCGGGCTCAGAAAGCTTCTACAAGCCCTACGGCCAGGTGGGCAGCGGCTTCGGGATGAACTACAACAACCCGCTGGGCACTCCGATGGGCGGCATGTGGCACGGCTTCACCCCCGGCATGATGGCAGGGCAGGCAGCCTCCCGGTAAACCGGATGCCGGCGCTGGGAGATGCACCCGTACTTCCGCTGTGATTTGCCCTCCCCCCATGCGAACGCCTTGCCACGCAGTTCTCAAGACTCTCCAGACAGCCTCCCTCCGTGGAGCGGTGCTCCTGCTGTCGTCCTGCACGCTCCTGCCTTCCCATCGGCACGCGGATGGTGACAAGGGCAAGCCCGACCTGCCCGCCTCACGAGGCTGGGGCCTCTTGACCGATCCCAAGGTGACCGGTTCCGCCTCCATCAGCCCGATGGCCCCGGGTGCCGCAGCCTCGGGCATGGCACCCGCCTCAGCGGAGGGCGGTGGCCTGTTCGACTTCTCCAGCGTCACTGCGAACAGCACCCAGTCCACCAGCCGCATCCAGTGGATCCGCAGCGCCATGGATGCCACCGAGCAGGCCCGTCGCACTGGCAAGCCCCTCTTGATCCTCGTCAACAACCGCAACAGCCCGCCCGGCCAGTCCATCGAGAGCACGCTGGTGCTCCAACCTGAGTTCAAAAAACTCACGGAGGAGAACTATGTGCCGCTCTACATGGACTTCTCCGACAAAGCCACGGCGGACAGTGACTTCTACCAGGCCTTCAAAGACCGGCTGAACGTCCGCGGCTACCCCACCGTGCTGGTCACACTGCCAGATGGTGTGGAAGTGATGCGCCTCAGCGGCTACAAAAACGAAAACGAGGTGGCCTACATGCTCAAGCTGCGAGAAAGCGTGGCTTCCAGCCAAAGGGCCATCGAAGCCCGCCGCAAGCGTCTGCTCCCCGGCGGCTATCGCGCCTGGACGGACAAAAAAGGCGTGGTGGTGTATGCCAAGCTCGACAAAGCCGACGCCAACATGCTGCACCTCACGACCGAGTGGGGAACGACTTTCACCACCTTTACGAACCGCCTCAGCGCGGAGGACCAGGCATGGATCGAGTCCGAGCGGGCCAAGCGCCAGCCAGCGCAGCCGGACGCCTCGTAGGCCTACACATGTCCTCAGGGGGTAAGGGGTGACGATCAGAGAGAGCGGCAGCCACCTCGAATGCGCCGCACCACACACCTTCGCAAGCCACGCCGGGCCCGGTTGCATGGCACCGCGCTTTTTCGCTCAGCGTGAGTGATTTGCCCCCGCTTGCTTCTTCCAGTACATGGCCCGGAAGGGGTGATTGTCGATCAAGTTGGCCTGAACCCCTCCCAGCTCTGGCCGGCGGAACTGGACCCCCACGTAGTGATAGACAGGGAAAATGGGGGCGGCCTCTGCGATGAGAATCCGCTCCAGCTTCTGCAGGATCTCCTGCCTCTTCGCGACATCCCCCTCGGCAGCGGCCAGCGCCACATAGTGGTCATACTCCGCACTGGCCCAGCCGGTGCGGTTGTTCCCGTTCCCCGTGGTGAACATCTCCAGGAAGGTGTTGGGATCATTGTAGTCCCCCACCCAGCTAGACCGGCAGAGGTCATAGCTAAGCTCCCGCATGGTGGCGAGCCAGACCTTCTGCTCCTTTTTCTCCAGCCCCACCTCCACGCCCAGCACCTCCCGCCACATCGCCTGCAATTCCACCGCGATATTCCGCTCAATGGGCAGCGGCAGGTGCAAGTACTCCACACGGGGGAAACCCCGCCCCCCGGGGAACCCCGCTTCAGCCAGCAGTTCCCGGGCCCGCACAGGATCAAAGGTCACCCCGGGCGGCGGCTGAAAATTCTGCCCCGCCCCCGGAGGCGTCAGGGAATAAGCGGGCCGCTCCCCAAGCTGGGTGATCTTTTCGACGATGCGCTTGCGATCCACCGCATAGGAGAAGGCCAGCCGCACCCGGGCGTCGGTGAAAGGGGCCTTCGTCGTATTGGCGCGGATGAACCAGGTCCCGAGGAAATCCCCCGTCTTGAAGTATTCCTGCTCCTTGAGCTTGGGCACCAGCGAGGGCGGCACCATGCCCTTGTCCATCATCAGGTCCGCCTGCCCGGTGAGGAAGTAGTTCAGCGCGGTATTCGCCTCGGTGATCGGGATCACGTCCACCGTCTCCATGGCCACATTCTTGCGGTCCCAGTAGGTCGGGCTGCGCCGCAGTCGGATGTGGTCATCGATGAGCCATCGCTCAAAGAGATAGGGCCCGTTCCCGACGAGCCGGTCCGCCTTGATCCAGCTGCTCCCGTACTTTTCCACTGTAGGCCGGTGCACGGGGGACAGGGTGAGGAACGCACACAGATCGATCCAGTACGGGACGGGATTTTCCAGCACACACTCCAGCGTTCTGGCATCCAGCGCCTTCACCCCCACCTGGCTGAAGTCCTTCAGGGTCCCTTCGTTGTAGGCTTTGGCATTTACCAGCGGGTAGAGCTGCGGAGCATAGTCCGACGCCGTGGAAGGCCGGAGCGCCCGCTCCCAGGAGAACACAAAGTCCTGGGCGGTCACCGGCTCACCCGTGCTCCACACCGCGTCTGCTCGCAGGTAGAACGTGTACTTCTTGTGGTCGGCAGAGATCTCCCAGCGCTCCGCCACCGCCGGTTCCGCCTTGCCCTCGGCATTGTTGCGGCACAGACCTTCAAAGAGGGATTCGCTGATCCGCATGCTCACCTGGTCGGTGGCCATCGCTGGATCCGGCGTTTCGATCTCCGCGCTGTTGATGAACACCAGATCTGCCCGTTGCGCATCCCGACCACACGAGGTCAAAAGCACACCGGTCACGAGCACAAAAAGGGGGATGCGGCACAAGTCTCGCATCCCCCAAGATAAAGCGCAGAGCGCTGCAAAGCGCGAATCAAATCAGAATCAGTTGCCCGCAGGGGCCGGAGCAGGAGCAGGCTCGGGAGTGACAGGAACCGGAGGCGGCGTAGGGGCCGAGCCAGGAACAGCATCCACGGGAGCCAGCTTCGGCTGTTCAGCCGCAGGAGCCGGGGCCGGAGCGGTCTCTGCGGCCGGAGCCGGAGCAGCAGCCTCAGGAGCAGGGGCGGGTGCAGGGGCAGGAGCGGCCGGAGCCTCAGCAGCCGGGGCAGGTGCAGGGGCCGGAGCAGCCGCGTCAGGAGTCGTCGGAAGCGCAGGCTCAGCCGGGGCGGTGGCAGCGGGTTTCTTGTCCGCTTCATCAATCAGAGCAGGAACGTTGGCCTTGGAGCCATCTTTGTGAGCCACGAGCACCGCCAGGACAAACGTGATCACGTAGAATCCAATGCCCAGCCAGGTGGTGCCTTTCTGCAGGACCGTGGTGGTGTGCGCGCCGAAAGCCTGATCCATGGTGCCGCTGCCGAATGCCGCGCCAAGCCCTTCCTGACGAGGACGTTGCATGAGCACAATGAGAATGAGCAGCAGGCAGATCAGCACCTGCAGCACAAGGAGGAAGCCTATGAGATAGTCCATAAAGGGCGGCGAGTATGGCACAGTTCTGTGAGGGCACAAGGGAAAAGGGCACCCCCGGTCAAGTCCTACCGGCGGCGACCACCCCCAGAAAGGCGCTGGCGGACCACCTCAAAGAGGCAAACCCCGGTGGCCACGCTCACATTCAGGCACGGCACCTGCCCCGTCATGGGGATCTTGACCAGAAAGTCGCAACGCTCGCCAGTGAGACGGCGCATACCCTCCCCTTCCGCTCCCATGACGATGCCAATCGGCCCCTTGAGATCCACGTCATAGATGGACTGCTTGCCCTCATCCTCCGTGCCTACAAACCAGACCCCCAGGTCCTTCAGCTTGTCCATGGCCCGGGCCAGATTCGTGACGCGGGCAATCGGAACGTTCTCCGCCCCGCCACAGGCCACGCGAATGACCGTATCCGAGATGGGAGCCGTCTTGTCCTTTGGCATCACCACCAGATCACACCCCGCCGCATCCGCCGTTCTCAGACAGGCACCCAGATTGTGCGGATCCTGAATGCAGTCGAGAACCAGAACCAGAGGATTGGGCTTGTCCGCCAGGACGCTCGCCAGATCGTCCTCCTCATAAATACGGATCGAAGCAGTCGGGTTGGAATGTTTGTTGGCTCTGGCTTGATTCTCCTGTCGGCGCATGGGGAATAGCCGCAAAGGATTGGCCTCTGTGCAAGAGATTCTTTGCGGGATGTTGGGGGGGAGTTCTTGGTTCGCAGGTTGCAGGAGGCCGGGCGCAGCCACGGGGATAAAATGCTCATCGATGGGCTGCCAAGACACGGACCTCGGCCGGAGGCATCCCAATGCGTCAATGATCAGGGGAGCGGAGAGGAGTTGGAGTTCCGTCCCGCATGCGGGACCAATGCCATCAGGGAAAAGTGGAGAGGGCGAGCATCTCCCTTTTGTGAAAGTATTGAGGGCCGAAGGTCCGGCATCATTGCAGCCTTGGGCAACGCCCAAGGTAGGCGCTCGTTTTAGAGGTTGAGGGCTGTAGGCCCGACGTCATTCAGGGATGCTCGTCATAGGCAGACTTGATGACACCGGGCCTACAGCCCTCAAGGGTAGTTTGGCCATCTATCCCTGGGGCGTTGCCCCAGGCTGGTATGAACCCGGAACTTCGGCCCTTCTGAATGGGGCTCACCAGTTACAGTCGTGGCGGCTGCACCATCGCGGCTCCGAGGCGCGCCAAGGCAAAACAGCAAGACGATGCGTTTTCCCTGATGGCATTGGCTTTTAAGCGGCCAGGCCCCACGTTACCCAACGCATCGCCAAAGTCAGAGAACGGGAAAATGGGGAAGAAGCGGCACCCACGACGCTCTTGGTCCCACAAGCACCAGATGCCGAAGGCATGAAGTCCCAGCAATTTCCTCCCAATTTCTCGCCCTCTCCCTGTGACGATGCACTCGACACTGCGGAACCTGACCGCTTAAAAGCGGAACTCCAACTCCTCTCCGCTCCTATTGCAGGGCAGAATCACCAATCACCTCCTGCTGCCCACAACCAAGGCCTCCGCAAGCCGACACAACCTCCACCCCACCAAGCCCGCCCCCAACACCTTGCCCACTGACGCGCCGCCCACTGCCCACTGCCCACTGCCCACTGCCCACTTCCCACTGCCCACTGCCCACTGCCCACTGCCCACTGCCCACTGACGCACCGGCCCTCACTGCTCCAACGGCAAACCCGCCAGCTCTGACCCGTACACCGGCCGCG